>NZ_FNAM01000015.1 GCF_900101845.1 Sporomusa acidovorans | reverse complement strand
CGGCAAACCCTCGTCCATTATCGCCAACTCTGGCTGCTTCAATAGCTGCATTTAAACCTAGCAAATTGGTTTCTCCCGAAATAGTCTGAATGAAATCAAGAATATTATTTAATTCCTTTAGTTTTTCCTTAGTTTTGCTCAGTTGTTCCTCCATTTGCTGATATCTGACAGCAATGCTCCCCGAAGCAGTAGCCATATCCTGAATAGCAACGAGGATACCCTCTATATCCAAAGCCGCACTTTTTATAAGGGCTTCCCTTTCCCGGTAGGCCTGTATTTTCTTTATTTCTTCTGTCACTATGATAGCTGCCATTTTTTGTAAAGGTCGAACCTGTTCCGGATCTCCAGATATTCCAATACAGCCGATACGTTTCTTATGATATTGGATTACGCCATTATAACCCGCTTTTACTCCCTGCATGTTCTTCGCTTCATCAACAGTAATAGCAATTTCATCCACTTCACCAGCCATTATCTTTTGGGCACCGGCATGAATCGTTCCTAATCTCTCCGGTTGTTTTGTCGCGATTATTTCTCCGTTTTCCCCCATAAAGTTAACATTATTACCGGTTACATCAAAAATTAATTGAACAACACGCTCAGCCAGTTCTTTTGGTACCTGATGCGGCCAATTCAAATTCATTCTGAACCTCCTAAAATTAACTTAGCAGAATATAATGCCTACTTTATATTCAAAAAGACAATGCATGTTCTATTTAGCATTGTCTTTTTGAATATTTGTTATTTCACCTTAAAACTCAATCATAGTACCAACAAAAGCAGGTATGAATTTCTTACCAAAAAGTTGCCTCAATTCAGCCATCATAGCAAAACCAGTACAATGGTTTGCTGCAATAAAATCTGGCGAGTATTGTTCTAAAGTAGCGAGCGTAAGCTGTTGTTGAGCATCTGTGACAGGGCCCAAATGAGTTCCACCTATCCAGCCCGCCAGCCGGGTTTGTCCGGTTATTTCAAAACCTCTCCGCACAGTATTGACTAATCCTGAATGACTGCATCCGCCGATAACCACTAATCCTTTGTCGCTAACGTAATAAAGAGATGTGTCATCAAGCATATTATCCTGGCAGTCACAGCCATCTTCAGCACAAACAACCAGATTGGTGTCACCTGTCTCAAAGCTAGTTTTTCGGGGCATGCCACCACTAAACCAAAGGTTTGGTGCTATTTCCAGCGGATCATTCGTTAAATTCCAGTTAGCCCCCAGACAGATACTTTCCTCTTTATCGAATGGAATACCAATATATTCCCGTCCCCCACCTAAAACCGAAAAACGTCTGCTAAAAATCAAGCTGTGTGCATAGATGGGTATAGCCTTACGGCGATGCCTGAGAATATAAGGTATACCTCCGGTATGATCGTAATGACCGTGACTAATCGCCATAGCATCCAATTGTAGCGGATGAACACCGAGCAGACTTAAGTTATGGACAACAGCGTCTGACTGTCCGGCATCAAGCAGAAGTTTATATGAATCTGTTTCCAATAAAAGTGACAAACCGTGTTCGCCCAGAAATGGCTTTTTTGCACTAATTGGGATTGAATTATCGACAACTACCGTTACTTTCATAAAAATCGCCTCCTGCACAAATGAATTTAGCTAATAAACTGACTGAAAATTAAAAGAGTGATAAGCCCAGCAACAGAAGCGATGGTTGATGACAGTGTATACGTTTTAAACAAATCGCCCATCGGCATGCCGAAATACTCTTTAACAAACCAAAAGCCCGGATCATTCACATGAGAAAAACCAATAGAGCCTGTACCAATCGCAACAGCAACAAGTGCCGGATCAAGTCCCGGATATAGAGGCAATAAGGGTACAACCAGCCCAACTGCGGTTATCATTGCGATAGTCGCGCCACCTACGGCAAAACGCATGATAGCTGCAACACACCATGCAAGCACAAGCGGATTAATATGCCATTCCATAAGAAGTGACTTGATGGCAGCGCCAATACCACTGTCCATAAGAATTTTATTAAACGCGCCGCTGGCTCCGATAATTAACAAGATAGCTGCCATCGGACCAATAGCGATTTCACTGAACTTCCGGATTCTTTCCATGTCCATGCCCCGATTAAGGCCAAGGGTCCAATAGGATAAAATCACAGCCAGGAATAGTGCGGTTACAGGATCTCCAATAAAATTTACATACGCCATACAAGGATGCGCTTTCCCTAAAGCAAATTCCAAAATGGTCTTTGAAATCATGAGCAATAGCGGAAATAAGATGGTAAATAAGGTAATGCCAAATGGCGGCAGGTTTTCCTCAGGAGTAGGTTCCGCCTTACACAGATGTTCCGGTGGATTTAACTTAAATTTATTGCCTACCAGTTTTCCGAAAATAGGACCGGCCAAAGCTGCTGCCGGCAAGCCAACAATCAAACCATAGAGGATCACTTTGCCAACATCTGCTTTTAGCCCGACAGCCACTGCCATAGCAGCCGGATGTGGTGGTACAATACAATGAACAGTCAGCAGGCCAATGATCATCGGAATTCCTACTGTTACCAGCGACATTCCCGCCTCAATAGCTACACAAAACAATAATGGCATCAACAACACAATTCCTACCTGAAAGAAAACTGGAATTCCACAGATATAGCCGACAATCATCATTGCCCAGTGAGAATTTCTTTTGCCGAGGGCTTTGATCATCGTGCGCGACAATCTTTCTGCCCCGCCTGATACTTCCATCATTTTACCCACAATAGCCCCAAGCGCCAGGATAGGTGCCAGCATTCCCAAAAAGCCACCCATGCCCAGTTCAATAGATTTCAACATCTTATCCAGGGGCATCCCTGTTGTAAATCCAATAAACAAACAAGCCGTAAGCAGTGCAACAAAAGCATGAATCTTGAGTCGAATCGTAAGAAAAATTATTAACGAAATAGCTAAAATTAAGACAAGCATCAACATACCCGTTGTTCCCATAGTATTCCTCCTCATTATTATAATTTTGCGGTATGATTGTAAAAGAATACAAACCCATTTTTTATTTTCAATAAAGTTCTTTCCCAACCAAACCTTATCCTATATAATAATGATAGGCTTTTAAGGTATCTGTTTCAATTATCTGAAAAAGAGAAATATCATGTAAAAACCATGGCTTTTTTGTGCAAACATACAAATTGAGGTGATTCTATGATTATACCTGAAAAATTAGCACAAAAAATTGTCGACACAACTATGCAGTTAGTTCATCGGAATGTAAATATTATGGATAGGGACGGCATTATCATTGCTACCGGCCATCCACACCGTTATAAAACACTGCATAAAGGCGCCAAAGATGTCATAGAAACTGGTAAAACTATTGAAATATACCCAAACGAATTATTTCTTTATCCGGGTGCCTTACAAGGGGTTAACCTTCCAATTGTTTTTGATAATCAAACGGTAGGTGTTGTCGGCGTGTTCGGCCATCCTGATGAGGTCCGAAACATAGCCTTCCTTGTTAAAATGATTACGGAATTGATTTTGGAACGAGACCTCGTACAAAGAGAAATACATACCAAAACCCGATTGCGTGAACAGTTTATTGAGATTTCAGTTCTCACCCCCATTATTGGACCATCAACCAAACTTAAAAGAATTGCCAATTCATTGGCAATAGATCTTGCACACCCCCGTGCAGCTGTACTAATTGACGTATCCACTGCAATACAAAAATTGACGTTGGAATATGGATCATCCGAATTGGTAATAGATCGTGTGGAAGATTTTCTTTTTTCTAGTATTGAAGCGAATAATCTGCTAACCGAACAAGACATAGCCTGTTTAATAGGGGATCAACTCATCCTCCTCAAGGCTTATAAAAATAACGATTTATTACATCAAAATGATTTCTCTGTTGAACAAATTGTACACTCTCTAGAAAAGACGATTGGAGGTCCGCTGTCTTGCGGAGTAGGTGCTATTGCTAACTCTGTCTCCCAATATCATATATCTTACAAGCAAGCTCAGTTTTGCCTACGCCATTGCAACACAAACCACGCAATGTTACAAATAGCTGATCGCGATATACTTATGCAGCATGTTCTTTGCGAAGCACTCAATGGCTCCACGCTGCTGGCATTAAGCAAACTGAAAGAAGTCTTTAATCAGCTGGTTACTACTAACAAGGATATTTACGATACATTAACAATACTTCTACAATGTAACTTAAATATAAATGCTTCCGCCCAAATTCTTCACATCCATCGTAATACCCTACTTTACCGACTAAACCGACTTGAAACTGAAACGGGACTTGCTCCATGTCGTTCGATAGATGATATGATATTATGCCGTCTTTTGTTATTACTTGTAGAGCAAAATAGAGTATTACCATCACTATAATAGTACTGAATAAATAATAATTCATTTACCATTGCGAAAAAGGAGAATTTTAGTCATGTTAACAAATTTGCCAATTGGAAAAGTATAAGGAATGACCTTTTTACTCTTTTTCAGGTTTAATTAACTCAATAATTTATTGATACACCAACCTCTTAAACCATTTAGAACCTCAATGCCTTTTTGGGGCATTTTTCTACGCACCGACTACATTTTAAACAATCAGCGTGCGTAAAACCATTTAAATTTCCCTTGGCAGTATAGGGAGATAACTGTAGCGGACATACTTTTGAACAAAGTTTACAATTTACACAGGAATTTTCAATCTTTAACGGCATAGTTTTGGGTTTGGCACTAAACCAGCTTGCTAGAGTACCCATGGGGCAAAAAGAACACCATGTACGTTGATGATAAATTATCCCAAGCACAATACCAACAATTGTTGTAATAAGGATAATCCGCACAAATACCGCACCCATAGCGGATAAATCACCCCATGCATAATACGTCTGAATACCAAAAACGCCCATAATAAACACAACCATAAATGCGCAAAAACCCTTACTCCGCAAAATCGCTGGTACTTGTTTCTTGGGCGATATTGGGGCAATTACATTATCATAGAAACTGCCACGCGGACAAAGATTACCACACCAATATCGTCCTTTATAGGGAGCTATTATGACTGGTGCAAGCATACATATGATTGCTAATAATCCAATCGCCGGGTAAATGATACCTATTGCTAAAAAAATTAATAAAATCCAGAATAGATATTGTTGAATGTTATTTTTCATGCCTATTGTCCTTTCTAAAATTCAATAAATTAATTACCAATCTTATTTTTGCAACATGGTAATCATTGTTCTTGCTAGTCTTCAACTTGCCGGCGTACTGTAGCACTCATTGATGTTCGCCTCATTTAAACATGATTCCGCATAGACCTCAAAAATATGTACCCTCGTTTATTCATTGCGCCCATTACAACCTCAACTGGAATGAACATCTTCATCTCTCTTGTCCTCACCATATTTTTAATATCCGCAATATGACCTTTTATTGTGCCCAACCGTGGAAGCACACTCTCCCTTAGTTACTCATTGCCATGACTTCTTACTACTTGCATTGGCAATATTTATTATTCTCCTAAACAAAAAAACACAGCTTAATTGATGCTCTTGGCCTGCTAAAAATCAAATACCTATCTAGCAAAAAGGGATATTAGTCCTTATATGGAAATATTATCATTTACAAGGGGGGTTAAAATTGCAACAGTTATTACCAGAAGTCAGCCCTAAACAAGGAATAGTACAACTATTTAAAAAATCAATACGAGCTACACCGATTCCTATATCAGGACTGCTTTTAGGAATCATATCGACAGGTAATATGTTATCTACATACGGAAATATATTTAGGATTTTATCAGGGCTTATTTTCTTATTTTTAGCTTTAATGCTGATATCCAAAACATTTATCTATGCGGATGCAATTATAAAAGACCTTAAAAGCCCTGTCATTACAGGCATTTCATCCACTTTTCCTATGGCGGTTGTCGTATTATCCACCTATATTTACCCATTTTGGTCATTAGCTGCCTGTGTTGTTTGCGGATTAGGCATTTTAATTCATTTCATTTTAATAATATATTACACTATCAAATATCTGTTTAACTTTAATATACAACAAGCACTTCCTAGCTATTTTGTAGTTTACGTTGGCATTGCAATTTTTAGCGTAGTATCGCCCGTATTTAATGCCATGTGGATTGGTCAAATATTTTTCTGGTTCGGATTTATTACCTATTTATTTTTATTACCTGTTATCAGTTATAGAGTATTTGTAATAAATTCTATCCCCGATCCAATACAACCTACCATCGCAATTTTTGCTGCACCTGCCAGTTTGTGTTTAACTGGGTATTTAAATTCATTTCAAGAAAAAAATATGATAGTCGTCTGGCTATTGGCTTTGTTATCTTTAACCATGCTTTTTGTCGTTCTTTGGCATATGCCTAAAATGATAAAAAATAAGTTTTTCCCAAGCTATTCCGCATTTACTTTTCCTCTTGTTATTAGTGCTATATCAATCAAGACATTGAATACATTCTTAACTACGACTGGAATGGAAAGTATAATACTGAAATATTTAGCTTATTTCGAAGAATTCTTAGCGTTATTTTTTGTGGTTTATGTTTTAGTAAAATATATTGACTTTTTATTCTATGATAATTGCTGATAAAGCAAGCTATTGAGACCTCAGCGGAACGCAGCCGCCCGTATACGCTGCGTTCCGCTGCACCCCTATCAGGATATAAGTATTTTCCTTTGTGATTGCCTGCATCCGCTGAAACTTTCCATGCCGTATTCAAATTAACCTTCAGCACATCCACCTTATATTAGCTTACCGATTACACTATACAGTCCTGCAGGAGTTCGTCGGCGTGGTAGAGAAGAAACTATCTATATTACTTGTTACAATATACCAAAGGAGATGGATTTAACAAATGGCTTGCCACAGTAGCAATCAAGAATTAGAAGTGCAAAGTCAAAAAATCGATAATTTTTTGCAAAATGTTAAACACAAAATCGTAGTCATGAGCGGTAAGGGTGGGGTCGGTAAAAGTACGGTAGCAACCAACCTAGCGGTTTTTTTAAGCAATCAGGGCTATAAAGTCGGTCTGCTCGATGTAGATGTGCATGGTCCCAGCGTTGCCGGACTGCTAGGTCTTACCGGATTAAAACTCAATACCGACGGCAACCAGATTCTACCGTATCAATACAATGAGCATCTAGAAGTTGTATCCATACAAGGCTTACTGGATCAGCCTGATGCTCCGCTTATTTGGCGAGGTCCGGTGAAGATCGGCATTATCCGTCAATTTTTGTCAGATGTAGCCTGGGGCCCGCTTGACTTTTTGATTATTGACAGCCCGCCCGGAACAGGTGATGAACCGTTAACCGTAGCCCAAACGGTAACCGGCTGCCAAGCTGTCATTGTAACAACGCCGCAAGAAATTGCCTTAGCGGATGTGCGTAAGTCTATTCAATTCTGTCAATTAGTCCACATGCCGATTCTTGGCCTTATTGAAAATATGAGTGGTTTTGTCTGCCCTACCTGTGGCAATCTGCATGCCATATTCAAAAACGGCGGCGGCAAAAAAACAGCAGCCGCTTACCAACTTTCCTTTCTAGGAGACTTGCCAATTGATCCTGGTGTAGTCATTGCCGGTGATACCGGGAAAAGCATTGACTCACTTACCAGCCATACCAAAGAAAAAATGCAAGGCATTGTAAATCAATTACTGCAAAAATTATCATAATTAAAAAATCAAACAAGTGACATCCTCATGGTTTTATAGAGTGATATAGAAACAAAGCTAGAAGAATTGACATTGCAACTCTTCTAGCTTTGTTCTTATTATTGAATCAGCGGGATTCTGGGCTTGTAATTCCATAAAAAAAGCCCTCAAACATAATTTGAGAAGCATACAAATATTGGTGACCCACCCGCGACTCGAACGCGGGACACCCTGATTAAAAGTCAGGTGCTCTACCGACTGAGCTAGTGGGTCATATGCATAGTATACAGATATTGGCCATCGGCTAACCGGATACTCTCAAAGCCTGCTACCCGGCTACTGCAATTGGAATGCCACTTTGAGCGAAACATACATATTGCCGCATTACCTATTGGCTAGCGGCAACATGCTTTTCTTCTTTGGTGACCCACCCGCGACTCGAACGCGGGACACCCTGATTAAAAGTCAGGTGCTCTACCGACTGAGCTAGTAGGTCGATGTCTAAATGGAGACAAACTATATGCTACCATTTTACAATATTGAGGATTATTCCCATTGAGCATAGACGCAACAGGAGACAATTCAAAGCTACGCTAGTAGCTACCTTGTAAAATCGGTGGCAGGGGCGGCTGGACTCGAACCAACGCATGACGGAGTCAAAGTCCGTTGCCTTACCGACTTGGCTACGCCCCTGTGTCAAAAAAATATGGGGTGACTGGAGGGTCTCGAACCCTCGAATACCGGAGCCACAATCCGGCGTGTTAACCGCTTCACCACAGCCACCATCACTTGTCGCTTACGACAGAATTCATTCTATCATACCGCTATCTTTATGTCAAGCACCCTGCTCCAACTATTCTGCGTATAGATTAGCCATTTTACGCAGGTAACTATAAAAGAAAGAAAAAAATATAAATACAGATATACACAACGTGCTAAAGATTTTTGCAGGCGGGTGGTGTGTTGGAAATATATAGATCGGCTAGCCTTGGGGTCTAACACGGCTGGTTGGTATCGCAACCAAGGGGTCTTCAGGCCAGTAATGTTTGGGATACCTGCCCATTAAGTCTTTTTTTACCTCAAAATAAGTAGTTCGCCAAAAACTGGCTAAGTCCTGTGTAACCTGCACTGGTCGCCGCGCCGGCGATAAAAGGTGCAGAGTCAGCGGGACCTTCCCCCGGGCTATGCAGGGTGTTGCTTGCAGGCCAAACATTTCCTGCAGTTTAACTGCCAATACCGGACAATCCGGGTTACTGTAATCGATAGGGAGCCGTTGTCCACTTGGAACGATAAAATGAGTCGGCGCATATCTTTCAAGCTCCTGTCGTTGCTCCCAGCTAAGCATCGACTCCAATATTGTAACAAGATTTAACTGTTCTAATTCATTCCGGCTTGTCAGACCATAGGCGAAAGGCCCCAGCCAGGTATCCAGTGTGCCAAGGAGAACTTCATCCGTAACATCAGGCCATCCTTGTTCCCAGTAATGCATAAACAGTAAACGCTGACGTAATTGCCGTGCCGCCCGCGACCAAGGCAATATCGCCAATCCTTCCCGTACAATCCCGCTGAATAGCGCCGATAAAACAGCCGCCGGCGCAGGTGCCAAGCAAGGTTTTTCTTTGATAATAAGCGCCCCCAACCGTTCATATACCCTAGAGCGCACCGATTGAGCTGTCTCATCCCAAAACACTGTGGCTTCAGTAAAAATCTGCCGTTTAAAGTAGTCTGTCAATTGTTCCAATTCGATTGGCACTGCAAGAAAAATACGGCTTTCACTGCCCTGCCCGTCAAGATTGGGAGCTACAATATAGTTTGCCCGCGCTAATGGCTGATCCCCCACCAAGACAGCACCCCGTCCATTTTCCAGTAAAAATTTGCCGTTACTCCGCCGTTGACCAATTCTGTCAGGATAGGCAAACGCCAGCAGGCAGCCGCACCATTCAATATCATTAGGTTGACCCGGTACATTGCCGAATTCTCGCTTAAGACGCTCCGCTTCCCGGCAAATCCGCCGGCACAAAGAAATATCAAGCTGTTGACCGGGCGGCCAAACCTGATTATCTTTTGGGTTAAGCTGGCGAAGCACTGCCAGCCGAAGACGCAAATCAACATCCACTGCCTGCAAAAAGTCCCGTTCACTGAGAATAGCGGCAAGTTCACAGGCTACCGCGCCCAATCCCAATTCCATCGCTCTGAGGACCATATGTGCCAAACGCGGCTGCAGGCCTGTCCGCAGTATTTGCCGTCCATGGCCGGTAATCAGACCGTTACTATCCAATGCCTCTAATTTGCCAAGCAATTCTCTTGCCTGCGAAAATGTCCTGGCAGGCGGCTGGTCAAGCCAATGCACCTCGCTAGGATCGGCAATTCCCCAAGCTGCTAATTCCAGCGCCAGGGGAGTCAAATCTGCGGATAGAATTTCCGGTGCCGTATCCGGTTCAAGATAATAATGTTCTTGCTTGGTCCAAAGCCGGTAGCAGATTCCCGGCCCTAACCGGCCGGCCCGGCCTCGCCGCTGATCGGCGGCTGATTTAGTCACGCGGACCGTTTCCAGAGAAGTTAGGCCGGTACGGAATAAGTAATGCGGAACCCGCATCAACCCGCTGTCAATTACGACTCTGATACCTTCGACAGTAAGACTGGTCTCCGCAATCGACGTAGCCAAAACCACTTTACGTACGCCGGTTACGTTTGGCAAAATAGCCTCATCCTGCACATTTGCCGGCAAAGCGGCATAAAGCGGTGCAATGTGCGCAAAGCCTGCGATGCCTTTTTCAACGAGCCTGGCCTGTACACGGCGGATTTCACCGGCCCCAGGCAAAAAGACTAAGATATCGCCAGCGTGATTGGCAAGTGCATGAAAAATGGTCTCTACTACAATCGTTTCCGTATTTTCCGCCGTACGTCTTTCAAGATAATGAGTTTCAACAGGAAATGTTTGCCCTTTGCTGCCAATGACCGGAGCATTGCCGAGAAGTTCCGCCACAGGCTCGGCAGACAGGGTAGCCGACATCACTAACAAACGCAGATCCTCCCGCAAAAAACTCTGTGTTTCCAAAGCTAAAACCAAGCCAAGATCCGCGTGAATATTGCGCTCATGGAACTCGTCAAATATGACCAGCCCTATTCCGTTCAGAGCTTGGTCTGTTTGCAACATACGGGTAAGTATCCCCTCTGTAACTACCTCAATTCGCGTTTGTGAACTGATACAGGTATCAAACCGGACCCGGTAGCCTACCTTTTCTCCTACTTGTTCGCCCAGTTGCTGCGCCATATAGCGGGCAGCAGCGCGGGCAGCCAAACGCCGTGGCTCCAGCATAATAATTTTCTGGCCCCTGAGCCAAGGCTCGTCCATAAGAGCCAACGGAATACGCGTTGTCTTGCCGGAGCCTGGCGGTGCAACCAATACGGCATTTTGTGAATTAAGTACATTTTTAAGTTCAGGCAATATTTCATTAATAGGAAGGATATTCATTTCAGACTCCCTGCTAGTAGTAAACTTAATTTGCCATTTTCCCTGCCAAGTAATCAACTAATTGCTTGGCACTCCGTCCCGAACGGCCGGAGTGAGACATCTCCCAACGCAAAGCCGCCTCCTTCAGTTCAGCCGGGCTAAGGGATATATTGCTTTTACGGGCGATGTCTGCAATGATATGGAAATATTCCTCCTGGTTGGGCAGCGTATAAAATAGCGTGATACCAAAGCGGTCGGCCAGCGACACCTTTTCATTCAGTGTATCCTGACGATGCAATTCGTTGCCGCTGCGCTCCTCCCAGGTTTCTTTTATCAAATTTCTTCTGTTGGATGTAGCATAAATTAAAACATTATCAGGGCACACCGCCATGCCGCCGTCAATCAGAGATTTCAATATTTTATATTCTGCTTCAAATTCCTCGAAGGATAAATCATCCATAAAAAGAATAAACTTCTTTCCATACTCCCGCAATGCCGCCATAATTTCAGGAATATGCTTAAAGTCAGTTTTAGCGATTTCCATCAATCTTAGACCTTGGTCATAGTAAGCATTGACAATGGCTTTAACGGAAGACGATTTACCCGTTCCCCTGGCGCCGACAAGAAGTACGTTATTAGCAGGTTTCCCCTGGATAAATGCTTCGGTATTGCGCACAAGTTCAGCCTTCTGATATTCATAGCCGATAATATCCTGCAGTTGCACAGGGTCGGAATGTTCAATTCCACTGATTTGCCGCCGTCCTGCGTCCCATGTAAATGCTGCATAACCAGTTAAATTACCGCAGCCATAGTGATCGTAATACCGGCCAAGGGCTAACGCGATCTCTTCCGGTGTATGTTTTTGGGTCACATCAAAAAACAAATCTCTTAAAACCTCCAGATTATAAAACCGACCGGCGCTATTGCTTTTAGGCCCACGAGCCGGCTGATAATCAAGTAACATGGGCTTAAGTTCATCGCAAAAGCGCTGGGAAAGTCCACTATTTAATAGCGTTTTCAAGATGGCGATATCATGAATGGCTGCCCTGAGCAGGCTGTGTCCCGGCTGACCGCCATTTTTTTCGTTGGTACTGCTATAGACATTTTCGTCACAGCCGATTTGATACAATACATAGTTTTCCGCAATACTGCCCGTTATGCCGGCTTTTTCCGCCCATACGATAAGCCTGGAAGCAAGTTCGTACTGATCTTCAGCTTTCTCAAGAGACTGCAGCCGGGTAATCAAATCATCCTGTAATAAATTACGGTAAAGCAATAGCTTGCTAAGATCGAAGCAGGATTCTGGCACAATAATTCCTCCTGTTTATCGTAAAAAGATTAATCTTATAAGAGGAGAGAACTCTTTATGAGCGCGTCTTTCTAGCACACGGAAAATCACACTCAACATCCCGGCACTTGCCGGGATGCCGTCCGGTCAAGCCCATCTTTTCCCTTATTTTCAACAGGGTTTCAAATTGTGATTCCGAAAGTTCCTGTGCTTCACCCAGTTGTTTTGATAAAAACATCAGCTTAGCATAATACTCTACCGATTCCAGTTTATGATAAGCGGTAACTAAATCTTCTCCCCAGGCTAAAGCGCCATGATTGGCTAATAATACGGCATCAAAGTGTTCCAGATAACGGGCCACAGCAGCAGGTACTTCCTGAGTGGAAGGAGTTCCGTATTCAGCTACAGGCACACACCCAAGATTGACAACAGCCTCAGCGATCAGCGGCTTATTAAGGGGAATATGGGCAACTGCGAAAGTAGTGGCGTAAGGGGGATGAGCATGAACAACAGCGCCAACATCCGGACGGTCCTGGTAGACCCGCAGATGCATCTTAAGTTCGGAGGAAGGCCGCCATGAACCGGCTTCAGTTAGCACGCTTCCTTCACTATTTACCTTTAGCAGCATTTCCGGGGTCATAAAACCTTTACTTACCCCAGTCGGGGTAGTCAGTATTTCGTTATCATCCAGTTTAACACTGATATTCCCATCATTTGCTGCAACGAAACCGCTGTCATACATGCGCTGGCCGATAAGGCATATTTGCTGTCTCAAGTCACTCTCTGTCATAATGCTGGCTCCTTATTGCGGCCGTACCTTGCCGGTTATTTGCTCTATCGCAACTTTTATTACCGTTGTGTTGTCACCGCTTTTTTCAATATAGGCTTTCCCTTTTTCCATAAACTCAGGTGAGTACTTGGCGACCAGCGCAAGCAAAGCTTCCTTTTTTTCCTGCCCTGTTATCTCTTTGGTCTGTCCAAAAGCAATGACACTTTCATAGCTTGTCGTAAATTTTTCGGGCAGTAACTTTTTTGCGCCGACAACACAAAAAGAAACCTTGTGGTTAGTGGTTATATTGTCTAACTTATGGCCTTCTGTAGCACTATGAAAATAAAGGCAATCATCTTTATACACATAGCTTACAGGAACACCATAAGGCAGGCCTTCCGGATCTGCGGTTGACAATATGCCATATTCGCCGGTTTCCAATAATTTAACAGCGAATTCCTTAGTACTCTGTCGATCAGTACGTCTCATATTTTTAAACATGGCGAACTCCCCTTAACTGTTTTTGGATATTATACCTAGTGGAGCGTCTACGCTGAAATCATAATTACTTCGCGGGCCTTTTTCCGCAATGCTTCGTTGTCGTCGGTTTACATATTCCCGATATGCGCACCTCCTCCGCCTCGCCTTGCGAAAAAATTCCCGCGAATTTTTTTACGCTTTCAACGTAGACGCTCCACTAATATATTTGACACTCTTTACAAAACACCTACTCCTCTGGCCTAAAATATCCTATTAATGTTTCCTTATTACGGATTGCCGCTCTCGTGCTTGGCGCGGCATACCCCTAATCGACTCTTTATGTCTTGCAGGCGACGGACGAATCATCAGACTGTACGCCGAGTCTTTCCGAAAACCAACGTGTTCCATAGTTTCCTGTTTGGCGGGATGATCACTATATATGGTCATACTGATCATCCCGCGCCTATGTTTTTTTCTAATCAGGCCGACGGCTTTGCTGATGAGGGCGGCGCGGAGGTATTCATAATCACGGTGAATCATTAACGTAAGTACATGATTGTTTGCTTTCAGGTAACTGTTGATTGTCAATAAGGCAACTATTTTTCCTTGGCGCTCCACAACATACTCCATTTTTTGCTTACGCATCAAGTAGTTTTTTGCCCAGTCTAATTTCCTGATCAGCATACCGCGATTAAAATCGCCATAGTTTATCCCCATGATTTGCCGCAAATGGTGAGGAACTGAATTTTTATGCAACAGATAAAGTTGTTCCCTGTCTTTTTTTTCAAGTTTTCGAAACCCTGCCAACCCATCGGGCGGCGCCGGCAATACATGATAAGCTTCCGTTAGCGACAGTCCATAATGCAGTATTTCCGTTATCTGCTTAAAGCCTAACCGTTTATAAAAATAATACGCCGGACTGTCTGATAAAACCTCAAGAATAACATCAAGATGATTAACATTATTCAGCAGCTTTGTTAAAACCCAGCTGCCCAATCCCTTCCCCCGGTATTGCTCGGCAAAGGCGATATAATCAATATGCAGTTGTGTGGAGTTTGGATAGGAAATCTGGACAAACCCGGCTAACTGTCCGGCAACTTTTACCCCATACACATGGAAATGGTTTCTTACCCATAGAGAAAATCTGCTTAACGGGTACAAAAGATAATAAAATTGACGGGCGCGGTGAATTCGGCGTTTAATTTGTTGAATATCATATTCTTTTGCAAAGGCTGTAATAAATAAATCTTCCAGTTGTTCTAAATCAGAACGCCGCACGGCTTCAATTTTCACACTGTCAAATGGCTTTTCAGTCATATCCATTCTCCTGCATTTGAAGTTATTTTAAGACTATTATCGGTTATAGCCAATAAATTTATCACTCGCTTTTTCCTGTTGCTCATGAATTGTCGCCGCCAAAAGAATCTATATACAACGTATTAAAGTTTTGCAGGTAGGTGGTGTGTTGGCAAAAGCACAAGTCAAACGCCAGTGGTGGAGCGTTGTCAATACATCACCCGCCTGTGCCTGCAAATTTCTTTAATGCGGAATATCTATTATAAAAATATGTAACAAAAAAGAGATTGCCAATTCCATAAACCGCAGCGATAAGAATTATCTTTTCAGCGCGGGCCAGAATTGCAATCTCTTCCTAACATATATGCTTATTATATCCTGAGACTTAAGTGTGCTTTATGTTATTTGTTTATTGCCCATACAAGGTTGCTAATTGCTGTTTCACATCGGCATTCACCAAATACTCATCATAGGGCATGCGGCGGTCAAGAAGTCCATTCGGCGTAATTTCGATAATACGATTGGCAATTGTTTGAATAAACTGATGATCATGGGAAACGAACAATAATGTGCCATCATAATTCATGAGTCCATTATTAAGTGAGGTAATTGACTCTAAATCCAGGTGGTTTGTCGGTTCATCAAGCAAGAGAACATTCGCACCGCTTAACATCATCCTTGCCAGCATGCAGCGGACTTTTTCGCCTCCTGACAATACCCTTGCTTCCTTTAAGCTTTCTTCTCCTGAAAACAACATTCTGCCCAAAAAGCCTCTAATAAATGACTCTTCCTGATCACGGGAAAACTGGCGCAGCCAATCAACCAGGTTTAATTCGACACCGTCGAAGTATTGGGAATTATCTTTAGGAAAGTACGCCTGACTTGTTGTTACCCCCCATTTAAAAGAACCGCTGTCAGCTGCCAGTTCTCCCGACAAAATCTTAAAGAGAGTCGATTTGGCCAGCCCGGCAGGGCCGACAAAGGCAATCTTATCCCCTTTTGTTACTGTAAAGCTAATATTCTCAAGCACTTGTTCCTCTTCAAGCTTCTTGCTGATGTTTTCCACAGTCAGCAGTTGAGTACCGGCCTCGCGATCAGGCTTAAAAGCGATATAAGGGTACTTCCGGGAAGAAGGTTTAATATCATCAAGCGTAATTTTTTCCAGTAGTTTTTTACGGGATGTGGCTTGTTTTGACTTAGAAGCATTGGCACTAAACCGTTGTATAAAGTTCTGCAGGTCCTTAATCTTTTCTTCTTTCTTTTTATTGGCCTCTTTGGCCAGTTGCAAAGCAAGCTGGCTTGATTCCAGCCAGAAGTCGTAGTTTCCTATATAAAGCTGAATGTTCTGGAAGTCAATATCGGCAATATGAGTACATACCTGGTTCAAAAAATGCCGGTCATGGGACACCACAATAACCGTATTGGGAAAGTCAGCCAAAAAATCTTCCAGCCAGCTAATCGAATCAATGTCCAAATGGTTGGTCGGTTCATCCAGCAGTAAAATATCCGGACTGCCAAACAATGCTTGCGCTAGCAATACCCTTACCTTTTCGTTGCCGCTGAGATCCCCCATCTTGAGCTGATGCAGTTCTTCTTTGATACCTAGCCCATTCAGCAGTTTGGCCGCCTCTGTTTCTGCATCCCAACCATTTAATTCGGCAAACTCGCACTCAAGCTCTGAGACCCGCATTCCGTCCTCATCTGAAAAATCTGGTTTGGCATAGAGAGCGTCCTTTGCTTCCATGATTTCATAGAGGCGGGCGTGCCCCATAATTACCGTCTTCAGGACTTCAAATTCATCAAACTCATAGTGATTTTGTTTCAGTACGGCCAGCCGTTCGCCCGGAGTAACCGCAACCTCACCGGCTGTCGCTTCAATCTCGCCGGACAGCACCTTGAGAAAAGTCGATTTACCGGTACCATTGGCCCCAATCAAGCCATAGCAGTTGCCTGGCGTAAATTTTATATTGACATCTTTAAATAAAATTCGCTTACCAAATTGCAAAGTCAGGTTGTTCGTACTAATCAATATGTTTTCCCATCTTTCTTAAATATAATATAAAGGTTTATTATAGCATAAATTGGGGTAAAAATAAAGCTAACCGACAAAATACAAACAGCAGTACATCCGTACTGCTGTTTGCTGTTGTTTTCAGCGTTACTAACACCCTGACAGTAATTTCTTTGTTTACCGGTGTTTACTGAAAAAGTCTAAGGCAACTTCCGGGAACAACGCATAGGACAAAACATCTTCGGCCGATGCATTGGCATAACCTTTTTCCGCCAGTTCCTGACGTAATGTGTCCATTTGCGGTGCTATGTCATCTGCCGGACGATTTGTAATAAGCGGCTCATCACCGATAATCATCTTTCTGAATTCAGGATCAATCGGGGCCGGCGTACGACCGTATTTACCACGGACAAGATCCTTAATTTCACGGGGAATAATCTTATAGCGTCCCAGCATCACGTTGAAGGCGGCCATAGAACCCGTGATCTGACTTGTTGGCGTAACCAGCGGCGGATAACCCAGTTCAGCCCGTACCTTGGGCATTTCCTCAAGAAGTTCGGGGTATTTATCCGCCATCCCCTGTTCCTTCATTTGATTCAGCAGATTTGACAGCATACCGCCGGGAATCTGGAATGACAATACTTTCGTATCAATATCAATAGCAGTATTTAATTTAAAGTCCTGAGCAAGCGACTTTTTAACAGTCCGGAAATGATCGGCAATCGGATATAATTGTTCCTTTTTAATACCCGTATCCCGCTGAGTGCCTTCCAGGGCGGCAACGATAGCCTCGGTGGCAGGTTGGGAAGTTCCCATCGCAAAGGGCGACAGCGCACAGTCAACAATATCAACACCGGCCTCAATGGCTTTGAGATAAGTCATCGATGCCATGCCGCTGGTATAGTGGGTGTGCAATTGAATAGGAATGCTGATATTGGCTTTAAGCGCTTTGACTAAATCATAAGCGGCATATGGTGCCAGCAGACCGGACATGTCCTTAATGCAAATCGAATCTGCGCCAAGTGAAACTAAATCTTGCGCAACTTTTAAGAAACTCTCTTGATTGTGAAAAGGACTGATCGTATATACAAACGCCCCCTGCACATGAGCACCGGCTGCCTTGGCGGCTTTCATCGCCACTTCGAGATTGCGAACATCATTTAAAGCATCAAAAATCCGGATATTCCTAACTCCGTTGTCAACAGCCCTGTTAACAAATTCCCGTACTACATCATCGGCATAATGGTTGTACCCCAGAACATTCTGACCCCGCAGCAACATTTGAATAGGCGTCTTCTTTAGATGTTTCTTTAATGTACGCAGCCGCTCCCACGGATCTTCCCCTAAAAAGCGCAGGCAACTGTCGAAAGTGGCACCGCCCCAGGCCTCAAGCGCCCAAAAGCCAGCTTCATCCAATTGCTCCAGCATGGGGAGCATGTCCGTAATTCGCATACGGGTTGCAGCGAGTGACTGGTGTCCGTCTCTAAGTACTGTCTCCATAATTTTTACGGGCTGGTTAGTCGTCATTTTTTGGCTCCTTCCCCCATCGGTTATTTTGACTGTTGTTCTCGGCAAGAAATAGAAAATACGTGGCAGCTAACAAATCAGCTACACCACCCGGACTAATATTACGTGCAATAAAACTGTGATCAAGACTCTTAATCTGTGCCCGGCCAAGCTCGGAAAACATACCGCCCTGGGCCATGATCTGCTTCGCCTCATTTTGTACCGCAAGCAAAGTCTTCATCCCATGACGGTTTAAAATAGTCGTATCCTGTACGACTGTCATCAGACTCATCAGCGTGTGCACCAAAGCATCATTAAGTGACACCCCCTGTGCCAGGGCAACTTTCAGTATCGGTAATCCGTGTTCGCGGATACTGGGCATGCCGGCTTCCATTTCCCCCCTGATGCCGGTCACGCCATACTGCATATACAGCCTTTCGCCGGCTGTCAGCTTGACCTTAGCTTGTCCGGCAAGCGGGACAAGCTCCCGCTCCACTATGCCGCTCGTAATCGCAGCCGCTGTGTCGAGAATTTGTCCGGCGATATTATCACACCCAGGCGCTTTTTTTAGCGTATAGGCTGCTGCTGCGGCAACAATACCCAATAAAAACAGCAACCCCTTTTGGGTGTTAACGCCGCAGGTAGCCCGCAGCATTTGCCGTTCACCCTCTTTACCGATCAAGCGCAGTACCGGGAGCAAACCTTCCAGCCTGCCCTGATGCCGGTATCCGGCAACGGCACAGCGAAACATGCTGCCGGCCAGAGCACTGCTGCTCATTAAAAATGTAAAAAAGTTCATGTCTTGGTGGGCACCTGCGTTATCGCGATCCACCAGACCCGGAGCTGGCGTACAGGCCGCTTCCATCAGCATAGCCTCCACCGCCCAAGCGCCAATATCCCCTACGACATCTTCCCATGGATTCGTGCCGGCAGCCGCAAAGGCTGCCAGCCGTTCGGCCACATTGCGATCGATTTCTTTCCTGCTGTGGCAACCTAAACGCCGGCATAGGACTGCCGGCTGATCACATAAAAAGCAGGTACGCTCCGTATACCCCAGGCGAGTGCGTGAGATTTGCCCTCCGTCAGCATCAAACACGTCAATATCAAATAACCGGGCATAATCGCCTGCTTGTTCAATCGCAACACACGCTTGTTTTAATTTGTCCGGCTCACCGTCAACAGCCAAAACAGCCGCAGGTCCAGTTGCCGGATAAATAAACCGTTCTTCCGTGATAATAAAGCCAAATTGCCGAGAACTGACTCTAACCCGGTCAACGGCAGCCCTGAGCAAATCCTGGATGCCCGGACTGTCTTTCACTGGGCCAGGTATGTTGGTAGTAATACTGATTATTGGCAGCCGATGCAGACTGCGCATTTCTGCCTGAAGGGAGGCCAGCCGTTCTTTCGCTTCCAAAACAGCCTCTAAAGTAATTTGCCGCATATTCCATCTCCCTTCATGTCCTCTACCAATTTTACCATACTTTTTCCGAAATACAAATTCTCTATGCGACAAAAGCTTACAGTGGTTTTCGCACTACATCCATAATCGTACCGTCACGGTATTCAATAACCGCCACAACTTCATCGCTTACGGCAATAGGCTCAGGCCTGCCAGTCATGTCGTAAGCCATTTTCTGCAATTCCTGAATCGTCATAATGGGCAACCTGGTGTCCTTTAAGTTATCGATAAGATCAGTGCGGCGCGGATTAATTGCTATGCCGCGTTCCGTAACAATGGCATCCACCGTTTCCCCTGGCGTAACAATGGTATTGACCCGGTCGAGAACCATTGGCAGCCGGCCGCGCAAGAGCGGTGCCACCACAATGGCCAGATTGGCACCGGCCGCCGTATCTGAATGCCCGCCGGATGCCCCCATAATAATACCGTTGGAATCAGTTATAACATTGACGTTAAAATCAACGTCGACCTCGGTGGCACTTAAAATAACAACGTCAAGATTATTCACAATCGGACCGCCATTATGAGGATTAGCATAATAGGAGGCCGACATTTCCAAATGATTGGGATTATTTTTTAAAGATTCAATGGAAGGAATATCAAAATCCTGCACATCAAATATTGTTTTGATCAAGCCCTGCTCCAGCATATCAATAAACGGCGCCGCAATGCCACCCACACCGAAACTGGCTGTAATCTTCTGAGCAAGCATCTTTTCCTTAATAAATTTTGCTGCCGCCAAAGAAGCACCACCGCTCCCCAATTGCAGCGACCATCCGTCCTTAAAATAACCGGAATGCTCAATAACGTCTGTGGCATATTCGGCAATCAACAATTCACGCGGGTCACGGCTGATGCGCAGTGCCCCTGAGGCAATTCCTTGCGGATCGCCAATACTGTCAAGTACAACAATAAAGTCCACTTGTGTCTGCGGAATACTGATCGGAAATACAGGATGCGGGACCAGATTATCGGTAATGGCCACTACTTTGTCGGCATAGGCGGCATCTACCATGGCGTAGCCCATTGATCCGCAGGCGGAACGCCCGTTAATACCGTTTATATTGCCAGAAGCGTCACAACAGGGCGCACCGATAAAGGCTACGTCAATTTTGAGTTCACCGGCTTCAATGGCCCGGGCCCGGCCGCCATGAGAACGAATAATGGTAGGCTTGGACAATTTGCCGGAACTCATAAACCGCCCCAGCTTGCCGCGCCCGCCGCTTGTTTCAATCGCGGTAATAACTCCCTGCTCAATAAACGGAATAATGGCTTCATTAATATCATTAAGCGAACTTGGCGCGAGCGTCAATCCCTTGATACCTTTTTGGGCAATAGCCGCAACAACCCGGTTTAAGATATAGTCCCCATTACGGAAATGATGATGAAAAGCTATGGTCATACCATCCTGCACACCAGCAGCTTCGATGGCCTGTTCAACTGATTTGACAACTTTTTCCGACCTTGGCTTGTTAAGACGGATTTTGGGACCAACAACCCGCCCATGCTTGACATGAATGTTGTCAGTGCTTTTGTCAATTTTGTCAAGGAGACGGACTTTCCGAAGGTCATTTTCGCCCGCCAGTAATAACTATGCCCACGCACAAAGTGCGTGGGCATAGTTATTACTCTTTACTAATGGCAAACTATATACAATGTACTAAAGAATTTTAACAGGCGGGTGGTGTGTTGGCAAAAGCGGAAGTCAAACGCCAGTGATGGAGCGTTGTCAATACATCACCCGCCTATGCCTGCAAGCCTCCTTACCGGAGCATATGGGTCATGATTATAAATATTCTCATAATTTTCTTTGATATCCGGCCATAGCCAGATTGAATTTTACTTATATAACGCCTTCCCCTATACTTTATCTCAGAGTACGATTATTGTCGTAATTTTTCGTCAAGGAGGAGTCATTATATGCTAGCACTAATGGGATTTCTAATGGTTATTGCCTTTATGTATCTTATCATGTCCAAGCGACTCTCCGCCATGACTGCGCTGATGCTTGTGCCGTTGGCCTTCGGAATCGCGCTTGGCTTCGGGCCTCAACTTGGCGCAATGTCACTTGAGGGTATCAAAAAAGTAGCTCCGACCGGTATTATGATTTGTTTTGCCATTCTTTATTTCGGTGTAATGATTGACGCCGGTTTATTCGACCCGCTGATTAGCCGGATCCTAAAGGCCGTTAAAGGCGACCCCATGAAAGTTGTTGTAGGTACTGCTATTTTAGCAGGCATTGTATCGCTGGACGGTGATGGTTCAACCACGTACATGATCACCTGCTCCGCTATGCTGGCTGTTCACCGGCGCCTTGGAATCCATCCGCTCATCTTGCCGGCTATGGCTATCATGCAAAACGGTGTGATGAACATATTGCCGTGGGGTGGTCCCACCGGGCGGGTTATGAGTGCTCTCAGTCTGGAAGCTTCCGACGTATTTGTTCCACTAATACCAGCCATGGTAGCCGGTACGATCTGGGTATTGTTTGTAGCTTACCGGATAGGCTTGAAAGAACGTGCCCGTCTCGGCACACTGCACCTTCAGGACACGGTCCCGGGACCGGCAACTGCCAATATGGATAAAGAAAACCAAATTCTTAAACGGCCGCACCTGTTCTGGATAAACCTAGGTATGACTATTATCCTGATGGCAGCGTTAGTCAAAGAGCTATTGCCTCTTAACGTTTTATTTATGATCGGTACTTCACTGGCCCTGATTATCAATTATCCCAAACTTAAAGACCAGCAAGCCCGAATCGCAACGCATGCTGCCAACGCCTTGCCTGTTATTGTCATGGTATTTGCGGCTGGGATCTTTATGGGCATTATGTCCGGTACGAAAATGGTCGATGCAATGGCCAATTCGCTGGTCTCTGTCATTCCGCCTTCCATGGGACCCCATCTGGCGCTTATCACCGCCCTGGCCAGCTTACCGTTTACCTTTTTCCTGACAAACGACGCTTTTTATTTCGGGGTTGTGCCTATTTTGGTTAAAACTGCGGCGACATATGGCATTACACCGGCGGAAATTGCCCGTGCTTCTTTAATTGGTCAGGGCGCCCATTTGTTAAGTCCGCTTGTAGCTTCCACTTATCTGCTGGTAGGCCTGTGCGGAGTTGAATTCGGGGATTTTCAGAAATACACCCTTCTTTGGGCTATTGGCACGTCCATTGTCATGCTTGCGCTCGCACTGACTATCGGTATTATTCCTTTATAAAAACAGTGTTTTTTCAGATAAATCATGCTAAACAGCCGTTAAATGCGATAAAACCTGATTATTCGGGTTTTATCGCATTTTAGCTTTTAATATCAAAGTGATAATATATACACATTACAGTAATAAAAGGTGAATTATGCACAAACAATCGTTGGTTATTTTTGTCCTCGCTGCCGCAGGCGGTTTTTTATTTAGCTTACTGCACCTGCCCTTGCCTTGGACGTTGGGCCCGCTGGCCATGGCAATTATTTGGAAAACCCTGCTGGGCAAAGTCGCCTATTGGCCAAAAAAACGACGCAATATGGGCTTGATCGTCCTAGGTTATATGATGGGCAGTCCGTTTACCCTATCTGTTGCCCAGCAAATCGCACAGCAATTGCCTATCATGCTGCTAACAACCGTCATCCTCATCGCCTTATGCTTAGGCACCGGTTACCTGGCCGAACGCTATACCAGCATCGGCTTGGCTAATAGCCTGATTGGCAGTATTCCCGGCGGCCTTTCGCAGATGTCCGTCATCTGCGAGGAAACCAAAGGAACCTCGGTTTCCGTGGTAACCTTGATGCAGACAGTGCGGGTCGTTACTGTTGTTTTTACCGTTCCGCTGCTGGCCTTGCATGGCATCGCCACCCATGTTACACCCGCTGCTATGTCGACTGTAAGCCATATGGATCTTAGTCAACTACCGATACTGGCAATTTTTCTGGCAACCATCTTGGCATTCGTCAAACTAGCCAAACGTCTCCACATTTCTAACATCTACGTTATATGCCCGGTGCTGGGTACGGCACTCCTTACACTGTCAGGCTTGCACGCGCCGGTATTGCCCGCTCCGGTTATTTCCTTAGCCCAAATTTTTGTCGGCATTAGGATGGGCCTGGATGTTGATTTTGGCAGCCTTGCCAATTGGAAAAAAATTTCCGTCATCAATTTATTTACTGTCCTAATGGTCATTCTGCTTCTGCTTGGGGTATCCTATATTTTTTCTCTGATTTACCCCGTATCCTTTGTAACGGCATTTATCAGCATGGCACCAGGAGGAATGTCAGAAATGGCGTTGACAGCCATATCTGCCAACGCCGATTTTCCCACAGTAGTTGCCTATCAATTATTTCGACTGCTGTTTATTCTGCTGGTCTGCGTACCTGTTACCAAATGGCTCATACAAAAAAAGCTCTATCGGATCTAACTTCTTTTCTGCTCAATGTCCTTAAGCCTGATGAAAAATTTTTCCACCCTGCCTACTTCACCGGTTGCTTCATATTCATATAACCAACCATGCTTCTCGCTGCGGCTCTCGACAAAACGCAGTTCAATCAAACACTCCTCCGCCAAAATAGCGGCCCGCCGCGGCTCTAAAGGAGTCATTACACTTTCGGTAACTTTCACAAATTTGCGCATAAAGTAACCTCACTCACTACAACTTAAATTATGGCTTTTATTATAGCAAAGATAGCCGTTTACAACCATCCCTTTTACTATTTCACCTTGACTTTTTTTAACTTTCATATTACATTGATAATGGTGGACTCTCTTCTGAGAGCACAAACTATACAAAGTGGTGATTACATTCATGTCAGAAAGAATGAACCTGCAAGACGTTTTACGGGAATATGGCATTCCGCTTGCAACTCTCAGTGTAACCGCGTCAACGCAAGACTGTCAGGCGCTCCGCGAACGTCTGATAGCCATTCGGGATCTTAGCCAGGGTAAGGAACAGGGTTATCTTGAGGTAGCCTGCACATTTTATATCGATGTCCACGATATTGACCGTTATTTAACCGGGGAACTGCCTAATCTGGCTGAAATCTTCACATTCCCGGAAGACGTCAAGACCTATAAGGAGGAATAAGTAACGAATGAAAAAACTTCTACTGCTTACTTTCGTGTTTATGTTTGCCTTTAATGCTGTCAGCTTCGCGGCGGTGAGTGGTTCAAAATCCAAAATATCGTCACCGTCTACCAAGCCGCCGACAACGCAAACTTCACCGTCTAAAAGCAATACCACGGAGTACAAGCCTTCGGCTCCGGCGCAAAGTTACAGTGAAAAAGCGCCTGCGGCCGCAGCCAAACCGAATACACAGACGGCTCAGTCGCCTGTGCAGCAAAATAGCGGCGGCTTTCTTCGCAATATTGGCCTTTTGGGCGGCGGCATGTTATTAGGCAGCATGCTGGGCAACATGTTTGGTTTTGGTAATTCCGGCCTGTTTGCCAATATACTGGGGATGATCTTTAATGTTATGATCTTGGCCGGAATATTTATGGCCGGACGCTTTTTGTGGGAAAAATTTAAAAATAGAAATAGCCAACAGCGCTAATTTCAAGGCGGGATGCAGACTGCATCCCGCCTTTTTTGATCAAACAGAATTGTAGTATCCAAGATTTACAGGCAGGGTGTTAGAAAAAGCACATATCGATAAAAAGGCGCTGGATTTCAGCATCCAGCGCCTTTCTGCATTAACTAGCACGAGTGTGACCCGTTTTAAAAGCCTTTAGTTTAGCCGTTCCATATTCAATAGCGACAAATAATACAGGTACCAGGAAGATACCCAGACTAGTAGCAAACAGCATACCACCAACAACTGTTGTGCCAAGGGCCGTCCGGGCGGCAGCACCGGCACCTGTTGACATCGCCAGCGGAATGCAGCCTAAAATAAACGCCAATGATGTCATTAAAATCGGCCGTAATCTAAGCTTGGAAGCCTCAATGGCGGCTTGCACCGGTTCCATGCCTTTGTCAGTCCTGACTTTGGCATATTCAACGATCAAAATAGCATTCTTAGCCGCCAAACCAATCAACATAACCAAGCCGATTTGCATGTAGATACTATTTTCGAGCCCGCGGGCATATTGAAATACAGTTGATCCTAAAATACCTGTTGGCACCGAAAGCAGTACGGCAAACGGGATATTCCAGCTTTCATACAGGGCCGCCAGACATAAGAACACAAACAGCAGGGCTAAGCCGAAAATAACCGGAGTGTGACCGCTGGAAAGCTTTTCTTCACGGCTTAAATCAGCCCATTCATAAGTAAATGTTCTTGGTAATACCTCGGCGGCGATCTGTTCCATAGCGTCCATGGCTTGGCCGGAACTGTAACCGGGAGCCGCTGTCGCATTAATTTGCATCGCCGGATAGCCATTAAACCGTTTAATTAACAATTGACCGCTGGTCGGAGTTGGTGTGACCAACGTATTAAGCGGCACCATGGTCCCGGAAGAACTGCGGACATAGAAGAAACGAGTCGCATCCGCGTCGGCACGAAATTCCGGTTCAGCCTGCAACATAACCTTGTAAGTACGTCCAAATCTATTAAAATCATTTACTTGAACGCCGCCCAGAAAAGTTTGTAACGCTGTAAAAATATCCTGAACAGGAACGCCAAGTGCTTTGGCTTTTTCCCGGTTTACCTCATAGCGATAAGCAGGCGTATCGGCCCGGAAGCTGGATTGTACCATAGCAAATTCCGGACGTTTCCGGGCAGCCGCAATGAATTGCTGCGATACCGTATTCATTTCCTCCAGGGAGGCGCCGCCTCTATCCTGGATCATAAAAGTGAGGCCGCCAACGGTACCAATGCCCGGTAGTGACGGAAGATTAAAAGCGAAAACTGTAGCTTCAGGAATATTGCTGACTTGAGCCATGGCTTGCCCCAGTACAGCTTTCAGTTGCGTATCCGGCGTTGTCCGCTCAGACCATGGTGTTAAGCCAATACCTACCATCGCTCCGTTTGGTTTTTGACCACCGGCCAAAATGTCAAACCCGGCAACTTCCATAGTATTTTCCACACCCGGCAACGAACGGTAAATTTCGCCTACCTGTTTGGCAATCGCGCGGGTACGGTTCATATTTGACGCTTCCGGCAAACTGACAACAGATAAGAAGAAGCCCTGATCTTCGCTAGGTACAAAAGTCGAGGGAAGAACCCGCAACATGCCTACGCATAATACGGCAATGACGACTAACCCTACTCCCCATAGGCGTGCTCTGCGTATAGACTGTTGGACACCGTGGGAATATTTTTCAATGATTTGTTCAAACCAAAGATTAAACCGATCAAAAAATCTTCCTAATAAACCGGTGCGCTGCTCGCCTGTATATGGCTTCAGTAACAGGCTGCATAACGCCGGTGTCAGCGACAAAGCTACTATCGCGGATAACGCCATGGAAACTGCAATTGTTAGGGCAAATTGTTTGTATAGAACGCCTGTCGTTCCACCGAAAAAAGCAACCGGAATAAAAACAGATGCGAGCACGAAAGCGATAGCAACAACCGGACCGGATACCTCTTCCATAGCCCGGATGGTAGCTTCTTTGGGATTGAGGCCGGAATAGCGCATATGGTGTTCGACCGCTTCCACAACAACAATCGCATCGTCAACCACAAGACCAATCGCTAACACCATGGCAAACAGTGTCAGTGTATTGATAGAGAAGCCTAACACGACAAAGGCGCCGAAGGTTCCCACCAGGGAAACCGGGATCGCCAGCATCGGGATCAGGGTAGCCCGCCAATTTTGCAGGAACAAATATACAATAATCAGCACCAGGGCTAAGGCTTCAAAAAACGTGTGGACAACTTTCTCAATAGACTCCCTGATATATTTCGTATTATCGGAGAGAACGCGATACTCCATCCCCGGCGGAAAACGTTTGGCTGCGTCCTCAATAACCTTATGCACGCCATTAACTGTCTCTAAAGCGTTGGCATCTGTAGTCAGTTGAACAGCAAAAACAACGGAATCCTGGCCGTTAAAACTGCTTTTAAAAGTATTATCCTTAGCACCTAATTCAACTGTAGCTATATCTCCCAAGCGAATAGCCGAGCCATCCGGCTGCGAACGAATGATTACTTTTCTAAAGTCTTCTTCGGTCACAAGCCGGCCTTGAACACTGGCCGTGTATTGGAATTCCTGCTGCGCCACCGACGGCAACTGGCCGATTGTACCGGCCGGGGCCTGCACATTTTGCTCTTTGATCGCCGTAGCAATGTCGGAGGCGGTAATACCAAGCTGAGCCAATTTATCCGGTTTGAGCCAAATACGCATACTGAAATCCGTACCGTATTCGGAAATATCACCCACACCTTTGACCCGGCGAATATCGTCGATAATGTTGATACTGCCGTAATTTTTTAGAAAAACACTATCGTAACTGCCGTCGGGTGAAATAAGGCTGAAATACAGCACCGTATCAGGAGAAACCTTGCGGGTCGTCACCCCGTTTGTTTGTACATCCTGAGGCAGGCCGGCATTGGCCTGGGCTACCCGGTTTTGGGTATACATGGTCACCATGTCGGGGTTTTGCCCTAATTCAAACTTAACATTAAGCGAATACCGGCCGGTATCGGCACTGGTCGAAGACATAGCGACCGCACCTTCTACGCCGTTTACCTGTTGTTCAATAACCTGGGCAACCGACTTTTCCACTACATCGGCGTTGGCGCCTGTATAGGTCGTACTGACGCTAACCTGAGGAGGCGTAATCTGCGGATATTGGGCGATAGGCAGGTTAAACGCGGCGATGCTGCCAGCAAGCGTGATAATAATGGCAATAACAATTGCAAAAATTGGTCGATTAATGAAGAATTTAGCCATCTGAACGCCCCCTTACTGCACGCCTGGAATCGCAAGATCATTCAGCCCGATCATTGTTACATTGAGCGGGGTTCCCGGCTGAGCTTTGGCAAATCCTTCGACAACAACGACATCCTGGAGGGCAAGGCCATCCTCAATAATTTGCAGATTGCCGATTTTGGGACCTAATTTTACTTGTCTGGTCACGGCTTCGCTGTTGGGACCGACAATGGTGACAAAGGTTTTGCCGAGCATTTCCTGCACAGCCCGCTGCGGAATCAGCAGTGCCCCCTGTCTGGTTTCACCGGTTGCCACGATTTTGGCAAACATGCCGGGCACCAGTAATTGCTGCGGATTGCCAAAAGATGCTTTCATCGCCAAAGTGCCGGTTTGATTAGCCAGTCCCCGGTCAATCTGGTCCAAATGACCGGCAACCGGGTATTCACTACCGTCACTGAGAATTAGTTTTAGGTTTTGCCCCCAGGCATCAGGTGAACTTCCTATTTTGGCAAACTTAAGATATTCATTCTCGCTCATGCTAAAGCTGACTTGCACCGGATCGACCGTTGAAACCGTTGCCAGCACGGTACTGCCGGCGGTGACATAAGCGCCGGCGCTTAACTCACCCACACCAATCCGGCCGTCGACCGGAGATACGACCTGAGTATCATCAAGATCTTTCCTGGCTTGATCCAGTTTGGCCTGATAAGCGTTGACCTGCGCCTGATATTGTTCGGCCTGGGATGAAGTAGTATCCAAGGTTTGAACGGCAATAGCGCCCTGATCGGCCAAACTTTGATAACGTCTGACATCGCGGCGGACATTGCTTAATGAGGCCTGAGCTTGCGCTACCTGGGCCTCGGCATCGGCAACCACTGCCGCATATTTGCGCTGATCAATTTCGAACAATGGCTGTCCGGCTTGGATAATATCGCCGCCTTTGACTAATTTGCGGGAAATATTGCCGGAGATTTGCGCCTTTATCGGTACCTCGTCTTTCGCGACAATTTCACCAACATACTCATATGTAACAGGCGTATCCTGCTGAATAACCTGCATTGCCTTAACCGCTACTGCCTGCGGCGGACGGGTGGCCTGTTGTTTGCTGCAGCCGGCAGTTACTAACAAAAATAGTACGGTCAGCCATATAATGCTTTTTTTGTTCGTTATCACTTACTTTTCCCTCCTGTTTCTTTATTGCTAACTGGCATTGTTACGCCATGTAAGTAGATTTCCAGTGCCTGTAACATATATTGTTCAGCTATGTTCTCCCTGTTGGGCAATAACTCTCGGCAAAATTGCTGAGTTGTAAACGACAGATTCAATATTTTCATAAAAGATATGGCCGCAAATTCCGGCTCAATATCCGCTCTGAATTCCCCACAGGCGATCGCAGCTTGAATACAATCCCGCAGGAAATAATGCAGACGGTAAACGGCGGTCTTCACAAAGCTGTCAAAATATTTAGTGGGATTGAAGATTTCAACGAAAAACAGACGGTCAAGATAGGGTCTTTCTTTATAGATATCAATCACTACATCAGCAAAGTCTCTTATTTTCATTAAAGGGGAGATTTCTTCTTTGCTTATCTTCTCGATGGCATCTCCCAGTACAGTCAGCTCTTGCTCTAATATAAAGGCATACAAATTATCTTTTCCGCCGAAATAATACGAAATCAGGGCAATGTTTACGCCTGCAGCATCAGCCAGCTCTTTTACGGAAACTGCCGCTAATCCCCTGGTAGCAAACAACGGAACCGCCGCTTCAATTATTTTATTAACTGTTGGCTTATCCGTACAAATTTTTACATTCGTTGCATTCACCTTCTTTCCCGAATACTGACAGTTCTTTAAAAGGAAATTTTAAACGCACATTTAATTATATTCCAAAATAAAATTACTGTCTACCAGATACCACCATAAAATTTTTATTAAATTTTTATAAATATAAGGTTAAATACGGATATGTTTTCCTTGTTCACATAAGAAAAGACTTGGCTTGTGCCAAGTCCTTCAGGACGCCGGCAGAAACCCTAGTCGTTCTTACTTATTATCTGAAAGGTTAACCTTTCGGATAATGTTAGAAACCCGGCTAACGCCGAGCCTTTGGCGAAAACGCCAGCCGCTGGTTGCACTTATGTCAACAAAATTCTATTATAAGTTCTGTTTGACCTAAAAAAGTTTCCCAAACATCGCTGTTGGGGAAACTCTACGCACATGTTGAAATCTGATTTCGCAATTGTTAATCTCCGCTTAGCCGGTAAGCCTGATCAACAACTTCTGCCGGCGTTACAGCCCTCATACAGGCATAGTTGCCTTGCGGACATTTCGTTTTATGGCAAAAACTGCAAGCCTGACGGCTATACAGCGCTGCATATTGTTTTCCCGGTGGGGTGTAAGTTTCAGGATTGGTTGGACCAAATATGGCAACAGCCGGTGTATTAATAGCCGCAGCCATATAGAGCGGTCCGGTATCACCAACAACAACTACCGTTGCCCGGGCAAGCACCGCCGCCATTTGTAATAAGCTGGTCTTGCCAATTGCGTCGACGATGCTGACACCTGCCTTAGCGATGATTTCCCGTCCTAAGTTTACCTCGTTCCTGCCGCCGCACAGTACGATTTTAAAATCCTTGGCAAGAAGTTTCGCTGTTATGGCAAAAAAATCAGGCGGCCAGTTTTTTGTCGTCCATGTTGTGCCGGGAACTAACACGGCAAACCTATCTTGAGATAATATTTGTTCGCTTTCTAAATAAGCCCGGGCAAACTGGTCTGCCGTTTCCGGGATAACTAATGTCATTTTCCGATATTGAGGGGTTATGCCGAGTGGCGTAAGTACCCCCAGGTATCTGTCGATGATATGTTTTCCCAACGGGTTTGCCGTCTCCGTCATAAACAGCGGATTCAGTTCTCTGGCATCACTAAGGCCAACCCGTCGTTCGGCTCTTACCTGCCTGGTAATCATTCCCGTAATAAAGAGTCCCTGAATATCAAGCACAACATCATATACCTTTTCCTTCAACTTCACCTGCAGTTGGTGCCACATACTATAGGCTTTGATAAATTCAAAAGCCTGTAAGTGTTTTTCAAAACGCTCCCGTGACCACATGATTATGTTGTCAATGTGAGGGTTATATTTTATTAATTCGGCACAGACTTCACCGACAAGCCATGTAATCTTACAGTCCGGCCAGGCCTTTTTGAGTGCCCCGGCCACAGGCGTACAATGAATGACGTCACCAATTGAGCTAAGTCTGATAATTAATATCTCTTTACTCACAAAAAGTCCCTGCCTTTTGGCATTTTGAATATCACCAAAAACCACAGCCCGTTACTGCAGCTTGACTTTGGCAAGAGCGGCCGCGAGCGCATTGTTAAAGGGCTGGTCATCTTGCTTGTGCTGTTGGGCTAGATAACGTGACACATCTTTTTTCGATACCTTCGTGTCACCTTCTTGCTTTTTACGTTCTGTAAAGGCTTTTAATTTCTCTCTATAACCGCAAACACAAATAAAGGTACGCGCCTCGCCTTCGCCGCGCAGTTCAAGTTTCTTGTGACAGTTAGGACAACGTGCGTTCGTTATTTGAGCAATGGTTTTTCTATAGCCGCATTCACGGTCCTGGCAGACAAGCATTTTACCGCGCTTACCATTCACTGCAAGCAGATACTTACCGCATTCAGGGCAGCGGGTGCGCGTAACATTATCATGCCGGAATTGTTCCTGGCTGTTTTTTATTTCACTGATAATATTTTTCGTATAGTCCCTTATTTCGGTAATAAAGGACTGTTTTTGCAGCTTTCCCTTGGCAATAGCGCTTAATTTTTGTTCCCAGGAGGCAGTTAACGCCGGTGATTTCAAATCTGTAGGCGCCAGCTCCAGGAGTTGCCTGCCTTTGGCCGTAATAAATATATCTTTACCCTTTTTTTCGATAACAAAACTGTTAAAAAGTTTTTCAATAATATCGGCTCTGGTAGCAACGGTGCCTAAACCGCCTGTTTCCCCGATAATTTGTTTAAGTGTCTGACTTTCGCCCGTCATATATTTCACCGGGTTTTCCATGGCAGATAACAGGCTGGCCTCATTGAACGGGGCAGGCGGCTTAGTCTCGCCCTTAGTCCGGGTCACAGCCTGAACCGGCAAAACATCTCCCTTTTTTAGGCTGGGCAGCAGTTGTTCAGCGACTTCGTCCGCTTCTTCCTCGTCCGGGTGATTGTTATAGAGTTCCCGCCAACCGGCTGACAAGACCACTTTTCCTTTCGCAATAAGACTTTCATTGCCAATTTGAGCTTTGATTGTCGTCTGTTCATATGCAAAGGGCGGATAAAGCACCGCCAAAAACCTTCTGACAACCAAATCGTAAATCTTCTTTTCTTTATCTGTCAACAAATTCAAAACAACCGGCTGTTCGGTGGGGATGATGGCATGGTGGTCAGATACTTTGCTATTATCAACAAAGTGTCCGCTCACCTTAATCGGTCCTTTTAAAATCTTAAGGATTTGTTTGGAATAAAGCCCGGTATCGCAAGCTTTCACTCTGTCTTTCAGTGTCTCTACAATATCAGTGGTGATATAGCGCGAATCGGTACGGGGATATGTCAAAGCCTTGTGGTTTTCGTACAGCTTCTGCATAACGGACAATGTTTCTTTGGCCGAAAACCCGAAAAGCTTATTGGCATCGCGCTGCAGCTCGGTCAAATCGTATAAAGGAGGCGAAAAACTTTTTTTGCTTACTTGCTGAACATCAAGAACCTCCGCTTTTTTTCCTTTCATGGCGGCTATGATTTTGTCACAGCGGTCTTGGTCAAAGATCCTACTCTCATGGTTCTTGCTGTCCTGCCAAGTTAACAGGAGACGCCCGGCAGCCGCGGTAATTCCATAATAAGTTTGCGGCTTAAAATTTTGTATCTCGGCTTCCCTGGCGGCAATAATAGCTAATGTTGGTGTCTGTACGCGCCCGCAGGATAGCTGCGCATTATATTTGGTCGTAAGCGCACGGGTTGCGTTAATGCCGACAAACCAGTCGGCTTCCGAGCGGGCGACCGCGGAAGCATACAGATTTTCATAGTCCCTGCCGGGCCGCAGCTTGTTAAATCCTTCGCGAATAGCCTTGTCGGTAACCGACGATATCCAAAGTCTCTTTACCGGCTTATTACAATGCGCCTTTTCCAAAATCCAGCGGGCAACCAGCTCGCCCTCGCGCCCGGCATCGGTAGCAATAACAACTTCGTTAACGTCTTTCCGGGCTAGCTGTTCTTTGACAGCATGAAACTGTTTGCCTGTTTGCTTTATTACAACAAGCTTGAGTTCCCTGGGCAGCATAGGCAAATCTTCCAGCCGCCATGCCTTATATTTATCGTCATAAGCTTCCGGATCCGCCAGTGTCACTAGGTGCCCGAGTGCCCAGGTAACGATATAGTTAGCCCCTTCGAGATAGCCGTTACCTTTGGTATTACAATGCAATACCCTGGCCAAATCCCGTCCGACTGAAGGCTTTTCAGCTAATACAATTATTTTGCTCATAATAAAACCTCACTAAATTGATATAGTTTTTATTATACCCGTTATTTGCCAAGTTTTAAAGGTAAGAAAAATTGGGCTGGCGATAAGACTGTCTGCCTGCCATCTGCTCAAATAAAAACTGCCGGGAATAAGCCCGGCAGCCTATAAGCGTTTCTTTTAATTTTACAGAAGTTCTAAATAACTAACCGTTTTACCGGCGCACCGCCTTCAATGTGCTCATCCATTATGTCTCCCACATCGTCGGGCGTTACCGACCCATACCAGATATTATCCGGATAAACAACAACAATGGGACCCTTATCGCAAATCCCGAAACAGCCGGTATTGGTAACAAACACCTCACCGCCCAGTTCTCGCTCTTCAATCTCCTCCATAAACTTCATCATAATTTCGACGCCGTCTTTCGTGTGGCAATGGCCTTTTTGAATCCCGTTGGGGCGTGAGCTGGTACACACAAAAATATGATACTTGGGCTTATCCATTTTCCATCCTCCTTTTTTATAAAAAAAAGCCGCTAACCCACAGCATGTATGGGCAGCGACTTCTCCGTCACCAATTAATCCTTTTATTTATTGAGTATACGTAAGAAAACCGCTGATGTCAAGAGGACACTTTTTCCTCCCGCTCCCGCCGTCCTTTACAGTCTCTCACCCATTCTTCGGCATTCATAAATGGCCGGGTGCCGGCTAAGGAAAATACAGTCAGCGCCAGCCAAATCAGGCTAAACGAAACAAGATGAACGCTGGTGAAGGCTTCGTGATATAAGCCTACGCCAATTGCTAATGTAATGGTTGGCGACAGATACTGAATAAACCCCAAAAGGCTGAGCGGCAGACGGTTAGCACCACTGGCAAATAACAGTAACGGTATTGCCGTGACTGCCCCGGCCCCCATCAAAAGGCTCATTGTTAACGCAGAGGCTACAGCAAACGAACCGCTTCCCTGTCCGGCGAGATAAAGTAAATACGCCAATGCCGCGGGCGATACAATCAGCGTTTCAAGAGTAGTCGATGTGATCGCACCAAGCCCCAATATCTTTTTACACATACCGTATAAAGCGAAAGTAATCGCCAGCGATAAGGAAACCCAGGGAACGGCCCCAAAATGCATTGCCATATTCGTAACCCCTAAAGCCGCCAGCACAAAAGAAACAGTTTGCCACAGGGACAACCGCTCCTTCAGTACCGTTACTCCAAGCAACACATTAACAAGCGGGTTAATATAATAGCCGAGACTTGTTTCAACAACCCTATTGGCATTAACCGCCCATATATAGATAAGCCAGTTGGCGCTAATAAGCAGTGAGGCCATAATCAATCCCAGTAGTTTTTTACGGCAGTGGCAAATAGCGGCAGTCTCCTCAAAAAACTGCTTTTGCCCGCGTGTTGCCACTATAACAAAAAACATGAATGCGCAAGACCAAATAATGCGGTGAGCTAGAATCTCATAAGCTGAAATTTGCGAAATCTGCTTCCAGTAAACAGGCAGAATTCCCCATAGCAAATAAGCGCCGGCGGCAGACAGTATACCAAGCAGCCGTTCATTCTTTGGTTTATCCCCGATATTCACTGTTCAGACCTCCAACAACACCCAAACCAAATAGCCATAGACCCCATAATAACCCCAAAACTCTTTTGATCATCCCAACATCTCCTGAACCAACGATAAAACGGATATTTAATAAGCATAGCATAATTTTGAAAAAAATTACAGTAAAAATGCTATTTTGATAAAACAAAAAGCAGTTACCGGCCAATTGCGGACAGTAGCTGCTTATGAACTTGGACTTGTTACTTAGGTATAAAACATTAAGCTGTGCACCACTTCCCGTACAGCCTGTTCACCTTTACTGGCATGAATCTGGTGAATGCCCATCATCGTAGTCACTTCTCGCAAACCAGAAGCTATACCTTCAAATTGGCATAGCTTCTATCTATTCAAAACCTTAACATCATTCCATGGTTTCTACCCTTATTCAACAGCTGCAAGGGAAGCCTGGAAGTGGCGGAGGATTGGCGGTTCCCATGTAATCTTATAACCATGTTTAATTTCATGTGCCTTGGCTTTAATCGCAATAAGAGCCTCCGCCATAATATCAAAGTGAACCTGCGTATATACCCGGCGCGGAATTGCAAGGCGGGTAAATTCAAAATCAGCACGTAGTTGTTCTTTAGTGTCAGGATCGTTGCCTAACATATAAGAACCATATCACACGCACGAATACCGGCTTCATCCAAACGGGCTGCCAAGTATTCCATCTGTCCAATCCGATACTTTAGGTAATCTTCATTAAGTCCTTCATAAAGTCCAATTGACAATGCTTCCAAATCACTGGTCATAACAACCAGACCAACATTCTCCGGCCCATATTCCAAAATAATTTTTTCCATTTTTTCAACATCCATGTTTCCTTTAAAAGGGGCCCGCTTCGAAGGATCCTTTGCTTCCGCGACAACACAGTCAATCGCTCTTGCACCGGCAAGTTCAACATGAGCTCTCGTGGTATCAAAAAACATATTGGAAATAGCCACTTTACCTTTAGCTAATAAAATCGGAAAGAGAACTTTTTCGGCTGCACGTCCCTGGTGAACAGGCTGAATAAACCCATAGTTAAAAATATCTTTACCTGTCTCGACCAGCTTGTACCGTTATCAACAAATTGCATTATAAAGCGCCCCATTCAGTCCGGCATAGACCATTAAACACGCAACCCTTATTATAGATTCGTCTCCAGTACCTGTTTCCGTTCAAACCCTTCGAGCCGCAGGTAAAACTCGGCGGCATCCAGCAACGCCTGCAGCGGGGTAAGGCCTACAATCTCACTGCCGACAACATTGATTCCATAACGGGCAGCTTCCGATTTTACGGTTTCGAATACCCGATGAAGCGGTGTGCCGGTATAGTCGACCATATTAATTGTCACCTGAGCCATGTTTCTCTCTTCAATCATTACGCCCATAGCCCGAACATAACGATAGCCACCTTTAGCCTCACGAATCGCGCTGGCAATTTTTTTGGCGATATTTACATCACGCGTATCAAGATTGATGTTATAGGCAATTAAAAACTGACGTGCGCCAACCACAGTCGCCCCTGCTGTTGGATGCATTTTGGCCTGACCAAAATCAGGATGGCGTTCCGGTTTAGCAATCGCCATTTTAAGCCCTTCATATTGGCCTTTACGGACATCAGGCAGGTTTTTCCTGGCCGGAATTTTTGCTGCGGCCTCATAAAGATAAATAGGAATATTTAGCTTCCCGGCAATTTCCTGTCCCAGTTCATTAGCAAGCTGTACACATTCTTCAAGGCTTACTTCACTTACCGGAATAAACGGGATAACATCGGTGGCACCAATACGGGGATGCTCACCCTGGTGCTTTTCCATATCAATAAGCTCTGCCGCTTTGGCACAAGCATGAAAAGCTGCCTGTTTGGCGGCTTGCGGCTCACCAACAAATGTAACGACTACCCGGTTGTGACTGGCGTCTGGCTTTACATCAAGCAGTTTTACCCCGGAAACTTTACGAACTTCATTGACAATGGCATCAATAACCTCCGGGCGGCGGCCTTCACTGAAATTAGGAACACATTCAACAAGTTTACTCATTTGACATTCTCCTTCTGATTATATTACTTGGTAAAATAATTGATAAACCATACGATATTAGGAATTCCTACAAAGTCGATGAGCACAGCGCCACATAACGGCACAATCAGGAAAGCCTTGCGTGAAACTACACCATACCGTTCTGTTACCGCATTCATGTTGGCAATAGCATTGGGTGTAGCACCAAGCCCATGTCCAATCATACCGGCACACATGATAGCTGCGTCGTAATCGCGTCCAAGTAGCGGAAACAGGAAATAGATACAATAAATAAACATAAATATTGTTTGCACAACCAAAATGAGCACCAGTGGGCCTGCCAAGCTGGAAAGTTCCCATATTTTTAGCGACATCATGGCCATTGTCAGAAATATACCCAAGCTTACATCCGCAATTAGGTCGATTGCCTTTTCATTCATCGTAAAGACCGGTTTCACATCATTAAAATTTCTTATAAGCACAGCAACAAACATAGCTCCTACATAACCTGGCAAAACAAAACCTGTAAGATCTTTGATTTTGGCTGAAAACATAGCTCCCAGTACCATAGCTACAAGAATAACAGCCATACTTGACAAAACATTGTTACTAGATACAACGTCATCGTGTTCGTTTTCTGGCGACACTTGATGTAATGCGTTAAATTCTTCCTTGCTTGTTTCAATCGCCAAGTTATAATGTTCAATCAGCCATTTAGCAAGCGGACCACCGACTAATCCCCCAGTTATCAAACCATAAGTGGCTGCAGCTACGGCAACAACAAACGCTCCCTGTACGCCAAGCTGTTCCGCAGTAGGACCGAATGCCGAAGCCGCCCCCATGCCGCCTTCCAGCGAAACGGCACCAGCCATTACGCCAAGCACCGGATGAATACCCGACAACATTGCCATACCCGCGCCAACAACATTCTGCATAACAGCTAGAACCCAGCAGCCTACCAGATATACAAACAGTGATTTACCGCCTTTCTTGATAAGACCAAAACTGCCACCCAAACCTACGGTAGTAAAAAATGCAATCATAAAGGGCATCTGTAAAACGGTATCCATTTTGAAAGTAACTATACTCGTTTCCTTAAGCACCCAGGCTAACATGGAAAATGTAAACCCGCCAATAACGGCCGCAGGGATACAGAATCTGGCTAAAACCGGAAAAACACGGCGTAGCCAGGATCCAAACATTAATAGCAATACTGCAACGGCTACCGTAGCAACAAGGTCAAGCTTCATAACCAATACTTGATTCACTACTTCGAAGTTCATACTTTTCCTCCTAGTTTTCTAATTTCCTTGTACGCGCTTGCTCCTTTCTGAAATGTATAATGCTCGTTTAACTTCACTTACATATAATTGCAAATTACATGCCAAGCCACTTTTCTCCGATAGGCCGCTAAAAACTCGCCATTTAAGCAAAAAACTTATATTTTCTTTATAAATAAAAAAAATTCTGCAAATTTTTCATGAAAAATTTGCAGAATCCGAAAAAATTGCACTCTTAGCGCAATTCATATTCTTTAATTTTATACCATAATTTTCGTTCACTGATTCTTAGTGTTTGCGCCGTTTTCCCTTTATCTCCCCGGTAATGCTGCAGTGTCTGCGTGATAACCTTTCGCTCGATTTGGTCCAGATCTTCGCCAATATAGACAGGTATTAGCATCGCTGTATCGCTCGAAGCTTGTTCTTTCATTCCGTGTTTCTGTACTTCAATAGGCAAATTAGTTGACCGCAATACCCCATCGTCGGCAAATACCATAGCCCGTTCGATAATGTTCTCCAATTCCCTTACATTCCCTTTGAAGCTATACCGGGTAAGCATCTTCAAAAAATCGGGTTCAACACATTTTATTTGATTAGCCATTTTTTGATTATATTTGGCAACAAAGTGTTCTATCAATAAAGGAATGTCTTCCTGCCGCTCTCTAAGAGACGGAAGATTGATGGTCACAACATTCAGACGGAAATATAAGTCTTCACGGAAATTTCCCGTAGCTACCATTTTTTTTAAATCGCGATTGGTTGCACAAACAATACGCACATCAATTTTACGTCTATGGTTTGAACCAATTGGCACTATTTCTTTCTCTTGGACAACCCGTAACAACTTGACCTGCAGCTTCATATCCATTTCACCAATTTCATCAAGAAACAATGTCCCCCGGTCGGCTAATTCAAAAATCCCTTTCTTTTTCTGCATCGCACCTGTAAATGCTCCTTTTTCATAGCCAAAAAGCTCACTTTCTAACAGCTCGGCAGGAATAGCAGCACAGTTGATGACTTCAAAAGGCTCATTTTTTCGCACACTTAGATAATGCAGCGCCTTGGCCACAAGTTCTTTACCGGTTCCGCTTTCCCCCAATATAAGCACATTGATGTCAATATCTTTTACCCGTTCAATATCATTCATAACTTGCCGGATAGAGGCAGAAGTACCCACTATGCCTGTACTTTCACCTTGTTCGGTCAGCTTATCATTGAGATACTTAACTTTCAACCTCATCCCAATATAATCAGATGCATTTATGAGCAGCATATTCAATTCATCCATATTAATAGGTTTTGTTAAATAATAAAACGCACCCGCTTTAATTGCGGCTACAGAGGATTTTATACTGCCATATGCCGTCATAATAATAACGACAATACTGCTATCTATTGTTTTTATCTGTTGCAATACTTCCATTCCGTCAGCATTGCCTAATTTCAAGTCTAAAAGTATGATATCAAATTCCTGCATACCAATAGCTGTTAATGCCGCTTCGGCTGAACCGGCCGTTGCTACCGTATAATTATCTTCCAGAGCAAACGCCAATGAGGTACAAATTGCGGGTTCATCATCGACAACGAGTATCTTAAACATGTAAATTCTCCTCTGAGCTAAACTGTAAAATAACTTTAGTCCCCATGCCTTCTTTACTTTCAATCATTATTGCAACACCATTCTGCTGCGCCAACTGATAACTAACAAATAATCCGAGCCCGGTTCCGCCGCTTTTCGTTGAGAAAAAAGGTTCAAAAATAAACTTTACATTCTCTTTGGCTATCCCCACGCCATTATCGGTAATAATCAAACAAGGTTGATTTTGTCTTTCTTCACTGACAATGGCTAATCTGGGGTTGTCAGTTTCAGCCAGCGCTTGCAGTGCATTGAGCAAAATATTAATCAAGACCTGCTTCATCTGTTGTACATCAACACATACCATTTGATCTTCCCTAACAGCAATATGTAAATCAATCCCCTGCTTAGCAATATTATCAGCGAAGAAGACCAAAATATTATCAATCAGCCGTTTGCTGGGAATAGCAATTCGCTCCACTTTCTTCGGATTGGCATAGGTTAGTAAATCGTTAACAATAGTATTTATGCGTTCAATCTCCTGCGGCACAAACTGGTTTATTTTTTCCCGGAAAAGAGGATTATCGTACTTTGCCGGGAGCAACTCAACAAAGGTTTTTATGGATGTTAACGGTGTGCGAATTTCGTGGGCAATACAAGCAATGAGCTTTCCTAACGCCTCCAATTTGTCTTTACGCTGTAGTTCTTCATGAATGATCTCAATTTCCCGGGTCCGTTTCTTGACCTCCCGCTGCAAATATAAGTTAATCTGAATAATGATAACTGCTAAAACAACTAATATACCAACAGCAGTTAGGGCAAAAGTAAAATTCCGTTTATAATATTGAGCCGGGTAATCAATTGGCTCCCCAAACCACTTTACGTATATTTTGTCATAAGTCCCATTTTGTTTGATATCCTTCAAACCTTTATTAAAGACGTTAAGTATGGGGTCATCATTTTTGACCGCCACACAGTACCCTTCAGCATCAATAGCTCCCCCGACAATCTTTACATATTGGTATTTTTTAGTACGTTGCAGTATGTATTGACCGGTTAAATGATTGCCAAAAGCAGCTTCCACCTTTCCACTAATTAAAAGTTCTAACGCTTCTTCCTGGTTATTGGTAACTACCAGATCAATCGGCCGATCCTTTAACCGCTGATAAGCTATGGCATCTTTTTGGACAGCAACTTTACGTCCTGTTAAATCCTCAATAGAAGCAATAGCCTGCATATCCTTAAGCACAAATATCGCCAATGAATTTGTCATATATGCTTCTGAAAAATCGTAGAATTTATCCCGCTCATTATTATACTTCATTCCTTCTATAGCCTGAACTTCACCACTTTCTAAAGCCTTAATCGCATCCGCCCAAGGCATCGGCCGGAACTGAATTTCATAGCCGGTACTTAAAGCCACAGCCTTTAGTACATCGACATTAAATCCCCGGTAAACCTTACTGCCATCGATCACATCTACAAATTCATAAGGCGGGAAGTTTTCATCACCGGCTACAATCAATACCCGGTTTTCATAGCCGGCTGCAGCCGCGCTACGTATGGATCCCCCGGCAATAAAAAAAACCAGCATAAGAATACTTACGCATAGCTTGCCATTCATACCGCTATCCTTCCTCCTAGTTAAAACATATGGCATACTGGTATTTTCGACAAATAGTCTGTCAAATCCTGTACTTTCATTTTTGTTATAATCAGACAAATTTATTATGCTATAATAGAGTTGACAATTTTTAAAAACGCTGCTATGCCTGAATGTAAGCCGAATATCCCCGGCCAAATTTTATGGCAGCCGGTCGGATAAAATCGAACATTGCTTAAAGAAACGGAGGATTGTTATGACTTTAAGTTTTGAATTAATCCGCAAAAACGAACAGACTACCAGCAACTGGTCCGGCGGTACGACAACGCAAATCGCGATTTACCCCAACCAGGCCGTCTATGCCGAACGCAATTTTATCTGGCGAATCAGCTCAGCCCGGGTTGATCTGTCAGAGTCGACATTCACCTCCCTGCCAGGGGTTGCTCGTCTAATCATGGTACTGGAAGGAGAAATGCGTCTTGAGCATGCCGGCCATCATAGTTGCTATCTGAAACCATTTGCGCAGGACAGTTTTAGCGGTGACTGGACAACCAAGAGCTATGGGAAAGTTCGTGATTTTAATTTGATGCTGAAAGGCAGCACCGGCGGAAAATTGACTGCCCTTACCCTGCCGGTGCAAACTGACCAACAGGTAGACATACATAACCCTCAGACTAAAAACTTTCGGTATATGACTTCAGCTTTTTACTGCGTTGGCGAAGCGGCCACTGTTATGGTTCCCCACCGTGAAACATATACGCTTACTGCCGGCGACGTAGTACTGATAACAACCGATCAAACGGAAAGCGTTTCTGCCTGTTTAACCAATCCGACAAATGAACAAGTCCATATAATCAGGACAGACATCTGGTATCAGTAAAAATTAAGAAAGCACTAATTACCTGAAAAGACAATTAGTGCTTTCTTTACATTTGTATTCCAGTGTACGCCGGAATTATTCTTTGGCGGCAGCTGCCTGCGCAAATGCCTCGGCGTCTTGTGCCAGACGTTTGTAGTTTGCGCGTCTTTCAGCAGCGTCTTTGGCTGTTTTCTCAAAGAGAGCTTCGGCATGTTCAGGGAATTGTTTCTTGAGTGAAGCATAACGCACTTCGCCCATGAGGAATTCTTTGAAGTCAGCCGTTGGCTCCTTGGAATCCAGGCTGAACGAATTTTGGCCAGCTTCTTTAAGAGCCGGGTTGTAGCGATAGAGATCCCAATAACCGGCCTCAACAGCCTTTTTGGCTTCAAGCTGGCTATTGCCCATGCCGATCTTGATACCGTGATTGATGCAAGGTGCATAGGCAATGATGAGGGACGGACCGGGATAAGCCTCGGCCTCAGCAATGGCTTTAAGAGTTTGCGCTTTATCGGCTCCCATAGAAATCTGCGCTACATAAACATAGCCATAACTCATCGCAATCATGCCAAGGTCTTTCTTCTTGGTGGTCTTACCGCTGGCAGCAAATTTCGCAATTGCCGCGGTCGGAGTGGCTTTGGAGGATTGACCGCCGGTATTGGAATACACTTCCGTATCAAATACCATAACATTAACGTCTTCGTTGCTGGCCAATACATGGTCGAGACCGCCAAAGCCGATGTCATAGGCCCAGCCGTCGCCGCCGAAGATCCATTGGGAACGTTTGACAAAGAAGTCGCGATTATCATAAATGTCATTTAACAATTCATTACTGCCTTTTTCCGCAGCCAATAAGGCAATCAGTTTGTCGGCACGCTCACGGGTGCCATTGCCGTTGTCTTTATTGGCCAGCCAATCTTCCATGGCAGTCTTGAGATTGGCACTGACAGCAAGCTTAGTGGCTTCTTCAATTTTGGCGGCCAAAGTAGTACGGACTTGTTTCACGCCAACGTACATACCTAAACCAAATTCAGCGTTATCTTCAAATAAGGAGTTAGCCCAAGCCGGACCATGTCCCTCATGGTTTTTGCAGTACGGCATGGAAGGTGCGCTGGCACCCCAGATTGAGGAACATCCAGTCGCATTAGCTATCATCATGCGATCGCCAAACAATTGGGTAACAAGTTTGGCATAAGGAGTTTCGCCACAGCCTGCACAAGCACCGGAATACTCCAGCAGCGGTTGTTCAAACTGGCTGCCCTTAACTGTCAGTTTATTCATGGGGTTGGCTTTCGGGGATACACTCACTGCATAATCCCATAATGGAATTTGATTATGCTGCGTTTCCTGAGGTTTCATGATCAGAGCCTTCTGTTTTGCCGGGCACACTTGAGCGCAGTTGCCGCAACCGGTGCAATCCAGCGGCGAAACAGCGATTCGGAAACTCAGATCTTTAATACCATTAGCCGTCTTAGCAGTAAAGCCGGCCGGAGCTGCTTTGATTTCGTCCGCATTTACCAGAACCGGACGAATGGCAGCGTGCGGACAAACATAGGAACATTGGTTACATTGGATACACTGATCCATTTGCCATTCCGGAACATCAATAGCAATGCCACGTTTTTCATAAGCGGAAGTACCTGTTGGGAAAGTACCATCAGGCATGTTAACAAACGCACTGACAGGCAGGTTGTCGCCCTCCTGACGGTTCATAGGAACAAGTATTTTCTCGATAAATTCAGGCGCTTTAGCAGTATCTACAGCTTCATCTTTGGCATTTTTCCAAGCGGCAGGTACATTAATTTTAACGATAGCATCAACGCCCTTATCAATAGCGGCATTATTCATGTCAATCACTTTTTGACCTTTTTTGCCGTAAGAATCAACAACGGCCTGTTTCAGATACTTAACAGCATCTTCTAATGGAATAATATCAGCCAGTTTGAAGAAGGCTGATTGCATAATCATGTTGATCCGGCCGCCCAAGCCGATTTCCTGAGCAATACCGACTGCATCTACAGTGTAGAATTGAATATTGTTTTTGGCAATAAACTGTTTCATGGCTGCCGGCAATTTCTCGTCAAGTTCCTTTTCATTCCAGATGCAGTTTAAAAGGAATACACCGCCGGGCTTCAAGCCGTCAAGCACATTGTATTTATAAACATAAGACTGGTTGTGGCAGGCAACGAAATTAGCTTTATTAATTAAATACGGTGATTTAATCGGCTTCTTGCCAAACCGGAGATGGGATACGGTAATCCCGCCGGATTTTTTCGAGTCGTAAGAGAAATAACCCTGGGCATACATATCGGTATGGTCGCCGATAATTTTAATAGCGCTCTTGTTGGCGCCAACAGTTCCGTCTGAACCTAAGCCCCAGAATTTACAAGCGGTGGTGCCGGCAGGTGTGGTATCAATATCTTCGCTAAGTACCGGCAGCGAAGTATTGGTAACATCATCAACAATACTTACCGTAAAGCCGTCTTTAGGATTATCAAGACGCAGGTTTTCGAATATAGGAACAAGGTGCGCGGGAACAGGATCTTTGGAACCTAGGCCGTAGCGGCCACCGACAATAACCGGCTGCCAATCTTTCCGATAGAAGGCGCTCTTAACATCAAGATACAATGGTTCAGCAAGCGAACCCGGTTCTTTAGTACGGTCAAGTACCGCAATTTTCTTAACTGTTTTCGGAATATATTTGAAGAAATGTTCAAGCGAGAATGGGCGATATAGGTGTACAGTCAACAGACCGACTTTTTCGCCTTTGGCATTCAGATAATCAACGGTTTCTTCAATTGCTTCACAAACAGAGCCCATAGCAATAATCATGCGATCAGCATCAGGAGCTCCATAATAATTAAAGAGATGATAGTCGCGTCCGGTCAATTTGTTGATCTCTGCCATATAATCTTCAACAAGAGCAGGGATAGCTTCATAATATTTATTGACTACTTCTCTTTCCTGGAAATAGATATCAGGATTTTGGGCAGTACCCCTAACAACCGGATGATCAGGGTTAAGCGCATTGCGGCGGAAGGCGTTAACAGCATTCATATCCACAAGTTTAGCCATATCGGCATAATCCAGTATCTCTATTTTTTGTACTTCATGAGAGGTACGGAAGCCATCAAAGAAATTAACAAATGGTACTCTGCCTTTTATTGCAGCCAAATGGGCAACGGCACCTAAGTCCATAACCTGTTGAACACTGCTGCCAGCCAGCAGTGCAAAACCAGTCTGACGAGCTGCCATAACGTCTTGATGGTCACCAAAAATATTTAATGAGTTGGCGGCAAGTGCTCTGGCGCTGACGTGAAATACGCAAGGTAATAATTCGCCGGCAATTTTATACATATTCGGAATCATGAGCAGCAAGCCCTGTGATGCTGTGTATGTAGTAGTCAAAGCACCTGCCTGCAGGGAGCCATGCACTGCTCCGGCAGCACCAGCCTCAGATTGCATTTCAACAACTTTGACAGGTTGCCCAAAAATATTCTTCCTACCTTCAGCAACCCACTCATCAACATGCTCCGCCATTGGTGAGGACGGAGTAATTGGGTAGATTGCAGCAACTTCAGTAAATGCATAAGAGATATGAGCTGCTGCGGTATTTCCATCCATAGTCTTCATTTTTGCCATCGGGATCCCTTCCTTTTCATGTGTATTAGAATTAGAGTTACTAAGCCAGCCTAATAACCACTAACAACACGCCGGTCAATATTGACCCATAAATTACGTTTTTTATTATTCTTTAAATAACGGTAGAATCCTGCTTAAAAAACAAATTCTTGTGCAATTTTCCACATTTTTTTTGATTTTCTACCTCTCACAATTGCCAATGTTTGTTGAATTCTAAATTTAAATATGATATAATATATTCTGATTATTTAAAATTGGTTTTTCTCGTTTTACGTGAATTTTTTCTTATATTTTTTTGGTATAACCTGTCCTTGTTCTAAGCACCCTATTAGCTAACAGATTGTGGAGGTGACGGGATGGGCGACAAAAAACCTGGCCGCGGTCCTAAAAAAAGTAATAAGAAAATTGCAATAGCCGGTTCCCAGGAAACTACCGCTAAAAAGTAAAAGGCGAAAACTCTCAGCTTCATAAGCTGGGAGTTTTTTTACAGGCAAGAGCCACTTTGCGGTGCGGCCCCGCCCAAGGTATACTCATGAAATCCGCGGGGCTTAGCCACCTCGCTGCCGACGGCAGTTCACCGCCGCCTAGCCATTCACACTGATAGAAAGAAATATCCCATTGCCGATGACTAAACGTATGGATATAATGAAATATTTTTTTCTCTACCTGCACATTCTGGCAAAGCTCCTGCTCAAAACCGGCTTGTAATTGCTCAGCAGCGTCTTCTTCCCCAGTTAGCTCTATGGCAGGAAACTCCCACATCTTAGCCAGCAGCCCGGCGGCCGGCCGTTGCCGCACTAAGAAACTTTCTTCCTTAAAAACCAGCCCCGCCGCCATTTTTACCAGCAGGGGCGCCTTTTTCGGCGACCGTACCGGCAAAGTATCCTGTACTTCCCGTTCATAGGCTTCACATAGATTGGTCAACGGGCAGTTTTCACATCTGGGGTGCCGCGGAATACACACCATGGCACCTAAATCCATCAAGGCCTGATTAAAATCGCCGGGATATTCAACCGACATGTGCTGACAAACAAGCCGTCTCACTTCTCGTTTCGTCGCCGGCCTGGCAATATCCTCCTCCAAACAAAAAAGGCGACTAAAGATTCTCAGGACATTGCCATCAATGGCTGGCACCGGGCGGTTATAGGCAATGCTGGCGATGGCCCCTGCCGTGTATTCACCGACCCCCGGCAAATTCTGGATAGCAGTCTGCTCAGCCGGAACTTCTCCGCCATAAGCTGCACATACTTCTCTAACACCAGACAACAAGTTGCGGGCCCGGCTGTAATAACCCAATCCCTGCCAGTAACTCAGCACTTCTTGCTCTGATGCCTTTGCCAAGACTGCCATTGTAGGAAACCGTTCCATCCAGCGTGCATAGTAGTCTTTGACCGCTTCGACCCTTGTTTGCTGAAGCATAATTTCCGAGACCCAGATTTTATAAGCATCTTTATCGTTACGCCAGGGTAATTTGCGGGCATTGTGATTATACCATGCCAATAATTGGGACGCTAAGGTCATCTGTTTATCCTTTCTGCTTTCAAAAAATAATTATTCCAAATAGCAAAAACTACTTATAGTATAATAAAAATCCGTTAAATAGCAAGCCCGCTTTCTTCTTAGGCAAAACCGGCCATTAATTGCCAACACTCTGATTTTCCTATATATTTAGTTTAATAATCGCTTACGAAAGAAGGTTTGCAGTTGAAATCCTTTCAATCCGTCAAAATCTCTCCGGAACATGCCGGTCAAACAGTGGAAACCTACCTAAAACAGGTACTTCAGCTTTCAGGCCGAAAAATCCAAAAATTAACCCGTCAAAAAGGTGTTTTTTTAAATGGCAGGCCTGTTTTTTTACAAAAGCAGCTAAAACTAAACGATACCTTGCGTGTTTTGGTTTTGCAAGATGTAGCGTATGGGGTTGAGCCCGAGCCGGGAGCAATTGAAATCCTGTATGAAGACAATTGCCTTTTGGTCGTAAATAAACCGCCCTTTCAGCTTGTCCACCCTACAGGGCAAACAATCACAGGCACCTTAGCCAACTATTTAGCTCATTATTTAGCCGAACAGGGCATTTTAACTACAATACGTGCTGTTCACAGATTAGACCGGGAAACATCCGGCTGTGTAATTTTTGCCAAAGATTCCCGCAGCCAAACTCTGCTGGAGCAGCAATTAAAAGACAAAACGCTTACACGCAGCTATCAGGCATTAATCAAGGGTAGTATAAATCCGCCGTTCGGAAAAATTGAGGCCCCCATAGGGCCTCACCCCTCTTTTCCCAACCGGCGCGCCATAAACCCGCAGGGTGAGGCGGCCATTACGCATTACCGTACTATCCAGAGCTTTTCCGACGCAACACTGCTTGCGCTTACGCTGGAAACCGGCCGGACCCACCAGATCCGTGTACACTTGGCCCATATCGGCCACCCAATCCTGGGTGACCGGATGTACGGAATCCGCACTCCTCTTATCTCCCGTCAGGCGTTGCATGCCAATTTGGTTCATTTTGAGCATTTGGAAAATAAACAAGTAGTCACTGTAGAGGCCCCCCTGCCCGCAGATTTTACCCGGTTAATTCACTACTGTGATACCAATCAACCCGAATAAGCGCAAAAATCTACCTGATAATAGCAATTTTATAGGCAGGTAAATCATATAAAACGGGAAAACTCCTATACTATAAATAAGCCTGCTGCAGGCATATAAGGAGGTTTCTCATGAACAAAATTATGATTTCTCCGAGCCGATATGTGCAAGGAGCCGATGCAATTGCCGATCTTGGCAAGCATGTTGCCCCGCTGGGAACTAAAGCCCTGGTTCTGGGCGGCAAACGAGGCCTCGGCGCAATTGAAAACCTTCTGTCGGCCAGTTTAAAAGAACAGCAAATGGACTATACCATTGAATACTTTGGCGGGGAATGTTCCCGCCCGGAAATTGACCGGATTGTTTCGGTCATTAAACAAAATAACCTAAATATTATTATCGGTGTAGGCGGCGGTAAAGCGTTGGATACCGCCAAAGCGGCTGCCTACACTGCCAAGATTCCGGTAGCCATTGTCCCGACAATCGCCACAACAGATGCCCCTTGCAGCGCTTTATCCGTCATCTACACCCCTGAAGGCGTTTTTGACTCCTATCTGGTACTGCCCAAAAATCCGGATTTGGTGCTTGTAGATACCGCCATCATTGCCCAAGCGCCGGCCCGCCTGTTCGTGTCCGGTATGGGAGATGCGCTGGCTACCTGGTTTGAAGCCGATGCCTGCGCCAAAGCCTTTGCCGGCAATCTTCCCGGAGGACTGTCTACAGCGGCTGCCTTATGTCTCGCCAAGCTCTGCTACGATATTTTAATGGAATACGGATTCCGGGCCAAATTAGCGCTAGAGCAGGGTGTTGCCACCGAAGCCGTAGAAAAAGTGGTAGAAGCCAATACTTTGCTGAGCGGCCTTGGTTTTGAAAGTTCCGGTTTGGCGGCAGCTCATGCCGTTCATAACGGGTTTACCGTACTCGAAGAAACGCATCAGGCTTATCATGGTGAAAAGGTTTCTTTCGGCACACTTGTCCAATTAGTGCTTGAAAATCGCACAACAGCCGAGATCGAAAAAGTTCTTAGCTTCTGCAAATCAGTTGGTCTGCCGATTACCCTTAAGCAAATCGGCATCTCTGAGGTAACGCCTGATAAAATCCGTAAGGTTGCCGAAGCTACTTGCGCGCCCGGGGAAACGATTTATAATCAGCCTTTCAGCGTAAATGCGACTTCTGTGTATGCAGCCATTCTGGCGGCCGATGCAATTGGCAGAGCTTATTTAAAGCAGGATTAAACCATATACGCACTCCCCAGCAGTTGTTAGTAAAAAGCACTATTTGCCACCCAGCGGCAAATAGTGCTTTCTTTATTCATAATAAAATTTAGCGCCAACAATTTTTTCACGGTAATTGCCAAAATTCCTTGATACCGTTATAGTAATTTTATGGACTTATCCCCTGAAAATGAGGTGTTCTGTTATGTTGCCTGTCTATCGCACCATAAAGCAAAGCGGTGAAACCAAACTGGAAATCAGTAAATCCCTGTTCATTACTTATGCCTGTCCGGCCGCAACCGAAGCAGAAGCTATTGCGGTTATCCACAATATAAAAAAACAGCATAAAGAGGCGAACCACAATTGCTCGGCTTATGTCATCGGTCAGCATGGGCAAATACAAAAAGCTGACGATGATGGTGAACCTGGCGGAACAGCCGGCAAACCCATACTGGATGTCTTACATAAATCTGCGGTCAAAAATGCCGTCATTGTTGTCACTCGTTACTTTGGCGGCATTAAGCTGGGAGCCGGCGGACTCATTCGCGCCTACACCAAGGCAGCCGTTGACGGTCTGGACGCAGCCATAATAATCGAAAAACAGCTTCATGCCCGCTTTGCCGTAGAAATTAACTATGCTTTGCTGGGAACGGTAGAGAACCAGTTGCGGCTCCATCATTACCCTATTGAAAATAAAGAGTTTAGCCATATAGTCACCCTTACGGTGTTAGCCCGCAAAGGTGACGAGGAGAAGTTACTGCAACTAATTGCCGACTGTACAGCCGCCCAGGCGGTGGTAAAGCCGGCCGGAGAAACCTATGTAGACGGCGGTTAGCCTGTCAAAGCATCCTTTTTTTCTTTAAAATTATCCCGGCCAGGCTGCTAGCCAAAAAGGATACCAGAATCACTGTCCAGAAGCCTATTTCCGTTCCCTGCAGAGGAACAACCAGACTCATACTCCAAAAGCTGGAAATCATTGTAGGTATCGACAATAAAATGGTTACGGCTGCCAGGAACCTCATAACATAGTTTAGATTATTGGAAATCACCGACGAAAATGCATCCATCATGCTGCTTAAGATATCACTATACGTCTGGACTAACTCAAGGGCCCGTTTATTTTCGATAATAACATTTTCAATAATATCTTCATCTTCTTCATGCATAGGCAGCAAATGCCTTAGCTGCTGATTGGAACGCAGCCGGAGTATACTCTCCAGAACGATGGTATTAGCCCGCAAAGCAGCGGTAAAATACATCAAGCCTTTTTCCAGGTTAAGCAGTTGAAAAACTTCTCTGTTATTAGTCGACTTACGTAAGTAAATCTCTATCTCCTCTGTTCGTTGACGTATATGGTAAATATGGCGCAAAAAAATAGTTCCGGCATGATTCAGGATTTGAAAAAAGAAACGGCTGCGTCTCCTTGTATTAAATTCCCGGTCTCCGCCTTCCGGAATAATCTGGGTTGGTTCCTGACTGACCGTAATCGTGTGTTCCGGTGTCAGGATAATACTGAGGGGAATCGTATCATACTGGTCGGCACTACGTGCTACCGGCACGTTGATAATAATAAGAATACAGCGATCTCCCACCATGATTCGCGGGCAACTATCCACTTCAAAAGCAAAGCGAAAGAATTTTTCGGGCACCTTAGCCGTAGTTGACAAGTAAGCAATTTCCTCTGCCGCCGGCTTGACTACCTGCAACCAGGTTCCTTCAGGTAACGCAGAAGCAACGTCAACCGCCTGCAAGCGGTCATCGGTACTTTTATAAGCTGTCAGCATAATGATTATCCTTTATGAACCCAGTATTGAGCTTTAGAAATTCCTTCGGTCTCGATTGTTTCAACAATCCCCACAATAGCAGCGTCGACCGCACTATTTTCATTGTTCATCACGCGCCGGGCCGAACTGCCTGTGGACACCAATACTGTTTCGCCATTTCCCGCTCCCACAGTGTCGACGGCCACCTGAAGGCTAATAGTATTCATACCGTCAAGATTTAGCGGCTGCACAATCAAGAGCTTGCTGCCGACAAGGGTGTCATTCTTGGTAGGCGCAACAACAGTGCCAACTACTTTACCAAGCCACATAAAATCCTCTCCTCGAAAAAGAACTTACCTAACAGTTTTGACCAGATTGACCTATTTCCTATGTGTTTTTTTGTGCTGTAATAGTGGATTATTGCCAAAAAAAGACTCGGCTAATGCCGCGTCTTCACGAAAAATGCCGGTCGAATATAAACCCACAAAAAATTTCGCAATACACCGCCTGCCTGCGCCGGCAAAATTTTTTAATGTGTACCTCAGCAAACCAATTTCATGATTTTTAGCTTATTTTGATTGCTGATATCAATTACTTGTCCATCAGAAAAACGAATCAGGCAAGTTTCTTTTCCACTGCGGTTCCAGAATACAAGCTGTCCGATATTACCATCATTTAACGTCACATAGCGGCCAATAAGTGTTTGACACAACTCATGGAGAAAGGGGGTAGTATAGTTAGGCGAAAATTTACCGGAAAAAGTGTCTGTTTGCAAAGTATCAATGGCAGCAAAAGGCGATACTTCTTGACCGTACACCTTTTTGGATGTCATTGCATCATAAACATCCGCAATGCCAAGCACTTTAGCAATCGGATGGTTCTTCGCGCCGTTAGTATGGAGCGGATAACCGGAACCATCATCGCGCTCATGATGCTGAAGCACTCCCAGCCGTACGTTTTCCGGAACTTCTTTGAAATGCCGGAAAAATTTATAGGCAATAGCCGGATGCTGACGAACCATGTGCAGTTCGTCTTCATCCAAACGTCCCTTCTTATATAGAACATGCACAGGTATCTCAAGCTTGCCAATGTCATGCAAAATACCCGCCAGAATTAGGTTTTTCTGTTGACTCGGCTTAAATGCGCCACTGAGGGTGCCGATAATATGAGCTAAAATTCCAACATTAACGGAATGATGAAACAGATAGTCCTCTGAACGATTAGCCGTATGCAGCAAAGCAGTAGCACCAATCCCATACGGAGTAAGGGTAAGCAGGGAATCAACTATCGAATGTAACAAATCACAATCCAGGTGCTTTTCCAGGCGAACAATCGTAAAGCACTTTTTCAAGTCCTTCACCGCGTTCCCATAGGTATTGGCAAACTCATTCTCCTGTTCCGACACGGTTGCTGGCATATCCGGTTCACAATACTCGTGATGAGCAATGAGTGCTTCCTGTTCAACAGGGTCTGCTCCCTGTTGCCCTAAAGTATCCGCTTCACCGGTTTGAAATTCCCGAATACGAACATGATCGATTTTATAAAAGATAAGTCTTTCAATGTGTTTATGCGTCAGCATCGTACCAGCATAAAGCAATACCCCGCCATCAGGAGAAAGGACCGTTTCTCCAAGCTTCAACCCGGGCCGAAGCTGGCTAATTGGATAGCGAGCAATTTGATAATTGTCAGACATACATTTTCTCCCCTTTAAATCCTGCACTGTCCGCACTACTGATAAAACTTGTTAATTTGCTATGTAAAACTATTTGTTCTAATTATTAGCTATTTCAAAGAAATATTCAATATTTTATTGAATATTTCTTTGAAAAAATTACTTAACCTATTAATTTTTGATCCTAATTACTTGCTCTAAAGAGTAGTACTTGTCAATTGCACAACGAAAACCCTCTGCCAGCCGGTAGAGGGTTTTGTGTTTTTGGTGTTTTATATGTGCGCGTATTTCAATTTATTATGTTTCGCAATTCTCGTTGTTACTCGAGGACACCTTTACACTATTAGTTTGCCCTTTTTATCCAGGTTTTATACACCCGTATAACGCTCAGCGTAAAAATTTTATCGTAATGTCAGGTAAGTATTTGATAAAAGAGGCTATCAAATCGGAGGCAAACCCTTCATCGGCAATAATTTTCTCGATTACATGCTTTTCAATTACACCATAAGGCTTGATTATACCTAAAAACGGATGATTCACAGCCGAATCAAGCTTGCCGGTATCCACAGATTCAATGTGCAAGCCATCCAAATGAAATGTATATTCTCCAACCACTTGACCATCCTGAGTTACCTGAAGTCCTGCCATATTTTTACGCCCGGAAAAAAAGCTGTTAGCAATAGAGTATACATAAGGATGTTTTTCTTGCACAATCCTAAGTATTCTTTCACGAAACGGTATCATTTGCTCTTTAATAAGGCTATCCGTATCGGTCATCATTGTACACCTCCTCTTATGTGTTACACATAGTATGCCCTAATAATAAAAAAAGAAAGCACCAACATATAATCATTGATACTTTCCCCGGATTCCGTCATGATGCACTTGCAATGGTTACGAACTCGCCTTCAGCTAGTTTAGCTGTTGACGTTAATACCGGTATTCTATAGCTGAAGGTTAACGAGCGTCGTTTCTTCTTTCTTGTCTTCGACGGCAATACATGCATGCTCTAACAGATAGGCAACAGCCTTGTCTGCTTTTAAATCAAATAATACCTTGTCAACCAATGGACCTAGATTTTCTTTTTTGGCATTTTCTTTAGCCATGCCGATACGAATGCCAAAAGCTTCAATACCGTTCTTTAATTCTTCATCACTTACCTCAAAAGCCTTTTCTTCAATAATTTTTTCCAATAGACAGTTTGTCCTGATAACCATTTTAGCGTCTTCCCATAGTTGCTTTTTGAAGCTGGCAAAATCCGTATTCGTCATCTGAAGATACAATTCAATGCTTCCTCCTTCAGCGCTTACACGTTTTGTAAACTCCTCCAGCATCAATTGCGCTTGCTGCATAACCAGGGAGTCGGGGACATCAAATTCACATGTATCCAATAACGCCTTGATAACAGCTTGTTTTTTTCCGTATAAGTCACGCTGCGAAGCTATTTCGGACAGCTTCCGCCTGGCATCTGAACGCAACTCTTCCAGGCTATTCATTTTTGCCACTTGCTGGGCAAATTGATCATTTAGTTCCCATGGTTGAATATTTTCAACGTTTTTCACTTTTATTTTAAACAAAGCCCTCTTACCAGCCAATTGAGTAGCCGGATGATTTTGAGGGAAAGTAGTTTCCACATGTAAATGATCGCCCTTTTTTACGCCAACTAATTTTTCTTCTAAACCAGGAAAAAACGTGTCTGCGCCAAGAACTACTTTCATGTTTTGTTCTTTTCCCCCGGGTAAAGAGCCATCAACAGAGCATTCATAATCAATTGTTACTGTATCTCCCTGAGCCGCCGGCTTCTGCTCCTTGTCGATAACTATTTTATTTTTGGAACATAAATCCTGCAGGTATTTTTCAACATCTTTTTCCGTAACAGCATACGGTTGAGGAACTTTAATTTCTAGGCCTTCTAAAGATCCAAGAATAACTTCCGGCTTAACCGGTACACGTACTTTAACATTAACCGGTTTTCCCTTTACTATATAGCCAACTTCAATATCAGGCTCACCTATCGTTTTTAGATTCAATTCCCTAATAGCAGCATAATATTCATCGGGTACAATAAAATCAACAGCATCTCCGTACAGGACTTCAGGCCCGTATTTTGCTTCTAACATATAGCGCGGCGCACTCCCTTTTCTAAAGCCGGGAACATGATAATTCTTAACATTTTTTTTATACGATTTTTCCATACCTTCTTCAAGCTTAGCAGCTTCGATCACAAATTCTAAATAAGCTTCACTGTTCTCTACTTTTTCTAATGTCGCATTCATGATTCATACCCCTTTTAATTAAAATATTGCTCCCATATGAGCCTCACATTTACTTATGAGCAATTATGCCGCATGCCTGGCAAATAAAAAAAGAAGTCTGATAACCAGACTTCCTTTGCGCAATACGGGCAGGCACGAAAATTACTCTTCGTACCCTTCGGTTACCCTTTCCAGTATGGAAAAAATAACTTGGAACTCATCTGTCTTTAATTTTCTTGAATTGTCTGTTAAATTCCTGCAAAAAGTTTGCCTGTTAAAAAATTTTTCTCATTAATTGCGACCGGCATCGTACCAGTCATACACGATACACAAATATATAGAAGAAGTGGCACGTAAAGTACTCCGTAGGGGTATTATTTTAAGAGATCTAATTATACTAATTACAATCATACAAAACCTTAATAATCTGCTGATTAGCAAGCAATAAGCCTGAATGCATAAGGACGGTGCAAGTATGCAAATACAAACGGATGGAGGAACCGCCTCAGGCTATAATCAGGGCTTACAATACTATGAATAATTCAAATACAAAAAAAGAAATACTCCTATGGAGCATCGCCTTTCCCGGCTTCGGGCAATTGTTAAACGGAAAACTGGTTAAGGGTAGTCTTTTTATCCTCTTGGAGTTTCTAGTCAATATGAATGGAAATATTAACATAGTTATCATCGCAAGTTTTTATTGGGATATAAAATCTGCTGTAAATTTGGCCAACTACCAATGGTTGATGTTTTACCCTTGTATTTATGTTTTTGCCATTTGGGACGCCTATCGGGATGCGGGTGGTGGAACCGCGCCTTTTACCTTTTTGCCATTTGTTCTTGCCGCGTATTTAGGAACTATTGGAGTCATTTTCTCGCCAACTTTTGCCATTGGTCACCATGTACTAGGCCCCATCTGGGCACCAATTCTATCTATGTGTATGGGAGTGGGTATCGGTCTCATTATCCAGCAATATTTAAATAAAAATTACAAAAACTAACGCCTTACTAATATTTTACTTGTCTCTACCGCTCCCTACTATTGCTCAAACAAATCATTCGGGAAGAAAATAGTAAAGGTAGTGCCTTGGCCGACCTTAGAAGCAACCTTAATTTTACCCCTATGGGCCTCAACGATATTTTTACACACTGCCAGGCCCAGGCCGGTACCACTTTTTTTAGATGTATAGAAAGGTTCAAAAATGCATGCTAAGCTGTCTTCCGGAATCCCGCTGCCGGTGTCACTGATAATAAGTTCGATGCCCTTAGGCACATTTATTGTCGATATATATAGATGTCCTTTTCGTGGTGTCGCCTCTATTCCGTTACGAACGATATTTAAGATAACCTGCCGCATCTCTTTAGGATTTAGTTCAATCATCTTTATCGCATCACATAAGTTATAATGTAACTCAATATCATTCTTGGTGGCGTCAGCCAAAAGGAGCGGATAAATTCCCTGCAGGATTTGATTTAGATCATTTGGCGACTTGGCAATAAACCTATGCCGGGCAAGTGACAAAAAATCTTCTATTATATTATTCATACGCTCAAGTTCTTCAAGGATAATAGCAAAATATTTGCCTTGTTGTTCATTGCATTTTAGACTCATTAACTGTACGAACCCCTTGATGGTTGTAGCCGGATTTCGTAATTCATGTGCTACAGAACCGGCTGTCTCACCGATTGCATTCAAAGACTCCAGTCGTGCCATTTCACTTTTAAAATTCTCCCATTGCGTAATATCCTGATAAAACGCATAACACCCGGCAAATTCATTGGTCTCGTGATGGTAAATGGGTATGCCATTTACCATCCAGTAGCGCTTAAGCCTTTCAACCAGTTCATTTCTTATTTCTTGTCCATTTAACAGTCTGGCAATAAAGCTTTCTTCGAAATTAATACCTAATTCGCTGGACAGGGTTCGGATTGACTTTCCGATTAATTCATCCTTGCTATAAGGAAGATAGTTTTTATAGAAAGCAACCATAGGTTCATTTAAAGACACAATATTGCCCGCCTTATCTAACTCAAGTATCGATAGGGGACAAATATCCATTAGCTTAAACAGTTTGCTATTTGATTCCATGAGCCTGTGATGATCACTTCTGATCTTGCCACGTAATTTCGTCACCGTCTTAAGTATAGGAAGAAATTCGGGAAAATCAGCAATTTGGGAATAATCATCTTCTTCATTTTCTATTCGTCTAATAATGCCTGCTACCACTTGTCTAATACGATAAAACATCACTGAGATAAAAATAACGGTTATTAACCACACCAAACCCATTCGCGAAACCCGGGTTACCACACCAGATCTGTATGCCGCTTCAATATCCTCGATTTTTGCGTTAGCAAATGAGTGACCGATAATTTCGCCATTGCGTTTAATCGGGTAATGAACAGCCAATATCGGTTTTCCATCCCAAAGGATCGATTCCTCAATGATAAATGTTTTAGGATTTCCCGTTTGATATATTTCCAAAGCCCCCGGAGCGGTAATCTTTTTTAAAAAACCAGTTTCAAGACGAGGTCCCAGCGCAACATTTCGATCTAATTTTCTCGAATAATATCCCAAGCCCACATTCGGATGCTCTTCCGAAATTTTCATTACTGTAAGCTGCAGGTTCCTATTCAAAACTTGGGTCTGCGTGTCCGCATCCAAGTTTTCTGCGTTATTCTCCCTTACGATTTGATCAAATGACGACAACTCATCATTAAGCCGGGTTGCAACCTGCATTAATTCTCTCTCTCGGTTTAGATATTGTAAGTTGCACTCATCTTTGACATCGCTATAATCAGCTACCATCATTAGCAACGTAAGCATAGAAACCGTACAAAAAAACAGCTTACCAAACCTCGATTTCAGCAAAGTAATTTGTCCTCCGTCAGATAATGTAACTTATTAAGTAAATATTGGATATAACTACAATTATTTCCTGCCTATCTATACCTTGTTCTCTGCCAGTAAACATACGCTCGCTAATCAGCTAGGCTACTACTAGAGAATTTTTGAACAAAAATCTAATGGTGTAAGTTATTGAGTATTTTCTCGTAAAAGCTGCCAAATCCTGCAAAAGACTTGCCGGAGCTTTCTTGTTTTGGAGAAAAGCCACAATTAATCTCGAATCTTCCACGGATAAAACCAAGTAAGGCGCCGTAAGCTATGAAAAAGGTGCTACACCAAAAGAATCGACGCAAGTAATTGCAGAAAGAATTCCAGCAAATCTATAAATACAAATCGGAGGAGATAATATGGCCAAGCCTGAAGCTTATCCCGTAGATCAACCGAATGCCCCCAGGCATACAACGTATAATGACAACAATATGCCTGAACCGCTTTCAGGGTCTAAGAAAGTAAAAAACCAAAATCACACCGGCCAGCGCCACGGCGAAGGATCCTAAGTTTGTTGCACAAGGGAAAATGCCTAGATATGACCTATGATCGCTATGATCAAATGCCCTACAATTCTCGCTTTTGAACTGTAGGGCGTAGTCTTACTAACCTCTTACATACTTTTAATCATTAATCAGCTTTGCCTGCAAAAGCTTCCATCATTTTAGGATAATAAGACTCCCAGGGTAAAATATCAAAAATCACTTTTTGGTTATAATGATGAAGGATTTTATATTCCGGTTTGCTATAACCTTTGATGGCAGGATCATTTACAGCTAATATTTTAATACTCTCTCCGCCCATCTAACTCCCCCTTATTTTATAAAGCAGCCGTAAATTACGTATTTACGGCTGCTTTATCATTTATTGCTGTTTTTTATTTTTTAACGCTACTATTTTTTGCAAAGACTCCGTATAAGGAGGGCGAGCTATTCCATATTCCGTAATAATTCCCGAAATTAAATCATTATCCGTAACATCAAAGGCAGGATTATAAACTTTTATTCCTTCGGGAGCCATACGCTCTTTGTACCACATTTCTACAACTTCCTTATCCGGACGCTGTTCTATTTTTATTTCCTTCCCCGTGGGGGTTTCATAATCAATCGTGGAAGTGGGTGCGCAGACATAAAAGGGAACATTATATCTTTTGGCCACAATAGCGACAATCGATGTGCCTATTTTATTTGCCGTATCGCCATTGGCGGCGACTCTGTCACAGCCCACAAAAACAGCATTTACCCAGCCGTTTTTCATTACATTGGAAGACATATTGTCACAGATCAGGGTTACATCCAGGCCGGATTCCGATAATTCATAGGCTGTAAGCCGTGCACCTTGCAGCAGAGGTCTTGTCTCATCACAAAAAACTTTAAAATTATAGCCTTTCTGATGGCCTAAATACATAGGCGCTGTCGCTGTACCGTATTTCGCCGTTGCCAGTTGTCCGGCATTACAATGGGTAAGCAAGCCGTCACCGGGTTTTACCAGCGAAAGGCCATATTCGCCTATCTTTTGGCAAATCCATATATCTTCTTCTTTTATGGCGATAGCTTCTTGACGCAGTAACTCTTTGATTTCCGCAATTGTCTTCGCTTTATTATCGATGACCACTTTTTCCATACGGTTAAGTGCCCAGGAAAGGTTTACTGCCGTAGGTCTCGCCGAATCAAGATACTCTTTTGCTTTTTTAAATTCTGTATAAAACTCTTGATAATTATCTGTTTGTAAGTTCTTTGCGGCCAAATAAATACCGATAGCAGCGGCATCCCCAATAGCCGGCGCGCCGCGTACTTTCAATAAATAAATTGCATCCCAGATATCTTTTTGGGTAGTCAAACTGATAATCTCTGTCTTTCCCGGCAATTTTGTCTGATCAATGATAACAAGCGCATGATTCTCTTCATCAAGCGCAACGGTCTCATAGTCCATTATATTTTTCTTATTTTCCATTTAAATTCCACCTTTACGAAAATTTACGTATTGCCTTGTTAATAGAATCGATGTAATCTTGCCCATTTTTCAATGCCTCTCGCTGCATAATACACTCTTTGGCAAATGTAACAATAATTCTTTCCGCCCGCATACGCTTTGTCTCATCAGGAATACCGGTTATATCTTTAACATTAGCCAGTCCGTCTGTCCTTCTTATTAATTCCATACCCGTAATTCCCGCGGTATCAGCAAGCACCGTATCAAGGTAAAATTCAAGAAATCCTTCTGTTTTCGCCATAATATCATGAACGTTCTCTTGATAAAAGCTTTGAATTTTACAATAAATTTATCCACGATCTCCCTTATTGTTTGTACTTTAAAGCTATAGAATGAATTGCGAGAGGTTTTTCGTCCTCCGAGGCGGAGGAGGCGCGCATATCGGGAATATGTAAGCCGACGACAACAAAGCAGGGCGGAAAAGATCTCGTAAGAACACTATAGAATTAGGGTTTACAGACCACTAGTCCCAAGACTAGGCTCAATTTTACATAACAAAAAGCTCCCGATTTCCCGGGAGCCTTGATTTCCCTGGCACGCCTGGTAGGGATCAAATTCATAATACCCAAACAATAACCTCGTTATTTTTCATGAAAAGCCTGCCGATATTTCTCAGCCAGTACCTTAAGTTTATTGAATACCTCTAAACAGACTTCGTCATCTGCCCGTTTTAAACAGTAGTCCCAATCTATATCATCATAATGAGCAGCCATCATATATTGAGCCCATTCCTCGGGGTCACCCCAATACTTAACAGCTAGTACACGATCTATAATAATATCTTCAACGGAAATCATATATACTATTTCCCCAGACTCTAATTCAACAGGTAACACTTTATCCCATGAACCACCTAGCGGACTGGGTGGAAAGTCTACGATAATCGTTGGATCTTGTTCAAATACCCATGCGTTATTACATTTTCTAAATCCTAATACAGGCATTATTTCACTAGCATAAGCATCACCCGGTATGACCATGTCAATATCCTGGGTAAGATAACTGGATAATGTATAAAATTCTACAGCCAATCCACCTACTACAACCGGAGTAAGCTTATGCTGTTTAAACGCTTCACTAATTATCCCTGCCACCATCATTTGCTTTTGCAAAGCATCTTTAATTACTTTGCAGTTAAGGAGCTTCTCTCTCAATCTCTCCATGACAGCGCATACCCTCTGTCCGTTTTCTTCAGCTTTCCAGAACGTTTAGCTTCATTAATCGTATACATAACTGCATGACATAGTGCCATTTTTTCACTTTCGTTCCTCGGCTTTAGACGCACAGGCTTTTTAATACGAACACCATTCAATGTTGCTAAATTAGTTTTTTTTCTATATTGATCAACAGTCTGTTGAAAATTTACTTTTGGTTTCATTCGGGTATTCCCCCTTTGCTTAAACAGCTAACTTTCTCAGCATTTTAGCACAAGAAAAAGAATTTGCTTACATAAACCAGTATCTATATATTCATATTATTGCCTAAATACTAACACAGTAAAATATCAAAAACAAGCAAAACATCATATTTTCATAGCATATAGATACTCTATACAATGCAGTAAAGAATAAATATGGGCTAGTGGAGCGTCTACGTTGAAAGCGTGAAAGAATTCGCGGGAATTTTTTCGCAAGGCGAGGCGGAGGAGGTGCGCATATCGAGAATATGTACACCGACGACAACGAAGCATTGCGGAAAAAGGCCCGCGAAGTAATTATGATTTCAGCGTAGACGCTCCACTAGCGCGACAGCCCCTTTTCTTATATAACAAAAGGCTCCCGAATTATCGGGAGCCTTGTTTTCTCTGGCACGCCTGGTTGGAATCGAACCAACGGCCAACCGCTTAGAAGGCGGTTGCTCTATCCGCTGAGCTACAGGCGCATAATACTATTTAAAATAAAATGGAGCGGGTGAAGGGAATCGAACCCTCGTAGCTAGCTTGGAAGGCTAGTGCTCTACCATTGAGCTACACCCGCGTCAAGGATTTGCATAATGTGGTCGGAGCGGCAGGATTCGAACCTGCGACCCCCTGGTCCCAAGCCAGGTACTCTACCAAACTGAGCCACGCCCCGTAGTCACAGAACATATTATACTGACATTTTATTTGTTTGTCAAGCAAGGCTTTTTAGGTATTTTTCGGCTGCCGCCGGGCAATATGCCGGCGGCAGCCGCAGTACTTTAGCAGGTAATGTTACGGTATTTTTTTTGTCCCTCATCGTAGAAATTCCGGCCTTCACTGTCAATAACAACAATTGCCGGGAAGTCTTCCACTGTCAACCGCGCCAGCGCTTCCGGCCCCAGATCTTCATAAGCGATAATTTCATATTTTTTAATAGTTCTGGCAATCAATGCCGCCGCTCCACCGGTTGCTGTGAAATAAACCGCACCGTGTTTTTTCATCGCCTCAACAACTTCCGGGCTGCGATACCCCTTACCAATCATGCCGCGCAGCCCTTCTTCCATGATGCGCGGAGCATAGGCATCCATACGTCCGCTGGTAGTCGGACCGGCCGAACCAATCGGCCTGCCTGGTTTGGCCGGAGTCGGACCGACATAATAGATAATCTGGTCAGTAAAGTCAGCCGGCAGTTTTTCTCCTGCCGCCAAGGCTTCCACCATGCGCTTATGAGCGGCATCCCGGGCAGTATATATGGTGCCGGTAATAAGCACAAAATCACCGGCTTTAAGCTTACGGACTTTATCCTCAGTCAACGGAGTGACCAATTTTATTGTTTCTTCCATCTTTAGTACCTCTCTATAACTCAACTTCAGCATGACGCGTGGCATGACAGTTGATATTGATTGCCACCGGCAAACCAGCAATATGGGTTGGATAATATTCGATATTAACAGCAAGCGCTGTTACTCTTCCACCAAGGCCTTGCGGCCCCACTCCCGTTTGATTGATTAGATCCAGAAATTCCTTTTCAAGCCGGGCATATTCGGCATGAGAGTTCTGCTTATCAATTGGGCGGATCAGGGCTTTTTTAGCCAAAAAAGCTGCTTTTTCCATTGTACCGCCAATGCCGATACCGACGATAATCGGCGGGCAGGGATTGGAACCTGCATGAAAAATGGTATCGACGACGAATTTCCGGATAGCAGGCAACCCATCCGAGGGTTTAAACATTTTTAGCGCGCTCATGTTTTCACTGCCAAACCCTTTGGGTGCCAGCGTAATCTTAATTTTATCCCCCTGTACAATAGTGGTATGCAACACAGCCGGAGTATTATTTCCTGTGTTTTTACGGTTAAACAGAGGTTCCGCCACCACTGATTTTCGCAAATAACCTTCCGTATAGCCTTTAGCTACTCCGGCATTGACAGCTTCCTCAATGCTGCCGCCGGTAACATGGACATCCTGGCCAATTTCTATAAACACGACAGCCATCCCTGTATCCTGGCAAATCGGCACTTGCTCATCACGGGCAATGCAGGCATTTTCCACTAACTGGTCAAGAATGGTTTTCCCTAATGGCGACTCTTCATGCTCCCGGGCGTTCTCTAAAGCGCTGCGAACATCGTTAGATAAATAATAATTGGCATCAACAGCCAGCTTAGCGACAGCGGCTGTGATCTGCGAGGCATCGATTGTGCGCATTCTTTTCTCTCCTTGCTTAGCGGTTAAGCTTAATCCGTTCTGCTGTTCTTCTGCGAATTTCTTCAGGATCAACGTTAATCCGGGCAACCCCAGTGTCCATAGCTGCCTTGGCAACAGCGGCGGCAACGGCGGGTGCGACCCGCGGATCAAAAGGATCCGGTACAATATAGTCTTCCCTTAATTCATTTTCGGGAATTAAATTACTAATTGCGTAAACAGCCGCAATTTTCATGGCCTCATTGATTTGACGGGCCCGTACATCTATGGCCCCCCGAAATACGCCGGGAAATACGGATACATTATTGACTTGATTAGGTGCATCCGAACGACCTGTCCCGGCTACTTTGGCGCCGGCCGCTTTGGCTTCTTCATAGCTGATTTCCGGTACCGGATTGGCCATGCCAATCACAATCGGGTCAGGGTTCATATTTTGAATCATCTCTTTAGTAAAAGCACCCGGAGCCGACACACCAATCAACGCATCGGCATGTTTGGCTACAAATTCCAGTTTGCCTTCCAGCTTAGTAAGATTCGTAACCTTGGCCAATTCGGTCTGAATACGGTTAAGGCCAGGCATACCTTTGTATAAGGCACCATGAACGTCCACCATAATTACATTTTTCGCCCCGGCATTAACCAGCAGCCGGCCAATGGCAGTACCCGCAGCCCCGGCACCATTCACAACAATCTTGGCGGTGGCCAAATCCTTTTTTACAAACCGCAAGGCGCCAATAAGCGCCGATACGGCAGCAATTGCTGTCCCATGTTGATCGTCATGGAATACGGGTATATCCATCTGTTCCTTCAAAGTATCTTCAATGTCATAGCATTTGGGCGAGGAAAAATCCTCTAAATTAATTCCGGCAAAAGTAGGCTGTAAGAGTTTAACTGTCTCAATAATTTTATCAGGATCTTTAGTATCAAGACAAATAGGCACCGCGTCGACATCACCGAATGTTTTAAACAGGACAGATTTACCTTCCATGACCGGCAGGGCGGCTTCAGGGCCAATGTCACCCAGCCCCAAAACCCGGGTACCGTCCGAAACAACCGCAATCATGTTGCCCCGGCAAGTAAGTTCAAAAGACAAGTCTTTATTATTTTTTATCTCCTTGCAGGGTTCGGCAACACCCGGTGTGTAGGCCAGGCTGAGGTCATGCCGGGAAGATAATGGTACTTTTGAAGCCACTGCTAATTTTCCCTGGTTATCACGGTGAAGTTTTAATGACGCTTCGCGAATATCCATATTGTAACCCCCTCAAATCTTAGCATTTTGTGCTTTATAGTAAATCACTAAACACAATATATTTAGCGACTATCAGGCGATATCCTCTTTTGTGCTGCTCAAGTATTGCTTGCCGGCAATTCCCGGTTTAGTCATTTCACCAGGTGCCAAAATTATTTCCAGCCGGTCACTGGCTATCAGATCTTTGGCCTTGATGATTTCCTTTACCGGACGCGAACTGGCGATGGCTTCCTTGGCAATCAGCGAAGCGGTTTCGTAGCCGATATGGGGCAAAAGCGCCGTAATAACCCCGATACTGTCATCAACCATCTGCTGACATCTGGAATCATTAGCCACAATATTCATAATGCAACGGTTGTTCAAGATGATTACCGCATTCGTTAATATGGTAAGCGAATTAAAGAGATTATATGCAATAACCGGCTCCATAACATTGAGTTCAAATTGTCCGGCTTCCACTGCCAGGCTAATTGCCTGATCGTTGCCGACGACCTGAAAAGCGACTTGATTGACCATTTCAGGAATAACCGGATTGACTTTTCCCGGCATAATGGATGAACCGGGCTGCATGGCAGGTAACGTTATTTCATTAAAACCGCATTTAGGACCGGAAGCCATCAGCCTTAAATCATTAGCCATTTTGGATAAGCTTAAGGCACAAATTTTAAGAGTACTTGAGAACTCAGCCAGTTCATCCGTATTTTGCGTGGCATCAACTAAATTAGGAGCCGAAATAAAGTGTTCATCCGTCAGCCAACAAATCTGGCGAACTACTTCTTCAATATATTCAGGCTCTGCGTTTAAACCGGTTCCAACAGCAGTAGCGCCCATATTGATTGCCAATAAGAATTGCATGGCCCGTTGCACCCGTTTGGCAGCTCGCTTCACGCCGGCGGCGTACGCGGCAAACTCCTGGCCTAAGGTAATAGGTACCGCATCCTGAAGATGGGTCCGGCCCATTTTTAATACCTGGCTAAATTCATCGGCTTTGCGATTCAGACTCTCAGCCAGCAATACCAGCTCGTTATACAGGCGGGTAGCCTTCCTGATAGAAGCAATACGAATAGCAGTAGGAATAACGTCATTGGTAGACTGTGCCATATTAACATGATTATTGGGAGACAGATATTCGTAATCACCTTTTTGGCGGCCCAGAATTTCCAGAGCCCGATTGGCAATTACCTCGTTGGTATTCATATTCATAGAAGTCCCGGCACCGCCTTGAATGGCATCAACCACAAATTGCTCATGCCATTTGCCGGCCATAATTTCAACAGCGGCTTCCACAATGGCAGCGCCAATATGCGTCGGCATGCGTCCGGTCTTCATATTGGCCTTGGCGGCCGCCTTCTTTACAATCGCCAAGGCAATAATAAATTCCTTATCCAGTTTATGCCCGGTAATTGGGAAGTTCTGGACAGCCCGCATCGTTTGTACACCATAGTAGACTTGATCAGGTAACTCCACTTCTCCGAGAAAATCACGTTCTACGCGCATAATTATCCTCCTAAGATTATGATAGGAATTGTCGAAATAATTATAACACGTACTATGTATTTTGTATACAATATTTCCTTGCAAAAATGTGACTTTTCTGAAGAAGGAATTTTTCTAATGTCGCGAATCACTGGCCTTTATTCGTTCAATAATCGGCTGAGCTTGCGGCGATGTCAAATAATGATAGGTAGTGTCAGGAACCATTTCTTTGATTGCCGGCCAATTATCCTGGCGGATAAATTCCCGCACCCGCGATGCACTGATAATTTCGCCACCAATAGTAATTCTGGGTATAACGGTAAGGGCAAGCCCGTACTGCGGTAAAATTTCCGACAAAGCGTCATTATAGCCGCCGGTCATTGCACAATAGGGTTCTTCGCCCACATAACGTTTCGTAACGCCAAGTGCCGGAGCGATGTAGCGGGCAAAAACCGCGGCATCAAGCTGTGTCTGGGCTGCAATCGTCGCTTCCCCGCGGGTAAAGTATCCGGGAAAAGTTGCAGCCGAAATAATATATTTACCGGCCGGCAGCACGGCAACGTTGTCAAATTCAGCCAGACCTTCCCGTACTAGGCGGAAACGAACATCAAACGGGAATAACGACTTGTCTTCACTGACAACCAGGACAACCACTCCCTGGTTTTCCCTGGCTGCTTTCGCGATAACAGCCTTATGCCCCAACGTAAGCGGATTACAATTGACAACCACTGCCGCCCGGGAGCCTGCCGGCAATACTTTGACCTTGTTAGCTATTTCCCGGCAATAATCGTCAATCGACCCTATGCCGGATTCCAATAATACGGCATAGGGCTCACTCCGGGCCAATTCTTTAAATCCCAGTGCGGTGAACATCGGCGCCGCACTGGGTTTGGTGTAGATAAAATAGTGGTAAATTCCCCGCTGACCTGCTTGTTGAATCAGATAACTGACTACCTTGGCCGTTAGACCCTCCCCTTGCAAATGGGGAGAAACGGCAATATTGCGTAATACCTCGCCGGCCAGCGAACCGGTAGCAATGATTTTATCATGCTGGTAAAAGGCTATCGTATAATCAACAACAGCAGCAAAAGTAAGATCAAAACCGGCAAGAAAAGTGCGAACGTCCGCTACTTCTCTAGGACTGTCAAGGTTAATTTCTCTTATATCATAGTCAGCCCACATTGACATTGCTCCCTTAAATAACAGACCTTATTTTATTTGCCGTACCACATCAATCACGGTTCCGTCACGATATTCGACAACCGCGACTATGTTATCCCCGGTTGTTATCTGCTGTGGTACGCCGGCAATTTTTTCCGCAAGCTGTTTTAATTCTTCTACATTTTTCAGCGGCAATCCTGCCGCTTTGAATTTTTCGTATAAATCCTGCCGCTGGGGATTAACGGCTACGCCGCGTTCGGTAACCAGCACATCCACTGTCTCGCCGGGAGTTGTCGCCGTCAATACTTTGTCCACAATAATCGGCAGACGGCCACGCAGCAAATTGGCAACAATAATTGTCATTTTAGCCCCGGCGGCAGCATCACTGTGGCCGCCGGAACCACCCATAACAACCCCGTCAGAACCGGTAACCACATTAACATTAAAAGCCGTATCGATTTCCGTTGCCCCTAACACTACTACATCCAATTTATTTACGGCAGCTCCCCGATTGAACGGGCTGGCATAAAAATCGGCCCCTATTTCCAAATGTTGGGGATTTGCCGCGATAGACCGCACGGCGTCAAGGTCAAACCCTTGAACATCAACCAGGTTTCTAAAAAGTCCGGCTTCCAGCATCTCAACCATATAACCGGTAATCCCGCCTAGGGCAAAGCTGCCGGTCACTCCTTCGTCTTCCATCATTTGCCGGACATAAGCGGCAGCCGCCAAGGAAGCGCCGCCCGCTCCGGTTTGGAAGGAAAATCCTTCTTTTAGCAAACCGGCGGCTTTAATTACTTTGGCTGTAGTCTCAGCAATTTTCAGGCCGACAGGATCACGGGTAATTTTGGTGGTGCCGGAAACGATTCCTTGCGGGTCGCCGATACAATCTACTTGCACAACATAGTCGACACGTGTTTGCGGAATGGAAACAGGTGATAACGGATAAGACACAAGGTGATCCGTTATCGCGACAACATGATCGGCATACTGAGCATCCGGAAAGGCATAGCCCAGAGAACCGCAGGCAGCAGGACCTGCTACCCCGTTAATATTGCCATAGTCATCAGCTGCAGGGGCCGCTATGAAAGCTACATCAATTTTTAACTGGCCGCATTCAATAGCCCGCGCCCGTCCGCCATGGGTTCTGAATACAACCGGCCGGGGGAATACGCCCTGCGATACAGCCTGTGCGACCGGCCCGGACATATAGTTCGTATCAAGACCGGCCACCACACCGTTTTTAACATGTTCAACCAGCGGCGCATGTACGGGAAAAACCGAGCTCAATGCGACCGTTAGGTTTTTAAGCCCCAGTTTGGCGGCAACAGCAAGTACCATATTGACGACACCGTCACCGTTGCGTAAATGATGATGGAAGGAAAGGGTCATACCATCTTTTATGGGGATTTGTTTAAATACGGTTTCAATATCCTTTACCAGTTTTTGCTCATCAGGCAAAATCCGTTTAATTTTGGGCGCCTGGCGCATCATAGCCGGTACAGTTGCAAACGCACCGGCAAAAGGCCGTACTTTGCCATAGCCTTCAACAGCTTCCGGCAGAACACGACCAATGGCATTTGTTAATTGATTCATAGTAAGCCCTCCTCTACCAGACCCAGCAAACGGGCCAGATACAGTATGCGTTCCGCTCTGGCAACAATCGGCGCATCCACCATTTTGCCGTCAAGCGAAGCCACCCCTGAGCCTTCGGCTTCCGCTTTGCGGATGGCCTTGATGATCCGTTCGGCCCAGACAATATCGTGCTGCGTGGGATTAAACACGTTATGGATATCCTCGATTTGCCGCGGATTAATTGTCAGTTTGCCCTTAAAACCAAGCTGCTTGGCTAATTGGGTGTCAGCGATCAGTCCTTCGCGGTCATTGACATCAGTAAAGGGGGTATCGATCGACTGTATCCCGGCTGCCGCGGCACTGTTCACGACAATTGCCCTGGCACTGTATATTTCCGTACCTTCTTTGGTACGTTTGGCTCCCAAAGACGCTGTATAATCCTCCGCCCCAAAGGCCAGAGCCACCACCCGCTTGTCCGCCCGGGCAATTTGATAAGCCTCGGCAATGCCGCGCGGGGTTTCCAAAAGAGCAATCAATTTTACCGGCTCCTGACCGGATCTTTCGGTTGCAGCCACTAACCGGGCCACCTCGCCGATGTTTTCCGGGCATTCTACCTTAGGTACTAACAGAGCGTCCGGACAACAAGGCACGATTGCCTCTATGTCCTCCCGAGCAAATGTATCCAGCGGATTAATCCGCACCACCTTTTCACTGGTGCTGTAGTCGACGGTTCTCAAAGCCTGAGCGACAAGCAGCCGGGCCGCGTCCTTTTCCTGGGGAGCAACGGCATCCTCAAGGTCAAGGATAAGGGCGTCGGCTCCGAATACCCCACCGTTTTGCAACATACCCGGATTATTTCCCGGCATGAAAAGCATCGTTCGACGTAAATCCATTAGATCAACTCCTTTGGGAGAATGACACCCGCCCGGGTAAGCGCGGCTAACGTACGGGCCTTAATGGTACAATCAAGCGCTCCCCGGTCAACTGCTTTTATATATATATCATGAATGCCTTGTTCGGCAATAACAGCTGCGATTACTTGCTTAATCAACTGTCCGTACTGAGCCAGCACAATACTTTCCAGTTCAATGACGACACCGCTGCCTGACGCACCTGGTGCCACGGTTATCATAATATCGTTAGATTCAAGCGTACCGGCTTGCGCCGGTTTTAATTCGTTCATAATAACCTCCTTCAGAAAAGCAGACTAATCAAAAACAATGTCCGGTTTCCAATCCTTAGATGGTATTCATAAGCGTAAACCCGTCAAGTGTATTGGATGAGGGTCCGACAAGACCGATAATGAGATAGGACCGGGTTTTCGGATCATATTTATATTCAGGAATAAGCCGGAAATTTTCGATGTCTTCGGTATTGCGCACATGAGTGCGGGGCCCGGAACACATCCAGGTCATATCGCCGATTTTAATATGGCCTTCATCACAATAACTAATGCTGATCCCTTCATCAATCAGTCTCTTTACCTTGCGTTCCACTTCCGGTAATTCAGCCGACAATTCGAGCGGGTACTCCAGCACAAACCCATGGTGCACATCACGATGCCTAAATTCCAGGATAGCACCATAATCATTCACTAAAACACGGGTCGTGAGGTCTTCCGCCGTATGGGCCATCTTGCGGTACTGTAAGGTCCTGACAACAACATCGCGTATTTCGTGCGGCACAGGACCAAATACCGTAGGCCGCACAACAATAACCTCGCCGCCAACGCCGATGAGCACATCGGCGTTGGTTTTGAGTACGGGGTATAAAAGATCGAAGTGTTCCACAATAACCCGTTTATCATGGTCTAACGCTTGCTGAACGGCTTTCGCCAAAACATGTATCTGCGTGAACGCGAGTTCAAACCGGATATCGACATGGTAGGTATGACTGGAAAAAAATCCTCTGTCAATATTCTTTAACAGCGGCAGCGGCCGGATATTAACGCCGTCGTCGTCATTGGTGAGTTCCAGACCGGGGAACATCCCTTTTACCAACGAGGATTTACCGGCGCCGGCATCGCCAATAATGCCGATAAGGCGGTCAAGTGGTGATAAATAACGTTCACTTAACTGCTGTCCCAGAATGTACATCCGGTTGCGGCCCCGCGGCGCAAAATAGCTGGAATACATGAGTTGATCGCCAAGACCAAGCGTAAACGTGGACTTCATCTAATTAGACCCCCAATTCTTACTTTCCTGACTTGCGAGACTTCCTTACTGCCAGAATACGTTGCATTTCATTATAGACAATCATATAGCCTTCATCAACGCCCATACCTGGTTTCGCCAGCATTTGCGCCGGCTGGGTTGCCATAGCGACGTGAACACACACTTCCGCTGAACGGTTTGTCTCGTTGCAGGTTCCCCCCTGATAGGCGCCAACTCCTTTTTGCTTGCAATAGAGCACCGCTTCAATGATATTATTGATCCCGCCCAAATCAGGCGTTTTGATTTGCAGCATGTCGCCTGCGCCTTTATCGGCAAAGTCCTTAATATCCTCAAAGGTATTGCACCATTCATCGGCAACAATTTCCACCTTGATATTTTCCTTATGGAGGCGAGCGGTAATTTCGGCAAGCACTGCTATCTGTTTCTCCCGTTCTTCGACATCAACAGGGCCTTCAATGCGCAGTTTCAAGGGTGCGGCAGCCTTTTCCAACTGGCGGAAGTATGCCACTATACGGTCAACGTCATTGTTAAACGCCAAGCCGATCGTGCCGTACACATCAATATGCAGTACAGGTGCGTAATCAGCCGTAGTCTTAAGCTTGGCGACACGGTCGCGCAGCCAGCCTACGTATTCCAGCAGCAGTTCGCCATCTTCCCCTAACTTTTCCTTGACATTATTAATCAATCCGTGAGGCAATACTTCAGCGTGCTTAATGATCATCTTATCAACATTATTATATCTGTCATCGCCTGATTGGGTAAAGATAGCAATTTCCTCGTCACTTACCCGGGTATTATACTCGTCGGCAATGACTTCGCACATAAGCTGTTTTTTGGCCTTGGCGACAGCATCCAGTATCGCTTGTGTCACACCGTAACGTAAGGCGGTATGAATCCGTTTGCCGGCATCGTCATGCAGATTATCGACTTCCTCCGCCAGTTGTTTAAAGGAATTGAGTTCACGGCCGACAAGACGGGGCTTAATCATTTTCTCGATAACCGGGATAAAATCCTCGGCCAAAAAGAGGGGATCACGTCCGCCCGCACCGCTGTACTGAACGGCAGCGCAATCACCATAAGCGATTTGTCCGTCTTCCAAAATGATCATCACCGACACAGCTTCACCGGCTTGACGCACTGCTTTAAAACCATCCGTAATGGGTTTCCCGATATAAGTAAAACCATCATGGGCAGCCCCGGCCTTAATTGCGCGCTGATCATCAAAATAAAAACCAGTGCGGCCTTTTGCACAAACAACATCAACTATTTTCATGAAAAATCGCTCCTTTATTTATATCGCTATTATCGCCTGTTGTTAACGGGGACGTCCTACCAGATATCCCTTGGAAATCGCATAAATATCATCGATAACCATCTGGAAACTGGGTTGACGGCCTTCGGCTTGGCCCCGCTGTGCCATTTTATCCCGGTGGAAAGCAATCAGATCCGGCGTAAACGGCAGATTGCCCACATCAAATAACCGTACGGCCCCATTATTATCACGGGCAGGCAGAATTTTGTTCAGACTAAACTTACTGGGTGCAAACGGTACGTCAAGCACGCCGGCTTCAAAAGCACGAACTGCGCCAACCGCATAATCGCCGCTGCCTAATTCAAATACTTTGTTTAGAATGCAACGGGTTTCAGCTTTGATAATATCGATTTCGGCCTGCAATTCACTGGTCAGCGGGAAAGCCTGGTCTTTAAGCATATTAATCATTTGCTTGGTGGTTCTCAGACCCTGGGCGTTCGCTTCTTTCGTAGGAATGCCCAGTGCCTCATGCGGAGTTTTCACAATAACTTTCGTCGCTTTGGCAAGTGCGGCTGCCGCCGCTCCCCAGGAAATAACGCCAAAGGCTTTTGCTTCGTCCTGCGGGAAACCACCCATCCACTGATGAAATACGCTAGTAAGTACACAATCGCTATAGCCATGCTTGGTCATATATTCGTCGGCAAGCTGTTCCAGCGCCCGAATGGCGGCAATATCCTGGATCAGGTTACCGCACTGGCCATAACCTAAGGTAATGTTCTTAACCCCTTGTTCGGCGGCAAGAATTCCCTCAATCACGGCAACTGCATGGGATACGCTGGGCGGTACCAAAGTGCCGGTCAACGGCCCGAACGGTTCGCGGTTGATCTCGATGCCATGCTCGGCATACAGCCCGACCATGCGGTCGCAATATTGCCAGTCCAGGATAGTCCTTTCTAAGGAAACGCTTTTCGCGTACGGAATATTATAGGAGATACCGCCGCCTTCATAGGAGGTATAACCGGCAGCAATTGTAATTTCACCTAACAGGCGGGCGTCCGGCGTACCATGGCGAACCTGCAGCGGCGCGTCAACACTTTCAACGACCCGGCGCACACCGGTCACGCCGTGATTTACTGCCGGAAAGCCGTTCAGCAGCGAACGTCCTGCTTTCAGACTTTCTTCAATGCCGTTTTGCGCTTCTTTGTACTGGTTCTGGCGGGTATAACTGTCGATCGTTGTCGGCAAAAGATCGGCTTCCCCTTCCGTCTTCAAAAAGTTTAACAGGTTAATATGTTCATCAATAAGCGCAACCCCGGCGCGCGGCTGTGTCAGAGTGTCGCCGTTTTTCTTAGCTTTCACCAGACGTTTGGCAAAATGACGTTTGGCGGGAATGTTTTCATGGTATTTGACGGCTTCTTCAAAATCAACATCTTTGCCAGTCGGCCATTGGGCAAGAACCTCTTGGCGGATGGCGTTAAATTCGTCATGAGTCCACTTTTTATTCTTAAGTTCCATGTGGCAAAAGCCTCCTTAATTATCTATTTATAATGTAATGTTTCATCATGCGCACAGCCGTTGCCGGATATGCTTCCCCCAGCAACCCCATCGATGCCATGATATATTCCTTGTCAATAAAGAATGCGGGCTGTTGCGGCTTCAGAATTTGAGGAGTGGTTTCATCAAACGTGATGCCCTGCAATATTTTTTCCGGCTCGGGATTATTGATAATAACCCCGCCGGTTCCAATCACGGTAGTCACTTTGGTCAAATCCTTGCCTGTCTGGATTTGACTTGTACCAAAGGGCGTATAGTAAACTTCGATACGACCAACGTGCCGGTCGGCACTTAACCGCACACACGCTTTCCCCATGGCAATCTCGATTCGGGATTCTTCTTCAGTTTGCGGCAAATAGTCAATATCGGCTTCCACTTTGGCAACATAATCAGTCACTTCTTCCGGTGAACACCCGGCATAAGCTCCAATCATTTCCGCGCCGGCCGCCTTCAGCAAGGCGCCTGCGCTATAGCGCATTCCGAGGTCTCCCTCCACTGTCCGCTTGCCAAACGGTTCAGCCAACCCTTTTAACGACACACCGCCGGCAGTCGGATCGCCTTTGGCAATGGAATACACATCTGTGGTGGCCCCGCCAATATCCATGAGCATTAAATCACCCAGTCCCGGTTCCCCGTCCGCGCCCTGGCTTAACAATTCCGCGGCTTTCAGAACCGCAGCCGGTGTCGGCATAACCAAACGGTCAACCATTTTATTGGCGCGAGTTAATCCTTTGGCCTCAGTAATACGTTTTAAAAATATGTCGCGAATAACGATGCGGGCTGGTTCGATATTCAGTTCGTCCAGTTTGGGCATTACATTTTCAGTGGGCCGCACCTCTGTAAGTTTTTCTGACAGAATCTTTACAACCGTGGGAGTTACTGACTTATTGCCGGCTACTACCACCGGAACGTCCAAACCGATCTGTGCCAGCATGTTAGCATTATGCATAATAACTCTCTGATTACCGCCATCGGTACCGCCGGCCAGGAGAATAATATCAGGCTTTAATTCCCGCATCTCCTCAAGTTCATACTCGCTTAGCTCATGACTATATACCTTTAATACCTTGGCGCCGGCACCCAAAGCTGCCCGCTTGGCTGCCTCGGCGGTCATCTCCGGCACTAAACCGCTGGCAATCATTTTTAGCCCGCCGGCCGCGCTTGAGCAGCCCAGCACTTCACTAAATTCAAGTTTGCCGGTTTTAGCAAACAATGCCGCCAGTGCCTGATTCAAGCCATCCATAATATCGGTTTCAACTGTTGTAATGCCTCTGGCTGTGCCTACAACTTTTTCTTGATCAACATCCACTGCCGTAATTTTGGTATAGGTACTGCCAAAATCGATAAGCAAAATGTTTTTCAAAGTACAAAACCCCTTTTATTTCAAATCCTCATTCATATCGGCGATCACTTTGTCCGGCAGCGTACCCGGCTCATATACGCGGTCATAGCCCATGTCGAGGAATTTTTGTTCAACTTTCTTAAAGTCCGTTTTACCTACAACCAGGTTGCCGCCGACATAAAGCCGGATATCCTCGATACCGGCTTCGCGGCAACGATCCCGTAATCCACGGCAGTCAATTTCACCATGACCGTAAAGCGAAGCCACTAATATAGCTTTTGCATCCGTCTCGATAGCGGCGTTAACAAACTCTTCTTGCGGAACCAACACACCCAGATTGATTACTTCATAACCGGCTGCGGTAATAGCATGGTTGAGAATTTTGTTGCCAACAGCATGACAGTCAGCTCCAATTACACCTAATACAACCTTTACCTTGTTTGTCATTTTCACTACTCCTTTGCTTTATCAGTCTTTCGCGACCAACCGGCTGGCAACCTGTTGGAGCGATCCCTGGTCGATTTCATAATAAAAAGTGATGATTTCCTGTGCTTCTTCGGCTACCTGGCGCACTACATTCTGCAGCGCTTCAGCGCTAATAACAACCCGGTGATTCTTGATACATCGCCTGATTTCTTCCCGTTCCTCCTTAAAGCAGGGAATCAGCGTAATCCCGTTACAGCCAATCTTGTTCAGTAGACGATATAAGGCATCGACAAATTCCTGAGTTTTAGCTACAACAGCTACTTCACTGCCTGCAGACAAACGGGCCAGTTTGATGACGGCTTCCAGGTTGGGGGTAGTGGCCACCGCTATCAACTTTGTATTATTGCCAAGAATTTCCGCAACCAAAGTCTGATGCTCTAAGGTTGTGACTACCAAATCGCAGGCCAGTAGAAACTCTGTTTTCACTTTTCCCGCCGTTACATCCGCTAGGGTAATCGGCTCAAAATGAGCGTTGGCTACTTGTCCTAATTGACCGACAAACCGCTCAACGTATTCGCGGGTGCATTCCACAACAGCCACTCTGAGCTGCCGGGTCGCCAATTCCCGTTCTTTGGCCCGAATCGTCGTAATTGCGGCAAATTGTTCGATAGTGAAACCAAGTTCAACTACCTGCGCCATGGCCGCATCAATAATTTTAAGCGCCCGCTCCAACCGGCTGCCTGCTACATCAGCACCCGCCGCCGTTATATCCGCTGCCTGCTCGCGCACAAAAGTACCGCGTCCCTGCCTGGCTTCAAGAATTCCTTCCAAAAGCAATTCTTTATAGGCAGCACTGACTGTATTGCGGCTAATCCCCAATTCTTCCGACAGCTGGCGTTCAGTCGGCAATTTATCACCCGGTTTGTATTGACCCTGTTTTATTTTGTCCAGAATATACGCCTTGACTTGTAAATAAATTGGTATGCCAAGTTTTTGCACAATCAAAATCATCATCCCCAGCCAATTGGATTAATGGATTAATCCAATTTTCTATTACACTATTATTATCCCATAGGATGTACAAAAAAGCAAGAAAATTCTACACAAACTACTATGGAGGAAATATAAAAAAACTTCGTCTCATTGCCGGGAAGCAAATGAACGAAGTTTTCACGGTGAACGCAGTCGGTTTTAAATTCCGTTATTCTCGCAAAAAGACTCTACCTTCAGGCGAATATCCTGCGCGGTGCTCATTTTCAGGACATCTTCCAGTAAAGCTTTACATTTCGTTAATTCCATTTGACTGACAGCATGTTTTACTTTGCGAATTGCTGTCGCCGACATACTTAATTCATCCAAACCCAATGCCAGCAATAGAGGAACTGCTTTAGGATCTCCGGCCATACCGCCGCACATGCCGACGAATTTCCCTGCCGCATGAGCCGCATTTACAACAGTTTGGAGTAGGTTAATGATGGCTGGATTAAAATGATCATACAGGTAGTCAATTTTTTCATTCATCCGGTCAACCGCCAACGTATATTGCACGAGATCATTGGTACCTATACTGAAAAAATCAACTTCTCGGGCAAATTGTCTTGCCATGACCGCCACAGACGGTACTTCCACCATGATCCCCACTTGAATGTTTTCATCAAAAACACGGCCTTCAGTTCTCAACTGTCCTTTGACTTCTTCCACAATGCTTCGGGCACTTCGCCATTCCTCAATACCGGAAATCATCGGAAACATGATTTTTATCTTACCGTAGGCACTTGCCCGTAAAATTGCCCGCAGTTGCGTTACAAAGAGCGGCTTCTGATCAAGACAGAGACGAATGGCTCTATATCCCAGGAACGGATTCATTTCCTTAGGGATTTTCAAATAGGACAGTTCTTTATCGCCGCCAATGTCCAGGGTGCGGATGATTACCGACTTATCGCCCATGACCCGGACAATCTCTTTATAGACATTAAATTGCATTTCTTCGTCCGGCAAACTAGCCTCTGCCATATAAATAAGTTCGGTTCGCAATAACCCTATGCCCTCTGCGCCTTGTTCCACAGCATAACGGGCGTCGGCCGCCGTGCCAATATTGGCGCCAATTTCAATCCGGTGACCGTCTTGGGTAACAGCCTCTTGTGCTGCATAGGCTTGCCAGACACTTTCATCTTTGGTTTCTTTCGCCATCTTTTCTGAATAGCTGCGAATGGTATCTTCACTAGGATTAATAATACAAATACCGCCCGTACCATCAACAATCACAGTGTCACCGTCTTGAATCTGTTCAATGCCGGCACCAATGCCAATAACAGCCGGAATGCCTAATGTCTTGGAAAAAATGGCTGTATGGGAGGTTTTTCCGCCCTTTTGTGTAACAAAAGCCTGTACATATTTTTTATTTAACTGTACGGTATCGGTAGGCGCAAGATCATCGGCAATCAGAATAACTTCTTCACGAATGTCGCCCAAGTTTATACCTTTTACGCCAGTCAGAGCAGCCATTAACCGGCTGCCGATATCTTTTACGTCAGCAGCCCGTTCCCGCATATACTCATTCGGCATCTTCTCAAAAATTGCCACGACTTGGTTGACAATTTGTTCAACGGCTTTTTCGGCCGAAAATAATTTTTTATTAATCAGCTTTTCCATTTCCGGACAAAAAGTCGGATCTAACAATATGCTTTTTTGCGCTTCAATGACACCTGCTTTTTCAGCGCCAACTGTCTGCTGCGCCTGTTCAATCAGTTTTTCAGTTTCCCGAATACTTCTTGCTTTCGCCTCAGCAAGCCGGTTTACTTCTCCAGTGACATCAGCTTCTGAAATATCCGCAAACTGTTGGTTCCGGACACTATGAGTATAGAGGATTACCTTTCCAATCCGGATTCCCTCGGAAACCCCAATACCGGACAATTTGATTTCAGCCATGACCCTTCACCTTTCAAAAAAATTATTCGCCGAACTTGCTGTTAACTAAGTCCAGCAGTGCTTTGGCCGCCAGTTCTTCGTCATCCCCATTGGCCTCAATGATAATTTTAGACCCGTATTCAAACCCCATAGTCATTAATCCCAGAATACTTTTACCGTCAGCTTCCATTCCTTCTTCGTTTTTCACCATTACGCCGGCCTTAAATTCATTTGCCTTTTCCATAAACAGCTGAGCCGGACGAATATGAAAACCGGTCTTATTTTGCAATATACCTTCCACAACGATCATGCCGTACCTCCTAAATGGATTGTAAAACTTCATAAAGTTCTGCAGATGAATTTGCTGCCAATAGCTTTTTCCGAAAATCCTCATGGATTAATTTTCTCGATAATGCAATTAATATTTTCATATGCTCATTACCGGCATCTTGGTCTGATACGCCAATCAGAAAGACAATTTGTACCGGCTTTCCATCAAGAGAATTCCAGTCAATTGGATTCGCCAACCGGGCAAATGCCAAACCGGCGGAAACTATACCACTGGATTTGCCGTGTGGAATGGCCACCCCAAATCCAATACCTGTCGATCCTTTTTGCTCCCGTTCATTCACCGCTGCCAAATAAGCAGCCTTATCCCTGACAAATCCGGCCTTTTCCATGCCGTCAATCATAACCTGCAAACATTCTTCCCGGCTTGCTGCATTGAGTTCCAAGAAAACAGTTTCATCTTTGATAATAGTTAAAATCTCCATTAATAGTTGCACCTCCCGGTATTTAAGAAACACTTGCCGTTGTTCTATTTATTCACCTTTAGACAGACGTTTTATTCTTCTTGACTAAACTAACTAATAACGCGGTTACGACTGTTCCGGCAACAATCGAAAATACATACATAGCCAAATTCCCCACCGCGTTAGGAATCATGAGAACGAAAATTCCGCCATGAGGTGCCCTTAACGTGGCTCCCAGGGCCATCGATAATGCACCGGCAACGGCTGATCCGGCCATAATTGAGGGAATAATCCGGAAAGGATCGGCGGCGGCAAACGGAATAGCCCCTTCAGTAATAAACGAAATTCCCAGCACACCCGCTGCTTTGCCTGCTTCCCGCTCTTCAACGGAAAACTTTTTCGGTGCAAGAACAGTCGCCAGCCATAACCCGAGCGGAGGGGTCATTCCTGCTGCCATAACAGCAGCAATCGGCCCATAAAGGTCACTGCCAAGCAGCCCGACCGCAAAGGTATAAGCCGCTTTATTTACCGGCCCGCCCATATCAAAGGCCATCATCGCCCCTAAAAGCAAGCCCAGCAAACTTGCATTGCCGGTACCAAGATTAGTAAGCCAGCCACTAAGCCCGTCCATGATCGCTTTCATCGGACTGCCAATCACATAGATCATCATCAAGCCGACAATCGCGCTGCCGAAGAAAGGAATAATCAATATGGGTACCAAACCAGCAAAATTTTTCGGCAATTTGATGTTTTCTTTCATCCATTTCGTCACATAACCGGCCAAAAAGCCGGCAATAATCCCGCCAAGAAAACCTGCTCCAACTTTCGAAGCCAGCATCCCGCCAATAAGGCCCGGAGCAAGACCCGGTTTCTCCGCAATCGAGAAGGCGATGAAACCGGCAAGAATGGGAACCATCAACGCAAACGCCGTCCCGCCGCCGATATCCATCAGTGCCGCTGCCAGCGTCCCTTGCTGCTTGAAAGCTTCAATGCCGAAGATGAACGAAACAGCAATTAAGAGGCCGCCGGCAACAACCGCAGGCAGCATATAGGATACACCGGTCATCAGATGTTTATAGGGCCCGGTTATTTGTGCTTTTCTTGCTTCTTTGCTTTGCGCCGCCTGATCAATAAAATCCTTGGCGGATGGCTTCACGGCCAACGCTTCTTCAATGATACTCCGGGGATCTTTAATGGCTTGCCCAATGGCAACTTTTACAACCGGCTTACCAGCGAAGCGTGATTCTTCTACATCAGTAGCTGCGGCAACAATAATCGCATGCGCTTCAGAAATATCCGCTGCGGTTAATTCATTTTCAATACCCACTGCACCACGGGTTTCAACCTTAATCTCGACATTTTTTTCTTTGGCTGCCTGCAGCAAGGCTTCGGCCGCCATATAGGTATGTGCTATACCTGTTGGACATGCTGTAACCGCCAGAATCTTTTTCATCCCAAAAACCTCCCCATATTTTTATAATTGCGTCTCTACATTCTTTTAATTTTTACTTTATTTAGAAATTGCCGGACTTCTGCCAGGGAACACACCTGCGTGCCTGGCTTTGAAGCTGTTACCGTACCGGCGGCTGTAACCCATTGCGCCGTTTCTTCCAAAGAAAATTGACGTAAAAGCGAATAGGCCAGCACGGCAACCATGGAGTCTCCTGCCCCTACTGTGCTTTTGGGTATGATCGAATCAGTCCATACCCGGTAGGTTGCCGTTTGGTCCATGACCACAGCTCCCTGTGCCCCCATGGAAACAATAATGATTTCAATCCCTTTTTCCAAAATTTTTCGGCCTGCACAGATGACATCCTGATCATCCGCCAAATCACGGCCTGTTAGATTTCCCAATTCGTGGATATTGGGCTTAATGGCGAAAGGTGCTGCCTGGATTCCTTCAGAAAGCGCCGCATCATCGGCATCCAGTATGGTTTTTACCCCTTTACCCTTAGCGATTTCCACTAATTCGCGATAAATGCCGCATCCGACACCGGGTGGCAGGCTCCCGCTTAAAACCAGGTAGGCAGCCTCATCAAGAAGTTTGGAAAGCTGAGCTTTAAACCTACTGATTTCTGCATCTCCGACTACAAAACCGGCCTCATTAATTTCGGTTGTCCTATTGGAGCTGCTATCCACTATTTTCAAATTTGTGCGGGTTTCACCGGATATGGTCAAAAAGCTGGCCGAAATCTTTTCTAAAGCCAGATGGTGCAGCAAGTTCTGTCCTTGGGTACCGGCAATTAATCCCGCTGCCGTAACAGGGACACCAAATTGATTGAGTACCTTGGCAACATTAATTCCCTTGCCTCCCGGATCCATCCGCACACTCTGCACACGATTCAAGCCGCCAACGTTAAGCTTTTCAATAACAACTGTTTTATCGATTGCAGGATTTAAGGTAACTGTAATTACAGATGGTTTCAAACATATTCTCCTCCTATGGGGTTACTACACAAACCCGAACTCCTAATTTTTCCATTTCATTAACTGCATCTTGCGGGATTTTGTCATCAACGATGCATGTATCAATTCTTGCTATACCGGCAAATCTAGCAAAAGCCACTTTACCTATTTTGGTATGATCTGTTAACAAAATAACCTGCTTGGCAATATCAATCATCCTGGCTTTTGTTGCTGCTTCCACAAGATTCGGGGTTGTCAGTCCTTCTTGCAAATCCAGCCCGTTTGTTGCCATGAAAGCTTTATCTACCCGAAGCATGCTAAGAGAATGTTCCGTAATCGGCCCGACCATCGCCAACGTATTCTGCCGCAAGGTTCCACCGGTCATAATAACCTCGATCCCCTCAAACCCCCGCAGTTCCTGGGCTAAAATAATTGAGTTCGTTACTACTTTTATGTTTGAAAATTTTCTCAATTCTTTAGCCAAATAGGCTGTTGTCGTCCCTGAATCAATCACCAGGGTATCTCCGTCCTGAATAAACTCAGCCGCCTTTTGAGCAATCCTTGCCTTTTCCTTGCGGAACTTATCTTCCTTCTCTACGAAAGTCGGTTCAACATTGACATTCTCCAAACACACGGCCCCGCCATGTGTTCTTTTTAATAATTTCGCATCTTCTAACTCTTGCAAATCCCGGCGAATTGTCGATTCCGAAACTTGAAAAACCTTACTTAGTTCTTGTACAGAAGCCCTTAAATGATCTTGCAGGTATTCAACAATTTTCAGTTTGCGTTCTTCTTCATATAACATGTTTGCTCCCCCACGTATGCGCAATAATCGCATGAACGTTCTTACCTGTTTATGATTGTTTGTGATCATTTATTCTTGTATATGATTATAATCTGACTATTCTTAACTGTCAATATGTAAATTTATGCTTATATTATGCTTTTAAGGATAAGTTTTCTTCCCCTGGTAATATTATTGTGTGAGGTGGTTTCGTTGACTGATAAACATACCGATGATCGGCCTGCATCTGAAGATCTCCTGGCCAGACAAGACACGGACCATGAAATTGCCCCTGAAAATGTTGCCAAAGAACCGGATAGTCTGCCCAGCGAAATGCTCAATGTCGGTTTCCCCTCATAGCCAAAATAAAACAGAGAATCCGTAAGCCTCGGCTTACGGATTCTCTGTTTTATTCCTATATCACTTATCTGCTTTATTCGAGTCGGGTTTAACCCTAAACCAGGCAGCATACATTGTCGGCAAAACAAGCAACGTCATCACAGTTGCGCCAAGCAAACCACCGCCAATCGCTACCGCCATCGGCCCCCAGAAAGTACTTGGAATCAAGGGCAGCATCCCCAATATTGCCGCAGCCGCCGTAAGCATAATGGGGCGGAATCGCAGCACAGCCGAATCGATGATTGCATTCCACGGCGTCTCGCCTGCTTTTTTATGCTGTTCAATCTGATCAATGAGAATAACTGAGTTGCGGATAATCATGCCGCTAAGCGCCAAAATTCCAAGTTCGGCGACAAAGCCCATCGAGCGCTGGGTTAAGAGCATTGACAGGGTAACCCCAATGATGCCAAGCGGGGCTGTAAGAATTGTCAGGACCATCAGGGACACATTTTGCAGTTGAAGCATCAGCAAAATTACAATAACCACAACCATGGCCGGAATTGTTTTAACCAGAAAATCCATCGAAGTCTTGCTTTTTTCCGACGCTCCGCCGATATCAATGCTATAGCCGGGGGGGAGGCTGTCACGCATTGGCTGTAATGCTTCATAAATTTTTTGCGTGGCGTCATTGCCGGTCACGCCGGGAATAACGTCTGCCTGGACGGTAATTGTCGGCTTGAGATTGTACCGCCAGATCAAGCCTTCTTCGGCATCATAGCTGATTTTGGCAATTTGCTCCAGCGGCACAAATTTGCCATTACCGATATGCACCGGCAGGTCCTTGATGCTGCCTAAGTTTTTCCGGTTTTCGGCGTCTATCCGAAATACAATGCCAACCGTTTTATCCTCCTCATAGTACTCGGCAACCGTAGCCCCGGAAAGCTGGGTCTGCAAGTCCTGAGCCAGTCCCTGGCTGCTGATTCCCAGCATTCTCGCCTTATCCTGATCAACAGTCAAATGCATGACCTTGCTTTTTTCATGCCAGTCAAAATTGACATTGGCGAGATTAGGGTCACTGATCATCTGTTCGCTGACCTGTTGGGCAAGTTCGCGCACTTTCTCATGATCATAGCCGGAAACCCGCAGCATTACCGGGTAAGGCGACGGGGGCCCTGTCTGAATTAGGTTGACATGCCCGCGCACGTTGGCAAAATCGTCGGCAAACAGCTTGTCAACTTTTTTATTTAAAGTTTCGCGTGCTTCCAGATTTTTCGCCACAATAACAAACTGGGCATAATTCACCGCCGGCAGTTTGGGCTCAATCGTGAGAATAAACCGCGGTGATCCCTTGCCGACATAATAGCTGTAACTCTCGATATCCGGGTCGTCAGTAAGAGCATTGGCAAATTTTTGCGCTTCCTGCTCGGTAGCCGCCAGGGACGAACCTTCCGGCAAAGTCATTTCGACAATGAGTTCCGGACGGGTTGACGGCGGGAAAAACTCCTGCTTTACAAACTTCAATAAGAAGATCGAGCCGATAAAGCTGACAATGGTTAGAACCAGCACCAGCTTCCTGCGATTCAGGCACCAGATAAGCGTTTTCCGGAACAGCCGGTAGAATTTCGTATCATAAATGTCGTGTCCCGCTGTTGCCTGCTGTTTGGGTTTGACCAGTTTATAGCCAAGCAGCGGGGTTACCGTCACGGAAACCAGCCAGGAAATCAACAGTGCAATGGTAATAACTGGGAATAGACTGCTGGTAAATTCCGCCGCCGCTCCTTTTGAAAATCCGATGGGGATAAAACCGGCACAAGTAATCAGCGTGCCGGTAAGCATGGGAAAAGCTGTTGCCGTATAGGCGTAGCAGGCTGCTTCAAACCGCCCCCAGCCCTGCTCTAGTTTTACAGTCATCATTTCCACAGCAATAATGGCGTCATCGACCAGCAAACCCAGCGCAATGATCAGCGCTCCCAAAGACACTTTGTGCAGATCGATGCCGCCGATCTTCATGCACACAAAGATACCGGCAATTACCAGCGGAATGCAGAGAGCCACAACAATGCCTGACCGGAAACCAAGACTGAGAAAACTAACAACCAAGACAATGACGATAGCTTCCCAGAGTGATTCAACAAATTCGGCAATGGAATTTTTGACCACTTGCGGTTGGTTGGCCACCTGACTGATTTCCAAACCGAGCGGCAGATCTTTTTTAATCAAGGCAATGGTTTTCTCCAAATCGCTTCCCAGCGTAAGAATGTTTCCGCCCTTATCCATCGACAGGGCAAGCCCGATCGCCGGCTGGCCGTTGAAATACATTTTTGGTTCTCCGGGATCCTCATAGCTGCGTTCAATCCTGGCAATATCCCCCAGTCGAAAAGTACGCTCATTCACCCGAATCGGCATATTGCGAAGGCCGTCGACATTTTCAAAGATCCCGGAAACCCGTAAATATACGTTATCGGAGGATGTTTCCACCATACCGGAAGGCGTCATCGCGCTTTGCGCTTTTACCGACGAAATAATCAAATTGGGATCAATACCGAGTTCGGCCAGTTTACTGCTTGCCATTTCAATATAAATTGTCTCCGGCTGAACACCAATAAGTTCTACTTTTTTTACATTACTAACCCCGAGCAGGATCCTGCGGATCTGCTCGGCTTTTGCCCGCATTTCCTCATAACTGTACCCGTCAGCCGTAAGGGCATATACATTGCCGAACACATCATCAAACCGGTCATTATAGGCAGGCCCGACCACCCCCTGGGGTAACGTGCTTTTCATATCGTTTACCATATTACGCACTTCCAGCCAGGTGGGACGGATATCCTTTTCATTGACTGAGTCCTTTAGATTCACATAAATGACAGCCTGCCCCGGTCGCGAATAGCTTTTCAGATAATCAAGCCCCGGCGTATCCTGCAGTTTCTTCTCAATTTTATCGGTTACCTGCTCTTCCACCTGGCGGGCACTGGCCCCCGGCCAGGCGACAGACACGATCATTTGACGGATTGCGTAGTCAGGGTCCTCCATCCGCCCAAGCTGCTGATACGATAAAATGCCTGTCAGGAAAGTCAGGAAGACGAAAAAATACACAAGTTGCTTATGATTAAGGGCCCATTCTGTCAAATTAAATTGGCTCATATACGCACCTTCTGTCCTTCCCTCAGCTTCTGGACACCGGCGGTAACAATGACATCACCGTCCTGAAGCCCCTCTACAACCTGTACTTTTCCGTCGCCAAACGCCCCGACTTTGATGGGTCTAAGACTTACGGTATCCTCTTGGATCACCCAGACATTGGGCGAATCCCCGGTTTGATAAACCGCTGAAAGCGGAATATATACTCCCTGCTGACCTGCTGAGTTTGCCACCGCTACACTGGCCGTCATACCCAGACTGATGCCCGCCGGCGGATTGGTAAGCGTAATTCTGACCTTGTAGGTCCTGGTCACTTTGTCGGCCACCGGTGAAATCTCTCTGACTTTTCCTTCCACCGTCACATCCGGCAGTGCCCAAAAGCTGACCCGCATTTGCTGCGCACTGCGCACTTCGTCAATGCGGTTTTCCGGAACACTGATTTCAATTTCCCGCTCGCCGTCTTTCACTAACGTAAGAACCGGCGCCCCGGCACTGACAACCTGCCCGGCCTCGGCATTAACACCGGAAACAACCCCGGCACTATCTGCCACCAGCGAGCTATAACCTAGCTGATTTGTGCCTTGCGTATACTGGGCCGATGCCTGACGGACAGCAGCCAGCGCGACTTCGTAGGCATTTTCATATTGATCCAGTTGTGCCCGGCTGACAGCCCCCTGTTCATACAGTTTGCGGTATCGCGCCAAATTTGTCTCGGCTAAATTCAATTGCGACTGTGCCGAAGCTACCTGCGCTGAACTGATGTTTACCGTCTGCGCGATGTCTTTGGCGTCAATTTCCATCAGCACATCCCCGGGATTTACGACACTGCCGAGGTCAACGTTGCGCTTTATAATCTTGCCGCTAACCTGAAAAGCAAGCTGCGTTTCGTACCGGCCCCGCACTTCACCCGAATAGCTCGCATTTTGCCCCAAAGCATCCGCTTGTACCGCCTGCGAGCGAACAAGCGGTGCCGCTTCCTTGACCGGTTCCGTCTTTGAACAGCCGGCAAAACCGACAGATAAAACCAGCATACAAACTATCAAAGAAATTCCTACCGACTTTTGCAAACAAAACCCTCCCCCTCAAAATCATGTCGCCTAAAACAAGCTTTTATAAACATTGGGCTTATCGCTGTCGCTATTTCTTCACAAGCCCATGCAGAATAAAATCAACAAGAACCGCCGTATAATGCTGTTCGTCCTGTTCTTGGTATAGTTGTCCTGTACGCGCATAACTAAAGGCCTGAAACAGCTTGAACCCGGCATACGCTACAATTTTTTCATCAACATCCCGGAACTTGCCCTGCTGTTTGCCTTCCCGGATCACCCCGGCGATGATGGAGATAACTTCTTCATCAATATATTCATGGTATTTTTTGTTGGAAATAGTCAGGAACAAGGCATCCTCATCTTTCAATAGCCTGGTAATGAAATGGTCCTGATTAAAGTACGTTACCGCCGTTTTAATTAACAAAATCAGCTTCTCGAACGGGTCAGCCACATTCTCCAGGCGGGAAAATAACAATTTCATCGTTTGCTGACATTCACGCAACAGCAGGCATCTAAACATATCTTCCTTATCGGTAAAGTGTTCATAGATTGTTTTTTTGGAAATCTTACAGTCTTTACTGATTTCATCCATTGTTGTTTTTTTAAAACCAAAGCGATCCATGCGTTCTTTTGCTTTATCAAGGATAAGCTCTTTTATATCATTCATTGTATTCTCCTACTTTATCGTTAATTAATCATTCCATCTTCCATCACTCATAAACTATTATAGTGTTTTAGTTTCCAAAAAGCAATACAAAATCGTTTTCAAAAAACTACATCAACTTGTACACAATTCGAGTGGCTGAAAAAGATAAAATGAAAAATCCCTATCATTAGATCAGACAGGGATTTTTTCATAACACTTCCAATACATTATCATGAGCAATGAACAGCATAAATCAGGACATACTTTTGCATTTACTACAGAACCAAAAAGCGAATCGGATCAACAGCAGTCCCGTTAACTCTTACTTCATAATGAGCATGCGGGCCTGTGCTTCTCCCTGTATTGCCCGAATAAGCAATAATCTGCCCCTTTTTCACACTTTGGCCAACACTGACGCTGACCCGCGAATTATGCCCATAAATGGTTTCAATGCCATTGCCGTGATCAATGTGCACGATATTCCCATAACCGCCAGCCCAGCCACTCTGGACAACCACACCGTCAGCAGTAGCAAAAATAGGCGAGCCGATACTATTGGCAATGTCAATTCCCGGATGCATTTCACTGCCGTCACCCCAGGGCGAACTCCGCCAACCGAAACCGGAAGTAACCTCTCCGCTTGTCGGCCAGATAGATGGAGTAGTGGCCAGCTTAGCCATATCCGTCTGTATTTTTTCAGTATCCTGAGCCTGCCCGGCCACACTGGGCTGGCTTTGTTGTGCAATCACCGTTACCCCGCCGGTATTGCGTACCTGGTGAGCGTTTACCAAAAATCCCGCTGAAAATATCATAAGCAGACACGCCGGTACAGCAAGCCACTTAGGCGAAAAGCCTGTCCACCGCTTTGTATCCGCTGTCTGGTTATCATCCACGTCGTGCGAAATCTGCACTATGTATCTCCTCCCTCAAAAAAAATAACGGACATACCCTGCTAACAGGAGTATGACCGCCTAATCTCAACCTGACAACAACCTGTCAAATTACATTATACCGGAAAAATGGCTTTTTGTCTTATAAATGTGTAATTTATTCTTTCTGTTCCAGCTTTCTTAAATAATCACCAAAAGCAAATTTAAACTGCACTTTTGCCCAACTTTTAAGGTCAGGATCATTACTTCTCATTATTTGTTTTAATGTTTTCTCGATAAATTGCAGATCATCATCTAGCATACTTTTTACTTCTTTTATATTTTCTCTTTTATCGAATTCTTTCCCCTTTAATATCCAATCAACAGAAACGCCATAAAGTTCAGATAATACAACCAATGCATATGCACTTGGGAAAAATTTGGCATTTTCCCAACTGCTTACATTTCCCTTGGAAAGCCCTGTACTTCTTTCTACATCTAAAGTAGAAAGGTTAACGGCATTTCGAGCTTGTTTAAGTCTTTCACCTACTTGAATTAATAGTTGCTGCGATTCTGCTTTAATAATAAATCACCTCTTGACTATATGGTTTAATATCAAATATAATAAAGTTGTACTCTTTTATATTTTCTTTAACCATATTTTTGTTATCTTTAAAAAACCATCAAGATTCTCTCTATCCCGAGGTGGTTACCCTTATGAAAAAAACCATTCTAGACTTAAGCAAGCTCGTCCCAGGGATGATTCTGGCCGAAACAGTCTTGTCGGCTCGTAAGCAGGTCATTTTGGAAAAAGATACGGAATTAACCAGTCATTTGATTAACCTCTTGCGAAAATGGAAAATTACCTCAGTTTGTGTACTTGCATCACATACGACCAGGCCACCTTCCTATCATGATGTCATGTTTCCCTCTCTTGTCAGCGGGTATAGCAATAAACTTGAAGATAAATATCACAAAATTTCTATCACGGCAGGCAGCATTTTTGAATATATGCGTGATCAGGAACAACTGCCTTTTGATACACTCCGTCAACTGGCATTTCATGATTTATACAATTTTATTGATGACAATACTACGCTCACTTTTTTGTATCAGGCCAAACCACCACTGGAATATACCTATCTGCACGCGGTAGATGTGGGAATAATCACCGGTTTAATTGCCCGTTGGTGCGGTTTTAAAGAAAAGACTGTCCAATCTCTGATTTTGGCCGGACTTATGCATGATATCGGCAAATCTCAAATTCCCCGGTCCATTTTAGATAAACCCGGTCAACCCACTGTAGAAGAAAAAGCCATTTTAAAACTTCATCCTATTTATGGGTATTATATGGTAAAAAGTCTGAACCATATTCCCTCTGCAATCCAATATGCCATTTTGCAGCATCACGAACGGGAAAACGGTAGTGGTTATCCGGGAGGCCTTCCCTCCCATAAAATCCATCCTTTCGCCAAAATTATCGCCATCGCGGATACTTATGATGCGATGACTTCCAATCGGGTCTACCGGCATAGCATTACTCCCTTTGCCGCCCTGGAGATCATGGCAAACGAAATATTTATACATTTTGACCGCGACTACTGCAAACTTTTTATCCGCAATGCGATTTCGGCACTAACAGGCTCTACCGTTCTCTTAAGTGACGAAACCCAAGCAGAAGTACTTCACTTTGGCAGTTTCATGTCTATAAAGCCGGCAGTAAGACGCCTTGACGGTACGCTGCTTGATCTCAACAATTCCGATATTTCTATTGTCGAAGTAGTTAAATTTGCATAAGTTGCCTTAATATTTGCAACGTAAATATTAATTTTTCTGCAGTGTGAGCTGCTACTCCTTTATTTACTTTTCCAAAAGCCAAGCATTTTATCAATTTCCCTGCACAACAAAAAGAGTTCAGTACCTGCCTGAACTCTTTTTGTTTATATGTTGTACACTGTAATTGTTTTAACCGCATTTGCTGAAGCTGCAATTGCGGCATATTACGTAGTCGCTTTCGTATTCACGCGGTTTGTTGAGAGTTTCCCCTCATCCGGCTCCTCGGTTACTCGGCCGCGATTATCGGCACTTCTTTGGTTTGCAGTGATTGTGTATCAACCTGTTCGCTGGTGGGTGGTCCTTACAGGGCGTGTTCATGAAAAAAATCGTAAGATTTTTTGTCATTATTTATTGAATCATACCCTCTGAATCGCCTAATATTTTACAGTCAATAGCCCGCTTATCCATTTACTGGATTACAAACAGCCGGAAACTGTAAATTTCAGGTAAAAAATGCACAACTGACTCCTGGATATCTGCCCATCCGTCCTGCCCAGGAGAAGACATCAAGAAGGACATCAAGGAAGGACATCAAGGGACGTTCCTTTTTCGTCACATGCAGCGCCCGGCACGGTTGCGACTCAAAGATTCCCAGGAAGAGGATTCGGGATACGGATAACCGCAAGATAGCATCCTCGACATGCGAAAAAATATTGATATTGCTAACTAATCATCGGATCTTAACAACCCAAGGCAACCATTTTTATGCTCCCTGTAACGACAGAGAGTTTCAGCGGCTACAATTATTAATGCGGCTATTGGGAGTCACGGAAGAAGATCTCTTAAAACCGTAAACGATCTCTGCTTTTGAGACCAGTAGAGTGGTAAAAGGGAGTAGTGTCTCTATTTTTCGTACCGTATACTGACCTTTACTCAAGTTACTGCTTCTGGCGACTGCAGAGGATGTCCGTCAAACTGATATTCCCGATTTTTTACAAAATGACGGCCAATTATTAACAGGCTTTCTAAAAGGGTGCGGAAAGTGAATTACATGCCATGTATCGTACTAATTATTTTTCCATCTCATTTCTTATTTCCTCGGCGATTTGCCGCATTCTTTGTCTATGGGCCTCTTTTCCCCAGCTGTATTGTGGCAAATCCCATTCTATTTTTCCCAAATTTGCTGCAATTTCAGGCAGCAGTTGATATGGGAGTGTAATCAAAAGCAAACCCTCAGGCAATAGCTTACGCGCTTTCATTCCATGGTGGAGGCCGGTAACCATGAGATTAATTTCACCCTGCACATACGGATACATATATAGCCAGGCACAGCCCAGCACACTTGTGCCTTTTGCATTCCAACCTTTTCCGGTCCTATAACTGGCTGCTCTCAATAAAATTTCTGCCTGACTCGGTTTAGCTGTAATAATTAATAAATCAGGGTCGAATGTTAGTTTGTCCAAGGAAGCATAGGCAATATAATTTACTGTGTTTCGCTCCAGTCTCGACATACTCTGATAAATTTGTCTGTTTGCACGAGGATCTTCGTAGACCCCCAGCTTAGGTCCGACTTGACCACTCTCAAAAACAGGGTCAGGTTCAACCATCCCTGTTAAAATAGGTCCGGCCTTGCATTCATGATTTTCTTTTGTCGTATAAAAAGGTTCCGCTGTCTGCGCAACCGTAAGCATTTCGCAGAAAGCACCAGTCAAGCTGTTTTAGGCCCTCCGGTTTGGTCAGTAAGAACTTCACACCTACCGGCTGGTACTCAAACTGAAACCTATTAATAATGGATAAATCCAGATCTTTGTTCATCATTCTTAACTCCCTCCATTTTACGGCACTTAATTCTAAACCAAAGTCCTTTCCTTACTCTTGATACATCGAATCGGCAACCCAGCTCAACTCACCGGCTAAAGAAGCCAAGATTTGACTGGCACTTGCCATTTCTTGAATAGAGGTAGCTTGCCCGTCAACAATAGTATCAAGAATTTTACTTCTGTCTGTAAGCTTATTGACTGCTGCCCGAATCCCCTCCAATGCGGAATTAATGTCTTTTACTGAATCGCACTTGCTGTTACAAGCTTTCGGACTTCTTCGGCCACTACCCCAAAACCCCGTCCCATATCGCCAACCCGTGCGGCCTCAATAGCTGCATTAAGTCCCAACAAGTTAGTTTGGTCGGCAATGTTCTTAATGAAATGTACAATTTCATCGGTTTTTACACTTGCTTTTGACAATTCCCGGCTTAACAAATCAAGTTCCCGGCTTGTATCTGCAACAGTTTGTGAACCAGCTGACAATTCTTCCATACCAGCGGTCAATTCCTGCGCGGAAGAAGCCACGTCTGTCGCTACACTCGAAACCATTTGTTGTTTATCAATAAACTGAGCTGTAGTTACACAGCCTATCACCCGATTACCTTCTTTAATCGGCAGCGCACAAGCAACATAAGGCATTCCGATATGGGATTTTTCTATTGGTACTACTTTAACTACACGTTGACCGGTCTCCAGGCATTCAAGACTCACTCCACCTCTAACCGGTTTACCAATGTCAGATGGTTGATTGGAATTAGGTGTGGCTCGCATTTCGGCAATGTTAATTCCGTCCTTTATTATAGCAACACCTATTTTCTCCGCAACTATGCCAGGTAAATATTGAACAATTTCCGCAAACCTTTCTAACACTTCTTCTGCCGTAAGTTTTTTCCTTATATTTTCTTCTGCCATCACATTTCTCCTTAATCCAAATCTGCTATTGTTCAGGGTTGGAAATAATGGAAACAAAGCAGCAACGTTTTGGGGCATAAGGTGCCCAGTAGACGAGAACAATAGAGTCAATATACGGAAGTGACTGTTCCCATAATTGAACAGTCACTTCGCCTTGCTATCTGCATTCTATTGAAACAACAAGTAGGCAAGCCTCTTGTCACTCACCTTGCAGAGCATGCCGTTACCGAGAATATCAACCGCCAATATCATTTGAATGCTTAATGAAAAAAACTCATTCCAGCACTCTCCCTAATACATGTGCTGTACCTTGACCTATCTGGACAAAGGGATCATTTGAAATATAAACGGCGCCGCTGCTATAAGACACGTATTTACCAAGAATTAGCTCAACCACCGGTCGAACAGGAACCATCACTACGCCGTCATCGACAATCGGATTCATATAATCAATCTGTCTAATAATATTCCCATTAATAGATATTAACGGATTATCAGCAGTCAAAACCCCAACATTTTTTCCATATCTAATGGTAATTTGTTTACTATCTGAGTCATACTTCACTTTGGCGCCGAAAACCTGGACAATTGCGCTCAAGGGTACCAGCGTCTTATCCGCATAAGCTTCCTTTGGTGCCTTCTCCAAAACAATTTGTTTTTTACCTCCAATTAAAGCTTTTGCCGTACCAACGATAAAAGCAACCGAGTTGCTGTCATAATTCATCAAATCTTTTTTATCTTTATTCAAAACAACAAGTTGCCCATCAGCAGCGCGGGAATAGTGTCTGAAAAGGTCATTCCAAATAATATTCTGCGCACTCAGGTCAGTATTATGAAGCCCCTTGGTATACTCTGTAAAACGGAACTCCGCTTCGCCGCCAGTATAAACCTCTGTAGTGTATCGTCCGTTAAAAGTGAGTCAGTGAGTCAGCAGTGAGTCAGGGGACGGTTCCTTGACTCACTTCAAGTGTTTCAAAAGTCCAAGCATTTGAAGGGGCAAGGCAAAAAGCGGGGCAGAAAGAAACAGAAATGACAAGGTTGGCTTTATGTGGTAGAATGAATTTGTTATAGGTTCGTAATTAAAGTAATGTAAGCAATAGTAGCCATTTGAAATATCAGGCTGACAAGGTAAGGAGACAGTATATGAATATAAGATTGGCAACTCTTGATGACCTTCAAGCGATTAGCAACCTATTAACGGAGTTTTTTGCATATAACGCTGGTCAACAGCCTGCAAATTATGTTTCTGTGACAGAAAACGGTGAATATCCGTGTGCTATAATAAGCAGCAATACTGGTGACTTTATTGTAGCTGAAATTGACAATGAAATTGTTGGGTTGGTACATGTTGAAGAAGACGCAACGCCGCCATACCCTTCTGTTAAGTCTCATAAATACGCTTGTATCATTGATTTTTTTGTAAAAGAAGAATATAGAAGAAAGAAGATAGGGCATTTGCTTTTAGAAAAAGCGAAAAGTTGGGCGCAATCCCGCAATCTTGAATATATTGAATTAATGGTATTAGAAAAAAACCAAATCGGGCAAAACTTTTACGAACGGGAACAATTCACTACTATATCCAGAACAATGCGCCTTTCTATTTCGTAAAATCTTAGTATCAAATGGCTGATTAGTTTACGTCACAATAGAAGTATAATGTGAATGTCCAGTTATGAAATTGTCTGTGAATCAGGCCGCTACGCCTATCCAGCCAGTCAAGGGCCGAGTAGTATTTTGCTGACGCAAAATCTCCACTCTTAACCCCTTGACTGGCTGGATTTTTGCTGTACCATTGCGCCGCCGACAACGGGGAACAGGATAAAATCCTGCCCCGTTGCCGACCGCCCTATTTTACGGCAAAACCGGCTCCGCTACATTGGCGGTAATCGACAGCTTTTTACGGTGGCTCTGCCCCCGCGCCCCCGTCCTCCCCCAAAGAACAGGAGGGGTAAATCCGGGCGGGACTTCTGGACAAAATGTCCCGAAGCAGCGGCGCAGGGCGAAAGGCGTTGTCAATGGGACGTGGAATAGCGGACGGAACGGAATGAGTCAGGTGACGGTTCTTTAACTCATTCTAAAAAGTAAAAAATCTGGCCTCTTTAGTGGCGGCGGCCTTGGTTTTACCATCGGCAAGCAATCCACCACCACAACCTTGAACGAACAAGTCAAAGATGAAATCGGCAGCGCAGTAGGTTCTATTGCCGGTAACGTCAACGTACCAGCGAAGGCACAACGGTTGTCAGCGGCAAAGATACCAACATCGCCGGTAAGAATGTGAGTATTGACAACACCATCAATACCTATGATAGCCAATACAAGTATGAATTCAAGCAAAGCGGCCTGAGTGTATCGTTAGGCGGAGCGGTAATTGACGTTGGGTCCAACTTTGCAGCCATGTGAAGCGGGCAGGTGAAGGAGGGACAAGGAACCTGTCCCTTTGTCCCCTAAGCTGTCTGTTTGAGATTTGTACCCCACACGGGCATCTTTATCTACAAGTGACCGGATTCCTTTTTGTATGATAAATTTAGGATCTTGTAATATTTGCCTTGCTTCGTTAACAGCTTGTTGGCTACTGGGCAGAATGGAGAGATCTACATGGTTTTCGGCTTTACTGATTAGGTTTTCTAAATATGTCTTCATAATCTGCTTCGCTTCGTTGTGGTCCTCTATGAGCTTGTAGTTGGGAACTTCCCCAATGAGCTCGGATGGAATTTCTCCGTTTTCTTCCTCAATAGCCCTTATGATTCTTCTAGCTAGGTGCTTCATGATTCTTTCCGGAACTTTTTTAATTGTATTGGCATTGGTATGAGTGGCATCAAAGCTCAGGCCCGTATCTTTAAGAATGCCCTTTTTTACGCATTGCCGGACCACTTCCTGGATAATATCATCCACACTTGTTTCTTTTAATCTATGTCTCCTAAACTTGGTAAGTAGACTGGCTTCTGGCAAATCATCTTCGGGATTTAGTCCCAAAAACCACATATAGGCTAAGTTTAGTCTAGCTTCTTCAATGACTTTGACATCGGATAAGTTATATAGATATTGCAAGATAAGTAACTTCGCTAGCATTTCGGGCTCTTTAGCAGGCCGCCCCAGGTGCTTACAATATGAATCTTTTAGCAAATCGTTAATAAAACTGAAATCAACATTGGCAGCGATAATCTTCAGTATATGGTCGTTGGAAATTTTGTCATAGAGTACGCTATATATGCTTAATTGTTGCGGCACATGTCTAAGCAAAGTAAAACCCTCCATTCCGGCAAATATCTACAGTTATATTTTACCATAATAGAGGGAGGTTTGTTTATTTATTGACTTTTTCAGTGGTTTCGGACGTACACTTTGCTTCTGTTGTGCCAGGCCCCGCTCCCCCTCCAGAAAGCATAAAATCAAGTGTTGTTACGAAGCAGATTCTACGTCCCCTTGCTTCTTCTATGATGCGCCCCTGCGTGGCGCACGAACAGTCCCTTTTACTTCACTCATCGCCGAAAACATAAAATCAGCATACCAATGTTACACATAATTCTTTTATCCTTATTGTTTAAAGATTTGTGGCCTGCCTCCCAACTCTTTATTGGTTTTGGTTAAACAATTTCGCTATTTCATACATTGAATCAGCGAAAGTTTTAACAGGCACCGGTTTAAAAAGAACCTCTTTCGCAACAATATCCTCCAGTAAAATGCCATGCTCACTAAATAATTTTGTTTCTGTAACAGCATATTTCCTTTTTTCCACATTGAAAATCATCTGAATGTCACTAAAACCGACTTTATCATCTGCTGGAAGTTTTGTTTTGTATTGACTTTGAAGTTGCTCTAATACTTCAGGGCTATTAAATATAGTTCTTCCAAGCACTTTTATCTGATCTTTTTTATTTTCTACCCGTGCTAAAGATTTCTTGTCAAACAGATAACTCCCTATATCATTAGCGAAAACACCAATCCATCTACTTCTTTCCTCTTCCTCCGACGTTAATTTTCTTTCTCCAGATATTTCCATCTCCCAAATTGTGTCCGCTTTTTCCGTCTTTTCTGCCGCACGTGCTTGCAGGCATGGCAAAATAACGCAGACCATCAAAAAAAGCATTAGTATCTTTCGCATTAATTTTTCCTCCTTGTCGATTAAAACCGCCAATATTACTATAGCTTTCCACCAACTAAAATTCGCCTCGTCTTATTACGACACAATGCTTCCGTACCACTGCCGCTATTTAGCTCCATACCGTAAACAAATACGCCAAATAATTCGTACTGTCCCCTGCCATACGGAAAGGAACAGTACGAGAATACAGGAATGGTAATACCAGGAGGCTAAACGGCATTAGCAACGTTCGTTAGAACTGCACGACCGTAAAATGTATAGCTGCGCTTTAGGCGGCATACAGAATGAATTATTAGCAATAATCTGTCCAAAAAGCATTTTAAAATTTATACTGTAAGGTCGTGTAATAAGTACGTCCCTGCAAAGGATAATCCGCGTTATAAGTCATGTTGCCTTCGTGTACTTTCAGTTGTGGTCCTTTATTAAAGATGTCACTGCACCCGACAACTGCCTGAAAATCTTTGCCGAATTGGTGTTTTATCCCAAGACCCACTGTAGTTAAAGAATCTTGCACGCTCGGTATATTTTTATCATATGAGGTATACATTTCATCAACATACTTTATTTCGCCAAAAAGCATTGTCTTTTTATCAGGCCTATAACCTAATCTGCAGAAGCCTTCCCATTCCGGAGTATAAGTCTGATGTACAGAATAAGAATCAGCACTGGTTTGACCTACAGCAGGTGAATCATTCCAGCGGGCGGCAGATGCCTTCAGATAAGTTGCTCCCAGATTCAAATCCCATTTTTTCCATGACATATCTGTTTGAATTTCAACGCCCTTGGCCTTGCCGTTAGAAGTATTTGTGTAACTCCAATAATCATAGCCATATCGCCACAGCATCAGCAATTTATCTGCATTGCGATAAAAATATGTCAACTGAACTTTGCTGTCCGCTCCTAAAGCCCTGCCATTCCAGATGGCACTAATATCAAACTGTTTTCCTTCTTCAGGTACAGGAAAATTAAGGCTTTTAACCGCGCTGTTGCTGCTGATTGGTGCTGGAAGAATGCTGCCGCCATCGCCGGCAATTTCATAAAGATTAAGCAACCGGTAATAAGTTCCGCAGGTAGTCCGCAAAGTTAAATTTTCATTGATCTGCTTTTTAAGAGCCAGTTGCCATGTTACCTTATTATCCTGCTGGTCAATACTGTCGAACATCCATTCCGGCGGAGTTCCCACATTAGTTGCCCACCCCACAGCCTTACCGCTGTTTATTTCAGACTGGTTATAACGAATGCTCGGAGTAAGCCATAAATCTCCTCTCTTATTCAGTGTTATAGTATCCTGCAACTGGACATTAAACAACTTTTGCGTATAATCAGTACGATAACGGTTAGTAGAAGAATATCCTGTTTCCAAAGTCCCGTCAGTAATCCCTGATCCCTTTACGTCCATATTCTCATCAGAATAATTTATCATAAACTCCAACATATGATTATTACCTGCTTTATACGTACCATCTATAGATGTCCCCCAACGTCTGCTGTCATAAACACTCCACTTGCGCATAGGAATCTTGCTGTACATGTCTTGTACGTTGTCTGTGTCGTAAAACCATTTGTAAAATTTGTCCAGATCTTTCCAATTTTCACATTTATACCGTTTGGCCTGATTGAGATAATTTATATTCCAGCCCCATTCCAGATTACCTATCGTATCGCGGCGGCCAACCAGGGCTTCTTTGCTTATAATGGTCTGCTTCGTCCGGGCATTGGCAAAGCTGGGAATATCGGTATCAACCACGGCACTGGGACTGTTCTGCCACATGAGGCTGCGCGGAAGATGCCTGTCGATCTCCTTCCAAGTTGCCTTGGCAAGCCAGTGGTCATCCTGCCATTTTGCAATAACATCCGTGTTTTTGTAGTCGTTATATTTTCTGTAGCGTGTGCCATCGCCGTATTTTTCTTGCAAAGATTTATATTTTTCAATGGCTGCCAGCCTTTTTGCATTGGAGAGAGGCACCCCATAGGTATATGATAATTTTTGCAGTGAAGTAAGCTTGACATATAAATTCCAATAGTCAGCATATGTATATGTTCCGTTATTAATCATAGATTGGATGTATGCCGCACGTTCCGATGCACTGGCATAAGCCAACACAGGTGTAACCATCGCCAGTTCAGCGACACTTAAGCTTTCTTTAACATACGTGTATTTAGGATTACTGCTTATATTATAATCGCTCAGGCTATAAAGACGCGAGCCAATTTTATTTACACTTAACGTGCTTGATGTTGCGGCAATTACCGTATCGTATGCCGCACTATACGCCGCATTGGATGCAAGATAGGTATTCCATTCCGCAAGATTACTTGCATAGTACTCGGCAGTATGGCCATTTATTTCAGTAACCTTTAAAGCACTAAAAGTAGTTGTTATCGCGCTGGCATAGGCGGAGTCAATATAACCTTGCTCCACATCAATTACCTTTTGATAGGATACCACGGCTTCATCGTTATTGTAATTTTGATATCTGAAGTCCCCTTGGCTTTGATCACGGTTAACGCCTAGCATAAAACTTCCTTTTCCTAAAGGCGCATCTATCTGGAGGCTTCCTTTATAGCCGCCATAAGAGCTTTTCCCGAAGCTAGCCGACACATTAGGCTTAGACGGTCTTTTGGTGACAATATTAATTACCCCGCCGATATATGTCCCTCCGAAACGAGCTGGAATATAGCCACGGTAAACTTCTATGCGTTCCACGTTCTTAACAGGAATCGTAGAAATATCTACAGCAGCATCACCGCCCAAATTATAAAGCACACCATCAACAAAAACCCCAACCTGCGCAGCTGTTGATCCCCGCACACTTACAGTAGTATACTGTCCCTTGCCGTTTAGTTCACGCACATGTACACCAGGTACCATTTTCAATAATTCAGACAAATCCTTTTGTTCACCTTCGTAGTCATCCGGACGGATAACAGTGACTGTGCCAGGCGAAAGCTTGCTTTCCCAATCCGGACGTTTTGCCTCGACCGTAATGGTCCCCAAATCAAAGCTGGGTCCATCGCTTCCATCGCTGACTTTTTCTGCGTATCCCATTCCTGTGCAACTTAAGCCTAAGAGAAGAGTTATAACTATTTTCTTCTCTAGTTCCCGTTTTCTATACATGGCTAAGCCTCCTAGCATTTGATCCACTTCTCTGATTTAATTTTCTTAGGTTTCTTATGGCTGCTTGTACAATCCGACATATAATTTTTAACCGCAGAAACAAAAGCTATTCTGACATATGGCACGCCCTCCTTTTCAAATATTTCGGCAGTCAAATTCCAGAACTAAACAAACTTTTATCCGTTATTTCCTGTATAGCCGGCTGAATGATTTCCTTCAAAAAATCCTCTATACTTTCCGATTTAGAAACTCCGAAGTATTTCAGCATATCCTCTGCCTTATGACAGGTTATTCTGCTGTTCCGGCACAGGGAGATAAAGTGAAACAATCGCCTGGCATACCTGTTTTCTAATTCCATAAAATCCAGAAGAAAAAGGATAAAAGCCTTACCTTCAAAATGCAGGTAAAGTCTGGATAACTTTTTGGGCAGGTTATACTTTATGCTTGCAAAATATTTATTAATCTTGACATTCATGACCCATGTCAGACGAACTTTTTCACCGGCTTCGTTGTAATATTCAACACTTTTTTGAGCCATCTCGGACAAATCATTGCAAAAGTCTTGAAATTCATAAGTCCTGCCTGTCATAGCAAGGTATTTATACTGCATTTTCTTAAAATCACAAAAACTTGCCTTGTAGACAAATTTGTGAGTATGTCCGTTTTTTACAAAAAGAAGCATTCTTTGTACCAGAAGCCGCTGGCTTAAAGTAAGTCTTTCTATCAACGTTATTCTTCTGTCGCATAATACTTCTATTACGTTCTCGTCGCTTTCCAAGATAAAACCTCCATATTTGAGCACAAGGGGAATAAACCCTTTCACAGTTTTGTAAAAATAACTGCATTTTCCGCCTGTCATGCGCCGACTTAAAGGAAAATCCTGTAAACTGCATTCCGACTTCAGGCTAATTTGTCTGTCACGGTTGCGTGACAGCGTCGACTCCTTCCTCGACTTCCCCGTTTTACAGAACATATTTATTTAATTTAGACAAAATTTCTAATCAAGAGTAATAAAAAAAACCGCTCAAGTAAGCTCTTCAGCCCTCGATTCTTCCATTAGGAAGTGTCGAGGGCATTGTTTGTGTCCCGAGCCATAGCCCATGGGCCGCGATGAGCTCGGCGCTCCGGCATACCCTTGCGGTTTCACCGCTACTTTTTGCCGCGAACCTTCGTATGAAGTTGGCGGCTTTCTTTGCTCATTGCGCGAACGCATAGGTTCCTCTCTCCTTTGGGTTCGTGTACCTCGGGTCAAATGTTTGCCGCCAGCATCCTTCAGATTGTGTGTGTCATAGATGACGCCCCCTGCTGGGCGTACACAAAAATACTCCATTGCGATAAAAACGCAATGGAGTATTTAAATGATTTCATAAAGACATCTTTCCGCAAATATAATACCGAAAAGAATCTCTGCCTTTTACCACGTCTACCGCATGGTCTTTAGACACAACCCTGATCTAAAGAGGCCTGAATTTCGGCAGTTCTTCTGGCTTGGAGTCATTGCTTCTTTGCACCTTCCCGATTATTCATCAGTGGCATAACACAAAGTCGCTCATCCTTACAGCGGCGGGACCGTACAGGATTTACACCTGTTTCTCTATTAAGCATGACAGCGGAACACTGTCTTCACCCAAATTCGTACAATATTAAATTGTAAGCATTATCGATTATATAATTAAAGTTACCACTTTTGTCACATTTTGTCAATCCTGTTATAGTTTCAAAAAAATTATATATTTTTATTATTGGAATTGTGTTTGGAAAGCAAAAACCGCACCTCAGAGGATGCGGTTAAGGGTAACGATTATTTAGCTTTTCTGACCCCCGCGTCTAACGCGGGGTCTGCCTATTTTTCCATCTCATTTCTTATTTCCTCGGCAATTTCCTGCATTCTTTGCCTATGGGCTTCTTTTCCCCAGCTGTATTGTGGCAAATCCCATTCTATTTTTTCCAAATTTGCCGCAATTTCAGGCAGCAGTTGATAGGGGAGTGTAATCAAAAGCAAACCCTCAGGCAATAGCTTACGCGCTTTCATGCCATGGTGGAGGCCGGTAACCATAAGATTAATTTCACCCTGCACATACGGATACATATAAAGCCAGGCACATCCCAACACACTTGTACCTTTTGCATTCCAACCTTTTCCGGTCCTATAACTGGCTGCTCTCAATAAAATTTCTGCCTGACTCGGTTTAGCTGTAATAATTAATAAATCAGGGTCGAATGTTAGTTTGTCCAAGGAAGCATAGGCAATATAATTTACTGTGTTTCGCTCCAGCCTCGACATACTCTGATAAATTTGTCTGTTTGCACGAGGATCTTCATAGACACCCAACTTAGGCCCGACTTGGCCACTCTCAAAAACAGGGTCAGGTTCAACCATCCCTGTTAAAATAGGTCCGGCCTTGCATTCATGATTTTCTTTTGTCGTATAAAAAGGTTCCGCTGTCTGCGCAACAGTAAGCATTTCGCAGAAAGCAACATGTTTGTCAAGCTGTTTTAGGCCCTCCGGTTTCGTCAGTAAAAACTTCACCCCTACCGGCTGGTACTCAAACTCAAACCTATTAAAAATAGATAAATCCAAATCTTTGTTCATCATTCTTAACTCCCCCATTTTACCGCACTTAATTCTAAACCAAAGTCCTTACTCCTGAACCATCGAATCGGCAGCCCGGCTCAACTCACTGGCTAAAGAAGCCAAGGTTTGCCTGTCATTTGTCATTTTTTGAGTAGAGGCGGCTTGCCCGTCGACAATGCTATCAGAATTTTACTTCTATTTGTAAGTTTATTGACTGATGTGCGAATTCCTTCCAACGCGGAATTAATTTCTAAAACCTCACCCCACATCGCCAACCCGCGCTGCCCAATATGCTCCGTCTGGCTTTGTACTTACTACATAAAGGTTAAAGCAACTGTTCATATAGTTGAACAGTTGCTTTGCCTTGATATCCGCGTTATTATGTCAACATAACTAATAAGCAAAAACAATACTGTCCGGCAAATCTACGGATAAATCCCCAAAATTGGTTTGTCTGTATTTTCTAAATTAGAAACGGAAGCTGGTTTGAACAACATAAAAATTCTTGTAGCTATCAAAAGCAGCGCCGGTGCGCTCTCTGTCATATGGTTTTAAGAAGTAGGCTGCAGCTGTAAAAACAGCATCTTTCGTAAGTACAACATCGATACCGCCACCATATCCTTTTGCCCCATCTTTGCCAATTCCATTACCACCATCACCGTTAATACCAATCATGGCGTATGTGGAATCAATTGCCCAGTTTCCCAGTTTCATATATTCAATATACGGACTCCAGCTTCCAGGCTTTTTCAAATCAAGCCCTTTCCATTGCAATTTAGCATAATAACCACTCTTTTCCGCGTTAGCCGGAAGGTCGGGCGCATGATTTGTTATACCTTCTGCGGTAACAGTAAACTCTCCACTTTTAAACGTAGTACCATAGGCTAATTGTTTAAACTTATATCCATTATCTTGCGGATTCAGAACATCCAAGTACCCAAGCGTTACGTTCGCGTTCTTGTCGAATTTATACTTAACATTTGCCAGCAGGGCATTCACTGACCCCATACTACTCCCCACTCCGCCGGTATAATTGTCAAATGCAGCGGAAAGATCAGCATAACCGGCATATAAACTAACCTTATTTATATTTTTGTTAATATAAAAGCCGTCTACCGCGAAAGGATAAGCCCATAATAATTGTCCCTGGCCGATTTCAGGACAGAACCGGCCGAGTTGAATAACCGTATCGCCGTTTTTCCAGTCAAATTCGGCACGATCAAAAGCTAGCGAATCAGTGGTGGATGTTTTTTTCGTGCCATCAGTCGCCCGGCTGTTGGAGTAGTTATTTTGTTCTATGCGGCCTAGGAATGTCCAATGATCGGTGAAATCAGCCGATAAGTTCAAGCGAATGCGTTCATCAAAACGACTTTTCGTTGTTTTACTTAGATTCGTCGCCGATTGGTCCGCGTTGACCCGGTAACGCAAACGCCCATCACCGGTAAATTTAATACTGGAAGATTTCTTCTCTAAAGTTGCGACCCGGACGCCGAGTTTATTCAATTCGTCAGCAAATTCGGTTTGCAGTTTTTGAATAATACTCTTATCTTCAGCGTTGGCCTGATCTACCTTAGTCAAAACATTCGCGATAATTTCGGCCATTTCATAGCGGGTTAATTTGTTATCGCCGGCAAAACGCCCGTTATACCCTTCCACAAGACCATCTTTCACTAGCTTAGATACTGCATCATATGCCCAGTGCCCAGCGGGAACATCGCTAAACGGAGACGTGAGAGCTGCAAATGCCGGAGCGGCCAAACATAAAGTAACTAGCATTGCCAGAATAATGACAAATGTTTTTTTCATTACTTTTCCTCCTAGTAAAATAGGTTTTCAACTATGTTGTTAGGACTTATTCAGACACATCCTGCTCATTGTCAACGTAGAAACTCGTTGCCTCACTTGTTTTAAAGCGCGCGTTATTCCCTACAATATTTACGTAAATTAAACCAGCCGTCATAACGCCCGCTATAAATAACAAAATCTCATTCGGCAAGCTCTTCATGGAATAGAATGCCTGGAAGGCCATAATAGCTACTGAAACCACGACAACTACCCGCAAGACATGGGGCTTCATGCTAAATTTTGCCTTAGCAAGCTGTTCGGGATATTGGGTAGGTAAAAAATAGGCCGCAATTACCGGAATAATATTGACCGCGGTCAATACTCCCATCCCAATTTTGGCAACTGACGCCATGGGAATATCGGCAATAATCGTCGTTACACCAATTGCATAAAATATCGACAGCAAGCGATGCGGCGTTCCAAACTTTTTGTTAACTGCGCCTAGCGATTTCGGCAGCCAGCCGTCCTGACAGGCGATAACCATTCCCTTGGTCACCCAGGCAAACACGGCATTCATCGTAGTAGCCATTGCCACCAAAGCGCCGCCTATGATAAAGAAATAAAGCAACGGGGCGGGTAAGATGACTCTCGCTACATCTGTCAGCGGCTTATTCGCCACACTTTCCCATGGCAAAACGCCAACAGCAACAACCCCAACCAGGGAGTAAATCACACCAACTGCAACGGTTGAACCAATCATCGCTAGAGGAATATCTCTGGCAGGATTCTTCATTTCTCCGCCCAATTCCGCAATACTATTTGCTCCTACCGCAGCAAAAGCCAGTAAGCCGATTGCCTGGAGAAGCCCGTCTATTCCGTTCGGTACTAAAGAGGGTAATGTAAACGAGGAAAAATCAACATTAGGTATCCCCCAGATAATAAAGACGGCCAATGCCGAAATTTTAATCACTACCATCCATTTTTCCGCTACTGCTGCACTCTTGATTCCAACAATGTTAGTAACATAAAACGTAGTCATCATGACTAGTGCAACAACCTTCACATTGATCCACGGAACCAGTCCTTGCAAGTACTGCGCAAAAGAAAGCGCATACAAAGCAATGGTCACCTTAGAAAGCATTAACCCGATCATCCAGTAAAAGCCCCACTTAGGTCCCAGTAAACGGCTGGAATACCGGTAAGCGGCACCTGTAGTCGGAATCGCTGAAGACAATTGCGCCATCGGTAAGATTGTAATTGCCGTCATGGCTGCGGCAACAAGAAAAGCGATCATGATCCCCTTACCGGTCATGCCAATACCAATTCCGGTAAAGATTAAAACACCGGCCCCGATAATCTGACCCAAAGCCATGCCAACAACGTCGCTAAGCCCTAAAACTTTTTTAAAATTAGCTTCCTGGCTAGTTGCCATTCTAGTTCCTCCTCATGCGTTGTATCTCGTTTAAGGAAACCCTGCAAATGTCATACCACGTTACTTTTTGCCATTAACCGCATTTTCAAGCCGGCGCAGCCCTGCCGCTAAAGTTTTCCGGGTACAAGCGATATTGATTCTGATAAATCCTTCACCGCCGGGACCAAAAATATAGCCGTCATCAATTGCTACTTTCGCCTGTTTACGCATGAACTGTTCCAGTTCCTTAGAATTCATGCCTAACGCTGAGCAATCGATCCATACGAGATAAGTCCCTTCCGGCTGCACCACTTTAAGCTGTTTTATGTTGTTGGCAATATAGTGCGTTAAGAATTGAAGATTTTGATGCAGGTACACCAATATCTGTTCCAGCCATTCCTCGCCGTGACGGTAAGCGGCCTCTGTGGCAACAGCACCGAATATATTAGTGCGTACCAGATGCGGCGCATCCATCACTGCACGGAACATTTTTCCTAATATAGTATTGGGAATAATGATATTGGCATTCTGCAAACCCGCTAAATTGAAAGTCTTGCTAGCCGCCGTACAAACAACACAGTTCTGGGCAAATTCTTCCGAAATAGCAGCAAAAGGGGTATGTTTATAGCCCGGGTACAATAAATCGGCATGAATTTCATCAGCAATAACCAGCACATTATTTGCTATACAAATTTCCCCGAGTTCCGTAAGTTCTTCCTTGGTCCATACGCGGCCAACAGGATTATGCGGACTGCACAGAATTAGCATTTTGGCACCCAGAGCGATCTTTTGACGCAAGTCGTCAAAATCCATTTCGTACCGTTCGCCTTCATGCTTCAGCGGATTATGCAGCAATTGCCTCCCATTATCTGTAACTGCTTTACTAAATGGATAATAGACAGGAGATTGAATCAACACCTTATCCCCCGGCTGGGTGAATGCCTGTACCAAAAAACTTAAAGCAGCAACAACTCCCGGACTATAGTGCAGCCATTCAGGCCGTATTTCCCATTGAAATCTTTTTTTCATCCAGTTAACAACCGCTTCACGATAAGCTTCTGTCTGGATTGGATAGCCAAAAATACCATGCTCCATAGTCTTTTTCAGTGCTTCGATAACAGGCATGCAAGACATGAAATCCATATCGGCAACCCACAGAGGAATAAGGTCTTTCTCGCCAAATTGTCTTTCTACATCATCCCATTTCAAGGAAGCAGTATTGTAACGGTTTATTTCTTGATCAAAGTCATATCTCATTAGGTATAATACCTCCCGTTTATCCTTTGTGAGTGTCGTGCTGGCAACTAAAATTCAGACCACTCCGCAATACCTTGCCGGCTATCGGCAGAAAGCTACTGCTTCAATTTCCACTAGCGCGTCTTTGGGCAGCTTAGCTACTTGGACGCAAACTCTGGCCGGAGCCTTTAATGGAAAGTATTTTCCGTAAACAGCATTCATACTTTCAAAATCATTGATATCTTTTAAGAATACCGTGGTTTTTATGATACTCTCCAACCCTAATCCTTCGCTTGTCAGAATTGCTGCGATGTTTTCAATAGACTGCCGCGTCTGGGCCTCAATACCCTCTATCAGCATTCCTGACACTGGATTGACCGGAAGCTGCCCCGATATAAACAAAAAATCTCCTGCTTTGATTCCTTGCGAGTAAGGGCCAATCGCTTGCGGTGCCTTTTCACTGTTCACAACACGTTGATCCACTTTCTTATCCCCCTTTTTTAATATTGCGCATGCACAATTATATCTAGAGCAAGTTTTATGCCAAATAAAAATTTTCAAAAAAATATAGGAAATGCTTAGATTCGGTATTTTCGCAAATATTAGAAAAGACAGCTAACAACGGGTCTTGGATGGTTGAACTTATGTAAATAAAATTCTGTTATAAATTCTGTTGGACTAAAATAAAAGGGATTAATGGGATGAAAAAATCCCATTAATCCCTTAATTGGTGTAAAAAAACTAAGGATTACACCAGCTATAGTGAAAACGGCAGCCAATGTAATCCTTGCAATCTTTCATCATAAAGCATTATCTATCTTTTAAACTTCTTTTAATTATGGTAATTCCCTTTACCCCTAATTCAGTAAGTACTGTTCCTTTTCGCCCTTTACATACTTTTACCATTCTGTATTGCTCCAAATCCGCTAACAGTTTGCGCATTTCTATTTCCGAAATTTTTTCCTGCTGCTGGCGTGAATACTCAGCCAAGCTGCGCCGACCTGCTTGCGCATGATCAGCACTCAAGCTCTTCAGCGTTTCTAAAACAAAAAGGTATTTCAAAGTCTTATTTTCACCACAAGAGCGCAACTCTACAAGGACTTCTTCTTCCTCTTTACTTAGCTGATTTATTTTTTCTGTTTCCACAGGAAAGGGCAAATCAGCTATATCAATTATTTTCTTATTGAGGTTATGAAAATACTCAATGTAATTTTGTAGTTCCCGAATATTTCCTTCCCAATAGTACTGCTGAAGATGTGACATTGCCTCATCAGAGATGGAATAGTCCGCTTCAATTCGTTTCATAAATACTTCACAAAGCAGGGGAATATCCTTGACTCTTTCTCTTAGCGGCGGTATTCTAAGCGGAATTACATTAAGCCGGTAGTAAAGATCACGGCGAAACTTACCGGCATTGATCAAATCAGGAATATTGCAATTGGTAGCGGCAATGACCCGTACATCCACACTAATTACTTTTTGTCCGCCGATACGGGTAACTTCTTTTTCCTGTAAAACTCTCAGCAATCTGGCTTGCAGGTGAACCGGCATTTCACCGATTTCATCCAAAAACACCGTACCGGAATGAGCTAACTCAAATAAACCCATCTTCCCCCCATGCCGTGCTCCGGTAAATGCTCCTTCATCATAGCCAAATAGTTCGCTTTCAATCAGGTTTTCGGGAACTGCCGCGCAATTCACTGCGACGAAAGGATTATCTTTCCTTTTTGAGGCGTTATGAATAGCCTGCACGAGTAGCTCCTTGCCAGTGCCGCTTTCACCAGTAACCAAAATTGATGAATCGGAGACTGCGCTCCTAGCGGCAATGTCCTTAACTTTTTTCATATTTTCTTCCATTGTAATAATATCGTCAAAATAGTATTTAGCCACATAACCGCGGCCGATAGCATATTTTTTAAAGCTTGGCAGCTTCACTGCCGATTCATAAGCCTTTTCTATTGTCAAATGTTGAATTTGAGCCGTGCTGGAACCAGCAACGACAATTTTTACAAGTAAATCCATTCCATTGATTTTAATTTGCTTTTGCACCATCGGTTTCATATTCTTGATAGCATCCTGAATTGAATTTTGCGTAAAGAGATTAAGAATATTTCCGCCAACCACCAGTTTGCCGCTCTGCCCAAGAAGTTTTTCTGCCATATGATTATAGTGCAATATAAATCCTGCTGGTGAAAAAGTAATAATACCGGTTTTATAATAAGCCATCATTACATCATTTAAATTAGACGGAACATAAATAAAGTCAAGTCCTGGCGTGAAATTAAACAACATAATTTTGTCGCAATAATCTCGCATCACCGGAGTATTGAATAAATCCTCCAGCTTAAAATAAATAAGAATATACATAATGGTGCTAATATCCAATACCCTGTTACCGATGTTAATAATTTGCTTAACCGAAGGCGGCACATTGCGATTTTCTCCGGGAGAAATTGCAACTTCAATGTCGTCCGCCTCTCCGTTGCACGGCGAATAGGGAATAAGCTCCAAATGTTTGGCCCCTAATTGATAAATCTGATCGATACACTGCATTGCTTCCCGCATATCGGCTTGAACCAGCAGTGCCTTTGTATGAGCCGGCAAAGAAAGAATACGGCGAAATCCACTTCTAAGAATAGTTAAATTTGCAATAATAAGACGTCCACCGCCAATAATATATTTCTTTACAATTTTATCTATGTTTGCCGTACTAACAATCAAATCAGCATCAATACCGTTTTCCAGGCTGTTTTCCTCTACAGAATATCTTTCAATAAGAACTTTATTCTGCAAAAGTTTTTGAAGGATATGATATTGTAAATGGCCCGCTTTTTTTGAGTAGGATACTATTGCAAGCTTTTTCATCAAGTAACCCCGCCTCTTTTTTCGTAAAATGCATTAATTCTTACTACCGGCTCCCCTGGCAGTTAAAGTTAATGGATTTTTTGCCCCGGGAGATCTCAACCGGCACTTTAACGGCACACTGCTTAATCTCAAAATTCTGATATTTTCATTGTCGTCGAAGTAGTTAATTTGTATAAGTTGCCTCTATATTTTCGACATTTTCGACGTAAATATTATTTTTTCTGCAGCGCAAGCCACTACTCCTTTATTTCGGGATAAGTATTTCAATATTCATGGGCAAAACTATATAGTATCCAATAAAAATTTACAGGCAGGGTGTTAGTAAAAGCGTAGGGAAAGTTTTTCATGTCAGTTTAATTTTACATTAAGAGACAGGTTCCATGAAGCCTGTCTCTCGTATTTTCCTCAAAACAATGGGACTGCCTCATTTGCTTACTGAGACAGTCCCTTTATTTCCTGAAAGCATAACTCAAATTATTACAATCAGCCATTGCAAGAACATTTTAACACACGCAATGCTACAACCGTATTGTCCTTGTAATATTCCTACCTATAGACCTTTTTAGGAAGCTAATTAATACAAATAGCTACTAATGCCTATGCCGAAAACCCTGTCAAAGAAACGTCCATTGTCAGCGCGGTTCAGTTTCTGAAAATCAAGTGACAATACGAGGTTTTTCTGCAAAACGTGTTGGTAGCTGACAGTCCAGCCTTTAAGATTGTCAACGCCGTCAGTATATTTACCGCCTCCAAGCGTATATGCGGTAGAAGTAGCGACCGTGTTGCGCCAAGCACCGAGAGAATTTGGAGTTGCGCCGGCTTCTACCTTATGGTACGAAAGAACAAAGGCGTTATCCCCTGGCTTACTAAGGTTAACAACACACATCTGATACGGGTAGAATGTCTTATTCCAACCTGTTCCGTTGGTGATCTGAAAAGCCCAAGCATTAGCGGAAGATCTAGCAGTACCATTGTAGTCGCCATAAGAAGTCCCGTTTACTACATCATTTACATGAGCCCAGTCGTACTCACCAAGCAACATCAAGCCACCCATCTTGTAAAGCGCAGAAACCCCCGCAATTTTCGAACCGTTATTGCTATAACCCCATCCTGTCGCGTTCATTGGTACTTTCACATTGTTATCTACGAACATACCGCCGATTTTCAATTTGGGAGTAACCTGAGAAGTCAATTCAATGAAATTAAGTGTCTGCCCATGACCACTAGAAGTTGGGGTTTTTGTGATCTGTTTGCTAACATCTACAGCGGCCATCTTTAAGGTCGTTTTATCGCTCAGCTTTTTCGTTAGGGTAACCCCGTCACTATTCCCCCCCTTGCTGACTAAGCCGCCAAGCAGCGACACTCCGTGGCGACCATATTGGATGGTATCAAAACCAAGAACATCAGATGAAGTTAAATACCCCATATCAAAGTAAGGAGTAGAGTTATTTCCCATATCAGTTGAATTCATGCCGAAGGTGCCGAAACTAGTTGTAATACGCCCTGTATATTTTGTTTTCTCGTTAAGATCGCCGTTGAACCACAACCGTGTACGCCAGTGAAACCTATCATTATCCTGTACTTTCCGAATATTGCCGGGAGGGCTGTCAAACCCAAAGGCCAGATTGGTGTCAAACCGGACTCTAATTGTTTTTTTTCTGAATTCCTCCAGCTTGTTCACCCGAACGTCGAGTTTTTTTAATTCATCAGCATACTCGCTGGCCAACTTATTTATGATAGCTTTATTTTCGGCATCCGCTTTATCAAGCTTGGTTAAAGCATTGGCTATAATTTGTGCCATTTCATAGCGTGTGATAGCTCTGTTCCCTTGGAAAGTACCGTCACTATAACCAGTAACAATACCTGCTTGAGCCAACTTTTTGACTGCATCATAGGACCAATGACTGGTCGGAACATCACTGTAAATATCAGTGAAATCAGCAAAAGCAACGCCGCAGGTACTCAAAACAAACAGTAGTGTAAGAAGAAGCGCCAGTGTTTTTTTCATTTCATATCCCCCTCATACAGATATAAAGTTCTACGTTCTTAGGATGAAATGCTTGCAAACATTTCATCAACGATGTTTTTCGTGCCGAAAGCCCTACAAACACCTCCTCCAAGGTCGGCATTTTGTTCCTGAAAATATCTATTTTTCGGACTTAAGCAATTCAACTGTTGCATTGACTAGAAAAACGACTGCCATCTGCAATGCATCTTCATTGAAATCGAAGTAGGAATTATGATGCACCGCAGCTGTTTCAGCGCCGACAACAGTATAGACAGCTTGTCCGCTCTTTTGTTGTACTCTCTCCATAAAATAAGAATAATCATCACAAGCTCCGGCAGGGCTCTGCGTTGTGATTTCCTTGAATATGCCTAATCGTTTAGCAATGTCCGTGATGCGTGTCTCCAGTTGTTTGCTATTGCTGCCGCCGGCTGCGCTCCCCATCAGTTTCGTTGTAACTGCAACGCCTTGCATGGCCGCAGCAGCTTCGATAATACGGATAGACTCATGGTACATGTAGTCATTCACTTCACTGCTGCTGCCTCGGATTTCCATTTTTATAGATGCATTGGCCGGAATTACATTCCTCCCGCTGCCGCCTTGCAGCACCCCAACATTAACCCGCGAATCACCTCCGCTATGGCGGGAAATGGCATGCAAATGAATCAGTGCGTTTGCGGCGGCTAATAGCGCATTCCTCCCCGCTTCCGGGTTAGCACCCGCATGAGCCGGTACTCCGGTGAAATCGGCGTCGACCTTGGTAGTGGCCATAAACCCTGATGGATACCCCACTTGTCCAATTCCGAAAGGAGCGCCAACCAGATGCATACCAATCATAAAATCAACATCATCAACCATACCTTTTTCCACCATTGATTTTGCCCCGCGCACACCTTCCTCAGCCGGTTGGAAAATCAATTTGACTGTCCCTTGCAATTCTGCCGACATCATACTGATAATTTCAGCCACTGCCAATCCTGCCGCCGTATGGCCGTCATGCCCGCACGCATGCATAACGCCTTCGTTCAAAGAAGCAAATTTTTCTCGATACGGCCGGTGTTTATCGTCTTCGGCTTCCATTAAATCATTAGCATCCATATCAAAGCGCAGTGCCACTGTCGGTCCCGGTCGACTAAAACCCATAACTCCGACAACGCCTGTTTTCCCGTCACTCATTTTCGCTACCCATTCCGGATTGGCCCCCTGCTCCAAGGCACGCTTAGCCTGCCGTTCCAGTTCTGCCTGTGTCGGGACCCCCATCATCGCCTGCGTATTGATTACATCGTCACCAACAAAAACATCATATCCAAGCTGTGTCAAGGCATCGGCAACTACCGCCGCCGTACGAAATTCCGTCCAGCCAGCTTCCGGATGTTTATGAAAGTCCCGCCGTCTGGCAACAGTCTTCGCCTGCAGTGCTTTTGCCATATCGCTGATCTTTATATTCACGATTAACTCGCCCCCCATCAAACTACGTAATAAATATTTTTCAATTGACCGATCATTATTGAACTAGCGTAAGGTAGATTGCGATGGCTTCACTTCTGGCGGTATGGGACAGATATATGTCGCTCCATTAAGCTTTTCTCGCAATTCATCTTTCGCTTTTATAACAATTTCGGGATTTATTAATACATCAACAACAGTTCTTGCAATTATTTTTCCTGCTATCAACATCCCCTTATGTGCTATACCGGTTACTCCTTGCGCCACATTCTGCCAAGAATGGACAGGTGTGCCCAAAACGTTGCAGGCTACACCAAATTGCGCTGTTGGTACAATCCAGCTCACATCTCCCACATCTGTGGAAAATGGTAATACCCTAGAGGAATGCACATGAGGCAAAATGATATCAGCTACTTCTTTTTCTTTTAATTTATTTACAGTTTCTTGCCCGCGCTCGCCCAGAGCGCCCTTTGCCTGCATCAGAGCGTTGTTAATATCCGCATCTGATAAAGTGCTTTTTATCTCTCTTGCAAATTTTTTATCTTTTTCATCCAGCTTCGGAACACCTACTTCTTGAAAATTTGCATACAGAAGTTTTTCAAGCGTATTGTTTGAAATATAATTCGAACAGGCTTTATGAAAGACTATTTCACATTCTGTCTCCGTCATGAGCGCTGCCCCATTTGCCACTTTGCATACCCGCTCATATATTTCCTGAACTTGCGTGACTTTAGGCCCTCTAATGAGATATAAAACTTCCGCTTTCGCCTGAACCACATTAGGAGAATTTCCTCCCGTATTAGTAACCGCATAGTGCATGCGAGCCTCCGGAACAATATGTTCTCTCAAATAATTGACTCCGACATTCATTAATTCAACAGCGTCTAACGCGCTTCTGCCTAAATGCGGCTCCACTCCCGCGTGAGCGCTTTTACCGTGAAATTTAAAAGCGACTTGATAGTTGGCAAGCGTACTGTCTGAAACAATAATGTTATGTATTAGCGGATGCCATGTTAATGCAATATCAAGATTGTCAAAGACTCCTTCTCTTGCCATAAAGGTTTTTCCTGAGCCACCCTCTTCCCCTGGACAACCGTAGTAACGAACCGTTCCCGCTATATTATTTGCTTCCATAAAATGCTTTACAGCCACCGCTGCTGCAAGAGCGCCTGCGCCTAATGTATTATGGCCGCAGCCATGTCCATTCCCGCCTTCTCTAAGAGGTTCTTTCCTCGCTATACCGCCTTTTTGACTCATTCCTGATAATGCGTCATATTCACCCAATATGCCGATAACAGGTTTTCCGCGCCCGAAACTTGCCACAAAAGCTGTCGAAATTCCCGCAATGCCTTTTTTGACAGAAAAACCTTCATCTTCTAAAATCGCGCACAATAATTCTGCTGAATTAAACTCCTCAAACCCCGTTTCTGCATATTCCCATATTTTATTATTAACAGTAATAAAAACATCTTGCTTCTCATCAATTATTTCATCCAGCCTAATTTTTCGCATTCCACTATCACTTTCTTCCCACAAATTTGTCGTCTCGAAATTGCTTGTCTAATTGACCGGCTTATATAATACTCCATCCCAATCGCATTCGATGTCCGACCCTTAGCTCAAAAAGTATATTTGGTTTTAAAGAGCTTGTTTCGCCTGCCTAATTTCCTTAAGTTCAGCAAGCATTGTATTATAGAATGTATCCGTTATTGGGAATAACTTCATGAAAATCAAGGCAATCAATGTGCAACAAATAGGCAGTATTGTTGCGATATAGAGAATGGAGTCTAGCATCTTCTGGGTCATCATAACTCCACCGGAATATCCTATGGCGCTTAATAACCATCCAGTCAAAAAAGGACCGGTCGCAATCCCCAGACTGGTGGCTAACGACATACATGATGTTACGAGCGCATCACTTCTTTTTCCGGTCTTCCATTCTGCATAATCAATGCAATCCGGTAAAATTGACCAACCAATTATGGCACATATTCCACCGAGCATTATTGAAAAAGCTCCTAATCCCAGGATCAAGAATTGATTGGCAAATGGCTTGAAAACCACAAGCACTGCGGGATAAATACATAACAAGACTCCAGCAGTTATAAAACAAGTTCTCTTACTAATTTTCTTAAAAATATAGGGCATCGCTACCCCCAGTGCGATTGCAAACGGCAACTGCAGCATGGGCAGTTGAACCATCAATGAGGGCTGCTTAATAACATATTTATACAAATACATTGAAATACTGCCGGTTATAGTCGCCGACATGAGCAGGAAGAAATAAGCGCAAGCCAAAAACAAGAGCGGTTTGTTGACTCTAAGAATTTGTATCTGTTCTTTAAACGTTGCGGATTTCTTTTTTGCAACTGTTTCTTGCCCAACGTCAAACCTTCTCACTCCATAAGCGCAAATATACATACAGAGGACAAGAATTGCCCCATATACCATCGCCACTGCTTGCCATGGCTGCGCAGTTCCACTAAAAAAGCCTACCATCGGCAACACCATAGCTGAACCTGCCGCAATTCCTAAATTCCCAATTACCTGTTTGGACATCACCGCGAAGTTTCTTATTGTTCTATCTGTTGACATTAGTGGAATTAAAGATTGCATAGCAAGTCCGACACCGATATTACAAGTAATGCAAAAAGCGACATATATTGCTCCGTAATAAACCGTCTTTTGCGTTATCGACAATCCGGAAACAACTGAGAATAGCAATACTGCTAAAACAGCAGTTATAGGCGTAACAAATAACAAATAAGGCCGATATCTCCCCCATCTGGTAGTGGTTTTGTCATAAAATGCTCCCACAACCGGATACAAAAACATTTGCACAAACTTTCCAATTAAAAGGTACGTTCCGGCAATTGCCGCAGGTATTTTAGCTTGATCTGTCATAAAAAACAAAAAATACATGCCAACTAAGCCATTATTAATTAGATTGAAACCCCCTCCCCCAAAACCAAATTGTAGTAATTCTAATTTAGTTGTCTTCTGTTCACTCCTAGTTTCCACAAGACCCACTCCCAAACTATAAATTTTGCATTATAAGGAAATTATCCTTTTGTGTTCCATAAATAGCGGTATTTTCCCGTTTACGATCTTCTAACCCCCTTTTACTTTTCTAATATGGAAAACCAAAAGAACTTCCATACAATTCCAATCCAGTTATACCCTGTTCGCTCCTATAATAATATTCACTCGCAAGCTATAAATTTAGCATTATCAGGAAATTGTCCTTTTGTATTCCATAAATAGCAGTATTTTCTCGTTTACGATCTTCCAGCCCCCTTTACTTTTGTAATATGGAAAACCAAAAGAACTTCCACACAATTCCAATTCAGTTATCTCCTGGTTCGCTCCTATAATATAATATTCACTTGACTCAACTTCCGCAGATATATATAGTATTAGACTTTATCTTTTATTATGATAATACAAAACATTCAGTATTGTAAAATTCAAAAAACTGATTGTTATCATCCAAAAAATAGATTGCGATTCTGTTTCACTATTTTCCAGTTGGTCCCACAGTTCCAAGCCTAACAAGATTTTCAGCCCTATGCGAAACTGGAGTTATTAAGAAATTACCTTATCCCTCCAAGACGTCGTTGTCTCAATTAGACATAAAAAGCCTTCGCGCTTAAATGCGAAGGCTTCATTATCTTAAATTAATTCATTTTTTATTTTGTACTAGTTACTTTAAACAATATACCTTACTCGGTCTACCTCGTACGGAAGAATCTTCTTCACCAATACATTCAAACAAACCGACCTTGCACAAACTTGCGATAATGCGACGAACATTACGGTCCGTCACTTTTAATTCTTCTGATAGCTGAACCGCAGTAAAAGAATTCCAGCCTTTACGCCGTATCATTGCTGCAATCTTTTTGTATGTCTTTATACTGACACTTGCCTGATGCAGTTTCTCCAATAGTTCCTTGTCGTCGGAAAAATAATCGTACATCAACTCTTCTTTTTGACCCATATATTCTACAAGGAAACCGTCATCTTGAATAATAACAATCGGTTGCTCTTTTTTCTTAGCATGTTCAAGCGCTTGATAAGCATTTTTACTGGCCGCATAAACCGTATTACCAAAACCAATGCCAACAAATACCGGCCGATCCACGTCAACAGATACCTGCTCGATAGCCTCCTGTAACACCGTTATTTCTTTTTCGACTCTCCCGCGAGAGCTAAAGATTTCGTACCTACCGTCACCTTTCTCCACAACATATCCGCTGACTTTCTCGCAAAGCGGAAGTATTATGTTTTTTAATCGTAATTCTAAATGTTGCAACTCATATGACGTTTTTGATTTTTGGATAATTTTATCAAAGTCCGCTATTTCAATGACTTCCGAAGCAACTTGTCCCTCCTTGAAATAGGACACATTTATCTTTTCGACCAGATTATTAATAGTATGGCGAATATCTTCGATACTTGAATCTACATGGTAGACAGAAACGCCTTCTTGCTTTAGTGCAAGGTAAACTGATTGCAGTGTCGTTATTGCCCCGTCCGCTTTTCCGGTTTTAAACAAGTCAAGATGAAACTGAACTATCTCCCGAGAATCAATCCTTTCCCTACCATAATATTTTGTAATCATTCCAATATCCGGAATTACCAATTCATTCAAATTTACTGCTTCGTCTATAAATTCATACATATCAAAAGAGAACTGCTTCACAATTTTTTTTTGATGATATATCATTTGCAAGATGCATTTATAAATACTATAGCTCGTCCGAGGACAGTACGATATAATCGCATCTGAGCTTAAAACTTTTCGGGCCGCTATATAGGGAATCAGCCCCGAAAATAACCATCCCTTTACATTGGAAACATTAAGCTTCACAATATCAGATACTTCAGACGTTTCCGCATATGGCAAAGGAACAAATTCTATGTTCAATTTCATTTTTTTGGCGATATTCAGTATTCGTTCTACTGACATATATGGTCCCACTATTCCAATCTTACTCACTCTACATTTACTCCCTGTTCATTTGGTGTACTGTCATCCACAAACATCACATCAGGTTTATCTACACTATTTCCCATCAATATATTAATCCCTTCTTTCTCCAATAAAATTATTTTCTGTTTATTTTGTAATAATTCCTGCTTTTAACAAAATTACCCGCACTTGGGATTTACTACATTTATTCTTAAAAAGTATAGAACTTCTGATATCCGGCCTGGACCGGGGGCAAAAGCTTCCTGTCTGTTGTCCTGGTCGACTGTCTCTTTACCATTAACCTTGCCGATGTTCAGTACCTGCAGGTCTCTACTGCCGTCCAGGTAGATGGTTACACCTTTGCAACCGGTCTCATAGGCTAGTGGAGCGTCTACGTTGAAAGCGTAAAAGAATTCGCGGGAATTTTTTCGCAAGGCGAGGCGGAGGAGGTGCGCATATCGGGAATATGTAAGCCGACGACAACGAAGCATTGCGGAAAAAGGCCCGCGAAGTAATTATGATTTCAGCGTAGACGCTCCACTAGTTAAATACGTCTTTAACATCTTCCCTGGTGGCTTTACTACTTAGATTGACGGTCTTGGAAACGGCATTATCCGTATATTTCTGGGGGGGACATAGGGCCTGTCCCCATGTCCCCCCCAAATAAGCTCTGACGATTTATCCCCCGGAAAACTATATGGTAATAACCCGTAGCGCTTAACTTTCTGACCTGTCTGGACAATTTTTTATCAACTCTTTTTTACATTTTACCATTTTGGGGACGAAAAAGGAACGTCCCTATATGTCCGCACTATTTTGCCAAAAAAATAAAGCTCTCTAGTCCGCGTATTTACTGGACTAGCAGAGCTTTTTTACTTGTTTTGCTGCAAAACTCAGGATTTATAT
>NZ_FNAM01000100.1 GCF_900101845.1 Sporomusa acidovorans | reverse complement strand
AACGCGCCCCCAGCCTGAGATAATAGTCTCAGGAGGGATGCAAAAAATGAAACCTGATAAACGAAAAACCTTTTCTGATGCCGAAAAAGCATTGTTATTAGAAACATATCAAGCCAGCGGAAAAATGAAAAAAATATGGTGCAAAGAAAATGGCATTGGCCTAAGCACACTGCAACGCTGGCTACGCCAAGAAAAAAATCAAACCCAGATCCAGCCTCTGCAAAACTGGGTTTCCGTAATCCCAACTGTATCCGAAAAATCAAAAGCTCTTGAAATACAAATTGGTAAATGCGTCATTCCCATTGATCATCAGACCGATCTGAATTTTTTAGCGAGTGTGCTGAAAGTGCTGGTCGAAGTATGCTGAAGATATTGGATCAAACTCCCGTATTTTTAGCCTGCGGTGATACAGACATGAGAAATTATGCGAACTCTTTAATTATGGGAAGTGTATCAGTTTTAGTTAAGCAAAATGAAAGTGTTTTTACCAAGACACTTCCCATAATTATTGTACTTGGATCAAACAAGATTTGAAAGCCAGTCCATGAGATCCGCATCCTCCTGCCAAGAAGGATAATCTGGTATATTTAAGTCAATGTACGCTTCTTCAATCGCTTTACGTTTAATTTCGTCGTTTAACCTAGCATAAATTTCTGTACTTGTAACACTTGAATGTCCCAGAAAATCCCTTATATAAATTAGTGGTATACCAGCCTGCAACATGTGGGCTGCTCTCGAATGCCGCAAGACATGGCAGGTGATCTTATCTTTTCTTGTGAAGTTGGGGTTAGCATAAGCACTACGAACGTATTTTTTTAATATGTATGCCACTCCTTTGCGAGTTAATTTTTGTTTCTGCTGATTACAAAACAAAGTACTATAATCCTGTAGTGAACGGCACTTCTGTTCATCCATATATTTCCTTAAAAGAATGCTAGTATTTTTCATTATTGGTACAGTACGGGATTTATTCCCTTTCCCATGCAGATTTACAACAGATGGTTCCTGCAATCGGATATCTTTCATTTGCAGGTCGATAATTTCTTGCACCCTTGCTCCACTATCATACATTAGTGCAATGAGTGTGAGATCCCGTCTTCCTGACTTACTCGCTATATCTGGCTGTGAAAGAAGAATTTCAACTTCATCAAGTGTGAGAAATTTAATAAATGGTTTTGGTGCCTTTTTCATAGGAATTAAGAGAATCCTTTGTATTTCAAAAAGATTATCTGGTGATTCCTTCTGCACATGGCGAAAAAATGAATGCAGCGCAGCAAGTCTTTGGTTTCTTGTTGAAATGCTGCACCCACGTTCTGATTCCAGCCAGTCAAGAAATTCAAGGATTGCATCACATGTGACTATGCTTATCGATAGCTTTTCAGGACGTATTCGATATCGTTTTTCCCAAAAGGTCAGAAACAATTTATAGGTATCCCTATAGGATGCAATTGTATTGTTACTCACATTAAGCGTACCCGGGAGATATTTGGTTAGGAAACCGGACAGGTGTCTTGAAAAATCAGAAGTTTTCATGTGAAATATGATTACCGTTTGAAATTCCGGGGAGGAAATAATCATTTGGTTCTTCAAATTTTCGCATCTTCTCCCAATAAAGACGACACCTCTCGGAAAGGCTTTCTGACATCGGAACTATGCGATCCCGTCCATTTTTAGAATTGAATATGTATAATATATTGCTTTTCAAATCGACATCGGCAATCCGAAGGCGAAGTGCTTCCATTATTCTTAGGCCACATCCATAAACCATCCTGAAAATTACGGGATCCATCTGTTTTCTGTATCCACGGCTTTGAGGAGTTGTTTCCCAATTGTCAATCTGATTGTAAAGCGATTTTAGCTCTGCTTCCGTAAATATATAAGGTATACGTTTGGAATAGGAAAATACTTTCACCGGGGCTTCTGGAGTACCGATATTATATCCGTTTTTTCGAAGATATTCAGTAAAATGACATACCATGCGGAGTCGTTGCTGACGGGTCATTTGGGATTCACTTGGATTCCTATTACAGAACCCTTCAAGAATATCTACGGTGAGCTCTCCTGCTTGAATGTTTAAATCCGCACAGTACCTGTCGAGCTGCTTCATCCATCTTTCTTGAACAGTGAATCGGTATCCAGAGAGATGTTTTTCAGCAATAAACCCTTTTATCATATTGGCATAATTGCTTATATACTCGTAAGGAGGCTTATTTTTCATATTGAAAACACCTCCTCAGGATCAAGCGGACATCTCCTCAATGCTTCAACATTAATTTTAAGATAATGGCTGGGAAACCCAGTTTTGCAGAGGCTGGATCTGGGTTTGATTTTTTTCTTGGCGTAGCCAGCGTTGCAGTGTGCTTAGGCCAATGCCATTTTCTTTGCACCATATTTTTTTCATTTTTCCGCTGGCTTGATATGTTTCTAACAACAATGCTTTTTCGGCATCAGAAAAGGTTTTTCGTTTATCAGGTTTCATTTTTTGCATCCCTCCTGAGACTATTATCTCAGGCTGGGGGCGCATTCACTATGTGGCGATTGTTTGACGCTTACGACGCTTACTTTCTATCCACTATGTTATTAGGCGCTTACATTACAAATTTGCAAAAGATCTTGACGGTACCAAAAAAATATGAAAGGCAGATTCTACTCCACCTCTCATACTTTTTTAAGTAACAGTGCCACCTATTACAATTTATCTATCGAAATTACTATAATATCGCGGCCCACTTATACCATCTTTTTTCAACTTCAGATATTCGTCAGGCCAATTATCTAGTGCTGTTTGTATTGGCTTGAGATCAAATGGAACATGTACAACCAATTCATCCCTTATAATAGGCGGACACAAATCATTATCACATCTGTTTTTTTCGTTAAGATTAGCCGCAATTATTGGAATCTCTTTTTCTAAAGCAACCTCTTGTTCCCATCTGACAAACTTGTGGAGATTTTTTGTTTTTTCCCCGACTAAGACAACCATTACTTTTGTATTATTTAGCCGCTCTCTTAATTTTCGCTTAATTGTGTCTTCTAAACTGCCGTCCCTCAAATTATTGAGATCATGTGCATTGTAAAAGTTGAAATCGTTCCTATCGTCATCTTTCCATTTTAACATTTCTTCATAAGACTCCATATCATTGTCCGCGTCGAAACAGACATATGTCTTATTCCTATAAGTCATGCTACTCACCTTTCTTTTTTTCTGTGTATTGTGGCACTGCTTTTGACACCATCATTGTAAGAAAAATATATGTAGTCACAAACTGCGTAACCGAAATAATCAATCCAGTATTATCATTTGGTGTTAATACACCAGCCCCCTTAATTGCATTCGACATACTGTAATATAGCGCAGTCAAGAACTTATTATATTTTTCCGGCCATCCATCATAATGCGTTGGAAAACACTCTTCGTACAAGTAACCAAAACAAAATACTGAATATGCAATAGCCAAAATTAAATTAACAAAACGCCGCTTCATTCTATCAACAGATATTTGCTCATTTGTTATTGCTCTAACACTCCATATATGATGATAAAAATAAATTTGAAGATTATTCAGAATTAAGTATATTGTAATCGCTATGCAAAAATTACTATTATATCCGAAGCTCCAAAAACAGCAAATTAGAAACCACTTCATAACGATATATACATCAATAATGATATTCGTGTTTCGTAGTTCTATCTCCCGGTTATTAGTTTTTAAAACCTTCTTAGCAAGAGATTTAAACAATTTCACCGCACTTAACTTGTTCATTATTCTCATTAAATACTCTACACAAACAATTATAAAACCATTTACCACTAAAAAATTCCCCTCAAAAAATTCATTTTACTTATTATAATACCACAAATTTCCTTTCAGTTAACGGAATTATAAAATTTTCATCACGCCCCATCACCTTCGACCCCTGCGCCTAATCTTAAAGAAAAATAAAACCACACCCCTGTATTTTCAAGGGTTGTGGTCATTTTTCGCCATCCCAAATGATACGGTTCACCCACAAATAAATTAGATAATAACATGCTTATCCGGGGCAGGCCTTGAAAGTGCCGGTTAGATCTTGATATCTGCTTTAAAAATGTGATCACCGCTAAATAGTAGCCATATTAACTGGCTATTACTTTGCGGTGTTTTTACTTTTGCTGTATTTTGCTGAGCAAAATTGTCGTCGATAACCTCGTCATCTTGGCATTTCCTGATCGGTACTCATATATTCGTCTGCAATATTCCTACTGTTTCGTCTTTACAAATGGTATGCTTTTGGCGAAACAAAAAGAATGAGTTAACTAACCAATGTCATTAAGTTAAGAAAAAGAAACGACAAAGAAACAACGGAAAAGGCAGCGAGATTGAGAAATAATAGTCTCACTGTCTTTTCTGTCTATTTTGAGCACCACAAAAAGACAGATTGCCATCTGCCAATAAAAAAGCTATAGTAAAGGAGAGATTACGCTACACGATATAGAAAGCTTACAGCTGACTTGGGCTTGACTTTGCGAGGGTCACTACGTCCGGGTCTAACAGGAAGAAGGTTTTTCTGTATCAGCATCTCAACGCTGGTTGGAGATATATCTGTATGGAATCGCAAAAAATGCCGACATATGTGGATTGCCAACGTGTAGTTCACTTGGTATGCATGCTTTGTATCTTTTAGCTGAATCACCACATGGATCGTGATGATTTCGCAAAAGTTATAAAGAAGCAGATGGGCAAAGATTTCCTGCTTGATATACTCCAACTTTTTTGCGTGGAAACAACTCAGGCCAATTGCATATTTCAATTCCCGGAAGGACGTTTCGATTCCCCATCGCATAGCGTAGAGTTTCTTGAGTTCATCTGGTGGAAATGTATCTCTGGGCAGATTGGTAATAACGCATTCATATGTATCTGTCGTGAGCGGAAAACGAACGACGCGTAGCGTGATAGGATAGAAAA
>NZ_FNAM01000001.1 GCF_900101845.1 Sporomusa acidovorans | reverse complement strand
GGACTTGGCAAACTAGCAGTTCGTGGTAAGCATAAGGTCAGCGCTGTAGTTGGTCTCAAAATAATCGGGCATAATTTCCAGCAATTCATTACCTATCTAGCCAGAAAAACCAAGGAAACAATCAAGCAGGTAGCTACGTCATTTCCTACAACACCACCTCAAGGGGTTAGTCTGTCCTTTTAACAGACGAGTAATAATTAGATCATTAATTTTAGGGGTAAGTAGCTTGGAGATGCAGCGACATATATACGTAATAGGAAAAGATGTGGCTGTAGCCGATTTAAAATTTACAGCAACAGTGATAACAAGGTCATAAATTAACTTTTCGCAGTACAATCAAAGTATGAATTTCTTCGTCGCTGAAAGCCAGTATCAGCGAACCGGTTTTTCTCTAACACACACACCTTTACGTTATATTTGGCCAATTGCCTGGCAATGTTCATACCAACTACACCTGCGCCAATAACGCAAACATCATGCATGGCAATCCCTCCCCAATTTCGTTAAGAATTTTCTTTTAATATTTATTATCTAAAAATCGGTAAAATTCTGCCTGACATGTCAGTATTTTGCAGAAAATCCTTTATTGTATTAAGTTGGGGGATTTGAGAAGGATCAATCTCCTATTTAGCCGCAATGAGCCGATAGACTGACAGGGCTATACAAAACGCAGCCAGTCCATATGTGGCATAGGCGCCTGGCTTGTTGCCATTCTTGATCAGCCAGATTCCAAATAATGAGGCATGTATGGCAGCGAGTATGGATAGGATTAAAAGCAGATAAGGCATAATTACTCCTTTCGGATAGGCTCTGATTTTTGCAATAGACCGGATCTTCGCAGTTCGGTCTGAACAGTAACCTCAAACTGTGCCTGTGGATAGTGGCTGTTCCAATTATAGGTCTCCATTTCCTGCAAAGTGCGAAATTTACTACGGCTATAGTAGCCAAAATCAACAATATCGGTTCCTAATTTCTGGGTCTTAGCAAGCATTTGGATGATCTGATTTTTCATGACATCTGAAACTTGCTGCTCAAGCAGACTGCGGTATTCTTTTTCTTCATAGGCGATGCCTGATGAGATGGCGGTAATCTCACCCTCCAAAAATATGTCGATAGTAATAGTTGGCTGTTCGTCTAAGCTAATGATATCAATTTTAGGCTTTCTGCCATTACGGATTGAAATATTTACCTTGTGTTCAGGAGTGAGCGGATCATCAACAACAATAAAATTTCGATTTAGCTGGTTTTGTAAAGCTGCGAAAGCCCGTGTTTCTTCGGTATCTAGGGCGCCTACCATTTTACTGCTCTTAAAAACAGCAGTTCCCAATACCTCAGCGGGATCACCGCCAATTCTTGGTATATCTCCGGGATAATACTGTTGGCTAACTTCACCTGCTGCTACCTTGCCGGCAGGTTGTCCTTGTCCTGTTTGGGGGTTCAGGGCGTAATACATTGCGTAGGGTGAACCGCTAATGTTTTTAAGGCGTAGATAAAACTCATGCAAGTTGGCGATTGTGTAATAGGAAACTTCATTTGAGGTGTGAGCATAGTTTTCTATCCAGCGAGAAGCGAGGTTTTCAAGAGTAGGCGTATTTTTTTCGAATGTTTCGCGAGTGCTTCCGCGGGCTACCATAATAAAAATACTGCCACGAAATTCCCGAAAGCGAATTAGCGGTCCGATCAAATCCTCAATCCCGGAACGGGCAAGTTTTTCTGAAATTACGATCAATCTAACCTGGCTTAGGCTTACCGCCCGGGCCAAAGTTGTGTTTAATAAATTGCGTCCTTCTGCCAGTGTTGGTGCTTTAACCGTGACTAGCGTTGTGGCCTGCTTTTTTTCTCCTCCGGATGTATCATCGGCTAAGGCGATTGGCACAGCAACCCGGTATGTGATTTCAAGATTATTATCCACTTTGTCTATCCCAATACTTATTACCCAGGCAATTTCATCGGTTTCTCGGCCGCCGTTGCAACCGCAAGCCAGCAGGCAAAGCCAGAATAAGCAAATAATCAATTCGATTCGCAGTTTCTGCATACTTTTCGTCCGCCTTTTAATAAAAATACAACCAGCAGAGTGACCGGAAAAACAACTACTCCCGGGGCACAAAAGAGGCCAAAAAAGTTGCTCTCAAGTGCCAGTACCGCATTGGTATCGGATGGTAGCATCGCCAATTGCATCATGACAAGGGAAGCTGCCGGGATTAAAGGCCTGATTGTGGGCAGCTTAAATAACTTGGCAAGTATGTATAAGCTGCCATACAGACATACGGCAATGGCAATTATCCCCGTTATCACCCATAGCAAGATAAAAATGGATTCCAGGCGCTGAATATAGCGGTTAAGATAAATTAACCGTGCCATTTCATAAAATGGAAGCATTTTTTCCGCACCGACGAAGGAACCAAACACCATGATGAATACGGCAACTGCGGACACCCGCATAAGAGTGCTGCCGCCAAACCCAAACAGCAAGGCACTCCGCACAGTTTTAATTGTTTGAAAAGCAGGTGCCAGAAAAAGCAGCAGCGATAACGGCGCGGTAGCACCCAATAAATTGATGAATGGTCTGGCGAGATTTTCCAACCCTTTTCCCTGCCAGGGAAAAAGATACATTGGTTTATACATTGGCAGCAGAAGTGCAAATACAAGCAACATGGCCGTGATACTAAAGGGCATGATTACATAGGCGGATCGGCACAAGGCTTCGATGCCGGCATAAATAAGGAGGGCGGACCCCAAGCTATACCATAAGATTACGTTGTCAAAAGCTGCAAAGGGTAAAGCTGTTAGCAGAGTATTTTCCGCAAATTGTCGTGTCCACAAAGATGCCAGGACAAAGAATACGGTAAAATAGAAAAGCCCCAAAATCCATGATGCCGGTTTACCCAGTATGCTTTGCGTAACTGTAAGGAGATCACCGGGATTATGTTCCAGCACAAGTGTGTAGAGGTACAGTAACGTTCCGCCAGATAGTGCCGCTAAAGTTCCCGGGACCCAACCGATGCTTCCTGCCGCCTGCACTGATTTGGTTGCCGTACTTAAGAATATGGGAGGAAACGTGATAACAAAAGCCAAGGCCAAACCTTCTGCTATGCCTAACCGGCCGCTGCGATACTTCATCTTAATGTTCATCTCTTTCAACGACTGTTTTTTTCTTCCATAAACGGCTAATCTTAGGCTGCCGTTGTGGATTTTTTGTGTTTAGGGCATCCGGTCTGGTTTCCTGATTAAACACAGCTCCCCGGAGTACAATATCACTGCTGGTCAGTGATTTAGGACCGATTGGTGACATATAGGGCATGCCAAAAGATTTTAGACGGCACAGAATAACAGTCAATCCCAGCAGGGCGTAACCCAGTCCGACCAATCCCATAACCCAGGCGAAAATGAGCAGACCGAACCGGATAATCCGGACAGCCGAAGCCATGCGGTATTCGGGGATGGTGAATGAGGCCAACCCGGTAATGGCAATAATTACAACAATGATAGGGCTTACAATCCGGGCGGTTACTGCTGCCTGTCCGAGAATAATTGCGCCGACAATGCCGATAGTCGAGCCTAAAATACCGGGTATGCGCACACCTGCTTCCCGGATTAGCTCAAAGGAAAGTTCCATCATAATGACTTCAACAATTGCCGGAAAAGGGACATTTTCCCGTGAGCCGGCAATTGCCATCAGCAGTTCTGTTGGTATGGCTTCCTGATGAAAATAGGCAATAGCAATATAGAGGGAGGGCAGCACACTCGAAATGAGCGCGCCAAACAGTCTGAGAATGCGCATGAAATTTGTAATGATGGCATTCACGCTGAAGTCCTCGGCGGAATGGAAGAAAGAAAAAAAACTAACCGGAAGTATCTGAGCAAATGGGTTTCCCTCCAGAATTAGCGCCACACGTCCTTCTACCAGGTAGCTGGCCACACGGTCGGGGCGTTCGGTTGAAACACTCAGGGGGAAAATACTTTGGGGGAAATCTTCAATAAATTGAATAAGCTGGCCGGTATCAATGACATAGTCGGTACTGACTCCTTCAAGCCGGCGGATTACTTCAGCAGTCAGCGATGTATTGGCAATCGAGTTTAGATATATGACCGCACAATTTAGCTGTCCTCGTTTGCCAACTTTCACCATTTCGGTTACCAAATCACTGCTGTGCAGAATTGAGCGAATGAGGCCGGTATTTACCCGCAGGTTTTCAGTGAAAGCTGCTTGTGAACCGCGGACAGTTTGCTCTGTTTGCGGGGTGCTCACACTGCGATGTTCCCAGCCTTTCGTTTCAACAATAATTGCTTCCGCAAGACCGTCTATGATTATCACGGTGTCCCCGCTGTTAATTCCTTCCTGGAGCTTACAATAGGCATTTTCTCGCCTTACGGAAGAGTTCGGTAAAACATTTGCAATAATTTGTCCAATTACATCTTTGTCTTTGGGGGGGCTGGGCCGCTGATAGCTCATCAGTGGCTGTAAGACAAAGCGCGCAAGCTTTTCACTATTTATCATGCCGTCAATATAGACTAGGGCGGCATTAGGATAGAGACTATCTGACAATGTAAATTCTCGCACAATAATATCCTTATTGCGCGGCAGTTGATAGATTTCTTGCAGAATGCGTTTATTCTCTTCCAGGCTTGTGCTTAGCGGCAGCGCATCGGGTTTTTGACTGAGTTGATAGCCTAACCGGACTGGTGATAGGTCACGCCATTGTTTTTCTAAAGCATCCAATTCCAACCTAAGCTGAACAAAACTTTCTGTAGCAGGTCTATTGTTGATAATCCGCGCTGTTTTTTGGATATACTGTTCTAAGCGTTGGGAAAAGCGCAAGAGGCAACTAAATTGTTTAAGTGATGTTTGGGCTGCAGGGCCTTTGGCTGGTGTGGTCCGGCTGTCAAAAGGCCTGTTTTCATCCAAAATAAAAGGATCAGGGTCTATCGGCGGTGAATAGCCTAGAATCGATTTTATATTATTTATTGCCATTGATAATAAATTGCTTTTCAAGGCTCACACTCCATCCACTATGCTCTGATTTATTGTTTCCACTCCCAGGGGATTAATACTTAAGGCCGGTTTAGCGCCACCAGAGTGATGAGAAAAGCTAAAGGTAAGGAAGTTGATTCCATAAATTAACGGTATGATGAAAATTTATTTCTGCCAGAGTGTAACGTTCCAACGTGGCCGTTTGTCTTGTGCGTTTATTAACATCTTTTTGGGATTACAATACAGGTATATGGAATTTTAAGAGAGACTGGTATAAAATAGTTTCGCAGGAAGCCTAACAGTGTATCTTGTTGAAGCAATAGAAGATAGTAGGGAAATGGGGGGGAATATGAGACTGTTTGTTGCTATTGAATTTCCGGAAGAAATATTGTGTGAATTAGAGGGGATTCAAAATAAGATGCGTGCCTTGGCGGGATATGGGCGATTTGTCACGAAATCAAATTTACATCTTACTCTTCAATTTTTAGGTGAAGTGTCTCGACAGGAATTCGGGCCAATTGTTTCGGCTTTGCATAGGGTGGCTAAAATCCAACCTGCATTTTCGATACGTCTAAGCAGAGTTGGAAGTTTTGGCAAGAGTTCCCCCTTTCGCGTAATTTGGGCAGGCGTTGACGGTGATATACCAAGATTGACAAGGTTGCAAAAAGATATTGTCACGGCACTAGGCAAAGTGGGATTTTTGCAGGAAACAAGACCTTATCAACCGCACATTACACTGGGGCGGGATGTTGAACTTTCTGGAAAGGAATCATTGGGTAATTTTAGCAGAATCTTAGCTTCGGCATCATTTCCGGTAAAACAATTTGTGCTAAAAGAGAGCAAAATAGAAAATGGCAAACTGGTCTACCACTCACTCCATTTTTTCCGCTTGGTTATTAGCGAAAGCTCTATTCTATAGACTCATGAAGGATTTTAGTAATTGAAAATTTTAACGAGGTCGAGAGTATTTTTCTCGACCTCGTTTTGTAAATTGCAGTTACTAATATAACTGAATCTATTCATCAAATGGCTGGCGGTAGCCAGCAAATTGTAAGCTCTATCCAGAATATTGACAATAAGCAAAAACACGGCTGGTGAGGCCCAAACTATTTCGGCAGCTACCTAAGAACAATCGGCGTCCATGCAGGAAATAGCAGCATCCTATAACAACCAACTTCCAGGACGGACAGACGGAAACAACAGACTTTGCCGTTTGGCAGATGCGGGTGTTACTTAATTAGATTTGTAAAGGCGACCACCAATGAAACGAGACCGCCTGCAATGAGTGGCCCAATCGCGATACCTTGTAAAAAGCATACGCCGAAAACTGTGCCTAAGACAAGTGAAGTCACTATTTCCGGTGAAGCATTTATAAATAAAAGGCCCCGCCCGGCGGTCCAGGCAACAAATATACCGGAGGCCAGTGCTATTAGGGTAATCGGTGATTTAAAAGCACTGAGAATATTGCCTAATGTAATACGGCCGGTTGCTAATGGTGCCAAAATTGCGAAAGTCAGTATTGTAATGCCAATACTTATTCCCTTACTTTCTATTATCGGAAACAAAGCATTAAGGCCGAGAAGCTTTAGGATTAAAAGTAATCCTGCCGCTATTGCTACAGACTGGTTGTTACCTAATACCGAGAGGAGTAAAAGAACCAATAATGGTAAATTTTCAAACGACATGGGTAATCGCCTCCGGTAAAACTATACTTTCTATTTACTATGCAGTGTCTAGCCAATTTGAGATAAAAACTGAAAGTATAATTCAAGAAAATTACGGTTTGAGTGGTGGTTATAATTGCAGTTTGATTGTAAAGATAGATTCTCATGTCGCAAATTTAGTGTTTCTATAAAGCTGACGACTTCAGCCGATTGTCTTTTTGAGTTTTATAACGGGTACGTTTTTCCATTGAGAAAAAACAAATATGATAATAAACTGCGTAAAACGGTTGAAAAATGCCACTCTTTGCTTTATAATATAAAAATGTAAAAAACGACCTCAAAGATGAGACGCCATATAAGGTGGTCTCTATTTTTTTAGAAGGGAGGGGGAAGTATGGACGCATTAAAAGTGATCTTAACACTAATTCCTTTTGTTTGGATTGTTGGTATGGTTCCTTTTGTGAATACGGTTCATCCTATGGTTTTAGGACTGCCTTTCTTGGCGTTTTGGCTATTGTCCGGCATATTTGTAGCTTTTGGGTGTTTAACAGTGCTATATAAGCTAGACTCACGAAAAGACAATGAAGCTTAAGTGTGGAATTACGAGGAGGTAACATTATGGGAAATGAGGTAACCGCTCTTCTGGTTATCTTTACATTCATTATTGGCGCGACCGTAGTGGGTATGCTGCCCGGAATGAAGAAAAAAATGAACCTTGAAGAATGGGCTGTCGGCGGGAGAAATTTTGGCAGGTGGCTGAGCTGGTTTGTTTTAGCCGGTGAAATTTATACGGCATTTGCTTTTCTTGGCGCCAGTGGCTGGGCGTATAGTCGGGGAGCACCATCTTTTTATATGTTAGGTTATGGAGCTTTGGCCTATGTAGTTGGTTATTATGTATTGCCTAAAATTTCCCCGCTTGGTAAAAAATATGGTTTAATGACACAGCCGGATTTAATTGAACATTTATATAAAAGTAAAACACTGGCTGTCTTGACGGCTACAATTGGTGTAGCTTTTCTATTACCCTATTTACAATTGCAGTTAACAGGTTTAGGATTAATTATAGAAACTTGTTCATACGGACAACTGACACGTATACCGGCAATGCTGATTGCTTTTGTGCTGGTGGCATCGTTTGTCTATTTAAGTGGCTTAAAGGGTGTTGCGGCAACCGCTGTGATTAAAGATGTTTCCATGATCGCAGCTGTGGCCTTTTTTGGACTCTATCTTCCCATACATTATTTTGGCAGCGTGGGCGGTATGTTTGAAGCATTGGATGCAGCCAAGCCGGGATTTCTTACTTTGCCAGGCGGGACAAAAAACTTAGATGTCACTTGGACTATGTCTACTTTACTTTTAACAGGATTAGGATTTTATATGTGGCCTCATTTTGTGCCAAACAGTTTTAGCGCCCGTAATCCGGACGTTCTTAGACATAATGCCGTTTATTTACCACTATATCAAATCTGCTTTCTTTTTCCCATGTTGGTTGGGTTCACTGCCTTGCTTGTTCTGAGTACGCCTTTGAAAACGCCTGATATGGCATTTATGACCATGGTTAGGGAGACGTTTCCCGGTTGGGCATTGGGACTTGTTGGCGGAGCAGGAGCACTGGCCTGCATGATTCCGGCAGCCGACTTGCTTTTGTCGACATCTATGCTGTGTACGCGCGGTATTTACTGCAAAACTTTTGGCAAAGACGCTTCCCATGAAAAGATAGCTGTCCTTGCCCGCGCTACGGTATTGGTATTAACCTGTATCGCATTATGCCTGGCTATCTTTCTGCCTAATATGCTGGTTAACCTACTGCTTACCGGTTATTCCGGCGTAACTCAGTTTTTCCCAATGATTGTACTGGGGCTTTTCTGGAAAAAGGCTACAAAGCTTGGTGCGTATATTGGCTTGGTTGTCGGCGAAGTATTGGTGTTTGGTCTGATATTGGGTAAGATGGACCCGTTCCCCATTGCCGGAATGAATTTTAACGCCGGGTTTGTTGCTTTAGCAGTCAATTTGGTCTGTTACGTATTAGTAAGTTTAGTCACCTATACCCCTGCTAGAGTTGAAACTGACAATACTATTTATGTGAAAAATGAGATGTAAGTGGTTGTTAATTTATAAGTTGTCTGCGTTGATTATTAAAGGAAGTGTAATTTAACATGGAAACATTTCTTAAGCAAGAGGAAGAAATTGACAGGTGTTTTTCAGAAGCTGTTGGATGGCGACGCCAGCTTCACAAGTGTCCCCAAACAGCTTGGGTGGAGTATTATGCGACCGGCTTTATTGCGGAAAAACTTTCGGACTGGGGTTATACGCTATTTTTAGGGCAAGATGTGATTGCTTCCGCGAAACAAATATTGTTGCCAAATGCCGCGAAACACGCGGTAGAATATCAACGGGCGCTAAAGTTTGGCGTAAAGGAAAAGTTTATTTTGTCCGCAAAAGGCGGTTTTACCGGGGTAGTAGCTGTGCTTAAAGGAGATAAGCCGGGGCCTACTGTCGGCTTTCGGTTTGATATTGATTCTAATGAGGTGCATGAGGCTGGTGATCCCGGACATAGGCCGGTCCGTGAAGGATTTGTTTCGCAAAATCCTGGCTGTGCCCATATGTGCGGGCATGATGCTCATACTTCGATAGGATTACTCTTGGCTCGCTATTTTAGTGAAAACCGGGAACTGTTGAAAGGTACAGTAAAGTTAATTTTTCAGCCGAATGAAGAGAATCTGTCCGGAGCGGCGGCTATGGTGGCTGCCGGGGTAGTGGATGATGTAGACTATTTATTTGGAGGTCATGTCGGTACTAGTCTGAAACAAATTGGACAAATTGCTGTAAACGTAACCAATATATACCCTATGTCGCGTTTTGAAGTTACATACCGGGGCCGGGCAGCCCATGCGGCCATTCGTCCGGATGAGGGTAAGAATGCATTGCTGGGTGCCTGCGCTGCGGTGACAAATTTATATGCCATTGCCCGCCATGGTAACGGGGCCTCGCAGATTAATGTCGGGATTATGTCGGCCGGTACTGATTGGAATATAATTCCCGACAAGGCCAGTTTTCGTTTAGAGACACGGGGGGCGACAGATGAAATTAATGATTACATGGTTTCCCGGGCGAAAGAGATCCTACAAGGTGTTGCCGTGATGTATGGCTTGGAATTGGAAATTAACCCGGCCGCAGTAGCTTGTGGCGGTACAAATTCACCTGAATTGGTTGCTTTAGGGTCTAAGGTTGCTAAATTATTACCATCGGTTAAGCAGCTTATGCCGGAGGCCGGCTTGAACGGATCCGAGGACTTTACGGCTATGATGGAACGTGTGCAGAGCCGGGGAGGAAAAGCTATGTTTGTTTTATATGGAACTCCAACCGGTGGTGGTCATCATAATGCCGCTTTCGATATTGATGAGACAGTAATCGCGAATGGAGCCAAATTCCTGGCGGCTGTTTATCGGGAAATTACGGAATAAGCTTGTCAACTAAAACAGATTACTAAAAAACATGGTAAAACACTAGCACGAAAGTGCTGTGTTTTTACCATGTTTTTTGTTCTTCGGGGAGTGAATTTACATTTGAATGGCGCAGGCCTTAATCCTCTTACTAATTACGGTTTACTTTCAAATGAATAAACAAATTCCAGATTTGGCAATCTAATAGAGCAAATGGAGTGAAGATGTGCAGTCTGGGGGAGATTGCCATGGAGTGGAAAAAGTACTTGGAAAAGAACAGTATCCTATTGATGCTGTTTGGTGCTCTAGCTGCGGTTATTGGTTTGGCTATAGCCGGAGGCGGTATTGCATACGCTGATAAAGCTTCATTCTGCAGCAGTTGCCACTCTATGAAGCAGGTAGCGGCTACATGGCAAGCATCTAACCATCGCCAATTTACCTGCGGAGATTGTCATCTGCCCCAGCAAAACATAGTCGAAAAAATGATTGTCAAAAATCAGACTGGAATACATGATACCTATCATGAATTTTTGCGTGACTACCCTGACACAATTAGGCTTAGTGCTAAAGGCAGAACAATTGTCGAGCAAAATTGCCTGCGTTGTCACGCACACACAGTCGCCAACACTTTTATGTCGGCGGGCGGGCAGTCATGCACGAAGTGTCATCGCGGCATGATCCATGGCCAAGTTGTGGTTAAGGAGGGCATTGGAGTTGAATAGGATCCAAAAATTATTGATCGCATTTTTGTCACTGAGCATTTTGTTTGCCGCTGTTGTCCTTAGTCGGGTATGGATATTTAAACCGCAGTCAACCGTTAAACTGGTGAAACTGCCTGCTGGTGAATATGACACGGAAACCTGGGGGAAAAATTACCCCTTAGAGTATAACAGTTATAAGAAAAATATAGAGATGGCAGTATCACCGGCCGGCTATGGCGGCAGTATCAAAGTGCAAAAGGCCGAGATGCAACCTGAACTTTATACAAATTTTAAGGGAAACCCGTTTAGCAAAGATTATACCGAAGATAGAGGGCATCCTTATTCACTCGAGGATTTGCGTGAATCCAAACGGATTGGCCCTGCTGCCAAAGCGGCGTGTATTACCTGTAAAACACCATACATCGAGCAGGCATACCAGGAAATGGGTTGGAGCTATGCCAATAAACCGCTTAACGAGTTAATGGATAAAACAAAGCATCCTGTTACTTGTGCTAACTGCCATGATCCGGAAACTATGGGGCTGCGGGTTATCAATCCGGCCTTTATTGAAGCGATGCAAAAGCGCGGTATTGATGTAAGTAAAGCCAACCGTGAAGAAATGCGCAGCTATGTTTGCGCGCAGTGTCACTCTGAGTATTATTTCGAACCAGGTACTTCTAAGGTTATCTTCCCTTGGGATAAAGGACTAACCCCCCAACAAATGTATGAATATTATTCAACCAAACCAAACGGTTTCGCACAGGATTTTATTCATCCCGATTCTCAGGTACCTGTTTTGAAAGCACAGCATCCGGATTACGAAGAGTGGCAAAACGGTGTTCACGGTCAATTCGGAGTTTCCTGTGCCGACTGTCATATGCCATACATGCGTAAAAATGGGCAGAAATATACCTCGCATTGGGTAACAAGCCCGCTCAAAACAATGGGAGAATCCTGCTCACCCTGTCACAATCAAGGACAAGAGTTATTGTTTAGTCAAGTCAAAGCCATCCAGGACAATGTGTGGCAGCTTCAGCATACTGCTGGCCAGAAAATTGCAAGGGCGCATGGTGCTATTCAACAAGCCAGTACCAATACCGCTGCTAATCAAACAGAGATAACCAATGCACGCGAACTTTTGCGCCATGCTCAGTGGTACTGGGATTATGTGGCAGCAGCAAACAGTATGGGGTTTCATAATCCAGTACAAGAGCTGAATACATTGGGTCAAGCAATTGACTTGGCCCAACAGGCAATTGACGCCGCCAATAAGGCGGCCGGTACCAACACTTTGTAAGTCTGAAATTCAGGACACAAAAAAGAGAACTCCAGCGGCGTAACTGGAGCTCTCATACTCTTTATGAACTTGTTCGCTTAATTTAGCTGCCTGACAATACGTTAAAAACCTCATTAAGATCAGGCAGCTGGGCGGAGGGATAAACTTTTAACCACATTACTTTGCCATGTTCGTCTATAATAATGTTAGCCCGTTCGGAATACCCGCCTTGTTCCCTGAATATTCCGTATTCCTTGGCTGTTTTGCCATGCGGCCAGAAATCGGATAAAATTTTTAACATTTTTAGTTGTAAGGCATGGGCCCATATCTTTTTGCATGGTGTGGGATCAACACTAAAACCCAAAGGTATTGTATTAAGGTTTTGAAAGTTTTCATAGTTAACTTCCAAGGCGCGCATTTGATCGGTACAAACAGGTGTCCAGGCTAAGGGGTGCCAGGAAAGAAGAACCTTTTTGCCGCGAAAATTTGTCAGGGTGACATATTGGTCGTTATTGTCGGTCAAGGTAAAATTTGGTGCATCATCGCCAACATTAATTAGTTTCATATATAGCTTCCTTTGCCATAGTTTTGCTAGTAGTTTACCGTAAAAACAGACTAATTATGTGCCGAAAATATACTTTGAGATTAAAGCATAGATCGGAATTTCGCTGTTGCATACCAATCAGGTCGGATATTCACCATTTCAGCTTTATATTTACAACATTTAGCAATTTTAGGTTGTATATTTTTGTAAAATTCTATATAGTTATTTTAGATATGTAATTTGGTTGGCAAAACAATCCGTTAACTGTCCAATGGTATATCTGTTGCTCCTATGATTAGGATAATTTTTGAAAGTAGGTGTAGGAATGAACGATCGGTTTGACGGTGTATACTCCAGCCTCCAGGAAATTTTAAAAAACACTCTTGGTCGACAGGTAAAAATTTTTGGCAATCTGCAGGAGAATGATGATACAAGAATTTTAGAGCAGTTTGAGCTAAATAAAAATCAAGCTAATCGTACACTGCAAGTAGCACTTCGTTTCAACGATTCTTCCTGTCGCACTTTTGATCGGGTAGTTGCAGCAACAATAGATTGGGGATATTTGTTAAAACGTACGACACCATTGGTTTGGTTATATGAAGACGAAAAACATGGTTCTATTTATAAGATTTTGTTTGATGTGCGACATTGAATGTACAACTGGCCGCCAGGCAGCTTTTATTTGCTGCTTGGCGGCTTTTTTTGATTTAATTACGTTTTTGTTCTGGCAACGGCAAGCCGGGATTTATTAATCTTCTCAATGCCTGTTTCTCCTAGCTTTAAAACAAGTGGCACATACAGCATATCGACAATTACCAACTGAATAATTCGCGAGACCATGGCATCGGTGTGATATTTTTTTTCACTGGTGGAACTCAATAAACATACGTCGGCAATTTTGGCCAATGTTGAGTTTTGGTAACTAGTGATCGCAATAATACGGGCCTGGTTGGCCTTGGCCAGTTTGGCACATTCAATTGTATCAATACTTTCTCCTGAATGGGATACCAGAAAAATTACGTCATGCTCTGTTGTATGCGTGCAGTTAAGAAACATAAGATGAGAACTAAAATCATTAACAACATTAAGGCCCAGCCGCAGAAATTTATGAAAAGCGTCATGGGCTATTACGGCAGATCCGCCGCTGCCAAAAAACAGAATTTTTTTTGCTTTATGCAATAAGTGGACGGCTGAAGAAATGGCAGTATCGTCAATAAGCCTCCTCAAGTCCTGCAATGATGCTGAAACCGAGGACAGTATTTTGTGCCTTATTTGAGCAATATCATCACTGCTGGTTATTTCTTCGCTGCCAGTTATATTTTCGTAGATGGCTTGTGGCTGATTAGGTGAAAGTTCTTGGGCCAGTTTTACTCTAAAAACCTGGTAGGATGAATAGCCGATTTTTTGTAAAAAGCGGATTACGGTCGTTTCGCTTGTTTTACATTCAGATGCTAAATCGCTAATAGATAGTAACACAACGGAATTACTATTTTTTAAAATATAATCTCCAATTATTTTTTGGGCGGGTGACAAGGTATGGTAACGTGTTCTGATAATTGAAAACAGGTTGTTCTCCGGCATGGTATCCTCCTGGAAGTTTTTTATTCCATCATACCATTGTCTATCCATTGCTGGCAAAAATTTTAGTCGCTATCTAAGAAGATAATGTTGACAAAGCTGAATAAATTATTTATTATAAAATCGTAAATAATTTACTATATTAATTATTGCTTCGTAAACAATTTACGATTGGTGCTTTTAAGTAACTGTTTTGAAGTACTTTGATAACAATATAAGAAAAAGGTGGAGAGCGGTATGAAAAAGATTGGAGTTATTGGTTTGGGTATTATGGGGAAGCCGATGGCAAGACATTTACTAAATGCTGGCTATGAGCTATATGTCTACAACCGAACGGCAAGTAAAGCCGAGTCGCTGGTAAAAAGCGGAGCACGCTTGTGTAATAATCCGGCGGAAGTGGCGAAGCACTGCGAAGCAATTCTTATTATGTTGAAAGCAGACGCAGAGGTTGAGACTGCCCTAACAGGAACAAATGGAATTATAGAAGGGGCTCAGCCTGGCTTAATTATCATGAATAGCAGTACCATCTCACCGCATACCAGTATCCGGTTAGCCAAGCAGGTTGCAGGCAAAGGCATCACTATGCTGGATAGTCCGGTAACTGGCAGCGGTATTCAGGCGCAAGAAGCAAAATTAACATTTATGGTCGGAGGCGATAAGAAGGCTTTTGAGCAATGCTTGCCACTATTTAATACGATGGGGCAACAGGCCTTTTACATGGGAGAAAGCGGAACAGGTTCCTATATGAAGCTGGCTAATAACGCATTGGTAGCAACTAATCTGCTTTCGTTAGCTGAAGCACTTACCATGGCCTGTAAGAGCGGCGTTGATCCGGAAGTATTTGTTCAGGTGGTTAATGGCGGGGGCGCGCGCAGTGCCGTAACCGAATCCAGAGTCCCTAAAATTATTAACCGTGATTTTACACCAGCTTTTGGAACGGTCATGTTATATAAAGATCTTGGTTTAATTTACGACTTGTCTAAAGAATTAAGCTTACCCATGCCGGTAATGGCCGTTGTTCGGGAAATGATTCATACGGCAGTTGCCAAGGGATATGGAGAGCAAGATATTTGCAGTATAATTAAACATTATGAAGAACTGGCCGGAATCGAAATTAAAAAATAAATGTGTTTCCCAATCATGGTGCAACCGCCAAATTTTTTGTATTTTCAACATCTGGTGTTTACTGGATGTTTTTTTCTTATGTGTTCCCAGTTGGGTAATGCAATTTGCGCAGAGAAGAGAAATTCTTTGTAAAAAGAAATGGTGCATGAAAAAATAAGCCCTCGCTATGCGAGGACTTATGTAAGATCAAGATCTAAACTGATTAACCGCAGTTGGATAACTTCTCAATTAGTTATTTTGCTTTTGTTTTGCAATGTTCAGTTGAAATCCGATGTTTACTAGGCGGCAAACACGGGCGGTAGCTTGTTCAATAAGGACATCGGCAGAATGGATACATTCGTCAAGTGGCATCGGTCGGGGAGCAATACTCATTAACGCGTCAATCCCCTGCTGTAAGACATCATCGCTGCCTTTACCCAACCCCCCTGAGAGGCAAATCGTTGGAATATTAAATTTTTTTGCTATTTTTGCTACTCCAACAGGAGCTTTGCCAAAAGCAGTCTGAAAATCGGTTGCTCCTTCGCCGGTAAGGACAAAGGTTGCATTTTTTACAATATCTGCAAAGTTGGCTGCGGCAAGAATAATATCAACTCCTGGCCTTAATTGAGCATTCGTAAAGAACAACAAGCCGGCACCCAGGCCGCCGGCGGCACCTGCTCCCGGCATATTGGACACATTTTTACCGGTTGCCTTTGTTGCTATTGCGGCAAAATGTTTCAGTGCATAATCCAACTGAGCGACCATTTCAGGTGTCGCTCCTTTTTGCGGTCCATATACAGCTGATGCGCCTTTCGGCCCGCAAAGCGGATTGTCTACATCACAAGCAACAAGTATAATTGCTTCCGCTATACGAAGGTCGATTCCGGAAAGGTCAATTTGTGCTAAATTAATTAAGGCAGCTCCTCCGGGAGAAAGTTCTTTGCCAAACTTATCAAGAAATTTTACTCCCAGCGCCCGAGCCATCCCGGTTCCGCCGTCATTAGTAGCACTGCCGCCAATGCCGACGATAAATTTACGAATACCCTGATCAAGAGCGGCCCTGAATAATTCACCAGTTCCATAGGTTGTAGTTACTCGCGGATCGCGCTTTTCTTTGGGGACAAGTGTAAGCCCCGACGCAGTTGCCATTTCAATGACTGCCGTTTTTCCGTCGCCAAGAATTCCCCAGGATGCTGTAATGGGATTACCCAGAGGACCCTGAACTACTTGGTGGATTACTTTTCCCTTAGTGGCGGTCACTAGCGCTTCAACCGTTCCTTCGCCGCCATCGGCAATAGGCAGCTTATGTATTTGCGCACTAGGAAAAACCGAAATAACTCCACGTTCCATGGCGTTAGCTACGCCTATCGCAGATAGGCTCCCTTTATAGGAGTCCGGTGCTATAACAATATGCATTATTTTCACTTCCGTTTAGATATATTGAGCTTAAAAATCTTTAATACTTTACCATTCTTCTTATTCTTAGTTTATAGAAATGGTAGAGAATTTTCAATTATCTGCAATTACTAATGATGTTGTACATTTAGTCAGGTATGTTGTACAATATGTACAACGCGTTTGGAAATAGTGACAATGGTTATGGAATGATAATGTGCAATATAGACAGGTTAATTGACAGGAGTGATAATGTGATCATCACAAGAGAATTAGCGCAAAAAATCGTGGACAACATTATACCGATTGTACATTGCAACGTGAATATTATGAACAGCGACGGAATTATTATTGGATCAGGTCAGCCGGCAAGAATTAACAGTTACCATCAGGGCGCCATTAATGCGATCCTTAGTGGTGATTTGGTGGAAATACATTCAAATCAGATAGAGCAATTTCCTGGAGCGCAGCCAGGGTTAAATTGGCCTATCTTACTAGATGATCAAATTGTTGGTGTTGTCGGTATTTCCGGCGAACCTGATGCAGTGAAAAATACAGCCCAATTGGTTAAAATGATAACCGAGCTTTTGTTAGAGCGTGAAAGCTTGCTGGAAAAATTCCGGTTAAATTTACAATTGAAGGAACGAATGGTTCACCTGCTCCTTGAAGCAAGATATCGAGAAAACTATGATCAAATAACGCAGATCGCCAATCTACTGCGTTTTAATCTGCATTCCCCCCGTTTTGTAGCAGTTGTGAGGCTTGATTCCGTCTTAGAAAAAACTCTTAACCATTATGGAGCACATGAGCTTATTATCCCCCGTCTTGAGGAAGATCTAATCGGGCGGTTGGAAGCTGCGGAGCTTGTTGATAAAAATGATGTCTATGTTTTCAGGGAGAAGGAGCTTATTATTCTGAAACAGTTTCCGAATGATGCTATTGCTAGCGATTTTTATCTATGGGGCCATAAACTTTATTCTGTATTAAATAAAGAACAGCAATATAATTGTATAAAAACCGGAATCGGCAGCTTGACAACAACTCCCGCTGAATTATATTACTCTTACCAAGAAGCTGTTTTTACACACCAACATGCTGATGCCGATACGCCGGTTGCCTCTATCTATGATTATGACGTAATGTCGTCTTATCTGCTGGAAGTGCCCGGAGCAATCGAAAAATGTTTGGCCCTTAATTATGTCAGAAAAATTATAAAAAGCAAGCTTACGGCTAAATATGACATGGCAAATACCATTCGGATACTGTTAAGAAATAATCTGAATGTTTCGCTTGCGGCCAAAGACCTATATATTCATCGCAATACGCTTGTCTTTAGGCTTGCTAAATTAAAAGAACTAACCGGTCTTAGCCCCAGCCAATTTTTTAATCACGCTGTTTTGTGCAAGATCATTTTTAAATAACAAACGTTATAAAACGTTTTACGCTTTTTTATAACAGAAATGAAAGAAGTTTTGTTACATGAAGGATTATCTTTTATTCTGATATAAATTGTTATGTGGCAGGATTTTACACCAAAGATATGGAAAATTTTAAATTATGTTAAAATATTAAGTAAATTAATATGCAGATAGATACTTTACGTTTAGAAGCATAAAGAGTTTTTTGCCATAATCGATGGGGAGGAAACGCTGAATGAAAAGCCAGGATTTATTACAACATTTATTTGCCATGTTGCCTGTCATTGCCCGCATTTCCGGAGGATTCGCGACGATAACCGATGCGAATGGCCATAGATTAAAAACTGTGGATTCGACTGGGAAGGAAGAAGCAAATTGTATTGGGCAAGTTTATGATCTTGCCCTTAAAGCCGCGCAAATGGAGCTGCCTGTTTGTGGTGAGTCACAGTTTATTAAGGAGGCTGAAGCATGGGCAGTAGCTATTGGCGAATATGTTATTGCCTGCAGTAATATTGAACGTGTGGAAAGGGATAAGAAATTACTGGAATCCTTATCCAATGCCCTGCCGTTAATTGCCCGGGTCGCAGGCGGCGAAGCCGTCTTGTTTGATAAGCTTGGGCGCAGATTAGACAGTGTAGATCATAATGGCGTACATAAGAATAAGTTTAATGGAAAAGTCAGTGAAAGTGCTTATGAAGCTATGGCAACGCAAACCCCCATAATTGGCGCATCCATATCTGTGCCGGGAGCGATGGCGGTACGTATTCCTATTACGAAAGCATATGGATTGGGTTTTAATAATGAGGTATTCGTTTCACAAAAGCACAAGCTTGTTGACGAAATGAAAAAATATCAATATGCCCGTTACACTTTCGATGATATCATCGGCGAAAGTGACAGTATCAGACGCTGTAAAAACATGGCAAGGTACATTGCTCAGAATATCTCCTCCGTACTTATTCATGGTGAAACCGGCACGGGTAAGGAATTGTTCGCTCAAGCCATTCACAACGTCAGCGATCGCCGCGATCAGCCATTTGTGGCCATTAACTGTAGTGCTCTGCCCGCCTCGTTAATTGAGGGAAATTTATTTGGCTATGTTGAGGGTTCGTTTACCGGTGCTAAAAAAGGTGGCAGTCCGGGGATTTTTGAGGGTGCAAATCATGGAACGGTTTTCCTGGACGAAATCAGTGAAATGAATCTCGATCTGCAGGTAAAACTGCTGCGTGTTATTCAGGAACGCGAGGTTACGCGTATTGGCAGCACGAAATCAATTCCTATTGATGTTCGTATTATTTGTGCAACAAATAAAAATTTGCGCCGCCTTATTGAGGAAAAAACCTTTCGCGAGGATTTGTTTTACCGTATCAATGTTGTCGAGTTAAGAATCCCGCCGTTGCGGGACCGGGCTAAAGACGTTATTTTATTGGCTAAGTATTTTATGAAAAAGTACAATCAAGTTTTGGGGAAATATATTGCTAAAATTTCTCCGGAGGTAGCTGATATATTTTGTTGTTATAGATGGCCCGGAAATGTCAGGGAATTGCAAAATTGTATTGAAAGCGCGCTGAATATGGCAAGAGTCGGTGATAAAGCGTTAACTGTCAGCCTGCTTCCCTCGCAATTTCATTCTACTCAATATTTTACTAATCCCACTACCGCTAAAAGGGCGGATGTGAATTTGCGGATAGCGTTGAGAAATGCCGAAAAGCAAATTATTACAGGTGTTCTGCAGGAGGAAAACGGCAATCGTACCCAAGCCGCCAAACGCCTGGGAGTCAGTATAACGACACTTTGGCGGCGAATGAAAGATTTGGGATTGCAGGATTGAAATGATTATCCTGTAAAAGGACAGGTTTTTTAGACAAAAATAGCAAATTTAGTGATGTGGTTTTCAGATTTGAAAAGAATAATTTCAATATTGAAAAGTTTACAATTTTTTGGCGGTGCACTTGCTAATACGGATTAGCGGCGCCGCTATTTTTTTTATATTATCAGCAAATATAAAATCTTTCTGATAATAAGTAAGAATCCCTGGGGCTTCTGCCGGCACCCGGCGAGACTTGGTACAAGCCAGGTCTTTTTTACAATTTTCCTGCTGTAAGCTAGCTGTTTATTATAAGTTTATAAAAATTTTTTCTGGGTTATTGGCATGATAAATGCTTAGTCCCTAGGGTAAGCAGACTTGACAATTTATGAGGAGGCGAACAGTTTTTCTAAAAATACAAGAGGAGTGATTCTTTATGAGCTTCATATAGGTAGCTGATGATTGGTAATCAATGAGTACATCGGGTCTATTGGGCAGTTTAGGATTCTACAGAGATTCAACTCAGTAAAAACTTGATTGAGGTGTTATTATGAACAATTTTGGAACACCGGTTACAGTAGCGGCAAAACTTGATAGGCTGCCACTTTCCAGATTTCATTATAAGTTACTAACCATAAATGGCTTTGCCTGGGCGTTTGACGCCTTTGATGTTGGTCTGATAACTTTTATCGCCACCGCCTTGATTCAGGCTTGGCATTTAAGCCCCGCTCAAGTCGGAGTTTTACTTAGCTCGGGATTGTTTGGCATGATGGCTGGCGCTTTTATCTCAGGTCCGGCGGCAGACCGTTTTGGGCGAAAAGCGGTTTTCCAATGGACAATGTTGATATTTTCGGTTGCCTCCTTAGCCTGTGCCTTGGCTTGGGATTTTACATCACTAATTTGTTTTCGGTTTTTAGTTGGTTTGGGACTTGGTGGAGAAACTCCGGTTGTTACTGCGCTGATGGGAGAATTTATTCCCAAGGGGGACAGGGGAAAAGTTCAGGGATTAATCAATACCTTCTGGGCAGTTGGCTGGCTGGTCGCCGCCGCTCTTTCCTATTTTATTATTCCGGGCGTTCAGGAAGGTTGGCGCTGGGCCTTTGTTGCCGGAGCTGTACCGGCGTTATATATTTGGATTGTTCGCCGGCACTTGCCCGAATCTCCCCGCTGGCTTGCCCTGCAGGGACGAGACAAAGAAGCTTTGGAAATTGTTGAGCAGATTGAAACTGAGGTCGCGAAAACGAATACGGTCCCGCCGGTAACGGAAGCCGATATGGCGGCAGTTTCGATAGCAGGAAAAAGTTCGCTGGGAACGTTGTTTTCGCAAAGATACTGGCAAACGACAGTGATGCTCTGGGCTTTGTGGTTTTTGGGAATGTTCGGCTATTACGGGCTTTTTGCCTGGTTACCCTCATTATTGGTTAAAGCGGGGCATAGTATGGTCAAGTCGTTCCTGTATGTGGTTATCATGCAGTTTGCTTATATACCCAATCAAATTTTATGCGCTTACGGCATGGATAAATATGGGAGAAAACGTTTGCTGACCGTTAACCTGCTGTTTGCCGGCATCGCTACCGTCTTGTTCGGCTGGGCATTGGGGTATGGTGCTTTAGAAATTGGCCAGGTTGTACTGTTAGGAGTAATCACGTCCTTTTTTGTGTCAGGAGTATGGGGGATAACTTATACGTATACACCGGAGCTTTATCCTACCGGTATAAGAGTAACAGGAACAAGCATGGCAGCGACTTGTTCGCGACTGGGTTCCATGCTGGCTCCGCTAGTCATCGGCTATGCCCTTACTGCTGTTGGCGTTACCGGCGCAATCGCCATTGTTGCCGGTGCATTTATCATTGCCTGCCTGGCAGTCGCTATTTTGGGCAGGGAAACGCGGGGACAAAGTTTGCAATGAAGAAAAGAATAAGTTGAATAGTTGATAATAATCATGCCGGCGGCGGGAAAGTAATGCAGCTGATGGCCGATAAATGGCCGGCGGAGTCAACTGATAAGGGGTAGATTATATATGCGAGACAATAAGACTTCTCAGGCAGCAAATGAGTATGACGCAAACGTCCACAAAACGTTGCCGCGGTATCATTTGTTTCACACGGAAACTCTTGATTTAGTTAAAACAGTTGTGCCTAAACCGCAAGCCTGGCTGGATAGCGGTTGTGGAACAGGAACCCTTGTTTTACAAGCGATTGAATGTTTCGGGAAAATGAAAATTGTAGCCGCAGACCCGGCCGAAAGTATGCTAAGTATGGCCAAAGAAAAGTTGGCGAATTATGAGATCACATATATGCCGGCAGGCAGTGAAGAGTTATGCTGCCCAGATAGCTTTGATGTTGTGACCGCTATTATGTCTCATCATTATTTGCAGGATGAGCTGCGGATCAAGGCAACAAACAATTGTTATAAGCTGCTGAAGCGAGGCGGTGTTTACGTTACCTTTGAAACAATTAGACCAATAAGCAAGCAAGGAATACAAATAGGTCTTGAACGTTGGAAAAATGCTCAGTTGTTAAGTGGAAAAAATGCTGCTGCCGTAGAAAAGCATATAAGTCGCTATGGAATTGAGATTTTTCCCATTACTATTCAAGACCATATCAATATTTTACAGGCAGCCGGCTTTTCGACTGTCGAGATTTTGTGGGTTTCTTGTATGCAGGCAGGATTTTATGGTATAAAATAATGTTTATTTTTAGATATACCCTATACCTGCGCATACCGACAGAAAAAACTCAAATTATTGCAAAATTGAAATACTTTTACGGTAATTTACGATGTTTTGTTACAGAAATATAACAAAAGCGATACTATCTTTCATAATTGAAAAGAATCCTTTTCAATTATGAAAACATTGCAGATTTTTTTGCAATGTGGCTGGCAATGAAAGCAATGGTAAGCAAAATTTTTTTACTTACAAAAACTTCGATTTTAGCCTGTTTGGCATATTGAAAAAACGGTAATCGTCTATTGCGCTATTACTTGGCATGAAAAATGCTTAAGTATAGAATGACAGGTCAATATGGAGAACTGGACCTAAATTCGCAAGGAAAGTGTATGCTTTCCCAAACATAAAAGGAGTGATGTTTCATGGCAACCGTAGTAACCAACATTGGTATCCTTGTATCAGGGGACATCAATAATCCCATTTTAAAAGGAGATACCATTCTTATTCAAGATGGTAAAATTGCGGCAATTGGCGATAAAACGCTGCTGGATCAGGTTAACGGTGAAAAAGACGTTAAGAAAATTGATGTTGGCGGTATGGCAGTAATGCCGGGGTTTATTGACTCTCATGTTCACCCGGTTATTGGTGATTTTACACCCCGTCAAAACATGCTCGATTATATCGGCAGTGCATTACATGGCGGCGTGACAAGCATGATTTCAGCCGGCGAATGTCATACTCCCGGCAGGCCAAAAGATCCGGCGGGGGTAAAGGCTTTAGCCATTTTGGCCCATAAATCGTTTGCTAACGCAAGACCGGCCGGAGTCAAGTTGCATGGGGGGGCTGTTATCCTGGAAAAAGGGCTCACGGAAGCGGATTTTGTGGAAATGGCGGCAGCCGGTGTATGGCTTGTAGGCGAAGTTGGCCTGGGAGCAGTTAAAAAACCGGCAGAAGCTGCGCCGATGGTTAAATTAGCTCAGAAGCACGGCATGAAAGTTGCCATGCATACCGGGGGAACTTCTATTCCGGGAAGTTCGACCGTAACAGCAGATGACGTAATGAAAGTTAACCCGGATGTTGTTTCCCACGTAAATGGCGGACCTACCGCTATTTCTCCCGCGGAAATTGATAAACTTATCAACGAAACCAATCTAACGCTGGAAATTGTTCAATGCGGTAATAGCAAGATTGCCGATATGGTGGTGAAAAAGCTTGCTGCGAAAAAACAATTAAACCGCGTGATTTTTGGCAATGATGCGCCTTCCGGAACAGGGGTTATTCCCCTTGGCATCGTCAGAAATATCGCTCAGATTGCGGGTGTATCCGGAATTCCGGCAGTACAGGCAATCGCCATGGCAACCGGCAATACCGCTAAGACTTTTGGTTTGAATACCGGCCTGATTGCCGTAGGCAAAGAAGCAGATTTGGTTATTGCCGATAAGCCGATGGGCTCAGTCGGCGGTAATGCGCTTGAGGCGCTCGAAGCGGGTGACCTGCTGGGAATCTCGATGGTACTGATTGATGGAAAAATTATGTTTGCTAAAAGCCGTAACACACCTCCGGCCGAGCGTAAGGTAACGGTACTGTAAAATAGCTAAAAACAGTACGGAAATGCAAAACCATAAATTTAATAAACTAATTGGAGGTTTTACAATGAAAATTCGCAAGATCGTAACGATTGTGGAAGAAGTAAAAACGGAAATGGCTCAACCTTTGCCAAAACCATTACGCAAGGCAGCCGCAGTTGCTGTTTTTGAAAATCCGTTTGCCGGCAAATATGTTGAAGATCTCACCCCGCTTATCGACGCCAGTGTTGAGCTTGGTGACATGCTTACTAAGAAAGCTGTCGCTGCCCTGGGGATTGCTCCGAACGAAGTTGAAAGTTACGGTAAAGGCGTAATTGTTGGTGAAAATGGTGAGTTGGAACATGCTGCAGCTTTAATGCATCCCAAACTTGGCAAACCCATGCGGGACAATATTGGCGGCGGCAAAGCACTTATCCCTTCCGCTAAAAAAGTCGGTGGTGTTGGTACCGCTCTTGATGTGCCGCTTGGCTATAAAGACGCTGCTTTTGTGCGCAGCCATTTTGATGCCATGGAGGTTAGGGTTGCGGATGGGCCGCGTGCTAATGAAATTGCCTTGGCTGTTGTTGTTACAAGCGGTGGACGTCCGCTGGCACGCGTTGGCGGCTTGAAAAAAGAAGAAGCTAAATGTGAAGACGGGCTGCGCTGATTCATGTACTTATTTCTATTTGATGGGGGTACCTTATGCTAAAAGTTGGATTTGTCGGACTGGGCGCGATGGGCCGGCCAATGGCCAGTAACATCTTACAAGCAGGCTATTCTTTAACTGTATATGATATAGGCGCCGCCGCTGTTGAAGCTATGAAGGAGCAAGGCGCAATAGCTGCTGCTGGACCGCGGCAGGTAGCACAGAATAGTGATATGGTTATGATTTCACTGCCCAATAGTACGATCGTTGAAGAAGTGGTCAGTGGTAAAGAGGGGCTGTTGGCAGGAAGTCATCCGGGACAAGTCTTTATTGACCTGAGCAGTGTTACGCCGGGTCATACGAAAAAGATGGCTGCACTGGCAGCCGCCAAAGGTGTGGGGTATCTTGACGCACCGGTAAGCGGCGGCGTAGCCGGTGCTGCCGCCGGTACCCTTACAATTATGGTCGGTGGCGACAAAAGGGTTATTGATCAATGCCAACCGGTGTTGCAGGCAATTGGTAAAAAGGTTTATCACGCCGGACCGGTAGGGTCGGGTGATGCCGTTAAACTTGTTAACAATTTGCTGTTAGGTGTAAATATGGCAGCAGTCGCGGAAGCGATGACGCTGGGTGTAAAAGCGGGGCTTGACCCGGAAGTGCTGCTTGAAATTATCGGCAGCAGTTCGGGCCGCAGTTATGCATTGGCAGCAAAATTGCCCAATTTTGTACTTAAAGGCAATTTTGAGCCGGGATTTACCATTAATCTTCAGTACAAAGATCTGGAGATGGCCGTACAAACCGCGAAGGAATTGGGCATCCCGCTGGGAATGGCTAATTTTGCCCAGCAAATCTATGAAACCGCCAGGGCAAAAGGGCTTGGGCAAAAAGACATAGCGGCGGTTATCACCATCAATGAAGAATTGGCCGGAATTAAAGTAAGGGAAAAGAAGTAGGCGCCAGACTAGGCATACGAACCCGGGGTGCGCTTGATTCTTCATCTGCAATCAAGCGCAGCAAACGGTTTTGCAAAGTACTAGCGAAGTTAGGAGGCTGCAATATGGAGAAATTGATCAATTTAGCCCGGCAAAAAGGTTATCCGCTCGGCGGGTTTACTCTTGGACAATGTATTGACTTAGCCAGTGAACTCAATATGCGTGTTAGTGAGGTTGTCATTGCTGAGGCAGTTGTAGTGAACAAAATGACCAGAGAAGAAGTATTGTCAGCAATCATGTCTGTATTCAGCCATAACCTGTATGCTGTCGAGGTAGGTGCTACGCGGGGTGATAGTTTTCTTCTCGGGCGGGTAGGGCAAGAGCTTGCCGAAGGGGATATCAAATTAAATGAGGATCCCTTTATCAACAGAGCGCTCAGCTATACCCTGGCAGCGCAGGTGGGAAATCATTGTGTAGGTCTGCAGCCGTGCGCCGGTACCGGCGATTCTTGCCCTTATTCCGGGTTGGTCCGGGCGATGCTTGAAACCATAGATAGTCGAGAAACGGTAGCTTGTTTAACAGCACTTATGCTAAAAATAGGGACCATTTTCCGGGTAGGCAAAACTAGTACCGGTTGCAACCTGGAGGGGTTTGGCGCCGGTTCGGCGGCTACGGCAGGCGTGATGGCCGAGATGTTTGGCGGCACCCCCGAACAGGTTGGCAAAGCAATCGTCCTGGCATTATCGCCGACAGTAGCGGTCCCCTGCACACCAAGGGTTATGGTTGCCGGTTTATGTGCAACGCACATTGGCGGCGCAATTTTGAATGGCAACTTGGCAGCAAAACTGGCGGTAAAAACATCGATACCTGTAAATGTACCAGTGGACGTCATGGTATCTATGGCGGTAGCGGTACATCCCGAATCCGCAAAATATATAGTTCCGGTTGTTATTAAATATATGGAGCCTTTCTTCAGAACAAATGAGTCTGTTGAGGATTATGTTTCAGAGCAAGTAAAGGCTAAGGAAGCAGCCCAAATAAAAGCAACCATTGCCGAAGCTACGGCAGAAGCGCAAGATTTAGCTTTAAAGGCCAATTCCATAGTGAAGCCGTTCGGCGATGCCGTTGTCGGCGGCAGCAGCCAGGCGGTAGGCTCGCCAACCAATACGGCGCGTATAGCGCATGAACTGGTTAAAGGAGAAATTACCGGTGTAAAGATTGAACTGTACCCGGAATTATTTGCCCGCCGCGGTATAAACGTGCCGGGAATCCTTATGGCGGCAATATACGGTGCCGGAACGGACAATGCCAATTTATATCGGTGTATTATGGATAAGGTTAAAGAGCGGAAGCTCAAGATCGAAATCAGTGAGGTTAAGGAATATCAACTGCAGCGCATTACTGTTTTTGCCAGTGAAAAGGATGCTTTTGTGGAGGCTTTGAACCGGGGCGGCGGCAGGTTGGTTCTGCGCAGCGCTTCCTGTTCTATTGACGAAGCTAAGTCGATAGCCCGGAAACTTAATATTGACGTTGTCGACTAGAAGGGGTGGGAGCATTGAATGAAATTGAAAGGCATTTAGCACGGGCGGCCGGTGTGGACACTGTACAGGTAGGCCAGGATATTACCATTCATATCGACTTGGCCGCCGCCCACGATGTTACAGCGCCAATGGCTATTAGTCAATTTGAGAAAATTGGCGTAGATAAGGTATTTGATGAGAAAAAAGTTATGCTGGTAATTGATCATATTTTCCCGGCCCCTTCTATCCCCGCGCGTCAAAATCATCGCCAGTTACTGGCCTTTGCCGATAAGTATCATGTACGCTGCTACGGTAAGGGCGAAGGTGTTATTCACCAGCTAATAGCCGAACAAGGCGGTTTAACCAGGGGAGCAGTGCTGATCGGGGCGGATTCGCATACTTGTACTGCAGGTGCCTATGGAGTCCTGGCATTTGGCGTTGGTTCGACGGAAATAGCAGCCGCCATGGCTACCGGCACGCTTGATATCGAAGTGCCGCCGGTTCAGTTGATACGGCTGGAAGGCGAGACATCGCCGGGCGTTTATGCCAAAGATATTATCCTGTATCTTATTGGCAAGTTTGGTACGGACGGCTTTACTGACCAGGGTATCATCTTTGCCGGCAGCTGGGTAAAACAGGCTGACATTGAGGAAAAAATGACAATTAGCAATATGGCAATAGAAATGGGGGCCATGCTCAGTTATTTTTCGGAAAATGATGAGGTAGGTTCAGTAAGGGAATGTCATCTTATCGAAGTAAATAAGCTGGTACCGGTTATGGCCTGCCCATCTTCGCCGGGAAATGTTAAACCGATTGCCAAAGCTTTGCATACGGCGGTCAATCAGGTAGTCATCGGCAGTTGCACTAACGGACGGATAAGCGATATGCGGGCCGCGGCCAAGGTTTTTAGCCGGGCCAAGGTACATCCGCAAGTTACCTGTATTGTGCTGCCGGCTTCCAATAAGGTAGCTGAAACTATGGAAAAAGAAGGATTGACACGCATTATGCGGGCCGCGGGAGTAACGGTGATGAATCCGGGCTGCGGCCCTTGCTATGGTGGGCATATGGGGATTGTTACCGCCGACGATGTCGTTGTTGCCACCACGAATCGCAATTTTCCCGGACGGATGGGTGCCAAAGAAGCCAAGCTTTATTTGGCATCACCCCGTGCTGCTGCCGAAGCAGCTGTTTGCGGTCAAATAGTTGTTCCTGGTACGGCAGTACCATTAGGGGGTGAATGAGTATGGATGGTAAGCTGACTGTTTGCGGGCGCGTATGGTGCTTGGGGGATAACATTGATACTGACCAGATACTGCCTGGTTATGCTATGGCTTATCCGCAAGAACAACTTAAGTTTCACGCTCTTGCCGGCAGTGCTATTCCCGATTTTGCCAGCCGAGTAAACGCCGGTGACATTATTATTGCCGGAAACAACTTTGGGGCGGGTTCCAGCCGTGAACAGGCACCGGTGGCACTGCAAGCGGCAGGGGTCGGGGCGATTATCGCCCGGTCATTTGCCAGGATTTTTCGCCGCAATTCAATAAATATAGGACTCCCAATCATGGCTGCTGACATTATCGGCAAGGTAAAGAATGGTGACGAAATTATTGTAGATCTTGCGGCCGGTGAAGTTACCTTGCCTGATAAAACCGTTATCAGGGGACAGCGTCCGGGTGATAATGTGCTGGCTATCTTACAGGCCGGGGGGCTGATACCGAAGGTTAGACAGCAATTGCAACAAGAACGGGAGGAGTAGAACAAATGCAGAAAAAAACAAAAGAAATTATTATTGCCGATCAAGAACGCGTGCGTGCCTATGAGAAAGTTTTTCAGGTACCTATGCCGCAGGTGACTAAAAGCGGCGATGTAACCGGTCTGCCTTTAGCCTACCCGCGGATTGTAGCCGGCGTAGAACGCAGCGGTTATCGGATTTGGGAGTTGGCGCAAAAGGCGGCGCAGACAGGTATTCCCGTAATGAACCCCATTCTTGGCCGTAATTCCGCAGAGGAAACCTATAAAGAATCGTTGGCTATGTACGAGGGAGCCGAACAGTTCGGCGAGACGATCTTCCATTTTGTCCATTCGGAAGCTACCCGCCACATCGACCCGCTTGACGGGGAAGAACTCATTGAGCAGTCGCGCGGTAAAGGCGGCATTACGCCTGCAGGGGAACGAAAATTGGTACAATTGGGCGGCGGCAGCAAACATCCGATGAGGATCAACGCTACCGGCGATACACCGCATTTATCGATTATTAATGCTCTGATTGCCGGCTTTGACGGTACAGATATCGGTCCGGTAATTCACGTCCATTTTGGCGGACGGGGAATTCACGATTATAAAACAAAAGTTCTTAATGGTTACCGGGCGCTGCAAATTTGTGCGGAAAACAATATCTTTGTCCAGACCGATTCCCATAAACATTTGAATAATATCGGCGGGACAGACGGTATGGCTTTGGCCATGTGCCTATTGTCGGAAGGATTGGCAGTTTTGGCCGGCTTGCCCAAAGAACTGAGCGCCTTACAGATGAATGTTGCCGGTATTAATCTGTTGGCCGATCTTGCGGTGATGCGGGCTTTTAAAGAAACTATGTGGAGCGGTTCGTTGGTCGTCGTTCCGGAAACATTCCAAAATCCGCCGGCAGATCTTGTAGCCGAGCAGGCGCATTTTGCCCGTATGGCGATCAGTGCGCGCTTAGGCGGTGCTAATTTCTACCGCCCGAAAGCAGCGGAGTCTGTTGGTATACCGACAGGTGCTTCCATGGCCAAGGCCATTTGGGCTTCTCACAATGTGTTTACTAATACAGCCAGTATTGATATCCAGCATCCTGCTATCGATGCGCGGAAAGAAACAATCATTACCGAGGCAATGGCGGTGCTATCTGCTGTATTGCAGCGGGATGGAATGCTGGCCCCCCAAGATATTACACCGGATTTTTGGCGTAACTACGCTGCTGACGAGCTGATTGGCCTCATTGTTTCCGCAGGCAAAAATGGCATAATGGATGCACCGCGGGCCGGTGGCTGGGATCTTAAACGCGGCGTGCGTACTCACCGGGACAAAGATGGCATTCGCCGGTATGTGCCCGGTTATGGCCCAAACAGTATCGACGAAACCTATCTTACGTTTACAACCGAGCCGGTAGAGGTTGACAAGCCGGTACAAGTGAGCAAAAAGTCCAAGATTGTATTAGCAACAGTTGGGGCTGACGCCCATGTAGTTGGCATAAATACGATTCGCGAAGCGTTGGCAAAGGCCGGTTTCGAAGTGATTTATCTAAGAGGCATGAATTTGCCGGAAACAGTGGCGGAAGTTGCCGCGGAAGCCAAAGCCCAGGTTATCGGTGTGACAAACTTGCTTGGCTTGGGAACGGCGCTTTATCCACGGGTTAATGCCAGAATGGAACAGCTTGGTATAAGAAAAGAGACCGCCTTAATTTCCGGCGGACGAATTGCTGAAAAAGAGGAAGAACATGAGGCGGTAGAACAGAAAATTAAGCAGGAAGGTACCGATTTCCTGGGGGTGGATGCCTATTTTGGTCCCGGAACGGATCCGGCTGACGTTGTTCAATGGGTGCAAGAACATGTTGAGGAGGCAGATAAATAATGGGTCAGACGATGAAAGTACCATGTGTAATTTTACGGGGCGGCACCAGCAAAGGCATCTATCTGAAAGCCGCCGATTTGCCAAAGAATAACTGTGAACGGGATGACTTAATTTGTAAAATTTTTGGCAGTCCTGATGTCCGGCAAATTGACGGATTGGGCGGCGCTGACCCGCTTACCAGCAAATGCGCCATTATCGGCCCGCCTTCCCGTCCGGATGCGGATGTCGATTATACCTTTGGCCAGGTCAGCATTACTGCCAAATATATTGATTACAGTGGAAACTGCGGCAATATTTCCGCCGGGGTAGGTCCGTTCGCCATTGATGAAGGTCTGGTTACTGCCACGGAAGGCGTTACCAGGGTTCGCATCCACAATACCAATACCGGTAAAATTATTGTCGCCGAGGTACCAACGGTGGCGGGCAAGGCTGCGGTAACCGGCGAGCACGTGATTGCCGGTGTGCCGGGAACAGGAGCAAAGATTATGCTTGACTATTCCGATACCGCCGGCGCGGTTACCGGTAAATTGCTGCCCACCGGCAATAGTACGGACGTGCTTGTGGTAGAGGGGTTTGGCCAAGTGGTTGCCAGTATCGTTGACGCGGCTAATGTTGTTATTTTTGTAAGGGCGAAAGACATCGGCCTGACCGGAATCGAGACGCCGAAGGAACTGGGCAGCCGGCCGGATATGCTTAATTTGCTGGAAAAAATCCGCGGCACGGCGGCGGTAAAAATTGGCATGGCTAAAAATCTTGAGGATGCCTTACAACGTATTCCGGCTTTTCCCATGCTGGCTTTTGTCAGCCCGGCAACGGATTACCAGGATTTTACCACCGGTCAGATTATCAAAGCGGCGGAAATGGATTTTGTTTCCCGGTTAATGTTTATGCAGGTTATGCATAAAACCTACGCCGGGACCGGTACGATTTGTACGGGCGTAGCGGCCAAGATTCCCGGCACGGTTGTTAATGAACTTGCCAGCGCTAGTAATAAACCGGTTATCAAGTTTGGCCATCCGGCCGGTATTATTGAAGTTGAGGTTGCAACCGAAAAACGGGAAAGTAACTTAGTATTGACGCGGGCGGCAATGTCCCGGACGGCAAGGCGGATTATGGACGGCAATGTATATGTAGGTAGATAAGCGGGGGCTATGATGAGTATAGTGAACGAAAAGCTGATTGATACAATCTTGTTTGATGTTGGCAGTACTTTTACCAAAGCGACCGCAATGGATAATGTAGCGGGCGAATTGGTCTGGCTGGCCAGAGCGCAGGCCCCTACAACCGTAAAAGATATTAACCGGGGTTTGGGCGCGGCCTTGGACGGGCTGGCGGCGGCTCTTAACGCCAAAACCATTACGGCCCGTAATGTCCAGGCGACAAGCAGTGCGGCCGGCGGCCTGCGGATGGTAGCCATGGGTTTTATGCCCCGGGTTACGGCTAAAGCGGCGAAAGAAGTGGCGATGAATGCCGGAGCCAGGGTCTTAGAGGTCATGTCATTTGAAGACAAGCCGGAAAATAAACTGGAAATGCTATGTGAGATTCGTCCGGACATTATTCTGTTAGCCGGTGGTACTGACGGCGGCAATCAAGCATCTCTCCTGGAAGATGCGCGGTTGATTGTGGACAGTAAGGTTAACGCGGTAGTTGTGCTTGCCGGCAATGTCAGCATACAGCCGCAAGTCGAGGCGATTCTTCAGCAGGCAGGGATTCGTACAATTCGTGTTGCCAATGTTATGCCCACGATTCACAGCTTAAACGTTAAGCCGGCGCGCGAGGCTATTCACGAGCAGTTTATCCATCAGATTACGGAAGCCAAAGGGCTTGGCAAGTTAATGGAGCGTTTGACGGTTAAGAAGGTGATTCCTACCCCGGGAGCGGTGCTCTTAGCCACAGAGCTAATGGCGAAAGGCACGCGCGAGGAAAAGGGCATCGGTAATCTGGCCGTTGTTGATCTAGGCGGAGCAACCACCGATATTCATTCTGTTTTGCCTTATTTGGAAGAATTGTCGATAGAAGAAAAGGGCTTGATCGTCACCAATGAAAAGCAATTGTCCTATCGTACCGTGGAGGGTAACTTAGGGTTACGGGTAAGTGCACGGGGAATCCTTGAGGCTGCCGGGGAAAAGGCGATTCTCGCCCGTGCCGGCCTGGAAGGGGAGTCCTTGGAAAAATCTTTGCATGGCTATGCCGCTCAACTGGAGGCCAATCCGGAATACCTGGCTATGTCTAACCAGGATAAATTATTTGACCGGGCTATGGCCGGGGCGGCTGTGGAAATTGCCTTCAAACGCCACGCCGGTTATATCGCTCAGAGTTTTGATCCGGTCATGGGTATTGTACCGGGTACTCCGGTCGGGAGAGATTTGCGCAGAATCAAAGCAGTAATTGCGGTTGGCGGTATTTTTACAAGCTTATCAACTGACGAAGCAGCGGCCATTATCCGGGACGCTGTACATAATCCCGGCATATCTTTATTACCTAAGGAAAATATTAGGGTAATCATTGATAAAACTTATTTGCTATATGCAATCGGCTTACTGGCTGAATACAGGCCTACGCAAGCATTGCGTTTGGCCAAGCGGCATTTTGGACTGGCAGACTAAGCGATATAGAGGAGAAAAGTATGAAAAAAACTACACAATTACGACAATTATTAAGCAGAAAACAAATTCTTATCGCCCCGGGAGCGCATGATGCTCTAACGGCTAAAATTATTGCGAAGGTTGGTTTTGAGGCGATCTATTTTACCGGGTATGGTCAGGCGGCAAGTCATCTAGGGATGCCTGACGTCGGACTTTTGACCATGACGGAAATGGCCGAACGGGTCCGCAATTTTGTGCACTCGGTAGATATACCGGTAATCGCCGACGGCGATACCGGTTTTGGCAATGCCGTAACCTTAATGCGTACTGTCAGCATGTACGAGGAGAATGGTGCGGCCGCTATTCAACTGGAAGATCAGGTAGCTCCCAAAAAATGTGGCCATATGACTGGGCGTCAGGTTATACCCAGCGAAGAAATGGTTGGAAAAATAAAAGCCGCAGTGGCGGCCCGCAGGGATCCGGACTTTGTTATTCTCGCGCGCACTGACGCCAGGACAACTCTGGGTATCGAGGAAGCGATACGCCGGGGGAAGGCTTATGAAGAAGCCGGCGCCGATGTTCTGTTTATTGAATCACCGGAAAATATAGAAGAGATGAAAAGCATTACGTCCAGTTTCCAGGTTCCGGTATTGGCCAATATGGTTGAGGGGGGCCGTACACCGCTGCTGAATACCAGTGAACTGGAAAAGATCGGCTATAATCTGGTAATTTATCCTACGGCATCAACCTATGTTACGGCGCAGGCGATGTTTAATTTGATGAACGAACTGAAAGATAAAGGAACAACGCAAGAATTTATTGATAAAATGATTCCCTTTAGCCAATTTAACGAACTGATTGGTTTGCCGAAAATTCGTCAGCTGGAAGATGAATACTTACCTAAGCTTACTAAGTGAGCTTGTTTCAGCAAAGCTGAAACGTCGGGGGTTCAGGTGGAGAGGCAATTCCACCTGAACTGACGCCGTCTATAGAGGCGGGAGTCTTGACTCGCCGATTATGATGAAGAAGCTGTATACCATGGTGAAATGAGTAGCACTTTCTTACTGTCAGCTTTTCAATTATCTAATTATTTGCTATTGGAGAGGTGAAAATGGAAAAAAGCAAGATTAGTTTCAGCTTGAATGGTCAAAGGGTTTCGGCAGAAGTACCTACTGATCGGTTACTCGTAGACTTTTTGCGTGATGACCTCAATCTTACCGGCACGAAGAAGGGATGCAACGTCGGCGAATGCGGTGCCTGTACAGTGATTATGGATGGAAGTACGGTCAATTCTTGTCTGGTGCTGGCGGCAACGGTTGATGGGGCGGAAATTACTACGGTCGAGGGAATCAGTACAGGAGAAATTAGCGCCTTGCAACAAGCGTTTCTTGATTATGGCGCCGTACAGTGCGGCTTTTGCACTCCGGGAATGCTCATGTCGGCCAAGGCGCTGCTGGATAAAAATCCCCGGCCTACGCGGGAGGAAATACAAACAGCCATTTCCGGGAACCTGTGCCGGTGCACCGGCTATAAAAAAATAGTTGACTCTGTAGAAGCGGCTGCCAACGCTTAGAAAGGAGAATGATTAATGGAGGGAACGGGTGTTGGGGCTTCGGTTATCCGAAAAGACGCGCTGTACAAAGTAACAGGAAAAGCCATTTTTGCCGCTGATATTAAGCGCCCGGGCATGTTACATGCAAAAGTGCTGCGCAGCAAGGTCCCGCACGCTATGGTGGAAGCGATCGATACACGCCAGGCTGCGGCGTATCCGGGAGTAGTTAAAGTGTTGACGGCAAACGATATCCCGGGGACCAATAATAATGGAATTATTGTTAAAGATGAGCCGGTTTTGGTGAAAGACAAAATTTGTAGAATCGGTGACGCCATTGCCCTGGTTGCGGCGGAATCGGAAAAAGCGGCAGCAGAGGCTGTGAATTTAATTGAAGTTAAACTCAAAGAATTGCCGCCGGTGTTTGATCCGCTGGAAGCCATGCAGCCGGGAGCGCCTCTTGTTCATGCCAGCAATATTCTTTGTTTGCAAAAAATTCGCAAAGGAGATATCGAGGCAGGATTTGCCGCGGCAGATATCATTGTGGAAAATGTCTATCGCACGCAACAGGTTGCGCATTCCTTCATTGAGCCTGAAGCCGGCGTAGCGGAATACAATGGGACAGATATTACCCTGTGGGTATCAACCCAGAATGCTCATTACGACCGGGGCGAAGTTGCCCGGACAATGAACATGGATGCCAGCCGTGTGCGGATTATCCAGACCGTTACCGGCGGGGGATTCGGCGGTAAATTAGACATATCGGTGCAGTGCTATATCGCCTTGCTCGCTTACTATACGGGGCGTCCGGTAAAACTTGTTTATGACCGGGAAGAATCGATGATATGTTCCAGCAAGCGGCATCCCTACTATATGGAATATAAAACCGGGGCAACGAAGAATGGTAAACTTACGGCACTTAAGGCTAAAATTGTCGGCGATACGGGGGCCTATGCGTCGTATGGTCCCGGCGTCCTGACACGGGCGGCCGTACATGCTACCGGACCTTATGAAGTACCTAACGTATGGGTAGATGCTTATGGCGTTTATACGAATAATCCTATGGCGGGCGCGATGCGTGGTTTTGGGGTGCCGCAGGTAGCTTTCGCCCATGAATCGCAGATGAATCTGCTGGCCGAAAAATTAGGAATTACGCCTTTGGAGATTCGCTTGCGCAATGCCCTTGTCCGTGGCAGCCTTACGGCTACCGGACAATTGATGCAGGATAGTGTGGGGATCATAGAAACCCTTAAGCAGGCCGTGAAACAGGCAGGCATACTGAGTCCGGCGGTTAAGCAGGAGGGGAAGCCATGAAAAAAAGAGGTGTAGGAATTGGCTGTATGTGGTATGGCATCGGCAATACCGGGCTGCCTAATCCGTCAGGTGCCTACGTGGAATGGCATAGTGACGGGTCCGTTAATGTTTTGTCGGGTTGCGCCGATATAGGACAAGGATCGGATACCGTATTAGCGCAAATCGTCGGCGAAGAATTAGGCGTTCCCTACGACATGATAACCGTTATTTCTGCCGATACATTTGTGACGCCGGATGGCGGCGCGACATCGGCGAGTCGCCAAACTTACATTTCCGGCAATGCGGTTAGATTAGCCGCAAAAGAAGCTAAAAGAAATGTTGTCAGCGAAGCCGCGCAAGCATTAACGGTACGTGAAGCCGAAATTAGCTTTGCCGATGGCTATGTCTGTGTGAACGGCCATAAAACCGAATTACTAGTTAAAAATGTTATCGCGACATGCCGGAGCAAGGGGATTTTAACACTCGGCCATGGCTGGTTTAACCCCGATACAACCAGGCTTGATCCGGAAACCGGGCAGGGACGGCCTTTTGGTACGTATGCTTTTGCCACTCAGGTTGTGGAGATTGAGGTTGATACCGGAACCGGCAAGATTGATGTTACCAGAGTAGTGGCGGCCCATGATGTGGGGAAGGCCATCAATCCGCGGCAGGTTGAAGGGCAAATTGAAGGCGGCGGCTTGATGGGCATGAGCTTTGGTGTTCTTGAGGAAATTCATGTACAGAACGGCATGATAAAGAATGCCAATTTTGATTCCTATCTGATTCCGACAGCGCTGGATGCCCCGGAAATTGAAACCATTATTGTTGAAGAACATGAGCCATCCGGCCCGTTCGGCGCTAAGGGTGTGGGGGAGCCGGCACTGATTCCTACGGCGGCTGCTATAGCCAATGCAGTATATGACGCTATTGGCGTCAGAATTTATAGTTTGCCGATTACGCCGGAAAAAGTATTGGCTGCTTTGGCGGAAAAAGGGCGGCAACCTGGGAAGCACGATGAATGTTGAGTTAGAAATGCAATAAAAGGGGGAGAGAAAAAAATGGCAAGTGTTACACAACGTTTAGAAAACCTGCCATTAGGGAAATGGCACTGGCGTTTGTTAGGTATTATTGCTGTGGGCTGGGCATTTGATGCGATGGATACGGGGATTGTTTCCTTTGTGCTGCCCAAATTGATGGCAATTTGGCAGCTTAGTTCCGCCCAAATAGGCTTTATCGGCAGCATGGGCTTAGTAGGCATGGCCGTGGGTGCCGCTTTGGCCGGTACGCTGGCGGATTACATGGGGCGCAAAAAAGTGCTGGCGGCAACTTTGCTTATATACGGTCTGGGAACCGGCGCCTGCGGGTTTGCCTGGAGCTATGAATCCCTATTGGTATTTCGCTTTATCGTTGGTTTTGGTCTTGGCGGCCAGGTGCCGGTTGCTGTAACGTTAATGAGTGAGTATTCACCGACCAAATATCGCGGCCGGATGATTGTCTTGTTAGAAAGTTCGTGGGCGTTCGGCTGGCTGGCAGCGGCAATTATTTCCTACCTTGTTATTCCTAAATACGGCTGGCAGCTTGCCTTCTATGTCGGCGCGTTCCCAGTAATTTGGGTGTTTTATTTGTGGTGGCATGTGCCGGAATCGGCCCACTATCTTATCAAAAAGGGCCAACTCCAACAAGCACACGAATTAGTGTGTAGTGTTGAACGCTCACTGGGCGTGCCCTGCGGCGAGCCTCCGCAAGAATCCGACGTGGCGGCACCTGCTAAAAGTGTATTTTCCCTTGCCAAATTGTTTACGGGTCCTTATCTCAAAAAAACAATATGTCTGTGGATTTTGTGGTTTGGTGTCGTATTCTCTTATTACGGAATTTTCATGTGGCTGCCTACGCTGCTTGTTAAAGCGGGGCACAGTATGGTTCAGTCTTTCGAATTCGTATTGTGGATGACTTTAGCCCAAATTCCCGGCTATTTTACTGCGGCCGCACTTGTTGATAAGATTGGCCGTAAGCCAACGATATCGGCCTTCCTTATTCTATGTGCCGGTACGGCCTATATGTTTGGGACGGCAGCTACCTGGAACGAAATTCTGATTTGGGGCTGCCTGATGTCGTTCTTTAACCTGGGTGCCTGGGGGCTGATGTATACCTATACACCGGAATTGTATCCCACCGAGGCCCGTGCTTCCGGTACTGGCTGGGCCGGTGCGTTCGGACGTATTGGCGGTATGCTGGCACCGCTGGTAGTTGGTGCGATGTTTACCGGTCCGGACAAGTTCTCGCTGGTGTTTGCGATGTTTGCCGGTGTATTAATCTTTATTGCCTTAAATGTACTGGTCCTGGGTGAAGAGACCATGAACAAGTCCCTGGAAGCGACAGATCAGTCAAAATCTTGTTGAAAACATCAATAGTCTGTCTGGGCAGAGAAAAGATTCTCTGCCCAGCCTATACACACTATAGGAAATTACAAAGTTGATTCAGAGAGGAGCTGTATGATGTTAGTTGATAAAGAACTTTGTAAAGGCTGTGGAATTTGTGTAAAAAACTGTCCGGTGGGAGCCATTGGTCTTGTCGATAAAAAAGCGGAAATTTATGAAGCCTGTGCAAGCTGCGGTGTTTGTCTAAGGGTCTGTCCGGCTGGCGCTATTACTAGAAGGGAAGAGCCTGCTGCTCAGGCCGTCAAATGCCGTTCCTGTCCTGTTGAATGTGAAATTAAGCCGGAGTTTCAGGGCGCTTGTCGGCGTTATACTAATGTTGACGGTAGACTTGTTCGGAACAGACCGCTGGCAATTACGAATACAAATTCCGGCGCTGCGCACCCGGAAGTTCCGGCTAAGCCGCTCATCACGGCGGTCGGTTCCGGGACCGAATATCCGTGCTGTAAGCCGGCGCCGCACATTGTCGCCGATTCCGTGGACGGTGTCGAAGTGGTAACGGTCGTCACGGAAGCACCGCTGAGTTATAGCGGGATTAAGGTGAAAATTGACTGTAACCGTCATATTGGCGCTGAGGGGGCTAAGGTGCGTCGCGAAGGCCAAGTAATTGGCATGGTTGATACGGAAGAATATGGAGCAAAAATGCTGTCAATCGGCGGTGCCAATATTTTAAGTAGCGGCAGAGCCGGTTTCATGGCCGCCAGAACAATCGTACAAATTGCCAATGGTGAGCGGGTAACGCTGCAGGTTGAGCAAGGCAGCAAACTGGAATTGCAGGTCGGCCATGCGCCAATCATTGATGATATAGCCGAAGAAAAAATGCGGGTAGGCTGCGGCAGTGCGACAATTGGGATGTTTGCCGGCCAGTTGTCCAAAGTAGTGGATGAGGCTATTATTTTAGATTATCATGTCATTGGCTTGTTGTCCGAGCACCGTGCCGGGGAAGAAGTCGGGATGAAATTCAGCGGGGTTGTAGTCAATGGACGGAAAAGTACCCGCGGACGTTATTTTGGTGAGGCGGGACACGGCTGGGGCGGCACCCATATCGAGACTCCGATTCAGGCGGTTAAAGCCGTTGACATGCATCTAGCGCAGGCGGGCATGAAAATTCTTGTTACGGAAACTACCGGTCAAAAGGCGGGATTATTAGAAGTACAAGCTGACGGGTCGGTAAAAGAAGTCGCGATGACGTCTGATGTGCAGGCGGCTGTTGACCTAATTGCCGCTAATTGTGAAGATGCCAGAGTGGCCGCTGTTTATGTCGGCGGCACAGGCGGCAGTGCCCGGGCGGGTGTTACAAACTATCCGATTAAGCTGTCAAAAGCGGTTCACGCTAATGAAGCCAAGCTGACAATCGGCGGGGCACCGACATTTATTTTGCCCGGTGGCGGTATTAACTTTATGGTGGATGTGGAAAAGGTCGTTCCTAAGGCTTTTACCTGGGTGGCTACGCCGGCTACAGTTGTGCCGGTCGAATATACGCTCACCAAAGAAACGTATCAGAAAATTGGCGGCCATATGGGACATATACGCCCTGTGGGTGAGGTTGCAGCGGAGCAGAAAGAATGATCGAGACGCTAAAGTCCAATCTGGTAAAATTGGATTATGGTCCTATACAAATGACGATTCAAGCCAGTTGCCACGGACAGCCGCTCATTAAGCAGCAAAGGGTGGCTGCCCGCGAGGCGATGAGACTCCTTGATGAATTAGCTAAACATAAGCATATTGCAGCTCTGCCACAGGCTGAAGTCGGGGATATAAGCGAGCTTCCTGCCATTTTGCAAAAAATGGTAGCCGCCGTCCGGGAATCAGGGGATGAAACTCTTACGCCGATGGCGGCTGTTGCCGGTTCCTTTGCCGATCTTGTTGCGGATTATTTGGTTGCGCAAGGTGCTACCAAGGTAATTATCAATAACGGCGGCGATATAGCTGTCCGACTGCGGAACAATGAAAGTGTGGCGGTAGGCTTGGCGCCGGCGCTGGCGGCGCCCTTTACTCATGTTAAGCAAATAACTGCCCAGGATGGTATTGGCGGCATTACAACCAGCGGGCTGGGCGGGCGAAGTTTCACAAAGGGCATAGCGACCGCTGCTGTGGTCGCGGCAGGTTCGGCTGCTTTTGCGGATGCTTGCGCAACAAGTCTGGGCAATGCAACGTATGCGCCGCATCCTAATATTCAGAGGGTACTTGCCGAAACGCTTGATCCTAATATTGATATAAAAGGCCACTACGTTGTTGCCAGTGTTGGCGCTTTGCCGCAGGAAATTATAGAAAAATCCTTGCGCAACGGCTGGCAAAAGGCACAAGCGTGGCTTAGCAGAGGGCAAATTAAAGGAGCGGCAATTTTTATTAATCATTACGGAGTGTTTATTCCTAACGATTTTGCTCAGCCGGCCGAAAGAACAACTATAGGAGAGGTGAATCATGGAACCGAAAAATTATCTGGATTATTATCATTGCGTATTACCGATGATCCACACGCTTTTCGGCGGTCAAATTGGTGTAACACTTACTGACTGTGAACAAATACGCCTGTATCTGCCTGCTAACAAACTTGATTTAAAATGTCAACAGGGCGATAAACTTTTAGCCGGAACGGGAATTTACCGGGCGGTGCATGAAGGTCGCCGCGTAGTTGGTCATGTAGATAAGTCGCATTATGGTGTACCCTATACCACCATGTCGTTGCCAATCACATCGGAAACAGGAGAAATCATTGGTTCGATTGCCGTTACCCAGACGATTGAGCGGGAAGAATTACTACGGGATATGGCCGGAAAACTGGCAGAAAACCTTGAGGTATTAGCAAGCAATACCGAGGAAATTTCCGCGCAAACCGAGGAAATTTCCGCGGTTAGCTGTACACTTTCGCAAACGGCAAAAGATTCTCAGATTCGGGTCGGGGAAACTGATCAGGTAATTGGCTTTATTAAAGATATTGCCAGTCAAACGAACTTGTTAGGCTTAAATGCAGCCATCGAGGCGGCCAGAGTTGGTGACGCCGGCCGTGGTTTCGGTGTTGTTGCCGAGGAAATTAGGAAACTTGCGGCAAACAGTGCGGAGTCTACCAAAAACATTAGTACTGCGTTACAGCAATTACAAAAAGACAGTGGCAGTTTGTATGAACAGCTATCCCACGTCAATGACTTAATTGGACAGATAGCTCAGGCTTCCACCCAGGTTGCGGGGGTCGTGCAGCAAGTGAACGGCACAGCGCAGCAACTGAATGATCTGGCTGAAAATCTATTTGAGGAAGAGTAGATCAAGGCCGGGGCAGTGATTTTTATTGAGATAATCGGTCTACCAAGAAAAGTTTAGGAGGTAAGCATGGATGAAATTGCTGACTTACTATGCACCTAAAAATATCAAACAATTAACAGAATTCTTATCCACGAAAAAGACCGGAGCAAAAATTCTTGCTGGTGGTACTGACGTTGTAATTCAGTTGCGCGAGCATAAGATTGACCCTGAATGCATTGTTTCCTTGAAATTTATTCCGGAACTAAAAGGCATAACAGAGCAAGCTGATAAAATTATTGTTGGGCCAATGACCACCTTTACTGAATTAGCTGAATCCCCTTTAATTCGCTCCAAAGCCTTTTTACTTGCCCAGGCGTCGGCCTCTGTCGGTTCGCCGCAAATCAGAAACACCGGAACAGTGGGGGGCAATATAGCCAATGCCTCGCCGGCCGGGGATACGCTGCCGGCTTTAATGGCGCTTAACGCTGTGTTGACAATAACTAGCGATCACGGTGAACGGCAAATACCGCTTAAGGATTTTTATTTAGGTATTGGCAAAACGAAACTGGCAGCTGATGAATTTGTTAAATTGATTACAGTTGATGCGCTGCCTGCTACTGGCGGCAGTGCTTTTATCAAGCTCGGCCGGCGCAATGCCTTGGCAATTTCCCGCATCAGTATGGCAGCGGTAGTCGGGTATTCACGGGAAAGCAACACCGTTACCGATTGCCGGATTGCAGCCGGTTCAGTGGCTCAGAATCCTTTTAGATTGCATAAAGCGGAAAATGTTCTGGTGGGGGCTGACTTAACCACTGCCGCAGTAGCAAAAAGCGTACAGGCAGCATGTGAGGAACTTAGCGCAACGCTTGGCCAGCGTGCTTCGGCCGCATATAAGAAAACGGCGGGTCCTGTATTAGTGCACAGGGCGCTCAATCAGGCAATAAGTCAGGTATATGATAATTGGACGCAACAAGCGTGAACAAAATATGATAACGGATAAGGGTTAACCAATGAGAAAGCTGGTCGTTGTTAAAGGTGGCGGAGATATTGCAACCGGTATTGTGCACAGACTTTTCCGCAGTGGGTTTGACGTTGTTATTACTGAATTGACCAAACCGACAGTTATTCGCTATACGGTAGCGTTTGCCGAAGCAATCTATGCCGGGAATGCTTTGGTTGAAGGTATGGAAGCGAAACTTGCGAAGAAAGAAGACATAAGGAAACTATTGTCGTTGGGGAAAATACCCGTACTTATAGATCCCCAGGCAACCGTAGTGCGGTTGCTTAAACCGTGGGCAGTCGTTGATGCAATTTTAGCCAAGAAAAATACCGGAACCTTTCTTACTGACGCCGGTATAGTGATTGGAACCGGCCCCGGATTTGTGGCTGGTCAGGATGTTCACGCTGTTGTTGAAACGATGCGCGGACATGATCTTGGGCGAGTGATAACGCAAGGTACGGCTTTACCTAATACCGGCGTTCCCGGAAATATCGGCGGCTATACGCAGGAACGGGTCATAAAAGCTGCTACCGATGGCATATTTCAAGCCAAAAGAAAGATTGGCGACATCGTTAGCCCCAATGATATTGTTGCCTATGTGGATAAGATACCGGTTAAAGCAAAAATATCAGGTATATTGCGCGGCATACTGCATGATGGGCTAACGGTCAAGCAAGGAATGAAGGTGGGCGACGTTGATCCGCGTTGCCGTTTGGAACATTGTTTTAGCATTTCTGATAAAGCCAGGGCTATCGGTGGGGGTGTACTGGAAGCTTTGCTTTGGTTGGGGGGAAAGATATGAACTTATTTTCGCAGTTATACAACGCGGTCCAAAATGGTATAGCAGTGTCGTTGATTACGTTGGTCGCCTGTCCCCATTGCCGCAAAGGCAATGAAGGGCAAATGCTGCTGCTTTATGCCGACGGTAGAGCAGAAGGCCTGTTGATTAACGAATCCTTCACTGAGTATGTGGTGAGAACCGTGGAACAGCTTACCTGGAAACAGCCTACGGTTATTGATTTAGATTATGAAAACTTACAAGGTTATCAGCTCTTTTGGGATCAGCCTTCTAAAACGCATAAAGTACTGATTTTTGGGGCAGGCCATATAAGCCGCCACCTTGTAGAGGTTCTGGCGATGCTCAACTACGAGATAACCGTGGTAGATGATCGCCCCGATTTTGCTAATAAGCACAGATTTCCTAAAGCCAATCAAGTGTTGCTGCAAAGTTTTAAACAGGCGCTGGCGGAGCTTTGCCCTAATGTAGATGCTCATACGGCTATCATCATTGTTACTCGTGGTCATCAGTATGATTTGCAATGCTTGCGAGCCGCTATTAACACAAGAGCCGGTTATCTGGGGATGATTGGCAGTAAGTCGCGTGTAAGGGAAACACTAAGGCTTTTGTATGAAGAAGGCGTAGCGGAAGCAAGCCTAAAAAAAATCCGCGCGCCAATCGGTCTAGATATAGGTGCGCAGACTCCGACGGAGATAGCTTTGAGTATAGCAACCGAAGTAGTAAGTGTATTTAACTGCCGGCCAGGTAGGCCAATGAGCATAACCGGGGGGATTAGGCATGAATGGCAAATTGTTGCCGATAATCAATAAGCTTTTGTTGGATGGCAATAAGGCAGCGCTGGTTACTATTATTGCCAAAAGAGGATCGACTCCTAGCAAAGTGGGCAGTCAAATGCTGGTGACACCTGACGGACGTATCATTGGCACAATTGGCGGCGGATGTGCCGAGGCCGAGGCAAAACAGAGGGCGTTATTAGCCATGGATGAAGGGAAAGCGTCAAGTTGCATCGTCACTTTGCTTAATAGCGTTGCCGGTAATGAGGGAATGGCCTGCGGGGGAATTATGAATTTATTTATACAGTTAATCTGAAAAATACTGATAAACCGTGGAATATCATGATTAATCCCGCGGCGCAGCTTAATGGAAAATCCTGTTTCTATAGAAAGAAATATAGAAACAGGATCTTTAAAATTTTCATAGTATTCGCTTAATAACAGGCTTTGTCCGGTAATGGAGAAATTTTTTGTCTAATTAGTATTCAAGGCGTGAACACAATCTATCAAACAATTGATTGTGTTTATTCCACCACCTTTGTTAAAGCATCTAGATTTTTGATTTTTATGGAGGAGCGGTAATATTCAATCAGGCCTTCGTCACGCATTCTGCCCATTTCTCTAGAAAGAGCCGTCCGGGAAACGTTGAGAAAATCGGCCAAATCATTACGATTTAACATTATAGTAAAAGTCTGACTGGCCGTTAACTTGTACTGCTCAAGTAAATAGGTACTTATTTTTTCGCGCATGCCTTTAATTGCAAGATACTCAACCTTCCGATTTAGTGTGATTGCTTTTTCCGATACAATCGTTAACATATTGGAGATAATCTGTTTATGGTTTGCACAAACTTTAGAACAAGTTCCTATAATTTTTATTGACGGCCAAAACATTACTTGACATTCATCCTGACTAATAACTGATAAGGGCCAGATCTTGCTTGTGGAAAATACAAACATTTCTCCAAACATGTCGCCCGGTGTAAGCAGTGACATAACAATTCGGTTTCCTGCCGCATTTTCCTTTATTACTGACGCCTTACCGGTTAGCAGGATACCTAATCCGGTAAAACGCTCACCTTCAACAGTAACGTAACTGCCTTTTGAGTAGGTATAAACTTTAGGTTGTAGACAATGAATCACAGCTTCTAATGCATCAGCGGTAATACCATAAAATAATGGTGACTGCATAAGAACTTCTAAAAATTTCCTATTCAAAAATATCCCAACCTTATTTTGGTAGCCATGGCTACCGATTTTTATTCTATATTATAATACAATAAAATCAGAAAAAACAAGATCCAACTTGCTGGCATCATAAAACAGGTTTTGGTGGAATCCAGAGTGAACCATCAATAAATTTTGGAAAAGTATAGAAGACTGCTGAAAAAATTTCAAGCTTAGGGAGGAGAAAAAAATGTCAGACATGTTTTGTTTTCAATGTGAACAAACTGCCGGAGGTAAAGGATGTACTAAAGTAGGTGTATGTGGTAAAAAGCCCGAGGTGGCCAATAAGCAAGATGAACTTACGTGTGCACTTGTTGGCCTCGGACGTGCCGCCGTTAAGAAAACGCCTGATAAATTGGCTGATGAACTGATGATGTTAGGGCTGTTTGCTACGGTGACCAATGTAAATTTTGATAATACACGTATCTCCGAACTAGTTAATCTTATCAGGAATGAAAAGAACAAATTAGATGCCAGCGCCAAAGACTTTCCTGTGAACGAGTTATGGACAGGTAACGAGGACATTGTATCTTTGCGATCCACACTGTTGCTGGGATTGCGGGGCATGGCAGCCTATGCATGGCATGCCTATGTACTGGATAAAAAAAATGATGAAGTAACCGCATGGTTTTATAAGGGAATGCGTGCTCTCGGCGAACCCCATACCGCGGAAGAATGGCTGAATTTATTGATGGAGTTCGGTCAAATCAATCTAAAATGTATGGGCTTGTTGGATGAGGCAAATACAACGACTTTCGGACATCCAGTCCCGACTAAGGTTTCTACCCTTGTAGAAAAGGGACCGTTTATCGTCGTAACAGGCCATGATCTGCATGATCTCAAACAGCTTTTAGAGCAAACCGACGGAAAAGGGATCAACATATACACCCATGGTGAAATGTTACCTGCTCACGCCTATCCGGAACTCAAAGAATATGCGCACCTCAGAGGAAATTTCGGAACAGCCTGGCAAAATCAGCAAAAAGAATTTGACAACATTCCCGCGCCCATTCTTTATACCACCAACTGTCTGATGCCGCCCAAGTCATCTTATGCCGACCGTATTTTTACAACCGCCGTAGTTGGCTATCCGGGATTAAAACATATACCTGACGCGGCAAGCAATAAAAAAGATTCTACTTCGCTTATTGAGAAAGCTTTAGAACTTTTTGGACTTGCAGCCAAAGAAAGAGGTACGTCGCAAAAAGATTTTACGCCAATTATTAACAAAGCTCTGGAATTAGGTGGATGGAAACAAGATAAGCAATTTACCGGTATTAATGGCGGAACGGAATTAATGACAGGGTTCGCCCGTAATGCTGTACTAGGGGTTGCTGATAAAGTTATTGAAGCTGTCAAGGCTGGCGCCATTAAACATTTTTTCCTGGTTGGAGGCTGCGACGGTGCCAGACCGGGACGGAATTATTATACGGAATTTGTACAGCAGGCACCAAAAGATACGGTGATATTGACTTTGGCTTGCGGCAAATATCGGTTTAATGATCTTAACATTGGGGATATAGGTGGAATTCCCCGAATTCTTGATATGGGGCAATGTAATGATGCGTACTCAGCCATCCAGGTCGCTGTGGCGCTTGCCAATGCCTTTAAATGCGGCGTGAATGATTTGCCCTTGACCTTGGTCCTTTCCTGGTATGAACAAAAAGCAGTCTGCATATTGCTTACATTGCTCGCGCTTGGCATCAAGAACATCTATATCGGACCTTCTCTACCGGCTTTCTTGTCGGGTACTGTTTTGAACATCTTGGTTGATAAGTTCAATTTAAAGCCAATCAGTACACCAGAGGATGACCTCAAAACTATTCTTAGCCGCTAAAATAGCTTATAAGCTGAATTGCGATAGAAATTTTCTGAAACATAAACCGGCGGTGATTTTGTCACCGCCTTTTATGTTTAGCAAAATTTAAAAGTATTGTCGGTGTGGAGGTTGCTTGTTTTGATAATTCGTCGAATTATGCAATTTTATTTCTTAGTTTTATATTTGTGGGCAGGTTATCAATTTTATTCTTTAGTGGAATTAACTCTGGCTGGCAATACGGCTGACTTTTCGCTGCGCTTTCCGCTCATTGAGACTTTTTTACCGCTATCCGCTATGGTCGGACTCAAGCAACTGATCAGTACAGGCGTGTTTGATCAAGTTCATTCGGCAGGTTTGTCTATCTTGCTGATTGCTATTTTTTCGGCATTGATCTTGCGGCGAGGCATTTGCAGCCACATCTGCCCGCTTGGCACATTAACAGAGTTGCTGACGTACGGGCGGAATCATTTAGTAAAGTTTAGAGTCAAAATTCCCAGAAACGTACATTATTTTTTTATGGTGCCCAAATATATGTTGCTTTTCTTCTTTATCGAGGTTATTCTGGTGCAAATGTCAGGAGCAGATGCCGCGGCCTTTATTTATTCTTCTTATAATATTGTAGCCGATGTAAAAATGCTGACATTTTTTTTGAATCCTTCGCCACTTACAGTAAAAGTGGTCAGTTTATTGGTTGTTATGACAATCATAATTCCTTTTTTTTGGTGCCGTTATCTTTGTCCTTATGGTGCGTTACTTAATTTTGCTGCTGTTTTTTCGCCACTGCAGATTAGGCGGCAGCAGGCTGTATGCGATTCATGCGGAATTTGCGACAAGCAGTGCCCGACGAATATTCAAATATCAAGATCAGCAAGAATCAGTTCCCCTGAATGCACTTGTTGCCAGCGGTGCATAACTGCCTGTCCAACCCAAGCTATCAGTTTGCATAACCGTATTACAGCAAAGATACTAAAACCGGCGCATTATTCCCTGGCACTACTATTGTTGTTTGCCATTGGAATCGTGAGTGCTCAAGTCAGCGGTCACTGGAATTCACCAGTATTGCCACTTCTCTGGACAAAATATTTATCGCAGGTTTCTGTAATTGTTCATCCATAATGATTTTTCATAACAGAGGCTACGGTTAAAAGAACAAGTCGGTTTGGCGTAACCAACAATACGGAACGGAATGACCCGATTGCCAATGCACGAACGCTGACCGGTTTGACGCTATTTTCCAGTAATACTTCAGATGAAAATAATGCAGCGGCGCGGGTATTAATGGGAGCCGATCCTTCAGTTGGCGGGTTAAGTGCCGAAAATCACGGTATGTTGGCTGGACATGCCTTTTCGGTTATAGTATTTGCTTCCGAAGAGCGTACTGAAGAAGTGGTGAATATTCTAAAGCAAAATGGTGGTATGGTATAGTAAAAACGAGATTAGGCCGCAGCCTAATCTCATTTTTCAAATCCAGATTGAACAATAGATCACTTACAACGGGGTAACCGTACGTTAAACTCTTGGTTGGGCAATGCTTTGATACTTTGCGTAAGCCTATCTTGCTTTTATTTGTTTTTTCCGCTATACTTAGCGCTTGCTAATTCTGAGGCCTTATCTATTTTTGCATTGAACTGTTCGGTGACGGCGCCTGAATTCTGATAGTGTTTGCCTTCAAGCGCTTTAGCTGCGGTATCGGTCGCCTCATCCATCAGTTTAGCTGCATTCTTTTTTTCCGGCATAGTGAATCACCTCCTTGTTAAAAGTGTGCTCCGCTTTAAAATTCGTAAACCCGTTAAAATTTATATTATTGAACTTTTTTTGTATTTACCGCCTATATGTAAGTAGCTCGCTGAATATCTGTAGATAGAGATCTTGAAAAAGCCCATCGGGTAAAGAAGTTGGCTTTGTAAAAAAATAAAAAAGTTTTCCAATTAATATTTCAATTATTGACACGCGGGATTTTTATGCTATAATTACGCTTAATAGCAATTGACAAATGCAATGACTGAGAAAAGTAGGTTTGTTATGCTTTTCAGAGAGCCGGTGACTGGTGCGAACCGGTAAGCAGATTAACTGAAATACACTCATAAGCAGCAGGTTGAAAAGAAATGAGTAGACCGCGCCGGTGTGCCACCGTTAACAAGGCTAGGGTATCGGACGCAGTTCCCGTACCTGAAAAAGCGGCTTGCGATAAAGCAAGCAGGGTGGTACCACGGATTATTAAATCCCGTCCCTGTAGAAATACAGAGACGGGATTTTTGTATTTGTTCAAAATGGGTAATAGGGAGGAGAAAAATAGGTGCTAATAACGGAAATACTTTCTCAAAATGCGAGGCTATATGGTGATGATATTAGCCTGGTTGAAATTAATCCGGAACTACAGGAGCGGCAAATCGTTCCCTGGAGTGAATATGAACTTATTGAACCAAATCCGGCGGCAGGTTTTCGGCAAGAAATAACTTGGCGTGAGTTTGAGGAAAAGGCAAATAAATTTGCTAATCTTCTTATGAACAGCGGTATCAGAAAAGGTGATAAAGTTGCGATATTATTGATGAATTGTCTTGAATGGCTGCCAATTTACTTCGGTATTCTTAAAACCGGTGCTCTGGCAGTGCCTCTGAATTTTCGTTATACTACGGAAGAAATAAAATACTGCTTAGAATTAGCGGAAGTTACAGCCTTGGTATTCGGACCGGAATTTATTGAACGGGTGGAACCCATTAACGATAAAATTTCAGGAATTAAATTGCATTTTTTTGTAGGGGAAAGTTGTCCGTCATTTGCTCAAAATTATAAGCAGCTTGTGTCCGTGTGTTCTGATGAAGCCCCGCAAATTCCTATAACAGAAGAAGACGATGCGGCTATCTATTTTTCTTCTGGGACTACAGGTTTTCCCAAAGCCATTCTTCATTCCCAGCGGAGTCTCGTATCCGCTTGCTATACAGAGCAAAACCATCACAGACAGACCCGGGGGGATAATTTCTTATGTATTCCGCCATTGTATCATACCGGTGCCAAGATGCATTGGTTTGGTAGTTTGCTGGTAGGCGGTAAAGCGGTTTTGCTGCGGGGGGTCAAGCCCAAGTGGATACTAAAAGCTGTTTCTGAAGAAAAGATAACAATAGTCTGGCTCCTTGTTCCCTGGGTACAGGATATCCTTGACGCCATTAGCAGCGGCGAGGTGGATCTAAATGATTATAATCTACAGCAGTGGCGGTTAATGCATATTGGTGCGCAGCCGGTTCCACCCAGTTTAATTCAGCGCTGGAAAAAATATTTTCCCAACCATTTGTACGATACCAATTATGGCTTGAGTGAATCAATAGGTCCAGGTTGTGTTCATCTTGGAATGGATAACATTCACAAAGTTGGGGCAATTGGTAAGCAGGGATACAACTGGGAAGCCATGATTATTGACGGCGATGGTCATCTTGTGCCACAGGGACATGTTGGTGAACTGATTGTAAAAGGGCCGGGGGTTATGAAATGTTACTACCGTGACCCGGAAGCGACTGCTGCCGTATTGAAAGATGGGTGGCTTTTAACCGGTGATATGGCGCGAATGGACAAAGACGGCTTCATTTATTTAGTTGATCGTAAAAAGGATGTTATCATTAGTGGCGGTGAGAACCTGTATCCTGTACAGATTGAGGATTTTCTCCACAGATATGATGCAATTAAGGACGTAGCGGTAATTGGTCTGCCGGATCAGCGCCTTGGCGAAATTGCGGCGGCGATTATAGAGTTAAAGCCTGATTGTCTATGTTCAGAGAGAGAGATAAGGGAATTCTGTTCGTCGTTGCCGCGATATAAACGTCCGCGTAGGATTATTTTTGACGTAGTTCCGCGCAACCCCACAGGCAAGATTGAAAAGCCGAAACTTCGGAAAAAATTTTGCGCAAGCAATTTGGTAGCGGTTCAAACGCAAAATTGAAAACATCTGCTTATTTTCTCCAAAATGTCCCTTCTTGAGAAGGGACATTTTGGCATTTATGCCGTATGACATAATGGTTGCTTTGCTTAAAGTACTGCTTGGCTACAGTTCGTCAGAAGCAGTGCAAAATATAGCATAAAATGTTTTTTAGGTAGTGGTAAAAAACAAAAGGTAATTACTTCCAAATAATAGAATATGTATGTAAAAATATGGAAGGTGATTGCTTTGAAAATTACTAAGGTTGTTCCGATATGTCCAAGCTCTAAGACATATATAAGAAGTAAAAATAGCGAAATTTCTTATTCTCCGGGGAAAAAGGGAAGCACTTCTTTTGAAAGTTTGTTAAAAAAGGAACTGCAGTCTAAAGCGGATTCCAATATTAATATATTGTGTTAACTTCGACTGATGTCGAACTCTTAGGGGTTTCACCATTTACTCGGGGCTATGGCGGAAAGTATCATAGATTTTGCCGGCATCTAAACTTTTTTGTTGTCTACTTTTATGGATAAGTTTCTCCAATCCGGCAGCAAATTTTATATTATCTGACTGGGTACGTTTTTTAGGGCCTTTTGTCCGTCCACCGCTGCGACGGAATTTAGCCTTGATTTCCCGTTCTTCCAACAGAAATTCTATCTTTTCCGGGCAGTATTCTACACCGGTTGGACCAAGACAATAGGCTGACTTGGCTATTACTATTGCGGCAACTCCCCAATCTTGTGTAATGATGATATCACTTGGTTCAGTCAGATTGATAAGCTTAATATCAGCTTCCTGGGATGCATTGCCTACTGTTACATGATGATCCGATACAATATTATGGTTGAAGCTGGCAACTGTCCAAACCGGAATACCATATTTTTTCCCTGCTTCCAGGCATTGCCGTAGGGCTGCCTGCGGGCAAGCGTCGGCATCAATTAAAATTTTCATGCTTCTCCTTTATTATTTTATTGAACGCAAAATTGAAATTGATTTTTTGAAGGCTCTCTATTTATCTTGGGATAGAGGGCCTAACTTTAAGAAGAGAAAATTATCGGTGAGAAGCTTAAGAATTATTTTAATGGGGATAATAGTACTAATTTTTAAATGGAGGGAATGCTATGTTGAGCAATGCAATATGGTTCTTAATTACGGGAGCCGTAGCTGGATGGTTGGCCGGCCAATTACTTCGGGGACATGGCTTTGGCTTTTGGGTAGACATGATTGTTGGTGTGATTGGTGCCTATGTTGGCGGATTTTTGCTCTCGGTAATTGGGATTAGCACCTATGGGCTAATTGGGCAACTAATAGCGAGTGTGGTTGGTGCTGTAATTTTTGTTTGGATTGTGCGAGCGTTTAGCGGCAACCGGGCGGAAACTAAATGATTGTTGTATAAATTATAGCAGATAGAAAATAAAAGGAAGCACATAGCGGCAAGCGCGCGGTGATGCTTCCTTTTTATATTCTTCTTTTGACAGATAGTTTTTTTCATAAATTTCTCCATGAGGCAGGAGAAAAACAATATATGGCGTATATGTATTATGCAGAACACAATATATAGTGTTGAGATTAATGCCTATAAGTTATTATAACATACTCACCGGAGTAATCAAGGAGTGGGTGAATTTGCGTTGTCCGTTTTGTGGAGTAGCTGATAGCAAGGTTATTGATTCACGAGCCGCCGATGAGGGAAATTCTATCCGTCGACGAAGAGAGTGCTCTGCCTGCGCCCGTCGTTTTACTACCTACGAGGTCATTGAAGAAATACCGTTAATGGTTATAAAAAAAGACGGACGGCGAGAGATTTTTGACCGGAGTAAGCTGCTCGGCGGAATTTTAAAGGCGTGTGAAAAGCGGCCGGTTCCCATTAATGCAATTGAAACAGCTGTCAATAAAGTCGAACGGGATCTGCATAATAGTGCAGAGCGAGAAGTTTCCTCACGGCAGATTGGCGAGTCTGTGATGCAACACTTACGGGAGATTGACCAGGTTGCCTATGTTCGATTTGCTTCAGTGTATCGGCAATTTGCCGATATTAATAACTTTATGCAGGAACTAGAAGTACTTATGAAAACACAACACAAAGATTAATCAGCATGGGGGAAAAGAATGTTTGCAAGAATAAAGAAACGTGATGGCCGGGAAGTAGCATTTGATGAAAGTAAAATAACGGAGGCTATATATAGAGCGGCTAAGGCCGTCGGTGGAGCAGACCGGGAATTGGCATTAGAACTTACGCTTAATGTTTTAAAGTTTCTGAAGCAACAATATAACGGCGGTATATTTGGTGTGGAAGATGTTCAGGATGCAGTTGAAAAGATGTTAATTGAAACAGGTCATGCTAAAACGGCTAAGGCTTATATTTTATACCGGGACAAGCGTAATCGCATGCGAGAGGCAAAATCCGATCTTATGGATGCGGTGGGGGAAATTCTGGTAGAAACTAACCGTGAGAACGCCAATGTCTCTAATTCGCCGTCAGCTAAAATGCTACAGATAGCCAGTGCTGCCAGTAAGGCTTACTATTTAAACCGGTTAATTCCGGAAAAGATTGCCCAAGCCCATATAAAGGGTGATTATCACATTCATGATCTTGATTTTTACGGAAAAACACTGACTTGTGTACAAATTCCTTTGGGAAAATTACTTAATAACGGCTTTAATAACGGTCATGGTTATATTCGCTCTCCCAAACGTCCGTCGTCTGCCACTGCCCTTGCCGCTATTATTTTGCAGAGTTCGCAGAATGATATGCACGGAGGTCAGTCTTTTGCCTTTTTTGACCGTGATATAGCACCATTTATGGAAAAGGCTAGCAATGAAGAAATATACCAAGCGATGGAAGCTTTGATCTATAATTTAAATAGTATGCACTCCCGGGCAGGTGCTCAAGTGCCCTTTTCCAGCCTTAATATAGGGACTGAGACCTCACCAGCCGGACGCGCCGTAATAAAAAATTTGCTTTTGGCTTACGAGAAAGGTCTAGGGCGGGGGGAAAACCCTATTTTCCCTAATATTATTTTCCGACTTAAGGAAGGGATTAATTTTAATCCTGGCGATCCAAATTATGACTTGTTTAAACTGGCCATCAGAGTGGCTGCTCAACGTCTTAACCCTACTTTTAGTTTTATGGATTCATCATTTAATAAAGCCTATGGAGATCAAGTGGGGTACATGGGATGCCGCACCAGGGTGATGTCAAATCGTTGCGGCCCGGAAGTAACTGACGGACGCGGCAATTTAAGTTTCACTACGATCAACTTACCTCGTTTAGCGATCAAGGCCGAGCGTAATTTTATGAAATTTTATGAAAGCCTGGCGGAACTTATTGATTTAACCTGCGAGCAGCTTTATCACCGCTTTCAGGTGCAAGCTAAGCTAAGGGTTCGTGATATGCCGTTCTTGATGGGACAGGGGCTTTACATAGATTCGGACAAGCTTACTCCCAGTGATTATATTGAAGAAGTTATTAAACATGGGACATTATCAGTAGGTTTTATTGGCTTAGCTGAAACGCTTACTGCTTTGACAGGGAGCCATCATGGTGAAAATGAAGAGGCACAAATCATGGGAGAAGAAATTGTCGCTTTTATGCGGGATAAAGTCGATCGTGCCGCCGAACATTATGACTTGAATTATACGTTGCTGGCTACACCGGCTGAAGGCCTATCAGGGCGGTTTGTAAAAATGGATCGTAAAGAATATGGCATTATTCCCGGAGTTACGGACAAAGAATATTATACCAATTCTTTTCACGTTCCTGTTAATTTCCCCATAAGTGTATTTGATAAAATTCGTATAGAAGGTGTATATCATAAATATACGAATGCCGGCCATATTAGTTATGTTGAATTTGCCGCACCGCCTGTAAATAATTTGGGTGCGTTAGAAGAAATTATCCGTTATATGCGGGAATGCGATTTTGGCTATGCAGGTTTTAACTATCCGGTGGATTTTTGCGAAGGGTGTGGACATATTGGCGTAATTGATACCGATGAATGTCCTTCCTGCGGAACTACCAGCGTTCGTCGAGTTCGTCGCATTACTGGTTATTTAAGTACTGTTGACCGGTTTAATGACGCTAAGTTGAATGAATTAAATGAGCGTGTGCGGCATATTTAGGAGCGGAATTAAGGATGGATATTAGACTTTCGGGAATAACTAAGGAAAGTATTGTGGACGGACCTGGGCTACGATTAGTAGTATTCACCCAGGGATGTCCGCACAAATGTCCTGGATGTCATAACCCGGACACTCATGATATAAATGGTGGCTATTCTACAGATGCTGAAAGCCTTTTTCGCTATATTGTGGAAATTGCTACCCGGAATAAATTGTTAAAGGGAATAACTTTTTCAGGAGGTGAGCCTTTTCTCCAGGCTGAACCGTTATCTCTATTGGCTAAGCAATTAAAGTCTTTAGGCTTACATATTGTTACTTATAGCGGTTTCACCTTCGAGCAGTTAGCGGCAATGGCTATAAAGCGCAAGAGTGTTGGGAACTTACTTGAACAGACAGATCTCCTAATAGATGGTTTATATCAGGCAACTGAACGCGATTTAGGACTAGCCTTTCGCGGTTCCCGCAATCAACGATTGGTTGATGTAAAAGCCACACTCAGTGCCGGACGGGTGATAATTTGGGAAGACAGTTCGCAAAAGCTCTGGACATACGGCAATAAGTAACCCTAATCAGTTACTAGTATTATCCAGGCAAGCAGTTTGCAGCAATATGTCAGATGTTACAGGTGGATGTGATACAAATGTCGTGGCTTTTAAAAGAACAGCTACAAAAAGTTGTAGCTGCCGAGCGGGGAGCACTGGTTTACGCGCCAGGTTCCCGCCGCTCTATGGCTCTGGTTTATCCTAATACTTATCATGTGGGAATGTCTAATCTTGGCTTACACATTATCTATGAACAAATAAACAGCCGGGGCGATACCGCCTGTGAACGGCTGTTTTTGCCTGATAAAAAAACATTAGCTGAGTATGTCCGGACAAACACGCCTTTACTAACGTTAGAAACTCAGTTACCATTATACGAATTTCCCCTGATTGCTTTTGCTGTTTCTTTTGAAATGGATTATTTTAATCTGCTTACTATTCTAATGTTAGGTAAGGTTCCGGTCTTGGCGTCTGAACGGGGGGACGCTGACCCGCTGGTTATTATTGGCGGGCCTTGCGCCACCTTTAATCCCGAACCGTTGGCAAACTTTGTTGATGCCTGTATAATCGGCGAGGGAGAAGAAGTAATACAAGAATTTCTCGATAGTTATTACGATAGTTTGGAACAGGGGCTGGCAAAAGAGGAACTGTTACTGCGTTTAGCCCAAATAGAAGGGGTATATGTTCCTCGTTTTTATCAGCCGATTTATGATGATGACGGAACGATTGAAAAGTTTGAACGGCATTCGGCAGTACCAATTGACAAGGTAAGACGGCGGTATATTAAAAATCTGGAGAGATACCCCGGTCAGACAGTGATTGTTACCTCTGAGACTGAGTTTAGAAATATGTATTTGATTGAGGTTGCCAGAGGTTGCGGCAGACATTGCCGGTTTTGTATGGCCGGTTACTGTTTTCGTAATCCCAGGGTTAGACCGTTAACGCAAATTGCTGAAGGTGTGAAGAAAGCAAAAGAATTTAGAGCGAAGGTTGGCCTAATGGGGGCGGCTATCTCTGATTATCCTGAAATTGATCAATTATGCCAACTCATTTTACATGAAGGACTTACCATGTCGGTTGCATCCCTTAGGGCTGATTCGTTGTCGGCCAGTTTAGTAGATTCACTGGCTGCCAGCGGGCACAAAACCATAACGCTGGCGCCGGAAGCAGGCAGTGAGCGGCTGCGAAAAATAATTAATAAAAATATTAGCGATAAAAATCTGTTTGACGCAATAACGATTGCGACTGCGGCGGGCATTCCTCATGTACGCTTATACATCATGGTAGGGCTGCCGGAAGAAGGTAATCAAGATATTGAAGCCATCGTAGATATGGCGCATAATGTTAAAAGTTATATGGAATCCTTGGGGAATAAGGGAATGCTAACCTTTAGTATTAACCCATTCATACCTAAACCGTTTACACCTTTTCAATGGTTGCCTATGGCGCCGCTGGAAGAAGTAGCTTCCAGACTAAAGTATATTCAAATCACTCTAAAAAAGCGAAAAGGCATAGAGGTTATCATTGAACAACCCAGAGAGGCTTATATTCAGGGTGTATTAGCCCGGGGTGACCGTAAATTAGGAGAAGTATTGCTTACTGCCGTGTTAAATGGGGGCGTAAAAGGCTGGAAGAAGGCACTCAAAATCCATAATATAAAGGAAGAATTTTATTTGTATCGTACACGAGAAGAAACAGAGATTTTTCCATGGGGCAATTTGAATATGGGGTTTGAAGAGACTTATTTACTAGCCGAATATCATCGGGCACAGGCAGGACAATATACTCCGCCGTGTAGTGCGGGGTGTAAAAGATGCGGTGTTTGTAAATGAAAGAAAAAATTAAAGCAGAGCAATCGCTCTGCTTTGTTTATTATTGTTTATTAATTTTCGGGATTTATCTGGTCGGGGCGACAGGATTCGAACCTGCGGCCTCTTGGTCCCGAACCAAGCGCGCTACCAAACTGCGCTACGCCCCGGCTCACAGTTATTAAGTATACACATTCATAATAATGTTGTCAACAGTAAGACTGTGTATTTTTTTCGGACATATTATAAGCCTTTAGTCCTACAGGAATTTTGCTGGAAATGTCGAAATAAAGGGAAACCGGCAGAACAACTGGGGGTGTGTATTTGCAGTTAGTTAAAATTATTTTTTTTACAACTTTATGTGTATTTTTATTTCAATTAAATTCAGCATTTGCTTCAGAAAATAATATGCCAGTGTTGAGACAAGGAGATGCAGGTGATTCAGTCTATATGTTGCAAGCAGAATTAAAAAAAAGGGGATTCTATCAATATGAAGTAGATGGTAATTTCGGTTCAGGTACTAAGCGGGCTGTAATTGAGTTCCAACAGGCTAACGGTTTAGAAGATGACGGAATTGTTGGTCTAAGAACATGGCATATATTAAGAAATGCTACTGGTATTGGTGAGGTAAGCCGTGGTAATGGCGATAGAAAACTTGGTCAGCGACTAGCCGGGTTTGCCCAGCGGTTTTTAGGAGTTCCTTATGTATGGGGGGGAGCATCTCCGGGAGGATTTGATTGCTCCGGCTTTGTCTACTATGTATATAGTCAATATGGCGTTTCCTTGCCAAGAGTGGCTGATGAACAATATCATTTTGGGCAAAGAGTGCCTTTAGCGGATATTCAGCCAGGTGATTTGGTTTTTTACAGTACATATATTCCCGGTCCTTCGCATGTCGGTATATATGTAGGAAATGGACAGTTCATCCATGCTAGTTCCGGAGCGAATGCAGTAACAATGACTCCCATGTCTAAAGATTACTATCAAACAAGATTTTTAGGCGCTTTCCGCGTTTTTAGATAATATTAACATTAAAAAATAGCCGGGCAGCCGGTTATTTTTTGTTTGCAGAGAGTGGCGATGGAAATAATAATAAAAGAAATGCACATTATTTTTTGCAAAAAGTGCTACAACTGCTTAAATGTGCTAAAATATTTATGTTAAACTTGAAATTCAAATCACTTTTTGAGGTATGTATGCGAATTATAACAGGAATTGCCAAGGGAATTAAGCTTAAAGTTCCTAGGGGTCTTGATGTCCGTCCTACTGCTGACCGGGTTAAGGAGTCTATTTTTAATATTCTCGCGAATCTGGAATTGCCTAATGGCCGAAATGCACTAGCAGAGGCCACAGTCTTGGATTTATTTGCCGGTACCGGTAATTTGGGATTAGAGTCACTTAGCCGCGGGGCAGCACACACACTATTTGTAGATCATAGTTTAGCAAGTCTGGCTGCAGTCAAAGAAAATATTAATCATGCAAATTTTTGTAAGATGGCTGAAGTTCGACGTGGTGATTCGCTCAAAGTGCTAGATGCATTAAATAAGTCAGGGAGGCTGTTTACACTTGTATTTGTTGACCCCCCTTATAACCGGGGATTAGTAAATACTGCACTTCAAAAACTTGATATGAGTGATGTTGTCGAACATGGAGGAGTTATTGTTGTTGAACATTCGAAACATGAGCAGATCAATACTGACTGGCATTATTTGAAGCTGGTTCGGAGCGAGCGTTATGGAGAGACATTGGTGGCTTTTTTGATACAAGATGAAAAAACTACTTTAGGAGGCAGTTGATATGCGGATAGGAGTTTGCCCTGGCAGTTTTGATCCAGTTACGAATGGGCATATTGATATATTTTCGCGGGCCAGCAACATGTTTGATTTAGTTATTGTAGCGGTATTTCATAATCCTAATAAAAAACCGTTATTTACTATGCAAGAACGGGTAGAAATGTTAAACATGGCGGTTAAGGATATCCCCAATATTAAAGTAGACAGTTTTTCCGGTTTATTAAATGACTATGTACGGCGTCAGAACAGTAATTTTATTATTCGAGGCCTGCGGGCCTTAAGTGACTTTGAATACGAGTTCCAACGGGCTTTGCTCATAAAAAAAATTGATCCACAGATGGAAACGATTTTTATGATGACAAGCAGTGAGTATTCCTTTATAAGTTCAAGTGGAATTAAAGAATTAGCTAAATTTGGCGGCCCTATTAGCGAATTTGTACCTGAATGTTTACAAGATAAAATTATAAAAAGAATTCGTGAAAAAAGTTAGATTTTTGTGTAATGGGAAGGGAGAAGATTATGGATATTGAAAAGCTATTGGATGAAATGGAAACATTGTTAGTAGAAGCTGCTCGTGTACCTTTTACGAATAAAAGAGTGGTGGAAGAAGATGACTTGGCAAAATTTTTAGACGATTTTCGCGAACTTTTGCCTAAAGAAATTTCGGAAGCTAAAAGGATTATTACCGAGCGTCAGCGTATTCTCGACGAAGCGCAGAAAGAAGCTCAAAGTATTGTTGAACAGGCAAAAGCTTATGTTATCAAGCTTACAGATGATAACATAATTAATAAGCAGGCGCAGGAACAAGCAAATGAGTTGATTGCACAGGCGCGTAAATCAGCAAAAGACTTGCAAGTTGATGCGGTTAACTATGCGGATGAAGTATTTAAGCATGTTTTAAATAATTTAGAGCAAACTCTGGAAGTAGTTCGTCAAGGACACAGGGATTTACAACAAAATAAAAATGAATAGGGATATAATCTGAGGAATAATTTATTTTTTTACATAGTGGTAGATCCCTTTTGATATATGGATGGCAATTGATAAAATAATCATCATGCACAGGATGATCCCGATTTGATAGGTAGTTTGTTCCATTCTGGTCAACCAGAAGTTTATGCCGTTACTTTGGCTTAGGCTAATTGATACTGGAATAGCTATCAGTTTGGTTATGCTTTGTCCTGATCCAAGAAATAGCACGGTCAGGATTGCGGCAAATACGGCATGAAGTAGTCTGCCTACCATGTAGGGAGTCATACGGATGCCTGATTCGATAACAATACTGGCTACTTGACCGTGAACGGAAAGACCACTCCAGGCGATAATAGCGCTGGCAATAGCAACTTTTTCAATCAGGGGAGCGTTGGCTTGACTGGCTGCCAATGTTCCTAAATCTATTTCGAAAAAGCCGCTTACTAAAGCTGGTGTCAGATTAGTGCTGTAGGTAATGCAATTTAGCAAGGATGCAAATAGATGAGATAAAATATCGGTAACGCCAATGACGGTCATGATGCGAATAAATACTGAAAAAACAATAATGAAGCCACCAATTAGTATGATGGTATTCATTGATGATTTTACGGCATCACCAAGCAGTTGCCCCGCTGAACGCTTATCTTCCTGGCGAGCTTTGTATAGAGCTCTAAAGGCACGAATGATAATATTGCTTTTGGCTATCGGCGCGTCGGTGATATAGTTATCCCGGTTCCGACCGTGGAATCTGAAAGCAACCCCGACAAGAAAACTTGAAATATAGTGGGAAAGAGCTATCGTTGCTCCTAACTCCGGCATGCCAAACATACCCACTGCTACTGCGCCAAACATAAAGAGTGGATCAGCAGTATTCGTAAAGGATAACAGACGTTCGGCTTCCACAGCAGTACAAAGTTGATTTTTTCGGAATCTGCATGTGATTACAGCATCCATGGGATAACCTGAAGCTAATCCCATGGACATTGCGAAAGCGCCAACTCCCGGGACATTAAATATGGGTCTCATTAGCGGTTCCAGTAAAACACCAATAAAATGAACAACGCCAATCCCCATCAGAATCTCGGATAAAATAAAAAAAGGCAGTAGAGAGGGAAAGACTACATTCCACCACAAATTCAAGCCCATGATTGCCGAATCAAAAGCATCTTTTGGGTATATTACCATTGCAATAGTAATAAAAACAGTACAAAAGGCCATAAAATAAGTTAGTAACCGTGAACGATAACGTCTGCCACTGCCCCAAATCCGCATATGTTAATCTCCTCCTCCAAGCCGTGCGGTTTGATAATATATATATGGATAGGCCGGAGGTAATATAACTAAATATGAAATACCAAATACACTTAGTTGTATTGGAGGGGATAGATCGTGCCACCAAAAATCGGTTTAGCTTTAGGTTCGGGCGGTCTAAGAGGAATTGCTCATATCGGGGTTTTAAAAGTACTAAAAACTCATCATATCCCGATAGATTATATTGCCGGCTGCAGCATTGGCAGTTTGATTGGTGCGTTATACGCCTCGGGGCTTGATCCGGAAATTATGTTGAAATTAGCGCAAAACTTAAAGAAACGTCATTGGTTGGATTTTGTTATTCCGCAAATGGGGATTGTTTCAGGGGAGCGCGCGTTGGCAACGATCCGTCTGTTAACAAGACAAAAAAATTTTTCAGAACTTAAGATACCTTTAGCAATTGTAGCAACTGAATTGAATAGTGGACACGAATTTGTTTTTACTGAGGGAGATGTTGCCCAAGCGGTAAGAGCCAGTATTTCTGTTCCGGGAATTTTTATTCCTTTTGCTATCGATGACCGATTGTTTATAGATGGTGCGGTATTAAACCCAACGCCGGTTGATATTGTCCGCAATATGGGAGCAGACATTGTTATTGCAGTTGACTTGGCACATGCAGGGACAATATGCAATATTACCAATATGTTTGATGTGATTATTCAAGCTATTGATATTATGGAAAGAGAATTATGTAAACATCGCCAGCATCATTGCAATATTCTTATTCAACCTGACGTAGGAAATTTTCCACCAAGTTCATTTGCGATGATGGATGAGTGTGCTTTAGCGGGAGAAAGAGCTGCTGAGGCGGTTATTCCCCAAATTAAGGAGCTTATGTCTGATTAAACATATTGAGGAGATATGTGATAATCCTGACCGCCTGCTTTCCATTGGTGATTCGGTGAACCAAGCATGTAGATATCTGTTGCGGCAATATCATAGGCTAGCATTTCTTGCAACGTAGATAAGTTTTTATGTTGACGTTGCTTACTTGTAAGAAACTGGGATGTTTTGGTTATAACAGGAACAAGAGCTTGCTTGCGGATCTCTTTTAATAATTTTCGGCCGTTGTCGTTGAATGCCAGGATACGAATATACAGCGGACCGGTCTGATCAAATGCAGATAGCTTTTCTTTGGTTATTCCCAGAAGTGCGTAGATGATAATTCGTTGTAAGCGAGTTAATGTGTAGCGCTTGCTTTTTATTTGGAACAGTAATTGCTGAGCGGTTGTTGCTTGTAAAGCGGCAGCGCTTATTTTATTATGCAGGCCTTCATTTACTTCTGGTAGGGCAGCAATCTCATTGATGTTCATAGTTCTGATTTTTGCTAAAATAATATCACTTAAGGCTGTTAACGTTACCGGTGCTTTACCAAGTAAAACCAAATCGTTAATTTGTTTGGCACTACCCGGAGGGACAGCCTTCCAGGCCGGGCTGCCAGGAATTAAAATTCCATCTTTCAGAAGGGTTGTTCGTACGGCGGTGGCACTAGCAATAGAAGCATTAATACCTGTATCATGATAATTGGCAGATAAACGTTGTATGGGAAGCGGTTGCAGACTGGGAGCATAGGTTTCAATGGCTCGCAAGTACTCAATGGCTAAGAGATTATTCGGAGTTTGAGCCAGGCTGGCGGCATCTGTTGTCAACGCTAAGGCTGCTGCCAGGCTGGCGGCATATGTCTGTCCTGTTTTCATATTTTCGCGCATGATACGGATAACATTTTTTTTGTTTAAAGCGTGGGCGACGGAAATAAGTCCGGCCAAATCAGGAGTTTCGGTTCCAAAACAGACATGGCTGACGATCCCCAGGCGAGCAAGCAGTTGAATACCGCCTGTAGCAAAATATTGGGCGCTGCGCACAGAAAAAACAGTGGGTAGTTCGATTACCAGATCAACCCCGGCCTGAACGGCCATGTTGGCTCGCGACCATTTATCCAGGATTGATGGTTCACCGCGCTGCAAAAAGTGTCCGCTCATAACGCCAATCGCAAATTGGGCACTGGCAATTCGTTTGGCTTCGGTCAAATGCCATAAATGACCGTTGTGAAAAGGATTATATTCGACAATCATACCAACTACATTCATTTTGTTCACCCAGGTGTTATTGTAACCTATTTTTGCTGTTTGTGAAATTTTTTATTAAATAATTTTGATAGTTGAAGGGAAAATAAGTCAGGTGTCGAAAACATAAAAAACAGTTAGTAAAACAAGGGTATATATGCGGTTGCGTTTTCTGACTGCTGTGTATCTCCCAAAATAAGGAGGATTCTGTTGTGAAAGTTTTAGTCGTTAACTGTGGTAGCTCTTCAATTAAGTACCAACTGGTTAATATGAATGATGAGTCGGTTTTGGCTAAAGGCCTGGTTGAACGTATTGGAATAGAGGGTTCGGTGCTGACGCATCAGCCAGCCGGCAAAGACAAAGTTGTTATTAACGCCGCTATCAGCAATCATAGCATTGGTATAAAACTTGTTATTGACGCTTTAACTGATCCTAAACATGGTGTAATTTCCAGTATGAAAGAGATTTCGGCAGTTGGCCACCGGGTTGTACATGGTGGTGAAAAATTTGCCGATTCCGTATTAATTACTCCTGCTGTAATGAAAGCATTGGAAGAATGCATTGAAATGGCACCACTGCATAATCCGCCTAATATTATGGGGATAAATGCTTGCTCAGAAATTATGCCTGGTGTTCCCCAGGTAGCTGTTTTTGACACTGCATTCCATCAAACGATGCCTAAAGAGGCATTTCTTTATGCGATTCCCTACGAAGCCTATGAAAAATATGGTGTGAGACGGTACGGCTTCCATGGTACATCCCATAAATTTGTATCACAACAAGTGGCTGAACTTATGGGTGAAAAATTATCCGATTTGCGGATTATTACTTGCCACTTAGGTAATGGCGCCAGTATTGCGGCCATTAAAAACGGTAAGTGCATAGATACCAGTATGGGCTTTACTCCCTTGGAAGGTTTAGTCATGGGGACCCGTTCCGGCGGTCTTGATCCTGCTATTGTTCCTTTTATCATGAAAAAAGAAAATTTAAGTGCCGATCAAGTGGATAATTACCTGAATAAAAAGTCAGGTGTGCTTGGCGTTTCCGGAGTATCAAGTGATTTCCGGGATGTTGAGGAAGCTGCCAATGCCGGTAATGAGCGTGCTGCGCTGGCTTTGGATTTGTTTGCCTATAGGGTCCGGAAATTTATCGGTTCTTATGTTGCTGCTATGGGCGGCGTTGATGTTATTGTGTTTACTGCGGGTCTTGGTGAAAATTCCATTACAATGCGTGAAAAAATTGGCAATGGTCTTGAGTTCTTGGGAACCCGTATTGATCCTGCCAAAAACAACGTTCGTGGTAAAGCACAAGAAATCAGTGTCGATGGTGCTAAAGTCAAAATGTTTGTCATCCCGACAAATGAAGAACTTGTTATCGCTCGTGATACCAAAGCGATTTGCGGTAACCTTGCATAACTGTCGTCCAACCTTCGCATGATAGCAGGGGGCACTTTGTTCCCTGCTTTTCTTATTTCTTGACAAACACTGAGCGTGTCGATATAATAGATGAAGGTTGGTGGAAAATGATAAAAATTACTATAACACAAATAAGAAAAGAGCTTGGGAAAAACCAACCCTTTTCTTTTAAAGTTTCAGCCGAAGAGTTAGGCCTTAACGAAGAGCAGTTTTCTGTAGAAGAAGATGTGCTTATTGACGGTCTGATAACAAATAAGGGCACTGTTTTAGAGGTAACCGGCAAAATTAACGCCCGTTTGGAACAATGTTGTAGCCGTTGCCTTGAAAATATGGTTACAGTACTTACCATTCCCTTCAGTGAGGAATATCGAGAAATTGAGTTAAAAAGAAACGAAGAAAATTCTGATTCCGAAGAAATTAATTATTTTAGCGATGATGAAATCGATATTACCGACTTGATTCGTGAAAGTATTTTGTTGGCCGAGCCCATTAAACCTGTGTGTAGTGAGACTTGCCGCGGGCTATGTCCTAAGTGCGGAGCCAACTTAAACATAAATACCTGCGGCTGCAACCCGACTAAAATTGATCCAAGGCTTGCGGTTTTAGGAAAACTCTTGTCAAAGGACTGAGATATGCAGGTTGGTCAATTTGGTTAAGGAGGTGGAAATAAATGGCGGTACCTAAGCGCAAAATGTCAAAATCTCGCCGCGATAAGCGTCGTGCTAATTGGAAGCTTACTATTCCCGGTTTAGTTGAGTGTCCTCAGTGTCACGAAAAGAAAATGCCTCACCGTGTGTGTCCTGAATGTGGTCATTATAATGGTAAAGTTGTGGTTCAAGCAGAATAAAAAAATAAGCAGTGAGCAAGATAAAAGGCGATTAATTTTATCTTGCTCACTTTTTTACTTGCATAATTGGTACTAACTAGCTATAATTAATACTATTAATTGATATTATTACTTGCTGATAAAACTAGGTGATGTTATGGCGCGAGTTCAAAAAAAAATACGTCAAAAACAGTTAAAAGAAAAGTTGCTCAATACACCTTTTCTTACTGATGAAGAATTAGCGGCACATTTAAATGTTAGTGTGCAAACGATTCGACTTGACAGGCTGGAACTTGGTATACCCGAGCTTAGAGAACGTACTAAGCAGATGGCGGAGGAAGCCCGGAATAAGCTGAAAGCCATCTCCAGTGCCGACGTTGTTGGTGAATTAATTGACCTTGAATTGGGAAAATCGGGTATATCGTTAATGACGATAACGCCTGATATGGTATTTGAAAAAAACAAGGTGGCACGGGGACATTATGTTTTTGCCCAGGCAAATTCACTGGCGCTGGCTATTATTGATGCACCTCTGGCTGTAACCGGGGTTGCTAATATTAAGTACAAAATTGCCGTGCGTGAAAGCGAAAAGCTGGTTGCTAAAGCTGAGATAGTAAAAAAAAGGGGCAATAAATATTTTATTTGGGTAAAAACTAGGAATGATAGTCAGGAAGTATTTCGCGCTAAATTTATTATGGTATCACTTGAATCTGAATTACATTAATTGTAAAGCTGAGAAGTATGTGTGTATTTTTGCCGGTTTGGTGAAGGGAGATATTGAATGAAGGTTGCCGTTGATGCTATGGGAGGAGATTATGCGCCTGACGAGATTGTTTTAGGTGCATTACAAGCCGCCAAAGAATATAAGGATGCAGGCATTGAAATTGTTTTAGTCGGCGACCAAGCTCAAATTACTCAAGCGCTTGACCGTCATGGCAATTGGAAAGCTGCAAACATAACGGTTCATCATGCCAGTGAGGTTATTGATATGCATGATTCGCCGGGGGCTGCAGTAAGAAAAAAAAAGGATGCCTCAGTTGTCGTTGCCACAGGGTTAGTGAAGCAAGGCCTGTGTGATGTGGTAATATCAGCTGGAAGTACTGGTGCCGCGGTTGCCGCTGCATTATTTGGGTTAGGGCGTATTAAAGGCATTGAGCGACCTGCTATTGCGACACCGATACCAAATCTTACAGGTACAACTGTTTTGCTGGATTCAGGTGCTAATGTTGATAGCAAACCGAAGCAGTTAGTACAAAATGCAATTATGGGTGCTATTTACGCTGAGTATGTACTGAATACTCCGAGGCCTAGGGTAGGTCTTTTAAATATCGGTGAAGAGGAAAGTAAGGGTAACGAGCAAGCACTGTCAACATTTCCGTTGTTACAACAACTGAGTACGGTTAATTTTATTGGCAATGTCGAGGGACGGGATATTCCCAAAGGGACAGTTGATGTTGTTGTTTGTGATGGCTTTGTAGGAAATATTGTCTTAAAGTTTGGTGAAGGACTTGCTGGCGCCATTTTGCAGCTGGTTAAAGAAGCAGTAAAAAACAGCGGCTTTTGGGCGAAAATGGCCTCGATGCTTATCTTACCGGCTCTAAAAGGATTAAAGAAAAAACTCGATTATGCTGAGCATGGTGGTGCGCCGCTGTTAGGTGTTAACGGTGGTTTTATTATCTGCCATGGCAGTTCGCGCGCAAAGGCAATAAAAAATGCGATACGGGTAGCTAAAGAATTTACCGAACAAGAGGTTGTTGCTCATATTCGTGAAAATATTGCCAAAGAGGAGGTTGTGACCAATGAGTGAAAATAAAGCTGTAGGTATAATTGGTATAGGTACATATGTTCCTGAGAAAGTAATGACAAATAAAGATTTGGAAAGTATGGTGGAAACATCTCATGAATGGATTGTGGAGAGAACAGGCATTCATGAACGGCGAATAGCTTCTCCCGATATGGCCACCTCTGATTTAGCCAGTAAGGCCGCACAAAGAGCGTTAGATGACGCAGGCGTTACTGCCGAAGAGATTGATCTTATCATCGTTGCTACGGCAACACCGGATATGTTTTTTCCGTCAACTGCGTGTTTAGTTCAGGCAAATATCAAGGCTACAAATGCTGCGGCTTTTGATTTGGCAGCAGGCTGTTCCGGTTTTGTTTACGGAATGGTAACCGGCAGCCAATTTATTAAAGCCGGGTTATATAAAAAAGTTTTAGTAATTGGTGCGGAAACCCTTTCCAAAATATTGGATTGGACTGATCGCAATACTTGTGTATTATTCGGCGATGGCGCAGGTGCAGCCGTACTGGCGGAGACATCAGCCGGATACGGTATTTTGGCGTCCCAGTTGGGGGCTGATGGCTCAGGCGGAGATCTTTTAAAGCTTCCTGCTGGCGGTTCACGCAATCCTGCCAGTGCGGAAACTGTTTCGCAAAGAATGCACTTTGTTCATATGAACGGTAATGAAGTATTTAAGTTTGCTGTAAGAGTAATGGGCGAAGCGGCGGTTAAAGCTTTAGAAGATGCTGGACTTAGCGCTGACGATGTGGATTGTTTAATTCCGCATCAGGCCAATATTCGCATAATCCAGTCTGCAGCTAAACGCCTTAAACTGCCGATGGATAAAGTTATGGTCAATGTTAACAAATATGGGAATACTTCGGCCGCTTCTATTCCGATTGCTCTGGAAGAGGCAGTACATAGCGGCAAAATCAAACAGGGTGATATTGTTGTACTTGTTGGCTTCGGCGCTGGACTAACATGGGCATCTTCAGTTATAAAATGGGGCAAGGAGGCCAACACTAATTGTTAAATAACAAAATTTGCCAACTTTTAAATATACAATATCCAATCTTACAAGGTGGAATGGCTTGGGTAGCTACAGCTGAATTGGCGGCAGCGGTGTCTAATGCCGGCGGTTTAGGGATTATTGGTGCGGGGCATATGCCGCCGGACGCATTAAAGGCAGAGATTGTTAAGGCCAAAAATTTGACCAGTAACCCTTTTGGCGTCAATATTATGTTAATGTCGCCATTTGTTAAAGAAGTTATGCAAGTTGTTATTGAGGAACGCGTAGCTGTTGTCACAACCGGGGCAGGCAATCCGGGAGAATATATTCCGGCTTTAAAGGAAATCGGAACAAAAGTAATACCGGTAGTTGCTTCGGTGGCACTTGCCAAACGATTAGAACGGGTTGGCATTGACGCGATTATTGCTGAAGGGATGGAAAGCGGCGGTCATGTAGGCGAAGTAACCACCATGGCTTTAGTACCGATGGTTGTTGATGCCGTGGATGTACCGGTTATTGCCGCAGGGGGGATCGGCGATGCACGCGGTGTAGTTGCAGCACTAGCCCTAGGTGCTCAAGGCGTCCAATTGGGCACTGCATTTGCGGCTTCGACCGAATGTACCGCTCATTCGAATTACAAAGCAGCAATCATAAAAGCTAAAGAACGTTCAACAGTAGTGACCGGTGCCCTGACAGGGCATCCTGTTAGGGTTATTGCCAATAAGTTGACACGTGATTTTGCGGAATTAGAAAAAAACGGTGCTTCACCCGAAGAATTGGACAGATTGGGTGCTGGCAAGCTAAGAGCAGCAGTACGTGACGGTGACATTGATTATGGATCTGTCATGATTGGGCAGATAGCTGGTATGATTGCTGAAGTGCGCCCTGTCAATGAAATAATGCAGAGTATAGTTCAGGGCATTCCCAAAGTAATGGCTGAACTTTCTTCGAGAATATAAATAAATTTATTATAGATACAACAAGATGCATAAGGAGGGAAAGAAATGGGGAAACTCGCTTTTGTTTTTCCAGGACAAGGTTCTCAATCCGTAGGAATGGGCAAAGAGTTATTTGATAAATATGATGTGGTTCGGGCAATATTTAAATCTGCAGATGAGGCGCTTGGTTTTTCAATTACCGAGATGTGCTTCAACGGCCCTGAAGACGAGCTAAAGAAAACATATAATACCCAACCGGCTATTCTGACCGTTAGTGTAGCGTGTTATGAAGTACTTAAGCAGTATAGCATTAAACCGGATATTGTAGCCGGTCATAGTTTGGGCGAATATTCGGCGTTAGTCGCTGCAGGGGCATTAGCTTTTACCGATGCTGTACAACTGGTAAGAAAGCGCGGACAGTTGATGCAAGAGGCAGTGCCGCTGGGAGAAGGCAGCATGTCTGCCATCTTAGGATTGGAGCGCAGCAAGGTGGTTGAGATTTGTCAGCAAGTGGAAGCAGAGTTAGGTGCTGTTCAGGCGGTAAACTTTAATTGTCCGGGTCAGATTGTTATCGCCGGTAAGACAAACGCCGTTGACAAAGCCAATGAATTGCTCAAAGCTGCTGGGGCTAAAAGGGCAATTCCCTTACCGGTAAGTGCTCCTTTCCATAGTACACTCATGCAGCCGGCAGCAGCAAAGTTAGAAACTGAACTTGCAAAAGTTAACATCAATGATGCTCAAATTCCGGTTGTCGTCAATGTAAATGGCCAGATTATAACCAAAGGAGAAGCCGTTAGGGGCTTATTGGTCAAACAGGCAGCCAGTCCCGTACTTTGGGAAGATTGCGTTGCGCAAATCGTGAATTTTGGAACTACTACATTTGTTGAAGTTGGTCCAGGAAAAGTTCTTACCGGCTTTACCAAGAAGATTGCAAAAGACATGGAAACATTAAATATCGAAGATGTGACTTCTTTGGAAAAAGTTCTTGATTATTTCAAGGAGGTTCGCTAAAATGCATTTAGATGGACAAGTGGCGGTTGTTACCGGGGCATCTAGAGGAATTGGCCGGGCAGTAGCGATTGCTTTAGCCAAAGCAGGTGCAAAGGTTGTTGTCAACTATGCGGGTAACGCAGAGGCTGCCGAGGAAGTTTGTAAAATTATTGCCAGTGATGGCGGTCAAGCAATTACTGTGCAAGCTGATGTTGCGGATAGCGGGGCAGTAGAAGCCCTTGTAAAAAAGGCAACTGAAACTTTTGGCAGAATTGATATATTAGTGAATAACGCCGGAATAACGCGGGATGCACTCCTCATGCGAATGAAGGAAGAAGATTTCGATGCTGTCATAAATACGAATCTCAAGGGCATATTCTATTGCACAAAGGCAGTAGCGAAGCTTATGATGAAACAAAGAAGCGGCAAAATAATCAATATGGCATCAGTTGTCGGTATTATGGGGAATGCCGGACAGGCAAATTATGCTGCCGCTAAAGCCGGGGTTATTGGTTTTACTAAGTCCATGGCCAGGGAATTGGCAGCAAGGGGTATTACGGTCAATGCGATCGCACCGGGTTTTATTGCTACGGATATGACCCATGGCTTAACTGAACAAGTGAAAACTGATTTGGCAGCTAAAATACCGTTAAATCGTTTAGGAACAGCCGAGGATGTTGCTGCAGCCGTAGTATTTTTTGCATCAAATTCTGCAAATTATATTACCGGACAGACTTTAAATGTTGATGGCGGTATGGTAATGTAATATATGACTTTGAAAATAAGCGTATGCCTTGGAAGGAGGTGAACACCATCATGACAACTTTTGACAAGGTTAAAGAAATTGTCGTTGAGCAGCTCGGCGTTGATGAAGCTGACGTTGCAATGAATTCTACTTTCATTGACGATCTTGGCGCTGATTCACTGGATATTGTTGAACTGATTATGGCCTTTGAAGAGGAATTCAGCATCGAGATTCCGGATGAAATAGCTGAAAAAATCAAAACAGTAAAAGACGCTGTGGAGTACATAGACAAGGAAAAACAAGCGTAACGACTGCTTTTACTGGTGTCGTGATTAACGACATTACCTTAAGCAAACGAAGAAAGTCCCGTGGAAACTTTTTTCGCGGGACTTTCTTAAAGGTAATGACAAAATTGTTAGTTAAGGGTAGGGGTATTGATTGGAGGAGTTGTTACTTGAAACTTCCGGAGCTTAAAATTGGCCAACATGTTGCTAAGATTCCTATTATTCAGGGTGGTATGGCGATAAGACTGTCAACTGCACGCTTAGCAGCAGCAGTGGCTGAGGCTGGCGGCATCGGACTTATTGCAGCATCGGGCATGGGCTTTGATGAGTTGCGCCATGAAATTCGCTTGGCACGTAGCTTAACTAAAGGAATAATTGGTATAAATATTATGGTGGCGGCAAGACAATTTGCACGCTATGTCGATACGGCTATTGATGAAGGAATCGATTTGGTAGTAGCAGGAGCCGGTTTTTCTCGGGATGTATTCCCTATGGGGAAAAAGTCTGGGACTCCAATCGTGCCTATTATATCAACCGTTAAAGGAGCCAAAATTTCGGAAAAATTAGGAGCTGCGGCCATCATTGTTGAAGGAAAAGAAGCTGGCGGACATTTAGGTACTGATAAATCGTTAAGAGAAATTTTACCGGATATTAAAAAATCTGTGAGTATTCCTGTTGTTGGGGCCGGTGGAATCATATCCGGGCGCGATATTGCTGAAGTAATAAAACTTGGAGCAGACGGTGTACAAATGGGTACAAGGTTTGCAGCTAGTGTTGAGTCTAACGCCGCTCCGGCTTTAAAAGAATTTTACTTAAAGGCAAAACCTGAAGATGTAGTGTTGATCAAAAGCCCGGTAGGTTTGCCTGGGCGGGCCATAAAAAATCCTTTTGCTCAGAAAATTCTTGAATGTACTGCCGATGAACCCCAAAATTGTGGAGCCTGTTTAAAGCATTGTGCACAAAATTTTTGCATAATTAATGCATTAATTCGGGCTCAGCAGGGGGATGTTGATACGGGGCTGGTTTTTACCGGCGAGTATATTCATAAAATAGATGAAATACTACCTGTTAAAGAAATTTTTGCAAGACTTCTGAAGGAAGTTGTAGAAATAAACTAGTGAGGTGACTTTGTTGAAGAGACGAGTTGTAATTACAGGTATGGGAGCCATTACACCTGTAGGTATCGGAACAAATACTGTTTGGCAGTCTTTAATTGCAGGAAAATCAGGGATTGATCGTATTACCCATTTTGATCCTAGTGAATACAGTACGCAGATCGCGGGTGAAGTAAAAGACTTCGACCCCACCCAATATATTGATAAAAAAGAAGCAAAGCGGATGGATAGATGTACGCAATTTGCTGTTTCGGCCGCTAAAATGGCATTTGAGGATGCCGGAATTGACTTTGATAAAGAGGACCGGAGCCGGATGGGTACTTTGATAGGTACAGGAATTGGCGGCATTGATACCTTACATGAACAATATAAAACTTTATTTGAGAAGGGTCCTGGACGGATTAGTCCGTTCTTTGTGCCCATGATGATTGCGAATATGCCTGCAGGCCAAACCTCAATTACGTTTGGCTTAGAGGGGCCTTGTAGTTGCGTTGTTACTGCCTGCGCAACAGGAACTAACGCCATCGGCGATGCCTTTAAAATCATTCAGCGTGGGGATGCAGATGTCATGGTCGCGGGCGGAAGTGAAGCGGCCGTATCGCCTGCAGCCGTTGCCGGATTTTGTGCCATGAAAGCAATGTCTACTCATAATGATGAGCCGCAGAAAGCTTCTCGCCCATTTGATAGTGGCCGTGACGGTTTTGTTATGGGGGAAGGCGCCGGTATTGTAGTTATGGAATCTCTTGACCATGCCGTAGCGCGTGGGGCAAAAATTTATGCCGAAATTATCGGTTATGGATTAAATGCGGATGCTTATCATATTACTGCTCCTGCTCCTGAAGGCGCTCAGGCAGCTAAATGTATGGCAATGGCAATCAAAGATGCAGGAATTGAGCCGGATGAGGTGGATTACATCAACGCTCATGGTACTTCCACTCCGCTTAATGATAAAAATGAGACCCTGGCCATAAAGTCACTGTTTGGTACACATGCGAAGAAACTTAAAATCAGCTCGACAAAATCGATGACAGGACATCTTTTAGGTGCAGCCGGCGGTGTTGAAACAATTGTGGCTGTGCTTACTATCACCAACAATGTCATTCCACCAACAATTAACTTGGAAAATCCAGATCCCGAACTGGACTTAGACTATGTACCTAATAAAGCTCAGGAACATGTTGTAAATGTGGCACTTTCGAATTCTTTTGGTTTCGGTGGTCATAATGCAACTATCCTGGTGAAAAAATATCAGGAATAAGAGAATGGTTTTTTTATGAAAGGAGCTAAAGGAAAGCTGGATGCTACTCGCCTGCAGGAATTAACTGAATTATGTAAGACGTTAAATGTTGTATTCAGCGATTATAAACTATTGCACCAAGCTCTTATCCATACCTCGTATGCTAATGAAACCAAAGGTGCCAATATCAGACATAATGAGCGTCTGGAATTTCTTGGTGACGCAGTTTTGGATCTGATTATTACTTCTTATTTATTTAGTCAGTGTCCACAATTGCCAGAAGGTGAACTTACTAAAGCCAGAGCTCAGGTTGTATGTGAACAAACGTTAGCTAAACGGGCATTGGAATTAGGGATAGGTGAATATCTCCTTTTAGGCAAAGGGGAAGCTTTGTCAGGTGGTCGGGAACGGATATCAATTCTTGCAGATGCATTTGAGGCTATTATCGGTGCTGTGTACCTTGACTCAGGTTTTAGGAGTGCGGCCAAATATGTTTTGCATCAACTTAAATCCGAATTAGTCTTAGTTGAACGCGGTGATTATCTAAAAGATTATAAAACATGGCTACAGGAAGTTGTGCAAAAAAATAATGACAGCAAAATTGCTTATGAAGTCATAAGTGAACGTGGCCCTGATCATGATAAGTCTTTTGAAGTTGTTGCGTTAGTTAATGGTGAACGCATGGGTTCCGGTTGGGGAAAAAGTAAAAAAGAAGCTGAACAGCATGCTGCTAAACAAGCCTTAATAAAGCTTGGAACATTAACTCAATAACAAAATTTGGACGGCCAGTTTGGCCGTCCTTTCTGTATAGGAGCGTTATGAAACATTATATTATACCTGTGTTTATTCCGCACCTTGGCTGTTTACATGAGTGCATCTTTTGTAATCAAAGGAAAATAACCGGCCGCCAGACACCGGTTACAGCTAAGCAAGTAAGTACAATCATTGCTGAGCGATTAAACGACATTAATGAAACACGCTGGGTTGAAGTGGCCTTTTATGGTGGCAGTTTTACCGCTTTGCCGCAGAATATACAAAATGAACTACTAGCCCCGGCAAGCCGGGCTTTACGCCAAGGTTATATTCATGCGATTCGTCTTTCCACCAGACCCGATTGTATCAATCGAGATATCATTACAAATTTGATTCAGCAGGGAGTAACCATTGTGGAATTAGGCGTTCAATCACTGGATAATCAGGTGCTTAGTAAAGCAGGGCGAGGACATGACTGTCAAGCTGTAATTGATGCTGTAAGACAGGTAAAAGAGGCGGGATTACAATGTGGCTTACAACTGATGCCTGGCTTACCGGGTGAGGACTGGGAAAGCTTAATTAAGACGGTTCGTCAAGTGATTCATTTACACCCTGATTTTGTCCGTATTTATCCAACCATAGTAATCGCCGATACCGCCCTCGCTAAACTTTATCAGCAGGAAGATTACCGGCCGCTGTCTCTTAAACAGGCGGTGGCCCGTGCGGCGTATATGAAGCTGCTATTCGAACGACAAGGTATTACTGTTATTCGTACCGGCTTACAGGCATCCGAAGAATTGAACAATGAAGCAAATATTATTGCGGGTCCTTATCATGCCGCTTTTGGTGAAATAGTGGATTCCTATCTTTTCTATATAATGATGGCTGGTTTTTTAGAACAAAACCTTGTACCAGCAGAAAGAGAATTACTTATTCGTCATCACCCTCAGGATTGTTCTAAAGTAAGGGGGCAACGTAATAGTAATATTAATAGGCTTAAGCAGTCTTATAATCTCGTTAGAATCATTCTTAGTCCCGATTCTTCTGTAAAAAAAGGCTGCCTTGTGCTTGAAAATCAGGGGCAAACCGTTTTCTATAATAAAAATATGATAAATTATATTTAAAAATCATGTAAAAGAAGGAATTTTTAGGAAATACGAAGAATATCTTTACAATATAGGCCCTGAGTTCAAAGGAGGAGAGCGAAAAATGGAAGTGCTGAAAGTATCTGCACAATCAAATCCCAAATCCGTAGCAGGCGCTCTGGCAGCAGTTTTGCGGGAAAAAGGAACCGCAGAAGTGCAGGCAGTAGGTGCAGGGGCGGTTAATCAAGCTATCAAGGCTATTGCGATTTCTCGTGGTTTTGTCGCTCCCAATGGCATTGATTTGGTTACCATACCGGCTTTTGCGGAGATTTCGATTGATGGGGAAGAACGTACGGCTATCAGGTTTATAGTTGAACCCCGGTAATAAACCACAATTTAATGTGAAGAAGCCTGTTGGCATGATGCGACAGGCTTTTTTATATTACTTATATTGTTTACTTGTATTACCTTACCATGCGTGGTAAAATTTTGATTGATCTAAATAACAGGTAAGGGTGATTTATTGTGCTTTTGCGACGCTTAGAGGCATATGGGTTTAAATCGTTTGCTGAAAAAATTGAATTGGAATTTGGTCAGGGAGTTACTGCGATTGTAGGGCCAAACGGTAGCGGTAAAAGCAATATTTCCGATGCCATTCGTTGGGCACTAGGGGAACAAAGTCTTCGTAATTTGCGCGGTACCAAGATGGAAGATGTTATATTTGCAGGCAGTACTAAGCGGAGACCTCTGGGCGTAGCCGAGGTATCGTTAGTTTTTGATAATAGTGATGGTAAGCTGCCCTTAGACTTTAATGAAGTTACTATTACCAGGCGCGTATTTAGATCAGGGGATAGCGAATATTATATTAATAAAACGGCGTGCCGCCTGAGGGATATTCATGATATGCTTGCTGATACGGGGCTAGGCCGGGAATCAATGACTGTTATTGGTCAAAATAAAGTTGATGAGATATTGAGCAGCAAGCCCGAGGAACGGCGGTTGTTATTTGAAGAAGCTGCCGGTATTACGAAATACAAGCATCGAAAACGTGATGCATTGCGCAAACTGGAAGATACCGAACAAAACCTTATTCGGGTTCAGGATATTACTACCGAATTGGAAAGCCAGCTTGAACCTTTAAAAGAAAGTGCAGCCCGCACGATAACTTTTAATAAATTAAATGCCGAGTTGACAGCCTGTCAGGCAACGCTGCTGCTGGAACGTCTGGAAAAGGCGGATGGGTTGGTCGGTAGTGCCAAACTTGAGCAGGAGCAACTGACTGACCGAAATATTGCCGCTACTACCCGGTTAACTTTAGCTGAAAATGAAAAAGAAACTTTGACAACGAGGATTGCTCAATCGGAGGGAAAAATAGTACTTACCGAAAAGGCAATTAACGAAAATACAACTGAGAGTGAACGTATCGAAAGTCGAAACGGAGTATTGCATGAACGGATGGAACAGGCATTTAAAGCGGAAGCAAGACTTAATGAGGAGATTTTCAGGATAACAGCCGACCGGACCGCTACAGATTCTAAGCTTATTGAGTTACAAAGTACAATAGATGGCAAGCAGCAGCAACTTCATGTAATCCAGGAAGAGGTGGATGAGAAAAATACCGGTAACGAACAATTGCTTGCCGATATTAGGAAAATTGAAAGGCAGCTTGATGATGGACAAGAGCAGTCTTTTACTCACTTGCAGCAAGTCGTTGATGAGCGTAATGCTTTGCGAATGCTTGAACGAGATGCAGCTTCTTTGCTAGCAAAACAGGATAACCTGAATAAGGAATATAATGATTATTTAAATCAGCAACAAGAACTTAGCAATAAAGGAAACCAACTGCACAATGAGCGTGGCTGCCTGGAATCACAGCGCAAGGAATTCCAGACACAGACAGAGATTTTACTGCGAAATAAAACTCAGTTGGAAAACCAGTTTAATAATTTGCTAAAACAGGAACAGCAACTTGCCGGCAGTATTCAGGAAAAATCATCTAAACTGAAGGTTTTGACAAGCATGCAGCACGATTTAGAGGGATTTGGCCGGGCTATTAAGAGCATATTAAAGAGCCAAAGTTCCTGGCGCAACGGCATATGTGGGGCTGTTGCCCAATTGTTTACGGTTCCCGGCAAATTTGTTACTGCGATTGAGGTTGCATTAGGCGGTGCGCAGCAATATATTGTTACTGATTCTGACCAGACTGCCAAGCAGGCTATTACCATGTTAAAAACGCAAAATTTGGGACGGGCCACGTTTTTACCGTTAAATACAATCAGAGTAACAAGACCTAGAGAAGCGGAACGATTGGCTGCCAGCCAAACAGGTGCTTTGGGGTTTGCTGCTGATGTAGTTCATGTTGCTGAACGCTATCGGCCGGTAGTTGAACATCTGTTAGGACGGGTAATAATTACAGAAACAATTGATATTGCGTTAGCGATTGCCCGCAACAGTGGCTTTTCCGTGAGAATTGTAACTTTGGATGGGCAGTTGGTCAATCCCGGAGGGTCTCTGACTGGTGGAAGTACCGGCAGGAGAGAAGCAAGCTTTTTTGCCAGAAATAACGAAATTGATGTACTGAAACTTAGTTTAGAAAAGCTAAAGGCTGAAAGATTAGGGACTGAGCAAGAAAAACAAGGTCTTATTATCAAGAGGGATGAAGTAAATTCTCAGTTTGCAGCTCTGGAAACGAAATGTAAGGAGATTGAACTTCGTCAGGCAGAAATGGCTATTCATATTGAAAGAAATAAAACTGATGCGCAACAGTGCCAGTTGGCATTGAACACAATACGTGGTGAAATTGCTGAGTGTCAGCAAGAGATAACTGAGTATCAGCGTAAAATTACGGAACGAAAATCTTCTCTGATTGTTTTAGAAAATGAAGAAAGCAGTCATAAAAACCAGATTGCCGAATGGCAAAACCAAGTAAAAGTAATGAGGGGAAAACAGCAGGCACTGAACGAAGAACTCACCGATGCAAAAATTAAGCTAAGTGCATTTACTCAGGAAATAGCCGTTATTCACTCAAGCCGCGAGCAATATAAAGAAACACTTTCGTCATTTGCTAGGCAATTGTCGCGGATAGAGAATGAAAGACAGCTTATTCAGGCTGAAGTCGGACAAGCTCAAACAGAACTTGGCTCATTAGCAGAACGTAAAGAGAAGCTGCAAGCGGAAAAATTACAGTTAACCGAGACGCGCCAGGTTTGTTATGCTGAGAAGTTACAGCTATTATCGGCTATGCAGACTTTAGATAAAGAAATTAAAGAATTGCGGCGGCAAAGTAACGAAGTACAAGCAAGGCTGCACGAAATAGAATTACTTATTGCAAAATATGGTTTTGAAGCAACTAATTGCCGCGACCAATTGACCGGAAAGCATGGGTTGACCATAGAGCAGGCTCAAGCCATGCGACGATCGGATAGTATTGAACAACTATTGAAATCAATTGCTTTGCTTGAAAATCAAATTGCGGCACTCGGGCTTGTCAATCCTGCAGCTATTGATGAATATAATAAGGTGCAGGAACGTTATACATTTCTACAGGAGCAAACCGATGATTTATTGCGGGCCAAAGATTATTTGACATCTATAATCAAAGATATAGACACTACTATGTCCCGGCAGTTTAATATGGCATTTAAGGCGATTAATCAATTCTTCATGGATGTATTTGTTCGCTTATTTGGTGGTGGACGGGCAGAACTTGTTCTGCTTGATCCAAGTGATGTTCTTACTTCGGGTATCGATATTATTGTGCAGCCGCCAGGCAAGAAATTGCAAAATCTTACGCTTTTATCCGGTGGTGAGCGAGCCCTTACGGTAATAGCTCTCCTGTTTGCAATTTTAACCTATCGCCCGGCTCCTTTTTGTGTAGTGGATGAAATTGACGCTGCACTTGATGAGGTTAATGTGCAGCGTTTCAGTGAATTTTTACATGATTATGCCCAAAATACACAATTTATAGTAGTTACTCATCGGAAAGGTACTATGGAAGCTGCCGGCGTTTTGCACGGTGTCACCATGGAAGAATCCGGAATATCACGGCTGGTTTCCGTGAAATTTATGGATAAAGCAGGTTAAATCTATACTAAGTTTGGGGGAATAACAAAATGGGCTTTTTTGATAAATTAAAAGCTGGCTTAGAAAAGACGAGAAAAAGTTTTACTGACAAAATTGAGCAGCTGGTTGTCGGCTATGCTACCATTGATGATGAGTTTTTGGATGATCTGGAAGCGGTACTGCTTTCTGCCGATGTTGGCGTGACGACTACTACCAAACTAATGACGGAAATACGTAATGGCATCAAAAATAAACAGATTAATTCACCTGACGATTTAAAACCTTTTCTAAAAGATAAAATTAGTACGATGTTAGTAACTAAACAGCAAGGGGAAACTGTTCCGCATCAGCCTCCGCACGTTATCTTGGTCGTTGGTGTGAACGGGGTCGGTAAAACAACGACTATTGGTAAACTGGCAAGTTATTATCACGAAGCCGGGAAAAAGGTACTTGTCGCCGCTGCAGATACGTTTAGAGCGGCGGCGATTGATCAGCTTGAGGTTTGGGGACAACGGACAAGTACTGAAGTGATTAAGCATGCGGAAGGATCAGATCCGGCGGCGGTGGCTTTTGATGCCGTACAGGCTGCTAAAGCCCGTAAAGCGGATATTGTTATTATTGATACAGCCGGACGTTTGCATACTAAATCCAACTTAATGGAAGAATTAAAGAAAATTAACAGAGTTATTGCCAAAGAGATAGCGGCGGCACCACATGAAACTTTATTAGTGCTGGATGCAACTACCGGTCAAAACGCAATTAATCAAGCAAAGTTGTTTGGTGATGCAGTTGCTCTTACCGGCGTAGTCCTAACTAAGCTGGATGGTACGGCAAAAGGCGGTGTAGTTATTGCCATTAATAATGAACTTGACCTACCTGTCAAATGGGTAGGAGTGGGGGAAGGCGTTAATGACCTCCGGCCATTCGCTGCCGATGATTTTGCGGCTGCCTTATTTGCCGACAAGTAATTTTACTTGACATAGTCGGCTGTTTTCGCTATAATCATAGCTGTAAAGGATTTTTACTTGCCAGGTAAGCAGGTGAATGTATGGATCACATGCTAAATAAAGTTTTAAGAGTTGGGCAGTTGTACGACTTTTATAACGCTCTCTTAACGGAAAAACAGCGTGAATGCCTGAATATGCATTATCTGCAGGATCTATCACTGGCAGAAATCGCGGGAGAATTCGGTGTGTCCAGGCAAGCTGTTCATGATATTTTGCGACGAGCTGAGCAAACTCTGGAAGAATATGAGGAAAAGCTTAAGCTCGCGGCGCGATATAATTATGAGCGCAAAGTGCTGGCTGAAGTTGTTGAACAGTTGCGGCACCTGCCGATGGGCGTAAAACAACTGCCTGAGTTAGAGCAAATTATCATTACGTTAAGTTCTTTGCTAGAAGACACCCGGGAGGTGTAGCATATATATGGTCTTTGAAAGTTTGGCCGATAAGCTCCAGCAGACATTTAAGAAACTTCGCGGCAGGGGTAAACTATCAGAAAGTGATGTTGCCGATGCCCTGAAAGAGGTGCGAATGGCCCTCTTGGAGGCTGACGTAAACTTTAAAGTTGTCAAAGATTTAGTTGCTAAAATTAAAGAACGGGCAATTGGGCAGGAAGTTTTGGAAAGCTTAACTCCTGCTCAACATGTAATAAAAATTGTCAATGAAGAATTGACCAACCTTATGGGAGGAACTCAAAGCCGAATTGCTATTGCTTCCCGGCCACCGACCGTCATTATGCTGGTCGGCCTGCAAGGCGCAGGTAAGACGACAACAGCCGGAAAATTGGCGCACCTTCTAAAACGGCAAGGGAAAAGGCCGCTTATGGTTGCCGCCGACGTTTATCGGCCGGCGGCTATTAAGCAGTTGGAAGTGTTGGGAGAGCAGCTTGAGATTCCGGTTTTTACCATGGGACAGGACAATCCTGTTAATATTGCCAAGAAAGCTGTTGATCAGGCTTTAATGATGGCGCGTGATATCGTTATCATTGATACCGCCGGTCGTTTGCATATTAACGAAGAACTTATGAATGAACTCAAATCTATAAAACAGACTGTCAAGCCACATGAAATATTATTGGTTGTTGATGCCATGACTGGTCAGGATGCCGTTAATGTTGCCGAATCATTCAATAATGATCTTGGGCTTGATGGTATTATTCTGACTAAACTGGATGGCGACGCCCGTGGCGGGGCGGCACTTTCGATTAAAGCCGTTACCGGTCAGCCTATTAAATTTGCTGGTATGGGCGAAAAACTGGATGCACTTGAACCCTTTCATCCTGATCGAATGGCTTCAAGAATTTTGGGGATGGGTGATGTTCTTAGCCTTATTGAAAAGGCGGAATCAACTATTAATTTGGAAAAAGCTCAGGAAATGCAGAGGAAACTTCGTAAAGAAGAGTTTACCTTAGATGATTTTTTAGATCAAATTGAACAAGTGCGTAAATTAGGGCCGCTTGATCAAATATTAGGTATGATACCTGGTATGGGTAAACTAAAGCAACTGCAGGGACTGGATTTTGATGATAAAGAAGTGAAGCATATCATTGCCATTATTCGGTCTATGACAGCCAAGGAACGTCGTGATCCCTCAATTATTAATGGCAGTCGGCGTAAACGGATTGCTGTTGGGAGTGGCACAAGAGTCCAGGATGTCAATCGATTATTAAAGCAATTTGTTGAAGCCAAAAAGATGATGAAACGTTTGCAAGACATGCAAAAAGGCGGAAAAAAACCAAGTTTTAAACTACCTTTTATGCGTTAATCCATAGTATATATAGTATATTAGGATATTTTGTGAAGGAGGTGACTTATTATGGCAGTTAAAATTCGCTTAAAACGTATGGGCGCCAAAAAACGTCCTTTTTATCGTGTAGTAGTGTCTGATTCCCGCTCACCACGGGATGGTCGGTTTATTGAAACTTTGGGTCATTACGACTCGACTACCGAACCGGCAGTTATCAAGATTGATGAAGAAAAAGCTATCGATTGGCTGCAAAAGGGTGCTCAACCTACTGATACTGTTAAAAATCTGTTTAGCCAAACCGGCATCCTGAAAAAATGGGATGAAGTAAAGCGCTCTAAGAAAGAAGCGTAGAAACGAGGCGTGATAACTACATGAAAGAACTAGTCGAAGTTATCGCCAAGGCATTAGTGAAAAACCCGGAACAAGTCAATGTTACTGAGACAAATGATAGTGTGGGCACAATCTATGAACTGCATGTGGCTCCCGAAGATATGGGAAAAGTAATTGGTAAGCAGGGACGGATTGCCAAGGCTGTTCGCACTGTAGTCAAAGCTGCCGCCACCCGGGAAAACAAACGGGTAATGGTGGAAATCGTATAGTTAAGCTATTAATTTGACGACCAAAGGGGTGGACCAATGGCTAGCATTGAGAACTTGACAATTAAGTGTCCGGTGACCATTAAAGCAAAAGTAACTGAAGATCTTAAAGCGCATTTGGCAGCTGAAATTCAAGAAGCTATTAAAAAAGCAGACTTAGAACTCCAGCAGATTGATTTTCATGCCAAACGCATGATGAGTGAACAGGCAAAGCAAGATGCTCAGGGTCTTGTAGGCCTTCGTCAGCAAATTGATGCTGAACGGCAAAAACGCCTTGAGTTCAAAAACCATATGTTGGACAAATTGAAAGAAACAGCCCAATTGGAAATCGGTGCGGAAATCGTTCAAGGGACTATGGATAGAATCGTAACAGTAAATGTTGGCGATGATCTTCATAAATTGATGGCAACGGAAATTTTGCTGGAAGACGGCAAGATTGTTGCTTTTCGCTGCTAATATGCCCCAAAATGATTTAATTACCATCGGTAAAATTGTTGCCCCGCACGGTGTGCGGGGTGACGTTCGTATATTGCCGCTTACGGATTTTCCTGACCGATTTTTGAGTTTGAAAGCTGCTTTTATTGATGATTTAGGCCAACTTGAACTTGAGTCTGCCAAACAACATAAAAAATTTGTTTTACTAAAATTTGCCGGATTTAATTCAATGAATGATGCCGAGCGTTTGCGTGGCAAACTAATTAAGATTGAACGCAAAGATGTAGTTAAACTGCCTGAGGGAAAGTATTACATTTTTGATATAATTGGGCTTAACGTGTTTACTGAAGACGGTGAACTGCTGGGCATCATTACCGATGTATTGCAGCCAGGCAGTAACGATGTATATGTGGTTAAACTACAGGACAAAAAAGAACTGCTAATCCCGGCGATTAAAGAAGTTGTTAAGAAAGTTGATATTGCTAATAAGCAAATGATTGTAAAACTGCAAGAAGAAATGGATTAAACAGAGGGCATTTATGCGTATTGATATTATTTCGTTGTTCCCTGAGATGTTTGCCGGTCCGCTAGGTCATAGCATGTTGAAACGAGCGCAGGATAGCGGACTTATTTCTGTACAGGTAACAAATCCCCGGAATTTTACATATGACAAACATCATATTGTTGATGATTCTCCCTTTGGCGGCGGGAATGGCATGGTTATGAAGCCTGAGCCGATTTTCCGGGCGGTTAAGAATGTAGTAAATGCGAATATCTCTTTACGAAAACGGATCGTTTTAATGTGTCCTGGCGGGAGTGCTTTTGATCAGGCAAAGGCCCGGGAACTTGCCGGCTATGAACAACTCATATTTATCTGTGGTCACTATGAAGGCATTGATGCCAGGATACGCGAGCATGTGATTGATGAGGCAATCTCAATCGGCGATTATGTAGTAACTGGTGGGGAATTGCCTGCTATGGTTGTTATTGATGCAGTTGCCCGCATGATTCCAGGTGTTCTTGGCGCCGCGGAAGGTGCCAAGCTTGATTCTTTTTATAACGGTTTGCTGGAGTATCCGCAATATACCCGGCCACGAGAATTTAACGGCTGGGTGGTTCCGGATGTGCTGCTTTCAGGAGACCATGCGAAGATTGAAAGATGGCGGCGCAAGGAATCACTTAGAGCAACTCTTGAACGCCGTCCAGATTTACTGGATAATATGGAAATAACTCCTCTTGATAATCAGCTCTTGCAGGAAATTAAATTAGAGCAGGCTGGAGGCTGACAATGGCATTGCCTGTATATTTGGGTTTGGTACATTATCCTATCTATAATAAAAATAATGAGATCGTTACGACTGCTATTACTAATTTTGACATCCATGATATTGCCCGTACGGCTCGAACCTATAACCTGTTGAAGTATTTTATTATTCATCCGCTTGACGCCCAAAAAGCGTTAGCCGGGGAAATTATTAGTTATTGGCAGGAAGGATATGGTGGACAGTATAATCCTGACCGCAAGGAAGCATTAAATATTGTTGAAGTTCTTCCAGACATTGCTGCGACTGTTGATTATATTACTGTTAAAGAAGGAGCGGCGCCGCTGATCGTTACTACGGATGCTCGCAAGTATGAAAATACTGTTTCCTATGCGAGCCTTCGTCAACAGATACACGAATCAGGCAGACCCTTTTTACTATTATTCGGTACTGGCTGGGGCATAGAAAATTCGGTGATGAAGCAGTTTGACTATATATTAGAGCCTGTTTATGGGCCGGGAGATTATAATCACCTGCCTGTTCGAGCGGCGGTAGCGATTATCCTTGATCGTCTGCTGGGTGAATATTGGTGGGAAAAAAATAGGTAAATATCATGATTTTAATTTGAGTTGCCGATTAAACTATGATATAATACATTTTGTGTAATACGGACGGTCCTCTGCGTATGGTACGAACGTCTGATATAAGGAGGAAATCAAGTGAATATTATTCAAATTTTGGAACAAGAACAATTGCGCCAGGATATCCCATCCTTCAAGCCAGGCGACACCGTGCGTGTGCATGTAAAAGTTGTTGAAGGCAGCCGTGAACGTATTCAGGTTTTTGAAGGTGTCGTTATTAATCGTCAAGGCACGGGAGTGCGCGAAACCTTTACCGTAAGACGTATTTCTTACAATGTTGGTGTTGAACGTACCTTCCCGGTTCATTCCCCGCGTATTGAAAAAATAGAAGTAATGCGTCGCGGTATTGTTCGCAGAGCTAAGTTATACTATCTGCGCAATCTCACTGGTAAGGCAGCACGTATTAAAGAAAAACGCTAAACCGAAGTATTCAGGGACTGAGATCAGTCCCTTTTCTTCATTTCCCTAAACCTTAATAAGATACAATTCCTATTCCTGAAGGAGGAAGGCCGTGAGTACTACTAAACTGGGTGAAGAGATAAAAGACTGGGTAATATCTATTCTCATAGCCATTATTTTGGCATTCTTTATCCGGTATTTTATTGTAGAATTATATATGGTCGAGGGACCGTCCATGCGGCCGACGCTGGTAAATGGCGAACGCCTTGTGGTAAATAAATTTATTTACCGGTTTAAGGCACCAGAGAGGGGCGAGGTATTGGTATTTCGTTATCCCCGTGATCCCAGCCGTGATTTTATCAAACGAGTAATAGCCATTGCCGGGGATACTATTGAAATAAAAGATAGCAGGGTTTTTCTAAATGGGCAACTTTTAAATGAACCTTACATATTAGAGCGTACCCGTGGGTCCTATCCGGCGGTAACTGTGCCCGAAGGGCATATCTATGTAATGGGCGATAACCGTAACAATTCCGAAGACAGTCGCTTCCAAGATGTTGGTTTCGTACCGCTGGAACTAATAAAAGGTAAAGCGGTAACTGTTTTTTGGCCACTTGACCATATAAAAACATTGCCATAACTATAAACTATAATAGTATTTTTGCTTCGAGGTAAGGGGTGTGACGTAATGCACATTCATTGGTTTCCCGGCCATATGGCCAAAGCTCAGCGCATGATTCGTGAACAACTGACTTTGATTGACGTAGTTATTGAGCTTTTAGATGCACGGATTCCTCAAAGTAGTGCCAATCCCATTATTGCTGAACTTGTTGGCAGTAAATCGAAAGTGGTGGCACTCAATAAAGCCGATCTTGCTGAACCGGTACATACAACCGAATGGGTGAACTATTTTCGCGATATGGGTTTTGCGACTGTCACGTTGGATGCTGCCAGTGGTAAAGGGACAAAAGAATTAGTAATTAAGGTTGAGCAAGAAGCCCGTGAAAAAATTGCCAAGCTGACAGCTAAGGGAATAAAAGGGCGAGCAGTGCGGGCAATGATTTTGGGAATACCTAATGTAGGCAAATCTTCACTTATTAATCGCCTGTTAGGTACAGCAACAGCCAAGACAGGGGATAAGCCTGGTGTAACACGCGGGCAGCAGTGGCTAAAAGTTGGTAAGAACCTCGAATTATTAGATACCCCTGGCGTGTTGTGGCCGCGAATGGATGACCAGGAAGTGGCCTTCAAATTGGCTGTAACTGGTGCAATTAAAGATGATATATATGATATGGAAAAGGTCATTCTGCATCTTCTGGAAATACTCAATCATTATTATTCCGATCGTCTATGCGAACGATATAAATTAACTCAGAAACAATTGCCGGCAGATACAAATGAACTGTTATCGCTAATCGGTTCTAAACGGGGTTGTTTAAGGAGTGGCGGCGTAGTGGATTTTGAAAAAGTCAGGCGGATTATCCTGACTGATTTCCGTTCGGGAAAGCTTGGTCCAATAACCCTTGACAGGCTTAAGAATTAAAATTGCCGATCTTACAAACGTGCAAATGAAATATATTTTTCCTAGTAAAAAGTAAAACAGCAGGCTTTAGCTGTTTTACTTTTGTTTTGTTTCGGCAGGATTTGTTAGTATTGATCAAGAATAACATAATGCAACTGAATTTGGAGGGATTATATTCTTGAATACAGCACAAATGACAGTCGCGCAAATTACTGCACTGTTATCGCATCATGAACTATCATTACATACAATTAACATGCTTAAAGCGGATGCGCGCATTTCGGTAAAGCGCCTTGTAGACCGTTGGGAAGCACGGCGTCAGCAGAATCTGCGAGAACGTGAGCGGATAGCATCATTATATGAATATGAACGTCAATTAGCTTCTGAAGGCTATCGTTTGGTCGCTGGTGTTGATGAGGCCGGGAGGGGACCTTTAGCTGGTCCCGTAATGGTGGCTGCTGTTATTTTACCGCTGGATTGCTATTTGCCAGGCTTAAACGATTCTAAAAAGCTGACATCAGCGCAGCGTGAAAAACTGTACCATGAAATAAAGAATGTTGCTGTTGCCGTGAGCCGGAGTATTATTACTGTTGAAACAATTGATCGGGTAAATATTTATCAAGCAACCATAAAGGGTATGTATTGTGCTATTAGTGAGTTAGCACCGGCTCCGCAGGCTGTGCTTATTGATGCAGTACCATTACCTAATTTGTTTATACCATCTAAATCAATCGTTGGTGGCGATCAAGTCAGCGCATCTATTGCAGCGGCCTCAATTGTTGCCAAAGTGGAGCGGGACCACTTAATGGATGAACTTGATGGTCAATATCCGATGTATGGGTTTAAACATCATAAAGGCTACGGGACCCAAGAGCATATGGAAGCTCTTGCAAAATACGGCCCATGTCCGCATCATCGGCAGAGCTTTGCTCCGGTTAAGGCTGTTAACGTAGGTGGCTGTCTAGAAGAACGGTTTACCACCAAGGAGTGATAGGGTGTCTGATATAGAACGCGACAAATTACCTAAAGCTGTTGCAATAAAATATAATGAACACGACGGTCACGCACCGAAAGTTGTGGCAAAAGGTGCAGGTGCCGTAGCTGGCAGGATATTGCATTCTGCAAATGAGCATGGGATTCCTATCTATCAAAATAAAACGCTTACAGGTATGCTGATGGCGGTTGAACTGGACCAAGAAATACCTCCAGAACTATACCAAGCAGTGGCTGAGGTATTAGCTTATATCTACCGGTTGGATCAGCGTTTGGGTAAAAGATAGACAGAATGTGCGGAGGAGATATGAATCATATTAGAACCGGCACTGAAGGGGAACACTCTGCCGTGAAATATCTACGTAAGCGCGGGTATACAATCATTACAACTAACTATCGGGCTAAAACTGGTGAAATCGATATTATAGCCCAAGATAAAGATTACGTGGTGTTTATCGAAGTTAAGACAAGACGTTCGAGTAATTATGGGTTGCCGGCAGAAGCTGTCAATTATAAAAAACAGCAGAAAATAATAAATACGGCGTTGTGTTTTATGCATAGCCGCAAACTTACTAATTCGGCCTGTAGATTCGATATACTTGAAATATATTTAAAAAACGATACTGTTCAATATAATCATATTATCAACGCGTTTGGTAGTTAGTTAATCATTTCTGAAACAAGGGGATGCCACTAAAGTATTCTAAAAAGCCATCATCAGTATTTTTTTGATTGTAATCTGTTTTTCTGTTTTTATACTGCTTTTTAAGTTTTTTGTCATTGGTTTGGGCGTATTTTAGTACAGATGAGTACCATTTTTCAGGATCAGTTTCCGGTACAATTTGCGTCCATGAGTTTGGATCATAGGTAGTAGAGACTTTGCGTATTATTGTTCCGGACGAGTTAACATGAATTTGGTCTAAAAGCATAAATTCGCGGTTTTTTTGGCGAAATAAATAATGGTAAAGATTGTAATCACTTCTGTTTGTATCTATAGTTTTAATCCAAACGCTAAGTAATAGTTCATCGCTATAACAATCTTTTTCATACTGAAGTGTTTCTGTGTCGAATTGATCGACTGACATACCGTCGTTACGTATTTCTATAAATCTTGGTGCATTAGAAATTGGTGCTTGTGTTGCTGCATAAGCAATTCCCAAACCTAATAAAAAAATGGTTGCTAGACTTAATAGAATTTTTTTTAGCATAATATTCGTCCTCCCTGGGATTAATAATATAATTAATAAAGCATTCCGGAATAAAGAAATAACAGAGATTGTTTTTTAGTGAATTTCCAAAATGATGATTTGGAAAGCACATTCATTAGTCATAATAGCATTCATAATAAGTATAACTCTTTATAATTAATTAGTGCAACATAAACCTAGTGGTGGTAGGTTTACGTTGCACTAATTAACGTTTACGACTTTTCAAAGGCAGTGTTTAGTTTATTGGTGTATTAAACTTAAAAACTATGCTGCATTAATGAATTAACTAATAATGTTTAATCATGATATAAATTTTTGCGCCATGCCCGACATTCGAATGAACTGAGAATTTGTTAGCATAATTATCAATTGTAGATAGTCCCAAACCTGAGCCAAAACCGAGTGAACGGATATAATCGGTGGCGGTAGAATAACCTGGTTGCATTCTGAATGTTTACGGAATATTTCTCTGCATGTATGTAATAATTATTGTGTTTATTATGCAGATTAAATAATTCCTAGCATATTCTCAATTACAATAGAAACTTATTAATATCAATACCATAATATAAGACTGTGTATTATATTATGGTATTGATATTTTACCATTATCATTGTACATTTTCAATAAAGATTAAATACCTTTTTCCTTTTTTATTTACTAAGAGAAATAATACGAATTGTGGCAAAAAAATCTAAATTAGGTGCTTTACCTATCCCGCAAAAAAGAAGACAGCAAATCGACATAAGAATCGATTTTACTGTCTTCTTTTTGTTGAGCATTTAAGGGTTTCAATAGGAATTAAAGGCAACGTACATGTTTGTTGTTAGTGCCTTACATTGCTTCATAGCCAAATTTATTGGAAAGGTCTTTAGTGACCTTAATTAATTCTTCGGCAATTTGTTCACGAAATGGTTTAACCATTCTTGTTGTTGGCCCTGAGACACTGATCGCTGCTATCGCTTTTCCAGTATGATCAAATATAGGGGCAGCAACACAAGTTAAGCCAATTTCGAATTCTTCAACGTCCTCAGCATATTTAGCAAGACGGACGTTTGTTAAATAATGCGTAAGCTCGTTTTTATCACAGATGGTTTTCTTTGTAAATCTGACGAAAGATAGTTCAGCAAGGGATTGAGTAAGCTCATCATCAGGTAACCCGGAGAGAATAGCCTTGCCGACAGCTGTGGCATTAATAGGAAGACGGCCTCCGACCATTGTACTTATACGCATAGAGTGAGGGCTTTCAATCTTTTCAATATAAATTACATAATTGCCATCTCTTACGACTAAATTTACTGTTTCTTTAAATTGCGAAGCCAACCTTTCTAAATAAGGCCGGGCAATTTTTCGCATACTTATATTAACTTTAGTTCCTAGTCTAAATAATTCAGTGCCTAAGCGATATTTGCCAGAATTCAAATTTTTTTCAAGAAAATTACATCTCTCCAGAGTGGTAATGATGTTGAAGGTTGTACTTTTATGAAGGCCAACCTTGTTGCTGATTTCTGTTACTCCTAGTTCTTCCGAGTCTTCAAAACATTTCAAAATATCAATAGATCTAACTATCGACTGGATTATTGTACTATTCATTGTTTACTCCTTGCCTTGTACCATTCATGTCTTTTTTTTCACTTATATACTATCAAGTAAAATGTAAATTTGCAACTCATATACAAATATAATGAAGCAGAAAATTATAAAAGGCTATTTTTTGTTTTTTTGGGAAAAAACTATAAGAGAGATAAAATTAGTATAAGTCTAACATTAAGCGAAAAATAGCAAAAGTCAGCATTTAATGGGTAAAATATTTTTTTTAGTGTTTTGGAATATTTATTGCAATGGCTACAGAGGAATGATACAATGTTGATGTGCCATATTGAGATATATGGTATCAAATTATGATACATATTTATTGCGGTTTTTATTTTTCTCATTCCGTACTGTTTTATTCCAGATACTGTCTAGCTATTTATAATAAGGATAATAAGGAATTCCTATTGGGGTATTATGGAAGATTAATGTTGGATTATATGGCATATTCTTAATAAATTGTTAATTTGGAAGAAGGTATTTATATGAGTCTAAAAAAATTAAAAAGCAGGTGCTTGAATGAATAAGCGATTTGAAGGAGTATATTTTGGCCTTCAAAATATATTAGCAAATACACTTGGGCGCCAGGTAAAAATTTTCGATAATGATCAGGAAAATGAAAGAATTCTTGAGCAGTTTGAAATTAATAAAAATGATAATGACCGGTCACTACAGATAGCGCTTAGTTTTAACGATGCTTCCAGCCTTATTCTTAGCAGAGTTGTGGCAGCCACTATAGACTGGGGTTATGTGCAAAAACGTACTAAACCTTTGGTATGGTTGTATGAAGATAAAAAGGATTCTATTTATAAATTTCTCTTTGATGTGAAGAATACGAAAATAAGTCCTATTAGCAATTGATGTAAAAGATTACTTATGAAAATGTTTTTTCAATTTTTTGTACCGTTAAGTGATTGCCATTGTATTTGCTGTCACTTGGCGGTACTATATATTTATGGAAAAGATGTCTTTCGAGTTAAAGATAACCGTGCCATTGGCAGTAATGAAAAAAGTAGAACTTCTGTCAAATTTTTTTTATTTGGCAGGGATTCCTCTTGCTGCTAGGGAAAAATATACAAATTATTAGGCAACAAAATATATACTAATAGATGGGAGCGTGCTAGCTATGATAAATGAGAAAATAAAGAAGGTATCACCATCCATTGATGATTGGCTGAGAGAAGCTAAAGCTGATCCAGCCGCTTTACAAGAAGGCATGTTTTTGATTCATAATGGCGTTGTTCGCCAGACCCCTAAACTCCAGGTTCGCCAGGGGATTGATGACGGTTCGCTGGTAAAGGGAATGGAATTCACATATGATGCAGCAAAAGTGGATGCAGCAATTGCTGAAACCTATAAAATGAAGGGCATTTTCTATGTAAAGGTTTGGCTGAATGAAGGCCAGCTTACCCTAGGCGATGATATAATGTATGTTTTGATTGGCGGCGATATCAGGCCGAATGTTATTGATGCCTTACAATTTTTGGTTGGTAAGATCAAAAATGAATGTGTTACGGAAATCGAACAAAAATAGTAATTTAACTGTAAGTTATCTCAATACTGTCAGCCTTCATTAGCAATTGGTAAATTTGCGTATTCAGTGTCACACTATAAAGTCTTATGCCATAATAGCCCAATTACCGGGAACTTGAAATTTTGGAGGCATGGTTTTAGGCTAATCGCTCCAACAATAAGGACTGATGGACAGTTAATTTAGCATTTTTTATAAAGGAGCGGTTTATGGATTACTTTTATCTTGTACTTACACAATTGGAAATTTTCACGATAATAATTTTGCTGGGGATTTTTGCAATAAAAACAAAGGCCTTAAATGAATTTTATCTGGGTGATTTATCAAAGCTGATTATGCGGTTAATTCTTCCAGTTATGATTTTTCATAAATCAGTTAATGGAGCGACCCGTGCCGATATGCTTTTTTGTTTTTCAGAGGTTGTTTTGTCTACAGTTTTTATGTATGGAGTGCTTTTGGCTGCAGGTTTTATACTTAAGCGAGCATTTTCTTTAACTGGAAATTACGCACGGGTTTTTCATGCTTCAACAATGTTTGGTAATGTAGGCTTTATCGGGATTCCATTGATTCTAGGCATTCTGCCGGAACGTGGAATGCTTTATATGGCGATTTTTACCGTTATTGATCAGATAATGCTTTGGTCTATCGGTTTCTATCTGACTGTGCCGGAGAAAAAACTGGAACACGGCTCTTTAACGGCTAATCTTAAGAATATAGTAAACCCTGCAATGCTGAGTATTCTTTTGGCCATTCTGTTTATTTTAATGGAATGGAAATTACCTGTTACATTAAATAAAGCCCTTGGATTTGTTGGCGATACGACAACCCCATTATCGTTGATTTACATCGGCGGTACCTTTTGTTTTTGTAATCCCAGAAGATTTTTAACAAAAACAGAATATTATGCAATTGTTGTTGTAAAAATGGTAGCTATTCCGCTGTTTATATTTTCAACACTGCGATTTTTTCATGTCCAACCAGAAATTATTACGTTTATTACAACACTTGCAGGAATGCCAAGTATGGCAGCAATTGCAATGTTTGCTCGGACGAATGATTCGGACGAAGACTGTGCGGTTGGCGCTATCATGATTACAACAGTTCTTTGCTTAGTTACATTGCCATTGGTTGCTTATCTTACGAGCTGTTAGCTTGGAAAGAATTATTTGTGACTGAGCACTTTCTTCTACTAAGGACAAATAACGATTCTGCTGCAATTTAAATCGTCATAATTGATTAATATTGAGGCTACGGCGTTCTTCAGACTGAAGATAAGATAGAACCTATTTGGTAAAGGAGTTTTTTTTATGCAAATGAAAGTAAAAAATTACATGAAGTATCTTATTTTTATTTTTGCTGCATTATTAGGGAGTAGTTTAGGTTCTTTATCTAGGTATATTGAAACAATTAATAATGTAATTGGTATTTACGGTCTAGCAAGTATTATTGTAATTTTAGGTTTTTTTGCATATGTGATAAGGTGCAGGTTTCGTTTAAGTTATGGAATTCTTGAAACTACGTTTGGTTTAGCTTTTGTTGGGGACACACTTTCTTTATGGGAAACAAGAAGTTTTGAATTCTATGATACATTTTCTATGGTGGTTGGATTATTCATAATAGCTTGTGGCCTTGATAATATGGGCAAGGGACTCGCCTAAAAGTAATGCAGATGTGCATTAGCTTGCCAATAAGCTTTAGAGCCGTTACTGTATTTGTTTTTAGAAATCTCAGTATAGTGTCGGTTATCACTTAAAAAGACTAAGCACAAAACAAAACGTGCTTAGTCTTTTTATATCAGTTATTGATTTGTAAATTTACTATTTACGATTTTTTGTAATTCTGCCATATCCGGAAGCCAATAACTGAGTTCGTCAATAGTTGCAAAATCTCCTGGTACCATTTGACAGTAAAGAAAATCAGCCTTCATATCCTTGAGTAAATTAGCAATCTTAGCCATCGTATACATGTTCATGTCTGTTTGTATATATTGACCGATGGTTGTTATTAATGCAGGCAGTTTTAGGATTGTACCTGCTTGTAGCATTTGGCTTGAAAGGGCCTTTAGAAAGTTTTCTTGGCGTTGAACGCGGCCGATATCACCGAGTTCATCATGGCGATATCGTACATATTCGCCGCTTTGCTTTCCGTTTAGATGCTGATAACCCTTATTAAGGTGAATACTCAGATTTTCATAAGGATCGTCGTAGTTCATATCATTCTCAACGTTAAGATTTACGCCTCCTAATATGTCAACAACTCTAATAAAAGCCTTCCAGTCAATTGTGATATAATAATTAATCGGAATATGAAAATTTTCTTCTACCGTACGTACCGCAAGACTAGGACCACCGTAAAAAAATGCATGTGTTATTTTGTCAAAACCAGGCCGTCCAGGAATATTAACTTTCGAATCTCGCGGAATTGACAAAATATTAACGGTTTTATCAGCGGGATTAAGGCTTGCTACCATCATAGTATCAGAACGCCTTGGACTCCCTGGATTATCCGGATCACCATCATCCAAACCGAATAGCAAGATGTTAATGCGGTTTTTTTCTGCGGGCTCATTTATGGTTACGAGAGGAACAGGTAAAGAAGGCTGCTTGCTTTCTGTAGCCGGGACCTGGACTTTGCTAACGAAGGCATAAGCTGCGATACCGCCTACGGTGATAATAACGGTAGTTAAACTAATTATAATAAACAGTATTTTTTTCCACATGATTTTAGAAATCATACGCATTTCCTCCTTGCGCGGTAATAAAAAAGAGCCTGTTTGATCTTTGATAACAGGACTCTTCGAATTATGCTATCCGTAAGCAATATACCAAATCATTTTAACAAAGTTTATAAAAATATTCAACAAACTAAATTTGGAACTAGATTTGGAAGATTTAGATATACCGGTTCCCACAAAGAAGGAGACTTTAATTTAATTACAACACCAATGATAGGGAACAACAGAGAATAGTTAGGCTTTTAGGACATTAAGCATCAAAGTGTAGTACTTTGGTCCTATTTTGTTAAGACAAAAGTCTTGACTATTGATGTAAATCATTGTAATATAAGGAAAAAGTTAATATTTTTGGCAAACTTATCGAAAGATAAGGACGCAAAGCCATGGGTCTAAAGATTTTTTTCTATGATTGCCAGGTTGCTGATATATGGACAAAAAAACCAGGCAACCTGCCTGGTTTTTTTGTTATCAAAATAAGCGGATTAAATTATTTAAATAGTTATCATTGCAGTCTGGATAAAATAAAGGTGGTACGGTGTTGAGAAAAGAGCTTTTTTCATTATTACTGAGTCATCAGTCAGTTGCACTGGTGGATTTTTATTTATGAACGTTGAAATTACGGCATTTATTGCTGATGTAATTAATAATCGGCAAAATTATGGCTGGATTGTAATTGATGCTGATTTTATCATACACTATGTAAATAATGCTTTTTGCCGTTGGGTTGAAAATCAGAAATATAATATACTCGGACATTCCCTTTCTGATGCCTTTTATCAAGGAAAGAAACCTTTTTATCGAGGAAAAGACCTTTCTTATCAAGGAAAACATAATTTTCCGCTGATAGAAACTTTAGAAGTCAATAAAGAATTAGCCAGAGTAGAATGTTATATACCAATATTCGTTAAAGATAATTGGTGTTTAGTTAATACCTATCTAAAACGGGATCAATCAGGGAAGCCGCAATATGTGGCGGCGTGTTATACGCCAATTAACCACTATAAGGCATTTGAAGAAGCACTCGAACATATAGGTGTCGATATTATTAGATCATTTGCCAAGGCTATAGACGCTAGAGATACGTATACCGGAAAGCATAGTGAGCATGTGGCGAATTTAATGATGGAGTTTGCGGAATTTCTAGGATTACCTCGAACACAAGTAAATTTAGCATATTTATCGGGGGTTGTTCATGATATCGGTAAAATTGGAGTACCAGAGGATGTTTTAAACAAACCAGCCAAGTTATCGAAAGAAGAGTTTACCTTTATTAGGCGCCATCCTGATATTGGTGCCAATATTCTTGCTGAAATAAGTGGATTTGAAAAGATTGCCGAAGCAGTTCGCTATCATCACGAAAGATATGATGGTATGGGCTATCCGGAAGGAGTAAGGGGTGAGGATATACCAAAATTTAGCCGAATGTTAGCATTATGCGATTCCTATGATGCGATGACTTCGGTACGGTGCTATCGAAAACCATTTACTATAAATCAAGCGTTAGAGGAGATTAAGAGAGGTGCAGGGCTACAGTTTGATCCTGTGCTTAGTAAAAAATTTATTGACTTATTTCAAAAAGATCTATTCGGAGTAAATAAGTAATCATCCTACTACAAGGAAGACCATATCCGTATTAGAATTCATTATATGAATACAATAGATAACCGAACTAACTACCAAGGAGGAAGCTTTTTTGTCACCAATAAAAAAAGTAGCAATATTTCTTGTAATGATTGGCAAACTAAGAGCACAGGGAATTATTATGTTAATGGATAATGACGAAATCAGAGTTGTTGTTGCAGAAATTCGAAAGCTTAAAGAGATTTCTCATGAAATACAAAATAGTATCTGGACCGAATTTAAAGAACTAGGCTACGAAGACCAGATGAAGTCGTCGGAAATACTAACTATTATTCGATTCTTATTTGATGGCAGAAAAATTAGTGAAACGGGGAGATATTGAAAATAGAATGTTCTTTTGAGAATTAAATTTATTCTCCTTTATATTTTGCAGCATTAATGCACGCCAAAAAACAATGAATTTAGATTTGCGCTAAGGATTGCATTTTCACTAGGCAATCATATAATGATAGTAATCATATTCCAATATGGGAATATAAGAATGTAATAGGTATTCGGGTAGGTGTCTATGAATTACGTCAGGTTTTAAAAGCGCTTGCAGATTCTAATCGCATAGCGATTATGTGCTGTCTTCAAAGCGGCAAGAAATGTGTCTGCGAAATTGAGCAGATTTTATCTGTTTCACAGTCTGCCACATCAAAACACTTAAACAGGTTGAGAATGGTGGGACTGATTGAGGCGGAAAAAACAGCACAGTGGGTCTACTATAGTATCCAGATAGCGTATACAAGGATTATCCATTCCTAGAAAAACTGATTGCAGGCGCTGGTAACTCTATTATTGGTAATGGCGAAAAAAATCCTCACCTCTTGTCAAATCAAGGGGTGAGGATTTATCCTTTTTGATGTTCTTAGAGGCAAACTATGAAGGCAGCCTTAATTGGCCAACTGGTTTATAATCTTGTGCTACATGAGAAGTTTATGTGTATGATGATAAATCGTTAGATTATATGGAGTTTACTATTTGCCATGCGACGGCCTTGAGCATTGATTTTTTCTATTACTTCTCTCATGTAGCGATTACTCCCGGACATGATGTCTTGTAAGGATTCGTTTTTGAATTGCAGCAAATCAGCTTTGGTGGTGTAGCCGGTGGCTTCTGTCATCATCAGACATTCATCGGAAATATCTGTTGGAATGCCCATAGCCGTAATCGCGCTTCTTAACCTACCTGTTTCTTTAATGAGTTCCGGCGTGGTTTTACCCTGCAAGGCAAAACCCAGGTTACCCCATAACTCAACCGGCTTATAAGTTGAATACTCGTATTGCATCAGATTGTAGACAAAATCCGGAGCAATAGAAAAGCCGAATGCAACCGCGTTATTCATCCAGTTGGTTTCAGGAAAGACTGCCGGTGGATTGACAATTACCGTGTCCGGCACTGTCGCTTGAATTAGACGTATATTTTCTTCAAACACGTCCTGTAAAGTAACACCGTCAACCACAGGAGTGGGGTAAATTAAGGACAACCCAATCCGGCAGCTTTTGCCTACGGCTGTGGCGGCAAGCCTTATGCAGTTGATGGTGTCCACAAGCTCTTTCTGATGAATACCTTTATTCATGACCTTTTCATTGATTAGGTCATGACCCGTTTCCCCCCCCATAAATACGGCTCGCAGTCCGGATTGTATCAGCAGGCAATAAGCATCGTAAACTTCAGGGGTCACTTTAACCCCCCGGACAAACATTGAGTAATTAACCGTAAGTCCTTTTTCGAGAATCGCTTGGGCAATATTCCTGCCATGTTCGACAGGCGTCTCTGAACTGCTGAAGCGAAAAAAGCCAATACCCTGCCGGCTCATTAATTCGAATTCTTTCACTATTTCCTGTACAGGGCGTGGTTGGTAGAAGGCCTGCCTGGTATGAGAACAAAAGTTGCATTTATTCCAGGTGCAGCCAACACCGTCGACTAAGGTATGAAATAGCAGCTTGTCCGCTAAATCTACTGTTCTATAGCGGGGGATAATATGCTGATACCGCTGTTCCTGCTGTGTGGCTGCGGCCTCCCCGCACTGGAAAATTCCTGATTTAACCAAGCGTGATTGACTAATTTCCGCATGAAACCTGTGGAGAAATTCGCTTTTGCTGTTGACCTGCCGGTCTAAAACAATCATTTCTTCCAGTATTTCTTCACCAGGACCCATGATCGCCACATCAAAATCAGTATCATGCAAGACGTGTTCCCCGTATACTTTTATCTGTGGTCCGCCGGCGATGATAATCACTTCGGGGCAGGCGGACTTAACTTTGGCGGCAAGCAGTTTGCTCCATTTAAAGGCATCGCCGTACCAAACCTTGATTCCTAATAGATGGATATTGTTATCACGCACGGTTTGGCTGATGTCGTCAATCTTGCCGTTCAAATACTGGTTTCTGTAATGCATGGACAGAGCCTGGATGGGCCAGCCAATCAACATGAGGATAAGCCAGAAAAACCTCACCTTCAGGCGATAGGCTTTCATTTGCAGCCGGACGATAAGCTGCAAAAGTTTCAAGCACCACTGGGGCACACCTGCTTCTGTAGCAGAAATCCTTTGCTCGTCAATAATTTCTGCCCGGAAATCCTTGTCTTCCAAGTAGGTGCGCAGAGTCGCCAGGCTATTTTCCAACGCCGCATCTGAGGCGATGCGTTGACGCGGCGCCATACTGTTAACCAGCAATATATCAAGCTTGCTTTGCATCATTAGCCCTCCCTGTATTTGTTATATGCGGCAGATTGTTTAGTACCTGATGGGCAATAGCCGGATAGCGGCGCTGGAACTTGGGAAAACAAATACGCGACAACACCAGTATGTCTGTCATCGTAGTCGCCATAATATCCTGGGTGTGGATGGTGTGGTCGACCAGACCGACAGCGCCGAAATGCTGGCCAGGATGAATTCTATTGGCAGATGGCCCGGCATTGGTTATTTGCAGCTCGCCTGAAAGCAAAATGTTAAGCTCGTTGCTGGGGTCGCCGCTGGTTGTAATACGGTCGCCAGCATAGCACTGGGCAACCAGGCCGCATTCGTGCAAGAATCTCATTGCTTCAGTCTCAGACAGTCCTTGGAGTATCGGCATAACTTTTTCCGGCGAGTTTCCTAAACGCGCAGACAGGACTTTCCACAATTCTTCTTCTGTGATTAATCGACTGTTTATTACATTGATGGCTTCAGGGAATTCCTTAAAAAACCAGTCGACAACTTGTTTATTTAATCCTTGTCTTTTGCGTGCTAGACGGTAAAATGGGGAGTGCAGTTTTTTCATATACTCGATATCATCAACAAGCCAAACGATCGGCGTAATTAATCCGTATCCTGGGTCTGCAAAACTCCTGCCAAAACGCCGGACTCCTACCTCTTCATATAAACGGAGCAAATACATGTTGCAGCCACCAAAGCTAAATTGCACCCGATGTTCACAATATAGTTCATATCCTTTCGCTATAAGTAGGTATAAAACTTGGGAATTACGGTAATTTGGCGCCACCGCAACCTTTGTGCTAAGCGCAAATTTACGATCTTTCTTTCCTTCATAGAACTTCTGAAACCGATCTAAAGAGAGTAGGTGGATTAAGTCTGGCGGGAATTCTTCTATCTCTCCAATGCTAACCCTGCCAGCGCCAACGATCTGCGATCCGGCTTTGACGTAGACTAGATAGCTCCAATCATCCATTTCATCATAGAGCAATCCCCCTTGTTTTTCCGTTGATTTCAACTTTCGTGACATTTCTTCCACATAGACCTGGTAGCGAAAAGCATAGATTTCTTGCTTTTCTGCAGCCGTTTTGGCTAGCCCCACGATAAAATTTTTTTCCAACTCTTCTTTGTAAGTTTCCGTTGCCTGTAAGCCTTTAATCATTGTTTCTTCACTCCTTTGATTTCTTTGATAGCGGCAGTACACAAACTAGGTCTTCATACTACGCACCTCCCTCTGACGAAAGATACGTGAAATTGACACATGATTCCTACAAAAAATGTAGAATTTGGTAATATTACGGATTTTGGGGAGTGAATGGCAAAAAAAATTCCCCCTTTTCTTAAAAATAAAGAAAAGGGGGAGGCAATACGGATTAATTATTTAGCTGTATAGGATTAGGGCTGTTTGCTGCTTTTAATCAAGCAATACTGAAGCGAATGAAAAACGTTGTGCCCTGATTGCTTGTTTTGACTTGAATATCAGCCTGATGCCGCTGGGCGATTCTATAACACATCGGTAATCCTAAGCCGGTGCCGGTGTCTTTGGTTGTTAAAAAGGGTTTACCCAAATTGTTCAATATGTAATCAGGGATGCCATGACCTTTATCATTAACTGCTAAAATGACCTTGTCTTTTTCCATGAACGTACATATATTCAGGCTGCCGCCTGTCGGCATTGCTTCTAAACCGTTACGGACCAAATTTAGCAGTAATTGGCGGATTTCATTTTCATCTAATTGTAGTTCAGGTATTTCCGCAAGATCATGAGTTACGTCTGCCGCTGATGCAATGGCCTCAGCCTGAATCAGCGGCAGCAAGGATTTAATGATACGATTCAGACTGCATTTTTTGAGGTCAGACCGCTTTTCCTTTGCCATGCAAAGATATTCCCGGATAATTGAATTTGTTCTGTCAAGCTCCTGGATCATCAGCTCAAACCGGTCCCGATAGAGAGAAAACTCCCTTTTGTTCAGTAATAACTGCAAGTAGCCGCGTACCGTTGTCATTGGGTTTCGTATCTCATGAGCGACGCTGGCAGCCATCTCGCCTACCGTATTTAATCGATCAGCCCGTAGGGCAATTTGTTCTAGGCTTTTTCGTGAGGTGATGTCGCGGATAATACCTTCTAAAGCCAGAAGTTTACCGTCATTGTCATAAATAGGAACGCAGGTCTGTTCAACCCATATCGTATTTTTGTCTTTGCGGGTTAAACGAAATGATTGAGGGAGGTGGTCCAAGCGGGCCGGATTATTGATGAACTGGCAAAATATCGTGAAATCTTCGGGATAGGTCAATTTAAACAAAAGATTTGCATCAGCATAGAATTCTTCAGGGGTATAACCCGTACACGCATAAATGGACGGGCTTACGTATTCAAATTTAGGTATTGGCAAAAGGCGGTAACGATAAATGCTATCGACAGCATTTTCTGCTAATAGCCGATAAAGCGCTTCTTTATCAATCAGAGCTAATCTTGTTTTTTCAAAATATACCAACAAAGTGGCAATGGCAACAAAAAGCCTTAAAAAACTTTCAATTAAATATCCCCATGGCAAAAACCATGTTTCGTCAATTAAAAAGGGCATATCCAGAGAATGGACTCCCCAGAATATAAAACCATATCCGAGTAGAAGTCTACTTATAGTGTTTAACTGCGCATATCGTATAAAGGATATGCCGAGCCATATGCCCGCAATTCCGCCAAAAATAGTGCAAGGTAAGAAACGATACACTAAAGGTAAGTGCATTATTGTAAACATGCAACCCAGCAGAAAGAGGCCTGCTGCAGCATAAAGCCATCGTCTATTTAACGGTTTGCCGGCGAATAGATAGGTACCCTTTATAAATATCAAGAGAAAAGCAAATGTTATGACTTGAAAACAGCTAAACCATCCTATCGATTGCGTCCAATCAAATATACCGGAATCAAAAAGAATATTTCGTAGGAAAAGGAGTAAGCAGCTTACAATCCAAAAACCAAAATAGCGTTCACGATAAACGACATATAGGTAGGTATAAATCAGCAGCATTAACGCTGCTCCTATGATCGAACTAAATATAGATATAATAAAATAATTCATATGATCATCCTTTACGAAATGTTCGTTTTAGCAATCTAACAAGACTGGTATAAATCGGAAAATATCAATAGTATTTTTTTCTTACCAATTGTTAAAATATCCTCCTACTTTATGGAAATATTTTAATATTATTTTAAATTACCACTGGTAACGGCGAAAAATGAAGAGGACTCTTGTCAGATCTATGTGGATTTGACAGGAGTCCCTGTTACTGCAGTTTTATAGAGTAATAAATAAGTGTCTACAGTTCCAGTAGGTTGTAGGCTTTTGTTGTTTATAAAGGATTTCGCTAGATAAAAAAAGAAATTACATATAGTACTATTTTAGTAGAAGTAGGGTAAAATCATTTTGGATATTAGTGTGTGTACAAAGAATTAGTGCAATTAAAGAGAAAGAGGGAGAAAAACCGCGAAATGCAATAAAGAGGCAATTGCTACATACCAAGCGGTCCTAAAATATGCTGACCCGCGCGATACGGAAATGATTGAAAAAGTGAAAAAGCATATTACTATATATTCCGCATTAAAGAAGTTTGCAGGCGCAGGCGGATGGTGTATGAAGAGCGCTCCACCACTAGCGTTTGACTTCCGCTTTTGCCAACACACCCCCCGACTGCAAAAATCTTTAGCACGTTGTATATAGAAAAAAAGCTGAGTAATAATGAATAGGTTAAGATAGAATTCAAATTTATTACGGAGGCTAAGATAGACGAGATAAAATCTATAAGGAGTGTGAGTCCGTGTATAAATTGGGTCATTACGTAAATCACAAACTGCAAGAGTATCGTTACGCCGACATATTTGATGTGGAGGAAGAAGATAGTTATAAAAGAATCGTTATTGGTTGTGCAGAAAATCATGTTTCTACGATTCTTGAACTAATTGCTTTACTAAACGGATCTTTCTATATTCTGTATGTTTTACATACTCCGCGTGCAAGGATTGAGTCAGGCAGATACCAGAGTGAGAAGTTATCTTATAATGAAGCAAGTACTATTCTTAATCAGTTCCATAAATTTTTTGAAAATGACGCTCGCCATGATATATGGATTTATTCACCTGAAACGAGCACAACCATTGTGTATGACCGACACAATCTAATCTACATATATGGCTATACCACTGAGCAAGTACAGTTCATTGAGAAGAAAGGTTTAAAAAGGAAACATGTTGAAATTCCCGTGCCTCACGTTCATAGCTATAACAAAGAGTGCGATACGTTTGAATCAAAGTTAATTGATCAATATACATGGAGCAGAACGCCGCTGCTTGATGAGGATAGGTAATAGCCTATTACTAGGAAATGGTGCCGTATCTAAGATAATTTATTTTTTGAGCAAATAGAGCATTGGAAATAAAAGAGATAGGTGTCTGCCTGGTAGGCAGTTTCACTTACCTGCGAAGATAGAATAAGCCACTAAAACCAATAACAGAACCACACAGGCAGCAATGATGATAAGTTTCTGCGAAAGTGGTTCTTTTTGTTTCTGTATTGTTTTGATTAGGCAGGATTTGTTAGTGCTTATCAAGAATTATTAAATAAATTATTTTAATAGATAAAAGATAATGGTAAGCTGGAAGTAGTCTAATGATTATAATTAAATGCGTTTTCGGCTAACGACTAGCTACGGGGGTAGCTTATGTTTGCACAAATTATGGGTTCAACTACAATGGGTCTAAACGGGATTTTAATAACTGTTGAAGTGGATATTGCTAATGGTATTCCTTGTCTTGATATTGTCGGCTTACCTGATACTGCTGTGCGTGAGTCCAGGGAACGTGTTCGAGCTGCTATTAAAAATAGTGGATTTGAATTTCCTACTCGCCGCATTACCGTAAATTTAGCTCCTGCCGATATTAAGAAAGAAAGTTCAGGGCTCGACTTGCCTATCGCGGTGGGAATATTGGCGGCAAGTGGTCAAATTCTTGTTAATTACCAAAGCCAGGTCTTTGCGGGGGAACTATCTTTAGAGGGACGATTGCGGGCCGTATCAGGGATATTATCGATGGCAGCTAATTGCCAGGACAATGCCATATCTGAAATGTTTGTAGCTCCGGAAAATGCCCAGGAGGCATTATTAGCTGGCAGCCTAAAGGTGTATGCACCGGAAACACTGGCTGAGATCGTTAAGCATCTTAATGCTCAGAGATTATTATCGCCAGTCGTTTCTAAAATGCCGGAAAGACAAACTATCGATTCTACATTAGACTTTGCCGATGTACAGGGTCAGGTTGTTGCCAAACGTGCCCTTGAAATTGCTGCCGCAGGCTTTCATAATGTTATGATGGTTGGACCGCCCGGCTCAGGAAAGACAATGCTGGCAAAGCGGATCCCATCAATATTACCTGCTATGACATCACAAGAGGCTCTGGAAGTTACAAAGATTTATAGTGTTGCCGGCATGTTAAAAAATAATATTGGTTTAGTGACTGAAAGACCGTTTCGCAGTCCTCATCATACGGTTTCCATGGCTGGAATGATCGGGGGAGGCAGTATGCCGAGACCGGGAGAGGTTACCTTGAGTCATAACGGGGTATTATTTTTGGATGAACTGCCGGAATTTCCAAGGACAGTACTGGAGGTGTTAAGGCAACCGCTTGAGGACGGAGAGGTAACAATTTCCCGAGTTAATGCTACTTTATCTTACCCCGCCAAGCTAATGCTTATTGCGGCTTTGAACCCTTGTCCGTGTGGATTTAGTTCTGATCCGTCACGGGAATGTACTTGTACTCCTAATGATATTCGACGCTACCAAAAAAAGATATCAGGACCTTTGTTGGATCGGTTAGATATAACCATTCATGTTCCGCGTTTGGAATATAATGACTTAGTAAAAAATGTCCCCCAAGAGTCATCAAGTGTTATTCGCAGCAGAGTAGAAAACGCAAGATTAATTCAAGAAGAACGCCTACTGAAATTTGGATTTCATGCCAATGCACAAATGGAGCACAAGCATATAAAAAAATTATGTAAATTAACACCTGATGCAATTGATCTTCTGCGGCAGGCTTTTAGCCGGATGAATCTTAGCGCACGGGGCTATGACAGAATTATAAAAGTAGCGCAAACGATTGCTGATTTGAGTGGCAAACTGCAAATTGAAGTAGAACATATTGCAGAAGCTATTCAGTTCCGTAATGATTTTCAAATAATTTCCAGGAAATAATCTCCTGCATTTTGAAGATAATTTTCATCGTTAGAGATAATAATAGGAGTTCCTTTTAGGACAAAAAAGGAGGTAATTTGATGAAAAAGACGGCATGGATTGTTATCGCTATAGTTGGAGCGATATTAGTAAGCGCAATGATGAGTTACAATACGTTGGTAAGTATGAATGAAAGCGTTAACGGCAAGTGGAGTCAGATTGAAAATCAATTACAGCGGCGAGCTGATTTGATTCCTAATTTAGTTAATACCGTAAAAGGTTATGCGGCACACGAACAACAGGCTATTCAGGCTGTTGCCGATGCTCGCGCCAAGCTGGCCGGTGCACAGGGGCCGGCGTTAAAAGCACAGGCGAATGCTGAATTAAATTCAGCGTTGAGTAGGTTACTGGTAATCGCCGAAAATTATCCTAATCTTAAAGCCGACCAGAATTTCCGGGCACTAATGGATGAACTCAGCGGTACAGAAAATCGGATCGCTGTGGCGAGAAAGGATTATAATGACGCTGTACAAGGTTATAATGTAAAAATACGTTCATTACCGACAAGCTTGTTTGCCGGAATGATGGGTTTTGGGCCGAAAGAGTATTTTAAAGCGGAAGAAAGTGCAAAACAAGTTCCCCAGGTTAAATTCTAATTTTCCAAGCGAGGGGATAACTTATGAAGAAAAGGTTATCTTGGCTGGTTTTAGCGGCTTATCTACTGCTCGGAACTGTAGCCTGGGCTCAACCTCAAATTCCGCCGGTACCGACCCGCAGTATTTATGTTCAGGATCAGGCTGGTGTACTTGATGCCGAAACCAAGAATAAAATCAACAACCTAGGCGGCAAACTGGCAGATAAGACCAAAGCTCAAATTGTAGTACTGACAGTCAAATCTCTTGATGGAGAAAGTGTGGAAAACTATGCATTAGAGGTACTGAGACGCTGGGGCATTGGTGATAAACAGTTAAATAATGGGGTATTAGTGCTAGTTGCTGTGAATGACCGGCAGTCGCGGATCGAGGTAGGTTACGGTTTGGAAGGTGCGCTTAATGACGCTAAGACCGGTGCTATTCAAGATAATTATATGCTACCTTACTTTTCAGCCAATGATTTTAATAAAGGAATTTGGAATGGCTATCAGGCGTTAGTTAGTATAGCGGCTAAAGAGTATAATGTAGATATAAATACCGATGCTAAGCCTGTTAAAAACCATGCGTCTGCCAACCAGTCTTTGCTGGATACTTTGCCATGGTGGGCGCAAATTGGCTTAGCCGCAGGCGCTTTAGCATTATTTATATTTGATTGGCTCTTTTTAGGCGGAAGCATTACGTATCTTATTCTTTCGCTATTGCGTTTTCGCGGCGGAGGCGGTGGCGGCTATGGCGGAGGATCTGGCGGCGGCGGCGGCTCTAGTCGAAAATGGTAGTCAACGAGGCATTAATAAAAAAAGAAGAAGCAAGCAACCAAGATTTATCAGGTGCTTGCTTCTTCCTCTTTATTTTACCAAATCAAGCCGGGGATTTGGACGGTAACTGCGGCCAATTTTACTGCAAGGGTTTTCCCCATCTCTTTGGCGACGGCCAAAGCGGTATTTACACAATCATTAGAAAAATCCACAAGGGCAACTCTCTTAATTTGCGGATCCATATAGGTATCAAAAGCCTTGGAAGCGCGATGGTATTGCCGCCATATGCGGCAATTAAAGCATGAGGAATAGTGCCGAGTGCTTCCGCACCCCACAGTGAACCGTTAGCAGGGGTCGATACGCCAAAAACACCGCCGACAGGGGCTGCATAACCATCTGCTTCCTGGACAGCATAATGATCAAAGCGTGAAGGAAAAAATAACTGTCGCTGTAATAACCGCTTTTTATTTGTTCCACAGGGAGCTTAAAATGGTCTAAGATAGGCGCTGTTTCATAATTGGCCTCCTAAGAGATTGCAAATCTAAATGATAAATTTCTAAAATTTGCATAATAATCTTTATTCTACATAATTTTATGATACAATAAAATTATATTTTGTCGCGATAGGGGAGGAAAATAATGCAATATAATATGCGGGTAATCGAAATAAAAGATCAAGAGCAGGCCCGGCAAGAAATAGCAAATGTAAATTGCGATGCTGCGGGTATTGCTATTATGGCAAATAAGGTTATATTTAAAACAATAAAAGTGGAAAATGTATTAAGTAAAGCTGCAAATCTTTTAAAACAGGCTTTTCTTTCTAAAGGCGGTGAAGCCGCAATCTCTAGAGGTTCCGCTGATTTAAGGGAAGAATATACGGATGTGCTGTTGAGTGGCAGTTTAAAACAATTTAGACAATGTATCCCTAAACTTAAAGCTCAGCCGTGGGGTTTGAAAAAACTGGCTGAGGAGTTAGAAGCCGTGATTGAGGCAGAAGAAAATTTTCCGCGGCGTAATTATAAGCTGGGATCACACGCTGTCTCAATTTCTCCGGATAAAACCTTGATCATGGGGATTTTAAATTTTACACCCGACTCTTTTTCTGACGGCGGAAAGTTTAATAATTTAGATGCAGCGCTAAAACATACTGAACAAATGATTAAAGATGGTGCGGATATCATTGACATTGGGGCCGAATCGACCAGACCGTATGGGTCGCATAAGATTTCGGCCGTAGAAGAGCTGGAAAGATTAATGCCGGTATTGGAAAAAGTTTTAGGCAACTTTAATATCCCGGTTTCGATCGATACTTATAAAGCCGCTGTCGCTCGGGAAGCTTTAAAAGCGGGTGCTCATATTGTTAATGATATTTGGGGGCTGCAATTTGATGCTGAAATGGCTAACGTAGTAGCTGAATATAACGCTCCGGTAGTTATTATGTATAATCAAGGTGATGCCGACTATCAAAAGGATGTTATGTCTCATATACTTGAGTTTTTGCGCCACAGCATACAGATTGGAAAATCTGCCGGCATAAATCCGGATAACTTTATTGTGGACCCGGGGGTTGGCTTTGTAAAAAAAATGTCAGATAATCTAATCATTATGTCACGCTTGAGTGAGCTTAAGTCGCTTGGGTGTCCGATACTTTTAGGGACTTCGCGCAAACGGTTTATCGGTCATATTCTGGATGATGCCCCCGCTGATGATCGGGTGGAAGGAACCGGCGCGACTGTGGCAATAGGAATCGCTAAAGGCGCCAATATTGTTAGAGTACATGATGTAAAAACCATGGCGCGCATTGCTCGTATGACTGATGCAATGCTCAATGCAAAATTTTAGTAGGGGGAATCAAAATGAGTCATCGCGTATCTTTGAGAAACATGGTATTTTACGGCTTTCATGGGGTCTATGAATTTGAACGCGAACTGGGTCAACGCTTTTATGTTGATGTTGATTTGAAGGCCGATCTACGGCGCGCAGGAGAAAGCGATGACCTTCAAGAGACAGTAGACTATGTGTCTGTCTATAATCAAACCAAAGATATAGTGGAAAACCAGCGGTTTCAGCTTTTGGAAGCATTGTCCTACCATATTGCGGGCGAAATCCTGCGTTTACATCCCCTTGTAGAGGAAGCGACAGTGCGGGTGCGCAAACCATCAGTGCCGATTGCGGCAGCGCTTGACTTTGTGGAGGTTGAGGCGGTTCGGAGACGTGAATCATGATTATACTGGGATTAGGTTCTAATATTAGCAATAATACCTATACGCGGGAAGAAAATATTGCCACTGCAGTAAGACTTCTAAGTAGTCATCCACAGATTACTATCGGGAAAATATCCCATTTATATGAAACAGAACCAGTTGGTTTAAAGGAGCAGCCTAATTTTCTTAATGCGGTGATCGAGATTCGCACTGATCTATCACCCTTAGAATTGCTTACGGTATGCTTAGCAACTGAGAGACAAATGGGAAGGATACGGGAAGTTCACTGGGGTCCACGGAATATCGATATTGACCTTTTGGTTTATCATGATGTAGAGATGACGACTAGTGAACTGGAATTACCACATCCCCGCACGCCTGAGAGAAAATTTGTTTTAATTCCTTTGGCTGAGATTACCGATAATGCCAAAATATATAGAGGCAAGAATGCACAAGAATTATTGATTTCAACACCAGATGATACTCAAGTGAAGGTATATGGCGAGATTGTATTTGACGAGCAGGCGATATCTATTGGTTAATCGGCGAGTTTTATTTATTAGTGCCCCAATTGGTGCCGGCCATATTAGGGCGGCACAGGCGGTCAGTCAAATTCTTAGGGCCGACTATGGTTGTCAGACTCAGTTATGCAACATATTTGATTTTTTCCCTGCTTTTATTGGGCAAACAGTTTTAAAAATTTACTTAAAAATACTTGCTTTGTTTCCTGCAGTGTACGGATCTGCATACAAATGGGGAAATCACAGTCGCTTGGCGCTCTTTGGCCGGGAGTTGGTCAGTCGAATCCTTGCCAGGCGTATGGTAAATTATATCAGTGATTTTAAGCCGGCGGTTATAATCTGTACACATGCAACTCCCGCAGGAATAGTAGCCTGGCTAAAGAATAATCGTCTGATTACCGCACCGGCTGCAGCTATTATTACGGATTTTGTTGTTCACCGTTTATGGGTGTATCCGGAATTTAATTGTTATTTTGTAGCTCACCCAGCTATGAGGGATTATTTATGTCAGCACGGTGTTGCCTCCCGGGATATTGAAGTTACGGGAATACCTGTTAGTCCTAGTTTTAGTCTGCCAGTCAACAAAGATGAATTATATGCGAAGCTAAAGCTTTTTCCGGATTATAAGACGATTATGATTATGGGCGGCGGAGCTGGAATTTTACCAATAACTGAAATACTCGAATTATGTAGCCAAATTGATGGAGCGCTACAATTTATTGCTATTGCTGGAAAAAACCAAGCGTTATATCGTGATCTTCTTCGTCTTGAATCTGTTAGTAAGCATCCTGTCAGGGTTTTCGGTTATGTAGAAAACATACATGAACTAATGAGTATTGCCGATTTACTAATATCCAAGCCAGGGGGAATGAGCGCGGCTGAAGCTCTGGCGAAAGGAGTACCACTCGTTATATTCCGCCCAATCCCAGGACAGGAAATAGCGAATACTCGTTATTTACTGGATAACGCTGCGGCGTTTAGAGCAGACTCTCTCTCAGAACTAAAAAGCATGATAAGTAGAATGCTAGTTGAAGATAATACAAGTTTGATTGAATTACGTAAGAATGCGGTTTCACTTGGACAGCCCGACGCGGCCCGAAATATAGCTGGTATTATCGCCAAAAACTATTTAAATTGAATAAAAAATTAATTTTAACAGAAAAAATTTAAAAATTAGGACCCCAGGCTCTTGACCTTTGGATTTTATTCCAGTTATAATTGCTAGTATTATGATTTACCAAGTATTTACTATGTGTTATTAACTTATTCAATGCTAGTAAATATGGAGGAAGTGAATATGGAACATTTTTACTTGGCTGCTCTCCAGATGGTGCCAGGTATCGGCAGTTCACGCATTAAGGCCTTGGTTGATTATTTTGGTAGCGCCCGGCAGGCATGGTTGGCTGACCGAGGCGATTTATTTTTATCAAAGTGTCTTGATAGCACGGCTTATAATAATTTACTGGCACAGCGGGATAAGATAGATATACATAAACTCGCAGAATCAATAGTAAAAAAGGGTATTTCCCTATGCAGTTTATTAGATGATGATTATCCGGTGTTGTTGCGTAATACTTTCAATCCGCCTTATGTTTTCTATTATCGGGGAACTTTGCCGACTAACGATAAGCTAATAGCGATTGTTGGTTCCCGTAAGGCTACTGCTTATGGAAAAAACGCAGCAACTATGCTGGCTGCGGCGCTGGCTTCTATCGAGGTCGGTATTGTCAGCGGCGCTGCCAGAGGAATTGATACAGCTGCGCATCTTGGCGCTTTAGAACAAGGATATACAGTGGCTGTGCTTGGATCTGGCGTAGATATTTTTTATCCTCCGGAGAATAAAAAAATGTTGAATACTATCGCCGAAAGAGGAGTAATATTATCCGAATACGCTCCGGGAGTTATGCCACATCCGGGTCATTTTCCGGCACGTAACCGCATTATTAATGGACTAGTGCGCGGGGTGGTTGTTGTCGAAGCTGCAGAAAAAAGTGGAGCCTTGATAACAGCTGATTTTGCCTTAGAAGAAGGCCGGGACGTTTTTGCTGTGCCGGGAAGTATTTTTGCAGGTAATAGCAAAGGTACTAATAAGCTTATAAAGCAGGGAGCAAAGCTGGTAGACAATGTTGACGATATAGTTGAGGAGTACGGCTGGCAAAAAAAACAAGATACGCAAGCAGGTTCTGAACTATCTCAGGCAGAACGTAGTGTGTATAATTTGCTGAATTATGAAGAGCCTATAGGAATTGAAGAAATTGTGACGAAATTGAATGTACTGCCCGCAACGGCTGCATATATATTATTGCAACTTTCATTACGGGGTTTGACGGTCGAACATAGCGGTCAGCGCTATACATGCACCGCCAGGGAGGGAATTAAGTGAGCAAAGCTCTAGTTGTAGTAGAATCCCCGGCTAAAGCCAAAACAATAGAAAAGTTTCTGGGAAAAAATTTTACAGTTAAAGCTTCTATGGGGCATTTACGTGATTTGCCAAAGAGTCAATTTGGTGTTGATCTTGAACATGATTTTGAACCGAAGTATATTAATATCAGAGGTAAAGGGGAACTTATCAAAAGCCTAAAAGATGCTGCGAAAAATGCTGATATTGTTTATCTCGCAACTGACCCGGATCGTGAAGGTGAAGCCATTGCCTGGCATTTGGCACACATTCTTAACATTTCGGAGCAATCTACGTGCCGGATTGAGTTTAATGAGATTACCAAGCCGGCTATTCAGCAAGCGGTCAAAAAACCGCGTCCTATTAACCTGCCACGTGTTTATGCCCAGCAGGCCAGGCGAATTCTTGATCGGATAGTAGGTTATAAGTTAAGTCCTTTATTATGGCGGAAAGTTCGTAAAGGATTGAGTGCTGGACGGGTACAGTCGGTTGCCGTTCGCCTGATTTGTGACAGAGAGAAAGAAATCCAAGCATTTATTCCCGAGGAATATTGGACAATAACGGCAAAACTAAAAGAAAAGCCTAATACAAAAGTTTTTGATGCTGAAGTAGTGGCTGTTGATGAGAGAAAACTTTCTATTCAGAATGAAACTCAAGCTGAAAATGTTGTAAATGAGTTAAGTCATGCAAAATATATAGTTTCCGGTGTTAAAAAACGAGAAAGAAAACGTAATCCGTCTCCTCCTTTTACTACTAGTAGTTTGCAGCAGGAAGCTGCTCGTAAATTGGGATTTACGTCCCGTAAGACGATGATTATTGCTCAACAATTATATGAAGGGCTTGATATTGGCCGTGTCGGTCAAGTTGGCCTTATTACTTATATGCGTACCGATTCTACTAGAGTGGCTGAGCTTGCTCAGCAGGAGGCCAGAAGTTATATAGAAAATAAATTTGGCTTAAGTTATCTGCCGGCAAAATCGCCGATTTACGCCAATAAAAAGTCACAAGATGCCCATGAAGCAGTCAGACCCACTACGCTTGATTTACCGCCTGGCTCAATCAGTACCAAATTAAGCAAGGATCAGTTAAAACTTTATACCCTTATCTGGGAGCGATTTATTGCCAGCCAGATGACACCGGCGGTTTATGACACGCTTACTGTTGAGATTACCGCTGATCGATACAAATTGAAGGCTATCGGTTCACAACTCAAATTTTCAGGATTTCTTGCCGCTTTCAGTGGGACAATTGGTAAAAGCAAAGAGTCGGAACAAAATCCTGATAGTGAGCTGGATAAAGAGACGCCGCTGCCTGAGCTTACGGTCGGGCAGGTGCTAAAACTCAGTAAATTAGATCCTAAACAACATTTTACCGAGCCACCTCCTCGCTATACCGAAGCTTCATTGGTTAAAGTTATGGAAGAAAAGGGAATAGGGCGGCCAAGCACTTACGCGCCAACAATTGAAACCATTGTTGAGCGGGGTTATGTTGAAAGAACCGACAAAAAGTTTTATCCAACCGAGCTTGGTTTTGTCGTACTTGATCTTCTGAAGCAATACTTCCAAAAGATTGTTGATGTTGAATTTACCGCCGATATGGAAGATCAATTAGATGATATTGCTGATGGTGACATTTCCTGGTTAAGGGTTTTAGAACAATTTTATGACCCGTTTGCTCAAGATCTAAGTGTTGCGGAAGAAGCTATCGGCCATGTCGAATTGCCTGTTGAGGTTTCAGACGTTGCTTGTGAAAACTGTGGGCGGATGATGGTTGTCAAACAGGGGCGCTATGGCAATTTTTTGGCTTGTCCCGGCTTTCCCGCCTGCCGCAATACAAAGCCGATCTTAAAAGATACGGGTGTTAAATGCCCGAAATGTGGCGGTGCGATTGTAGAACGCAAGACCAAGCGCCGGAGAGTCTTTTATGGATGTGAAAAATATCCCGAATGTGATTTTAATACCTGGGATATGCCATTAAAAGAAAATTGCCCAGCCTGTGGGGCATTTATGGTTCGTCATAAATTTAAAAATGGCGGTTTTTCTACTATTTGCAGTAATGAAAATTGTTTATCACGACAGGAAATTGACAGCAAAAATGTAAAGGATAAAGCAGAAGACAAGAAAGTACAGGCAAATGTGAAAAAGCCTGCAGCGCGGAGGAAAAAGAATGGGTAAAGTTACTGTATTGGGAGCTGGCTTGGCGGGCAGCGAGGCTGTCTGGCAATTGGCCGAAGCGGGAATTGATGTAGAGTTATACGAAATGCGCCCTAAGGCCATGACGCCAGCCCATCATACGAATCTTTTTGCTGAGTTGGTATGCAGCAACTCACTTAGAGGGGCCGCCGTCGAGAATGCAGTAGGCTTGTTGAAAGAGGAAATGAGAAGATTAAATTCATTAATCATGAGAGCCGCTGATACTCACCGTGTGCCTGCTGGCGGAGCACTAGCTGTTGATCGTCACAATTTTAGCCAGATGATTACCAATATTATCGGTAACCATCCACGAATTTCTGTCTACAATACCGAAGTTACCGAAATACCTGTTGACCGGCCTTTGATTATCGCAACCGGCCCGCTTACTTCGCCTGGCTTATCGAAAGCAATTGCCTGTCTTACCGGTAATGAGTATTTTTATTTTTACGATGCGGCAGCACCTATTGTAACGGCTGATTCGCTTGATATGAATATAATTTACCGCGCCTCCCGCTACGGTAAAGGGGATGACGACTATCTGAACTGTCCTATGACTAAGGAGCAGTATGAGCTATTTTGGCGGGAAATTACCCAGGCTGAAACTGCGCCGGTTAAGGATTTTGAAAAAATAGTGGTTTTTGAAGGCTGTATGCCGATAGAGACGATGGCGGCAAGAGGAATTGATACCATGCGCTTTGGCCCAATGAAACCTGTTGGACTAAGGCACCCGGCGACAGGCGAAATGCCATATGCAGTCGTTCAGTTACGTCAGGATAACTCTTCAGCAACACTTTATAATATTGTTGGTTTTCAGACTCATTTAAAATGGTCTGAACAACAACGGGTTTTCAGACTTATACCAGGTTTAGCCAATGCCGAATTTGTCCGCTACGGTGTAATGCACCGGAATACATTTATAAACTCACCGGCAATACTACTTCCCACGTTACAAATGAAAGCGCAGCCACAGATTTTCTTTGCAGGTCAAATTACCGGCGTCGAGGGATATGTTGAGTCGGCGGCAAGCGGTTTGATCGCTGGCATTAATGCCGCTAGGATGCTGCAAGGCCTTGAGCCTAGGGTATTTCCTGAACAAACCGCTCACGGAGCGTTGTGTCGTTATATTACGCAAGCGGATGCAGCTCATTTTCAACCTATGAATATAAATTTTGGCCTATTGCCGCCATTAGGGCATAAGATTAAAGATAAGAAGCTGAAAAATAAGGCTATCGCCGATAGAGCGTTGGTGGCATTACAAGAATTTATTTGAATAATATGACAATAATGTTGCGGAATTATTTTAAGTATGATAGTATAATAGTAATTTCCGCCAGAACAGAACTATGTTAATTTTTGTCGGAAAGAATGATGAAAATGTTTCCTGAGAATAAAAAAGAGGATAGCGTTGACCAGCTTCTAGATCAATTTATTTTGTATCTAAAAATTGAGAAAAATGCCTCGCAACATACTATTCATAACTATCAACGCGATATTCTGCAATTTATGGAGTTTATCTGCAGTCAGGATGCCGGCGCGGCGTTGCTGGCTGACGTCACGCCTCTTATGATTCGCAGTTACTTGGCTTTTTTAAAATCAGAGCAGTATGCCAAAGCGACCATTATGCGACGAATTGCGGCGCTCAGGTCGTTTTTCAGATTTTTATGCCGGGAAAATATTTTAAAGGAAAATCCATGTAAGGCGGTTAGCACGCCAAAACTAGATAAGAGATTGCCCATTTTCCTTGACACCGGTGAAATTGGCGAATTAATTTCTCTGCCAGATGACAGTTTTCTGGGCATACGGGATAAAGCTGTATTGGAAATGCTATATGCGACAGGGATACGAGTCAGTGAACTTGTTGGCATTACTCTGCCGGATATCGAATTTTCCAGTCGCACGATTATTGTGACAGGTAAAGGTGCTAAACAGAGAATCGTATTAATGGGCCGAACAGCTGTTGAAGTTGTGAAAACTTATTTATCCAGGGTACGTCCCTGCCTGTGCAGTAAGCCGGGGAAATATGGGAGACAACCAGAAAAACTGCATAAATATTTATATGTAAATAATCGGGGAGGGCCGCTCACAGACAGAAGTGTACGTAGAATTGTTGATAAATACGTAGAGATCATGGCATTAAAGAAGAACGTAAGTCCGCACACTATTCGTCACACTTTTGCAACCCATCTGCTTGACAATGGGGCTGACCTAAGGTCAGTACAGGAACTTTTGGGTCATGTCAATTTATCAACAACCCAGCTCTACACGCATATAACTACGGAAAGACTTAAAGCCAGTTACAAGAAATCTCATCCACGTGCTTGAATTTTCCTTGGAGGTGATATCATGTTTCATGCCACAACGATTGTTGCTGTTCGCCATCAGGGTAAGACAGCTATTGCTGGTGACGGACAGGTTACTTTTGGTCAAAATACAGTGATGAAACATAATGCCAAAAAAGTCAGACGTTTATATCATGGCAAAGTGCTGGCCGGATTTGCCGGCTCGGTTGCCGATGCGTTTACCCTATTTGCTAAATTTGAAGGCAAATTGGAAGAGTTTAATGGCAATATGATGAGGGCTGCTGTCGAGCTTGCAAAGGAATGGCGTCTTGACAGAGTGTTAAGAAGGTTGGAGGCACTTCTTATTGTCATTGACAATGAGCATCTACTTATTATATCCGGCAATGGCGAGGTAATAGAGCCAGATGACGGTGTTACTGCGATTGGTTCCGGAGGACCATATGCACTTGCCGCTGCCAGAGCTTTGGTCCAGCATTCGTCTTTGAGTGCTGCTGACATTGCCCGCAACGCTTTAGAGATTGCTTCTGGCATTTGTGTGTATACAAATGATCATATCACAGTTGAAGAGTTATAATAAAAAGGGGGGGTAGTTTTGCTAGAGCTTACACCAAGAGAAATAGTTAATGAGTTGAATAAATATATAATTGGTCAACAACAGGCAAAAAAATCAGTAGCTGTGGCTCTTAGAAACCGCTGGCGTAGTAAGCGGTTGCCTGCAGACCTTAAGGAAGAGATTATCCCTAAAAATATCCTAATGATTGGACCTACAGGCGTTGGAAAAACCGAAATTGCTCGCCGTTTAGCTAAGTTAGTTAATGCACCTTTTGCTAAAGTTGAAGCAACCAAATTTACCGAGATTGGCTATGTAGGACGTGATGTTGAATCAATGGTACGCGATTTAGTAGAAACGTCCATCCGCATGGTTAAGCAACAAAAAATACTTGAAGTTAATGATAAAGCTAAGGAGTTAGCCGAGGAAAGAATTCTTGATCATTTTGTTCCTACTAATAAAAAAGAATCCACTCGTAATCCATTTGAAATGTTGTTTTCCGGGGCAGGCTCTATGACAGACAATCAAGATAAAACGCCAGAATCAGATGCGCCACAGGCAACAAATACTGGTCGTGAGTGGTGGCGCAAACGACTGATAAATGGTGAACTTGAAGATGAACTTTTAGAAATTACAGTAGAAGATAGCGGTCAGCCGGTAATGGGGATGTTTGCCGGCACTGGAATTGAAGAAATGGGTATGAATATCCAAGATATGCTGGGAAATTTATTGCCCAAAAAACAGAAAAAACGTAAAGTAACAGTTGCTAATGCTCGCAAGATCTTTACTCAAGAAGAAGCTCAAAAGTTGATTGATATGGATGAAGTTATTACCCAGGCTGTCAGTTTAACCGAAAATTATGGTATTATTTTTCTGGATGAAATTGATAAGATTGCCGGTAGAGGTCATAATTCAGGTCCTGATGTTTCCCGTGAGGGTGTGCAGCGGGATATTCTACCTATCGTTGAAGGGTCTACGGTTGTAACCAAATATGGCCCGGTTAAAACAGACCATATTTTATTTATAGCTGCAGGTGCCTTTCATGTTTCTAAGCCATCTGATTTAATACCAGAACTTCAAGGGCGTTTCCCAATCAGGGTTGAACTTACTAACTTATCGAAAGATGATTTCCGGCAAATACTTACAGAACCGGCTAATGCGCTTATTAAACAATATATTAGCTTGTTGGAAACTGAAGGTATAAAAGTAAAATTTACTGATGACGCTATTGATGAGTTAGCCGATATTGCCTGTAAGGTAAATATTCAAACTGAAAACATCGGCGCCCGGCGATTGCATACAATTTTGGAAAAATTGCTGGAGGATCTGGCGTTTGATGCACCAGATGTTACAGACCGGCAGGTTACCATTGATCGCGAATATGTAAAATCCAAATTAGATCATATAGTTGTCAATCAAGATTTGAGTCATTACATTTTATAAATTTTTTGCTTTAAATTAGAAAGGTGGGAATATTATGTCATCATTGTTAGAACGCACTCGTGCGATTAACAAACTTCTCCAGAAATCAGAAAAAGTCGAATACAGCGAAGTCTCAAATGTGCTCAGTACTGTCATGGCTGCTAATGTATATATTGTTAGCAAAGATGGCAGCATATTGGGATATGCGTTGCTTGATGATTTTGAGTGTGACCTTATGAGAGATAAAGTAATTAAATTGGGACATTTCCCTGAAAGGTATGTGTCCTGGTTGAGCAAAGTTGACCAGACATCTCCCAATCTGCGATTGGAAGGCGGATTATGTAGCTTTAGTTCAGATACTACTTGTTTATTTAATGACAAATTTACTACGATTGTCCCTATCCATGGCGTAGGCGAGCGGATAGGAACATTAATTGTAGCTAAGTTTAGTACAGAATTTGTTGATGATGATTTAGTTTTGGCCGAATATGGAGCAACGGTTGTTGGCATGGAAATGCTCAGAGACCGCAGTGAAAAAATTGAAGAAGAAGCGAGAAAAAAGGCTACTGTACAGGTCGCCTTGGGAACTTTATCTTATTCGGAATTGGAAGCCGTTATGCACATACTAAGTGAACTAGAAGGTAATGAAGGATTGTTGGTTGCCAGTAAAATTGCAGATCGAGTTGGTATTACCCGCTCTGTAATCGTTAATGCATTGCGTAAATTTGAGAGTGCCGGTGTAATTGAATCTAAATCACTTGGCATGAAAGGAACCTACATAAAAGTACTTAATGAAAGATTATTGGATGAATTGAAAAAACTAAAGAAGTAATTGGCGTAAATCCGGCTGCAGATGGCAGCCGGATTTTTTTTATTTACAGGAACTTAATCGATTTATAAGGAATTTTAAAAGGATTTTCATATATTATGTAGAAATATGGATAGGGTCAGATTAAAGAGATAATACAGCTATTATGGGTTGTATTTTATTAATTTTAAAGGAGGGTCAGCGAAATGCTTAATTCGCTCTTACAGTCAACACAGGTTTCGATACTGGAAAAAGCGTTGAGCGCCGCCTCGCTTCGACATAAAGTAATTAGTAATAATATTGCCAATGTAAATACACCTAAGTTTAAAAAAAGCGAAGTAAGTTTTGAGAATCAGTTAGCTGCGGCTATGGATGCACAAAATTCATCCAAAGCCACATTACTGGCTAGAACTAATGAACGTCATTTGCCAATACCAAACCAGACCTCCGGTTTACATATTGAACCTGAAGTTAATACAATTACCACTACTTCTTTTCGCAGTGATGATAACAATGTAGATATTGATAGTGAAATGGCAGGAATGGCAAAAAACTCAATCTACTATAATGCGGTTGCCGATCAGATTAGTAAGTATTATTCCAATCTTAAATCGGTAATTAATGGAGGTAAATAACGATTATGGGATTATTTCAGGCCATTGATGCTTCCGCTTCCGGTATGACGGCCGAAAGACTGAGAATGGATGTCATATCTAATAATATTGCAAATGCAAATACTACCCGTACTGCCGAAGGTGGTCCTTATCGTCGTCAAATGGTGGTATTTGAGCCGCGGTCCGGACAGGCTTCTTTTGCGCAAATGCTGTCTCAGCAAATAGATACGGGAGCGGGGGTTCGGGTAACCGGTATTACTAAGGATAATGCACCACCAAAATTAATGTATGATCCTAATCATCCGGATGCAAATAGAGATGGTTATGTAGAAATGCCGAATATCAGTATTGTTAGTGAGATGGTTGATATGATTACTGCATCTAGAGCTTATGAGGCCAACGTAACTGCTGCGAATGCAGCCAAGAGTATGGCCATGAAAGCCTTAGAAATAGGGAAATAGGAGGAATAAATGCGGATTGAAGCTTTAAAGCTTGCACCTATTACAGGTGACAAACTGATTGAAACATCTAATATCATTAAACAACCGGAAAAAACTTTTGGCGAGTTTTTAAGTGAAGCATTAAGCAATGTAAATCAATTACAAAATGATGCAAAGCAGGCGTCACTAAACTTAGCGGCAGGTAGAATTCAAGATATTTCTGAGGTTACGATAGCAGCCGAAAAAGCAACAGTGGCTTTACAACTTACAATGCAAGTTCGTAATAAGGTTGTCGATGCATATCAGGAAGTTATGAGAATGCAGGTTTAATGTTTGTTTGAAATATGATTAGGTAATAGAAATAATATAATGGTAAGTTACTAGATGTTACTTTTCCTTAATTGAAAGGGTGGAGACATGGCTGACTTGAAAGAACAGTGTCTGCGCCTTTGGCAAAAGTTAAACAATAAACAAAGGTACGCTATTTTTGGTACGGCCGCAGTTTTATTTATTGCTATTTTAGCGTGGAGTTATTGGTGGGGCAGCCGCCCCGACAATGTACCCTTGTTTACTACTCTTGAAGCCGAAGATGCAGGCAAAGTTACTGCAAAATTAAAAGAAATGAAGGTACCCTATGAAGTTCAAACCGGCAGTAACGGTACTGTCATTTTAGTTCCATCCAAAGATGTCCATAAGCTTAGGCTGGAATTAGCTAGTCAGGGATTGCCAAGAGGAAATAAAGGGTTTGAAATATTTGAACAGAATAAATTCGGCACAACAGAATTTCAAAATAAAGTGCAACTTTTACAAGCTGTTCAAGGAGAACTGACGCGAACAATTGAACAAATGGGAGAAGTAGAAAAGGCTAGAGTTCATATTGTTATGTCCGAGGATAGTCTCTATAAAAAGACAGAGAAGCCGGCTACGGCTTCTATTATGCTTAAACTCAAACCCCAGGCAGAGTTGACTCAGCAGCAGGTTAAAGGCATTGTTAATTTAGTTGCCCACAGTGTTCAAGGGTTAAAGCCTGAAAATATTACTGTTGTCGATAATTTTGCGCGGGTATTAAATGATCAATCCGAAACACCCCCTATGGCCGGTACTGTAGCGTTAACTCAGTTTGAAATGACAAAAAAAGTACAGGAAGATCTGCAGAAAAACATACAATCACTGCTTGATCAAACTCTAGGTTTGGGCAAGGCTGCTGCCAGGGTTAACGTTGAACTTAATTTCGATCAGCGTACTCTTGATCGTCAAACATTTGAACCTGTTGTTGATGATAAAGGAATTATTCGCAGTTCACAGGAAATCAACGAAACTTATCAGGGAAATTCTGCCGCCGCTCCTGGTGGCGTTCCAGGAACAACGTCGAACATTCCAGGTTATGTTACTAATAATAATTCGCAGTCTAATTATGAGAAAAAAGAGGCAACCCGTAATTATGAAATTAATGAAACAAAAGAAAAGGTTATAAGTACTCCTGGATCCATAAGACGATTAACGGTAGCGGTGCTTGTTGATGCGGCCATACCCAGAGCGCAGCAAGATAGTTTAACAAGGACAGTGGCGTCGGCCATCGGGTTTAATCAGACTCGTGGCGACACAATTGCCGTCGAACCAATACAATTCAGCACAGAACAGGCTGATAGGCAACGCCAGGAAGAAGAAGCATATGCTAAGCAGCAACAACAGGCATTTATGCTGAAAGTTGGACTTGCTGTCCTTCTCATTGGCGCAATCTTATATTATCTGTATAGACGGTATGCCCGCCGTCGTGAAGAAGAGGAAGCGGCATTAATGGAAGCTCTTTCGCTTGAGGCGCAACCTGTGGCTGAGGTAGCAGCCGCTGTTCAGGAAGAGGTGGACGCTCAAGAAAAAGAACGGATCGAACAAAGAGATTTAGTCGAAAAATTTGCCAAATCACGCCCTGAAGATGTGGCCCAGATTCTGAAGGTTTGGTTAGCAGAAGAATGACGGGAGGCACCTAGGCTATGTACCAGTCGAATGAAGTGACAGGCAAGCAAAAAGCAGCCATCTTATTAATTGCTTTAGGGCCTGACATATCAGCTCAAGTATTAAAACACATGCGGGAAGACGAAATAGAAAAGTTGACACTGGAGATTGCTAATCAACGTAAATTGACGCAAGAACAGAAAGATAAAGTATTAAATGAATTTCACCAGATGTGTTTAGCAAAAGAATATATTTCTAGTGGTGGCTTGGATTATGCCCGCGAAGTGTTAGAAAAAGCCTTAGGTTCTGATAAGGCTGTCTCGATAATTAATCGTTTAACTACTAGTTTGCAAATTCGTCCATTTGACTTTGCCAGGAAGACGGATCCAAGTCAATTGTTGAACTTTATCCAAAATGAACATCCTCAAACGATTGCTTTGATTATGGCCTATCTTCAACCTGAGCAATCAGCGGCCATTGTTTCGGCGTTACCACCGGAGCGTCAGGTAGATGTTGCACGGCGAATTGCTACAATGGACCGAACTTCGCCAGATGTAATTCGTGATGTAGAGAGAATACTTGAGCGCAAATTATCGTCACTAGTAACGCAAGATTTTACGGCTGCTGGTGGTGTAGATTCCATTGTTGAAATTCTTAACCGTGTTGACCGAACTACCGAAAGAACGATTATTGAAAATATGGAAGTGCAAAATCCGGAGCTCGCGGAAGAAATTAAAAAGAAAATGTTTGTTTTCGAGGATATTGTCCTCTTGGACGACAGATCGCTACAACTTGTGCTTAGGGAAATCGATAACAAAGATTTGGCGTTGGCACTCAAAGCAACATCAAGTGAAGTTGCCAATAAGGTCTATAAGAATGTTTCCAAACGTGCTGCCGAAATGCTGCGCGAAGAAATCGAATACATGGGACCTGTACGTATAAGAGATGTTGAAGAGGCCCAGCAAAAAATTGTAAATAATATTCGTCGTCTCGAAGAATCAGGCGAAATTGTTGTTTCGCGTGGTAAAGGAGACGAAATAATTGTCTAGTATTATAAAAAGTGTGCTTTTTGAAAAAAATTCACCGTTTATTATTAAACACCGGCCATTATCTGTGCCTGAACCTGAACAGGAACAAGCCAAAGCGCCTGCCATGCCAGATATAGATTTAGAAGCTATCCGTAGCGAGGCTAAGGCTATTATGGCTAAAGCTGAGACAACGGCGGCACAATGTGTGACTGACGCTGAAAACAAAGTCAAAGAAATTACGCAGCACGCCTATGAAGAAGCCCATTTCCAAGGCTTGCATGAGGGCCATGAACAAGGTTATCAGGAAGGATATAATCAAGGAAAAGATGCTGCGCAGGCTGAAATGCAGCAGGCTGTGCAATCCTCAATTGAAAAGGCGCAGCAGCTAGTTAAAACTGCCGACCAAGAGATTGCTCAAATGTTCGTTGACGCTGAGCGTCAGATTGTTGAGATTGCGCTTACTGTAGCAAGTAAGATATTGGCAAGGGAAGTAGAAGATAACCCAACTACCATACTACCAATTGTTAAGGAAGCTTTGAGCAAAGTAACCGATCAAAATCAGATAACGATCAGAGTGAATTCTGAAGACTATGAAATGGTATTAATGGCCAAACGTGATTTACAACTAATGGTTGGACGGGAAAATGCAATCAGTGTGACCGCTGATCATACTGTTTCTACAGGCGGTTGTGTGATAGAAACTGCGCTAGGTACTGTAGATGCTAGATTAGATACTAAACTAGAGTTAGTTTATAAGGCAATTCAGGAAGTGTTGCCATGAGTAAGTTTTTTGATGCTTCTCCTTATTTATCAGCAATAGCTAATTGTGACAACATGAAAATTAATGGAAAAATCACGCAAATAATTGGATTGGTCATGGAGTCACAAGGTCCCAATGTTAATTTGGGAGAGCTATGCTATGTTTATCCGCATAGAAAAGGTGAACCTATTCCCGCTGAAGTTGTAGGATTTAGAGAAAATCGTATTTTACTCATGCCTGTTGGTGATCTTCAGGGTATTGGCCCGGGTTGTGAAGTCGTGTCAGCACATCGGATGCTACGAGTAAATGTGGGACGTCAATTACTGGGACGCATTTTAGATGGGCTTGGCAATCCCATTGATGATAAAGGCCCATTGATAACTGATATTCAATATCCGTTAAATTCTACGCCGCCACCACCTTTAACTCGCCGCCGCATTGAAGACAAGCTGGGGGTAGGTGTGCGAGCTATTGACAGCCTGTTAACAATGGGACGGGGACAGCGGGTAGGTATTATGGCTGGCAGCGGCGTTGGCAAAAGTACGCTGTTAGGCATGATAGCTCGTAATACGGAGGCCGATATTAGCGTCATTGCGCTTATTGGCGAGCGCGGCCGGGAAGTGCGGGAGTTTATTGAACGTGATTTGGGAGAAGAGGGACTTAAGCGTTCGGTAGTCGTTGTAGCAACTTCTGACCAGCCTGCCCTTGTAAGAATTAAGGGAGCGATGACGGCTACTGCGATTGCTGAATATTTTCGCGATCAGGGTCTGGATGTTATGTTAATGATGGATTCCGTAACCCGGTTTGCCATGGCTCAGCGAGAAGTAGGGTTAACAGTGGGTGAACCGCCTGCTACCAGAGGGTATACCCCATCCGTATTTGCTATGTTGCCTAAATTATTGGAACGTTCAGGTACTGGCGATCGCGGTTCTATTACAGGGATCTATACCGTGCTTGTTGATGGCGATGATATGAATGAGCCAATCGCCGATGCGGTACGCAGTATTTTGGATGGTCATATTGTGTTATCACGGAATTTGGCAGCTTTAAATCATTATCCAGCCATTGATGTTCTGAACAGTGTTAGCAGAGTTATGACAGAGATTATTGATAAGGAGCATCGACAATGCGCGCAGCAACTTCGTGCTTTGCTTGCAACATATCATGAAGCGGAAGATTTAATCAATATTGGAGCATATGCTCAGGGAAGTAATGCTAATATTGATCGTGCTGTTGCTGCTATTGATCAGATAAAAAGTTTCTTGCAGCAAGACGTAAACGAAAACACACCGATAACTGAAACGATTGAGCGACTTAAAGTGCTTGTGGCCTGAAATAAGAGGAAAGTAGAAAATGAAGAAATTCCGGTTTCGCCTAGAGACACTACTAAAGTTCCGAAAGATGGAAGAAGAGCAAGCGCAGATTAAGATGGCGGAAGCCAATATTCGCTTATATAAGGAAAAGGAATTATTAACTCAATTTCAAAATAAGTTAATTTCCAGTTTGCATTTGCTTAGTAAAGAACAGAATGACGGTTCTCCAACCATTGAAATTCTTAAGACTTTTCATTATTATATCGATAAACTTAAGGGAGATATTACTAAGCAGCATGAGCAGGTAGCTAAAGCGGAAACTTATCGGCAAGAGTGCCTGAATGTGTTGGAAGCAGCTGTTAAGCAGCGAAAACTTGTCGATAATTTACGTAAAAAACGCTTAGAGCAGTACAATATTGAATTATTGCAAGAGGAACAAAAAATTCTAGATGAGCTTGGAACGCAGGCTTTTATGCGTAACAAGGAGAGTGAATAACATGTTATCCAGTATCAATCAGGTGGTTCAACGAATTGCCGAAATCGAGCAACGCTTTACGCCAACAGTCCCGCAAACCCAATCCGCCAATAATTTTGCTGCCGCGCTTTCTCAGGCGAATAATCAACAATCAACAATGGTAAATAACATAACAACCAGTAATAATTCTATTAGTACCAACGGTGGGGATATTACCAAGATGATCCATGTCGCTGCCGCTAAATATGGTGTAGATCCCAAATTGGCAATGGCTATAGCGGAAACGGAATCTGGGCTGTCTCAGGACGCCGTCTCACCCGTAGGGGCAGTGGGGGTTATGCAACTAATGCCAGAGACTGCCCGCTCCCTTGGAGTACATAATATTAACGATCCGCGTGAGAATATTGATGGCGGTGTTCATTATTTGAAACAGATGCTGACTACTTTCGGCGGCGATGTTGCTAAAGCGGTTGCTGCTTATAACGCCGGGCCTCAAGCAGTAAAAAACTATAATGGTGTTCCGCCATATAGTGAAACACGTGACTATGTAGCCAAAGTTTTGTCTTTGGCTAAGTAGAGGAGTCTATAGTTAATTATGGCTGAAAAAACCAAAACTACTGCCAACAAACCAACAAAACCGGCTGCGGTAGCTCCACAGACTACGCAAGAACCGGAAGCACCCAAATCAAAGTTTAATAGGATTTTTAAAATATTATCAGTGATAGTCGCTTTGTGTATTTTAATAGTGATTGGCTTTGCTGCCGGAATATATTTGAAAATGATTAATGTGGAGCAACTGACACACGGTGTTAATTTGGCTCAATACCCGGTAGTTAACCGATTTTTTCCGAAAACAAACTTTGAACCAGTAGAATTAGATGAGGATACCACTAACGGTCAGGCTAATATGCCTAATAGTTCCACTATGGCCCAGCAGCCAGCAGGCAGCCTTCAGTCGAATCCTTTGCCGTCAACTCCTAATGTTATTACAAAAGAAGAATTGGAGCAACAGACTAAAATTAAGCAAAAAGAAGAAGCCAAACGTATTTCTAAATTAGCGCGATTGTATGGCGGGATGAAACCGGAAGAGGCTGTAACAATTATGGGCGACTTGGATGATCCAACAGTTATTTCGATACTAGGAAAAATGGAAGAAGAGCAAGTATCAAAAATTTTAGCTAAGTTTGACTCTGCACGGGCAGCGCGGATCACGCAGGAAATGATGAGAGAGCCACAAGCTCCCAAAATATAGTTTAGATAAAATTGCCTTGAAAGGAGGTGAAAAAATGAACGTAGGGATTAATCTATTGCAAAGTAGTGCTTCATCACAAGCAACAGTCAGCAAAAGCTCAAGTAGTGGATCATCCTCAGGCGAACCGCAAAATAGCTTTAATGATACATTGAACAAGGCTGTTACGGAAACGAATGAGACGACTGTAAAAGATCCTCCAGAACAGGCTGTCGCTGAGAAGTTAACAAACGCTGCTAAGCCCCAAAATATAAGTAAAAAAGATGAGACTGATTCCAAGGGAAAAAACGTAAGTTTGGCCGATGAATCGACAAAAACAAACTCAAATGAGTCTGACAAAGACGTAATATCGCCGCAGGATGTTTTACCAAGTGTGGCTAATCCTGCCTTGGTTACAGCCTTGCTTATAGGAGTTCCTGTTATTAATACCTCGACCGCTAGTACTCCGACGGTAGTAAAGCCAGAGCAAGCGACAGCGGCAATAGTGGCTGGGCAAGCTGCAGTTGCTAATCAACCCCAAATGGCAACAAATACGGTCCAATTTGCTACGCTTGTACAACAGGGATTAGCTTCTGTTTCTGAGAACAATCTTAAGCCCAATAATCAGAACGGCGTACTGAAATTTGGGCAGGAAAAACCTGAGATACTTGCTAAATTATCAGGCAATATTAGCAATGCAGTCTCAGGCAATACGGTAACGCAAGAAAATTTGCCACAAAATCAGGCCGTGACGGTCGAAACTACCTTGAGTCCTAACGGAGCAGTTTTAGCTCAAACAGCAGAAAGTGTTCAAAATGGTCGCCTAAAAGCGGGCAATTCTAGTCAAGCAACTGTATCACAAGCAACTGGTGAAAAACAAAACCAAGCAGCGCAAGCAAAACCTGCGGCAAATTCCAGCGGCTTTATATTACCGCAAACGGCGGCAGGTCTGCAAAACGCAAGCTCAATGCAAAAACCTGCTCAAAATCCTAATGATCAAGCTGCAGAGCAAAATCAAGCGCCTGTTGAACAAACAGTTATACCGACAGTTGGTAGTAACCAACAGGGGCGAATGCTAAGTTCGGATCTTACTGGCGAAGGACAAAAAAATTTAACAGATTCTAAGATGCTTAATGGCGAACAAGATTTGTCAATAGATACTAAAGTAATAAGTTCTTCGGTATTTTCTCAGAACTTAGATGCTGCATTATTATCTACTAATGCCATAGCGTCTTTCGTCAATACAGCGGATTCGCAGGCAGCAACAACACCTTCGGCTGATGTGCAACAAGTTCTTGATCAGATCGTGGAGCAAACAAAAATTATTACTAAACCGCAAAACACTGAAATGGTTATGAAACTTAAGCCAGAACATCTTGGTGAGTTGACTCTGAAAGTAGCAATTGAAAATGGCGTCGTCAATGCCAGCTTCCATTCTAATAACCCGGAAGTTCGCAGTCTGATTGAGACTTCGCTGCCACAGTTAAAACAGGAGTTGGTTAATAGCGGCTTAAAAGTGGATAATGTCAGTGTTTATGCTGGACTTAGTCAATTTCAACCTAATCAGGGACAAAGCCAAAACTCACGGCAACAATTAACGAAGGCTGCGAATAAAAAATCCGCGGAGAATTTTATTGAGGCAATTGATGGTGAACTGGCAACCGGGGGCATTTCCGGTATAGGTTCTCAAGCTGGTGTCGATTACCGTATTTAAAAAAAGGAGGTGTTAACATGGCTAATACAACTGCTGTGAGCGGCACTAGCCAAAGTACAGCAAACTCTGACAGCACTACAACGACCAGAAAAGCAAATGACAGCCTTGGTAAAGATGAGTTTTTAAAATTATTAATCACTCAATATCAGAATCAGGATCCGACAAATCCTGTGGATGATAAAGAAACGATCGCACAATTGGCGCAATTCTCAAGCTTGGAACAAATGCAGAATATGAACTCAACGATGCAAATGGCTCATGCCATGAGCTTAATCGGTATGAAAGTCACATGGAAAGATGACAGCAGTGCTGATGAACAGTCAGGTGTAGTTAAATCGGTACGGTTAGTCAATAATGAGCCTAAACTGGTAATTGGTTCTACATCCATTGAATTAAGTAAAGTAACCGGAGTTGAGTATTTTTCTAGTACAACTACAGGGAATACAACAAATGGCTGATAATCGTATTTATCATGCTTACCAAACCGCCGCTCCAATTATTTCGCCTATCAGCCCTTCGTCGGCCAAGCCAAATACTTCTGCAATAAAACAAGCAACTACCGGACTTAGTTTCGATCAATTATTAGGGCAAGAAATCACTGGGGTTAAGTTTTCCCAACATGCCTTACAACGATTAGAGAGCCGTAAAATTAAGCTTGACAGCACGCATTTGAATAAGTTGAGCCAAGCGGTAGAGCAAGCGGCACAAAAAGGCGCCCAAGAATCACTTATATTGATGAATGACAGTTTGGCCTTTGTTGTCAGTATTAAAAATAAAACGGTCATCACTGCTTTGGACGGCGCCAGTATCAAAGAAAATGTGTTTACCAACATTGATAGTGCGGTAATTGTTTAGGGCCGGACCTCTTGAGGAAGCCCACACGACTGCTGAATGACAGAAGCAGCATTAAAAAATTAGATCAATAAAAAAAGAGTGGGAGGTCACTTTTCCTATGATGCGTTCATTATATTCCGCTGTGTCGGGTCTAAAAAATCATCAGACCCGGCAAGACGTTATCGGCAATAATATCGCTAACGTCAATACTACCGGCTTTAAAGCGAGCCGAGTTAATTTCCAGGATATTCTAAGTCAAACTTTGCAGGGCGCTTCCGCGCCAAATGGCAATACTGCCGGCTCCAACCCGATGCAGGTTGGTCTGGGAATGGGGATAGCCAGTATTGAAACACTGTTTACCGACGGCAATGTCCAATCCACCGGTAAGCAAACCGACCTGGCAATTCAGGGAGATGGCTTTTTTATCGTTTCCGATAACGGTGGTACCAATCAATATTATACCAGAGCGGGAAATTTTGATTTTGATGCTGCCGGTAATTATTATTTGCCAGGCACTAGCCTGCAAGTAATGGGCTATGGCGTTGATGCAACCGGTAAAATTGATACCGGTAAGCTTGTTCCGCTGGTAATTGATGATTCTAAGAAGACTATGGCACCTAAGGCTACTACCGGTTTTACGTTTACTAAAAATTTAACTGCTGATGCCGTAACTGATGATCCGTCTACTACTAGTATTGTGGATCCCACCACAGCTTCTGGGACAGTTACAATTTATGATAGTATGGGTAAAGGCACTAACCTTAACGCTGTTTTTACCTTTACCGGTTCGAACACTTGGAAACTTGATTTTTATGATCCGGCGTCAGCAACTCCAACTACACCACTTGCAACTGTTTCTTCAATTACATTTGCTTCTGTTACTAATCCTGCTGCTGTTCCTCCTACAACTGCCGGTAAGATTACTACTCCTCCTACTTCTGTTACTATATCAGGTAAATCATTTACTCTTGACTTAACCGGTTTAACAATGTATGGTGGTGAATCAACGCTTAAATCTGATTATGACGGTTATGCCCAGGGGTCGCTGACGAAAAAAACAATTTCCGCTTCCGGTATAATTACCGGCACCTATGATAACGGGCAAAGTCAAACATTAGGCCAGGTGGCCTTAGCGGGCTTTACCAACCCAGGCGGCCTTGATAAGGTAGGGGAGACGATGTTCGTGAAGTCCAGCAATTCAGGTAATCCAGCGATTGGTATTCCCGGCACTGGCGGACTTGGCAAAACCAGCTCCGGCAGTTTGGAAATGTCGAATGTAAACTTATCTGATGAGATGACCAATATGATTATTACCCAGCGTGGTTTCCAATCCAACTCCAAAATTATTACAACAGATGATGAGATGTTGGAAATATTAGCCAATCTGAAACGGTAATTTTTTTGTCAGGTAGCGGGGGGAATGCCTCTCTTCCGCTACCTATTTTTTAAATAGCGAGAAGGAGGGATTATGGTGATAAAGGTTACAAAACTTAAATCTCAAGATTGTGATTTTGTGGTGAATGCCGAATTAATTGAAACCATTGAAGAGACACCTGATACGGTCATTACCTTAACCAGCGGCAAGAAGCTTATTGTGGAAGAATCTATGGATGAGATTGTACGTAAGGTCATGGATTATCGCCGGGCATTATATAGAAACATGCGATAACGATACCATTGTTAAGGCAGCGGTTAATAAATCAATATACTAAAAATGGAGGTGCACCAGTGGCTGAAGAAGAAAAACCTAAAAAGATGTCCATGATGGTTATGATCATCTTAATTGTTGTGGGCTTAATTTTAGCCGGTGGTATTTCATATTTGATTGCTACCAGGGTTGTGTCAGACAAAACAGTTGAGAAAAAGGTCTCCCTGCATGAGCCCGGACAATTTATAAAGTTAGGTGACGCAAAAGATGGACTGATTCTCAATATTGGCGGTGTCAATAGCGGGCGCTATCTTAAAATCGGTGTTATTGTAGAATTAAAACCAAGTAATAATTCACCGGCAAAAGAAGGAAAAATGCCGTCTCCTGAGGAAATAAAGATACTAGATACTGCTGTTTATGTTTTGCGCTCGCAGAAGATTGAAGATTTTGATCCAGTCAAGCAAGATCAGTTAAAAGAACTACTTAAAAATGAAATTAATAATACGCTTGGCGAAGACCGTGTTTATGATATCTATATTACTAATTTCGTTTTACAGTAGATTCGCGTAAGTAGTTTAGTAAATGTATAACATTAGTTCGCCAGGTATTATTATTTTCTCTGTGTGAAAGGAGGGGGAGGATTGGCAGGACCCGATGTTTTATCACAATCTGAAATTGATGAACTGTTGTCAGCTTTGTCAACCGGTGTTGTTACCGCCGAAGAAATAAAAACCGAAGAAAAGCAGAAAAAAATCAAAATATATGATTTCAAGCGTCCTGATAAATTTTCTAAGGATCAAATCCGTACAATTTATATGCTGCATGAGAACTTTGCCCGTATGTTTAACACATACCTGTCAGCCCATCTTCGGACCCTTATTCATATTGATGTTGCTTCTGTTGATCAACTGACATATGAAGAATTTATCCGGTCAATGCCAAACCCCAGTGTCATCAGTATTTTTCAAATGCGCCCGCTAAAAGGCAATGCAATATTAGAAATAAATCCTAATATTGTACTGGCGATTATTGATCGATTATTTGGTGGTCCGGGTTTGCCACCGGCAAAATCACGTTCATTGACCGATATTGAGGAAGTGATTATCAGAAAAGTTATTAATAAAGCCATGGAGAACATGCAGGAGGCCTGGAAACAGGTTGTGGCAATTGAGCCACGCATGGAGGCGTTAGAAACAAATCCTCAGTTTACACAAATTGTTCCCCCTAATGATATGGTCGTACTCATTACTCTGCAAGCGAAAATTGGTCAGGCAGAAGGTTTAATGAATATTTGTATTCCCTATCTGGTACTTGAACCAATCATGTCAAAATTAACAACGACTTTTTGGGTTGCTTCTGCGGCTGCGAAACAGGCTTCTACGGAAACCATGAATGTATTACAACGAAAGCTGGAGAGAACTCTTATCCCAGTTATTGTTGAACTGGGACGGGCCACTGTTACTGTCCATGAACTTTTGGAAATAGGAGTGGGCGATGTGCTGCAACTGGAGACAAAGGCAGAAGATGAATTAAGCATCCTGATTGGTAATCGAGAAAAGTTTAAATGTAAACCAGGACTTATTAGTAACAGAAATGCAGTACAAATAACTCAAGTAATTTCCCAAGGAGATGATAATGATGAGTGACGGATTCCTTTCCCAGGAAGAAATAGACGCATTGCTAAGAGGCGAACCAGTAGCAGCCTCGCCATCTCCGGCTGGGCAAGATTTATCCGATATTGAAAAAGATGCTTTGGGTGAAATTGGAAATATATCAATGGGTACGGCGGCCACAACCTTGTCTGTACTTTTAGGCCGGCGGGTATCCATTACAACACCTAAAGTTTCAATATCCACCTTAAATGAGATTAAGCGCCAATATCCGTTGCCGTATTTAGTTATTGAGGTGGGATATACGCAAGGACTTTTAGGTACTAACATCTTGGCAATACGGGAGCAAGATGCGTTAATTATTGCTGATTTGATGATGGGCGGTGATGGTACAAATCCGCCGGCAGAATTAAATGAACTGTATATGAGCGCTGTTAGTGAATCGATGAATCAGATGATGGGTTCGACGGCAACCTCAATTTCAACTATTTTTAAAAAGAAGGTGGATATTGCCCCGCCGAAGGTTAATTTGCTGGATTTTGCTGTTGATCCTGAAATTGATAGTATAGTTTCCGGTGATGATCCCTTAGTGCGCGTATCTTTTCGCATGGAAGTTGAGGATCTTATCGACAGTGAGCTGATGCAAATACTACCGCTTAGTGTTGCCAGGGAAATGGTTGAAAATTTGTTAAATGCCGTGCAGCAACCTGCAACTCCGGCAGCGCCGCCGGCCGCTCCTCCCAAACCAGCAACGCCTGCGGCATCACAGCCGGCACCTGCATATGCCCAACCGGCTTCACAGCCCAAACAACAACCAGCGCAAAATGTGGCTGTGCAGCCTGTACAATTTGCGCCGTTAAAACCGGCTGGTGTGCCCGGTTCTGATACAAATATTGGCCTCATTATGGATGTTCCGCTACAAATTACTGTAGAGCTTGGGAGGACTCGCAAATTAATTCGCGATATTCTTGAATTATCACAAGGTTCGGTCGTCGAGTTGGATAAGCTGGCCGGAGAGCCAGTGGATATTCTGGTTAATGGTAAACTAATTGCCAAGGGAGAAGTTGTAGTCATTGATGAAAACTTTGGTGTACGAATTACAGATATAATAAGTCCTTTGGAACGAGCGAGCCATCTTCAGTAGTAATTCCAAATTTTTATTTGAGATAGGAGAGATAAGTTTAATGGCCATTAAAGTTTTAGTTGTTGACGATGCCGCTTTTATGAGGATGATGATTAAAGATATTTTATCCAAAAATGGTTATGATGTAGTAGGGGAAGCAGAGAACGGTCTTAAAGCGGTGGAAAAATATCAGGAACTTAAACCAGATTTGACCACCATGGATATTACTATGCCGGAAATGGATGGAATTACTGCCGTAAAAGAAATCAAAAAGATGGATGCCAGTGCCAAAATTATTATGTGTAGTGCAATGGGGCAACAGGCCATGGTCATCGAAGCCATCCAGTCAGGTGCTCGTGATTTTATTGTTAAGCCGTTTCAGCCTGACCGTGTTTTGGAAGCTGTCCGCAAAGCCGTTGGCTAGATGGGTAATATTGATAAATGATTAATTGGCGCGTTAACGGTGGGAGTTTTATCGTTAGTGTATTATCAATGTTGTCAGGTCAGGTGCTAGCGGCAGCAGAAACAGGCGGATATTTAAAATATCAGGAGCCCCAGCCAACTTCAACATCATGGCTTGCGACAGGTGGATATATCTTATCATTACTTTTGGTCTTTTTAGTAGTACTTGGCCTTGCATACCTTACTTCGCGGTTTTTAGGGGATAGGATGTCCAGAGGTGGTGGATTTGGCAACGGTAAAATTTATGCTACGTTATCTTTGGGACCCAATCGCGCTGTGTATGTGGTAGAAATAGCGGGTAAGTATCTAATATTAGGAGTAACTGAACATAATATTACATTGCTTAACGAAATTACATCCCAAACCGATATTGAACAGTTGATGGCCAGTCAAAATGCTGTTATGCCCCCTGAGCAGTTTAGTAATGTTTTTTACCGGCAGTTAAATTTATTGAAACAAATGCAGCTAAAATTTCCACGCACTTTCACTTCAGACACTCCTCAATTTCACGAGAAGGAGAACGATATCGATATTAGGAAGAGGTAAATAGAGTGTCAGATTGGATAAAGTCAAAACAACATAATATGTTAATTTTGGCTATGCTTATAGCACTAATTGCTATTCCCAATGTAGCAGGAGCAGCGCCGCTAATACCTATCCCTAATATAAATGTTGGGATTGAACAGGCCAACAGTCCTCAGGATGTTGCCCTTAGCCTGCAAGTTTTGTTGATGTTAACGGTGCTTTCGCTTGCACCGTCTATTTTGATTATGATGACCTCATTCACACGCATTATTGTAGTTTTGTCATTTTTGCGCAGTGCTTTGGGGACGCAAAATATGCCGCCTAATCAAGTTTTAGTTGGGCTTGCGCTGTTTTTAACTTTTTATACAATGTCACCTTATATTGATCAGGTAAATAAAAATGCTTTTCAGCCTATGATGGCGGGGACAATGGATCAGCAAACAGCGCTTACTGAAGCAATGAAACCGATGCGTGAATTTATGTTTAAGCAGACTCGCGAAAATGATATAGCGTTATTTGTAAATTTGTCGGAGATGCCCAGACCTAATACGCCGGAAGACGTTCCCTCCTCAGTACTAATTCCTGCTTTTATTATTAGTGAACTTAAAACCGCTTTTCAAATTGGTTTTTTAATTTATATTCCTTTTATCGTCATTGACATGGTCGTAGCCAGTACACTTATGGCTATGGGGATGATGATGGTTCCACCGGTCATGATATCCTTACCTTTTAAAGTTTTATTATTTATACTGGTGGATGGCTGGCATTTAATAATTCGCTCATTAGTTAGTAGTTTTGGATAAAAAGGGGGAGCGTTAATGTCTGGTGATATGGCTATTCAGGTGGGAAGTAATGCATTAATGATGGTCATGCTAGTATCAGCTCCCATGCTCATTCTAGGTTTGGTCGTGGGTGTTGCGGTCAGTGTATTTCAAGCAACAACGCAAATACAAGAACAATCACTGGCTTTTATTCCTAAAATCATTGCTGTTTTTGTTGCTGTACTTATTTTTGGTCCATGGATGCTTAGCTTGATGATTGACTATACGCGGGAATTATTTATGAATTTGCCTAATATGGTGCGTTAGCGATGAGCAGGAGGCGTTTGATAAACGATAGGTGGTAAGAATAGTGGATCTTTTTACTTTATTGCAAAACCAGTTAGGCTTTTTTTTGTTGATTTTTGCGAGAATTAGTGGAATTTTTACATCAGCCCCTATTTTTGGTTCCCGCAATGTTCCGCTAATCATAAAAGCTGGATTGTCATTGATTCTTTCCTATATTTTATTACCTTTATTGATACAATCAGATCTTGCTATTCCGGATACTCTGCTTTCTTATGCGGTGAAGGTAATAGGAGAATTTTTAATCGGTTTGACACTAGGTTTTGCCTGCTCATTTATTTTTTATGGAATTCAGATGGCAGGCGCATTATTAGATACACAAATTGGTTTTGGCATTATAAACGTATTCGATCCTCAATTTGGTCAGCAAGTACCACTCATCGGCAATTTTAAATATATTTTGGCGATGATGGTGTTTTTAACCAGCAATAGTCATCATCTTTTTTTAGCAGCTATGGTTTACAGCTTTAAAACTATTCCGGTAACACAGGGATTATTTCGTCCGGAACTCTCTGAAATTATAGTGGATATGGTTGTTAATATTTTTATTATTGCACTTAAAATTAGTTTGCCAGTACTAGTCGCGTTGTTACTTACGGATGTAGCATTAGGTATTCTGGCTCGAACTATGCCTCAAATGAATATTTTCGTTGTTGGTGTGCCGGGCAAGATTATTGTCGGCATTTTTGTACTCTCTTTGGCTTTACCGGTTTATCTATTCTTTTTGGAGGTGGTTTTTAGTGAAGTCTTTCATAATATGTACCGCCTCTTGGAAAGTCTTGCACCAGGATAAGGAATCTCGCTATCGGCTAAAGAATTTTGATTTACAATTGTTTAATGGTGAAAAAACGGAAGATGCTACCCCTAAACGTAAAGAGGAAGCTCGCAAAAAGGGGCAGGTGGCCAAAAGTTCTGAAATTAGTTCGGTGTTTGTAATTTTGGCCGCTTTTTATACACTTAAACTTTTAGGAGTTAATCTATATAATGAATTAGCCAGTTATATGACGGGAATTTTTTCCGGCTTGACTGCTCAGGATTTAACTATCAATGCCGTTCAATTATTATTTATTGATACGGAACTGGTTTTAATGAAGACAATGTTGCCGATTCTGTTAGTCATTATGGTTATCTCTGTTGTTATTAATTTTATGCAAGTTGGCTTTATGTTTTCGACAGAAGTGTTAATGCCCGATTTTTCGAAGATTAATCCTCTATCTGGTTTTCAGCGATTGTTTTCGAAAAGATCACTTGTTGAGCTTGCTAAAGCACTTTTTAAGGTTGCTATTATTGGTTATTTTATTTATCGCTTTGCTGTTATTAAAACAGGCGACATTCCGCAAATAATTAATATGGATTTAATGGACGCGCTTAAATTAACCGGTTCATTGGTTATCGATTTAGCTTTTCAGATAATTGCTGTTATGCTAGTCTTAGCAGTCCTTGATTATATGTATCAATGGTGGGAACATAATGAGAGTTTGAAGATGTCTAAGGAAGAAGTAAAAGAGGAAATGAAACAAACAGAAGGTAATCCTCAAATAAAAAGTAAAATTAAAGAAAAACAACGTGCTTTGGCTATGCGGCGAATGATGCAGGAAATTCCTAAAGCGGATGTGGTTGTTACGAATCCTACCCATTTGGCTATCGCGCTTAAATATGAAAAAGAGATGGCGGCCCCGGTTGTTTTGGCTAAAGGTCAGGATTTTTTGGCTGAACGTATCAAACAAGTGGCACGGGAAAACAAAGTTGTTATTGTTGAAAATAAGCCTTTAGCTCGTGCACTCTATTCTGCGGTAGAAATTGGCGATATTATTCCAGCAGAGTTATATCAGGCGGTTGCAGAAGTTTTGGCATATGTATATCGCCTAAAAAAACGCTTGTCCTAATAAAAGGAGCGATCATACCAGATGGCTATTACTCGACAGTCCTCACTATTTATAGGCTTACAAAAGTATAGTGATATTATGATAGCAGTGGCAATCATTACCATAGTAGTGATGATGATTATACCTTTGCCGACAATGTTGCTTGATCTCTTGCTGACGACGAATATTACACTAGCTTTAATTATTGTTATGGTGGCTATCTATAATACGGAGCCATTAGATTTTTCCGTATTCCCGTCATTACTTTTAATTACTACATTATTTCGTTTAGCCCTCAACGTATCTTCGACACGTTTGATTCTGCTTGACGGTCACGCCGGCGACGTGATTGCCGCTTTTGGCAATTTTGTTGTCGGCGGCAATCCGGTTGTCGGTTTTATTGTATTTGTTATTTTGATTATTATTCAGTTTATTGTAATTACCAAAGGTGCAGAACGTGTTGCCGAAGTTGCCGCCCGTTTTACCTTAGATGCTATGCCTGGTAAGCAAATGAGTATTGACGCAGATCTTAATTCTGGACTTATTACCGACAAGGAAGCGCGTGACCGTCGTAGAAATATTCAACGCGAAGCTGATTTTTATGGTGCTATGGATGGGGCGAGTAAATTTGTTAAAGGCGATGCCATTGCCGCAATTATTATTATTATTATTAATATCGTCGGTGGTTTTGTTATCGGGATGCTGCAGCGTAACTTGGATATTTTGCAGGCGTTGCAAACGTATACCTTGTTAACTGTAGGTGAAGGATTGGTTAACCAGATACCTGCGCTATTAATTTCAACAGCGACCGGTATCGTGGTAACCCGGGCAGCATCTGAGTCTAATCTGGGGTCCGATCTTGCCAGTCAGATTATTAATAATCCCCGCGTATTTTTTATCGCTTGCGGGGTATTGCTGCTTTTAGGGTTAATTCCAGGGTTGCCAGGTCTGCCGTTTTTTGTTCTCAGCCTCATTACTGGCGGCATTGGCTATGCTCTTATTCGGACTGAACAATCAGAGGTTCAAATGGAAATGTCTCAGCAAGAGGAAAAGGAGAAAGAAGAAGTACGTAAACCGGAGAATATTGTGTCCTTATTACAGGTTGACCCTATGGAGCTTGAGATTGGTTATAGTCTTATACCGCTCGTTGATGTTAGTCAGGGGGGCGACCTGTTAGACCGGGTGGTTATGATTCGCCGGCAATGTGCTTTAGAACTGGGCCTTATTGTACCCACTATCCGCATACGTGATAATATTCAGCTTAAACCCAATATTTATGTGATAAAAATAAAAGGAATTGAAATTGCCAGAGGCGAACTAATGTTAGATCACTTTTTAGCTATGGATTCCGGTGCTGCTTTTGAATCAGTGCCAGGGGTTGAGACAGTGGAACCGGCGTTTGGCTTGCCGGCTCTTTGGATTCAGGAAAGTTACCGGGAACAAGCGGAATTGGCAGGTTATACAGTAGTGGATCCAGTGTCCGTTTTAGCGACGCACCTTACTGAAATTATCAAGAGTCATGCGGCAGAAATACTTGGTCGTCAGGAAGTACAAACTCTGGTTGATTCTGTTAAACAGAATAATGCTGCTGTTGTCGAAGAATTGACACCAAACCTTTTGTCAATTGGCGAAATACAAAAAGTGTTGGGCAATATGCTGCGTGAGAAAGTTTCGATTAGAGATTTGGTTACAATTTTTGAAACTTTGGCGGATTATGCGCAATTGACCAAAGACACTGAAATTCTAACCGAATATGTAAGACATGCACTGGCTCGTCAAATTTCCCGTCAGGTTGTGAATAACAATATTCTAACGTGTTTGACAGTCGATCCCCAATTAGAGAATACGATTATCAATTCCGTGCAGCGTACTGAGCAAGGATCCTATGTAGCTTTGGAACCTCAAAAAGTCCAGGCTGTGATTAATAGTCTCACTAATGAACTTCCTAAGCTTACTAACATGGGCTATCAGCCCGTAGTTCTTACAAACCCGGGTGCTAGGCTATATTTCCGTAAACTTACAGAACGGGTAGCCCCCAATCTAACGGTTTTATCCTATGCTGAACTGGATCCAAAAGTTGAAGTACAGGCACTAGGGATGGTGAAATTGTAATTTGAAGGTTAAATTATTTACTGCTCAAAATATGGCAGAGGCCATGGCGCAAGTTAAGCAGGATTTAGGCCGGGATGCGGTTATCCTGCATACCCGTCGCTTAAAGAAGGGGGGCATTTTGGGCTTTTTTGGCAGAGAAATGGTTGAAGTTATGGCTGCAGTTGATACGGCTCCCGTTAAGGTGGTCGAAAAGAAACCGCCTATGTCTGCCCCTATTTCTGTCGCCAATCCCAATGATACAAAGATAACTGCCCTGCAACTTGAAATGTCTACCATGCGCAGAATGCTGGAACAGATGATGGGGCAGCTTCCTGAAAAGAATAAACAATCTTCGCCGCTCATGGATGTATTGCTTAAAAATGATGTTGATCCTGCAGTAGCTGCTGATCTTATGAAAGGATTGCCTGATGAGAACTCTATGGTTGGTGATGATGCCGGAACAGCTCGTAACCTTTTAATTGATCGCATTGCCAATTGTTTAACAAAAATTAACGGCATTGATATTTTGCCATCTGGTTGCAAGGCTGTTGCACTGATTGGACCAACAGGTGTAGGAAAAACAACAACGATTGCCAAATTGGCTGCTAATTTTGCGTTAAAAGAAGGATATAAAGTTGCATTAGTTACCGCAGATACATATCGTATTGCCGCTGTTGAACAATTGAAGACTTATGCTGATATTATTGGTGTGCCACTAGAAATTGTCTATTCACCTGATGAACTTAAGACCGCATTGTTTCGCCATGAAGACAAGCATTTAGTTCTGATTGATACGGCTGGCCGCAGCCCCGGCAATCATTATCAATTAGCTGAACTGCAGGCACTACTAGCAGTTAATCCGTATATTGAAACACATCTAGTGTTGAATACCGCAACAAAATATCGTGATGCTTTAGAAATAGTCAATAAATTTTCCATTTGCTCTCCTCAAAAATTTTTATTTACCAAAGTGGATGAGGCAAGTAATTTGGGAACTATTCTAAATTTGGTATACCATTTTCCCACTTATTTGTCTTATTTAACAACAGGGCAGAGTGTGCCTGATGATATTGAGTTAATTGATTCTATTAAATTGGCAAATATGATTTTGAGGGATTAAAATGAGTGATCAAGCTGAGAAATTACGTCAAATGTCATTGCGTTCTACAGTCCCGAAAAGTCCGGTTATTAGAAAAAGTTCTGGAAGTCGGGTAATTGCAATCACCAGCGGCAAGGGCGGTGTAGGAAAAACTAATTTTACCGTTAACATGGCCCTTGCTTTAGCGGCAATGAATCAAAAAGTATTGGTGATTGATGCCGATCTGGGGATGGCTAACGTGGAAGTCCTATTGGGCTGTTCTGCTCCCTATAATATTCTTAATTTATTGGAAGATGGATTGAATATTAACGACATTGTCAGTGAGGGACCGCGCGGCATTAAATTTATGGCTGGCGGTTCGGGAATCTATCATCTTGCTAATTTAAGTGACGCCCATCTAAACCATATCGTATCTCAAATCTCCTTATTTGATAGTTGGGCCGATTTTATTTTAATTGACACTGGCGCCGGGCTTAGCCGCAATGTCCTGAATTTTGTTATGGCGGCCGATGAAGTTATTATTATCACAACACCGGAGCCAACCGCGATTACCGATGCTTATGCTATGATGAAAGCCTATGCGGGGCAAAAGGGAGTTGCACCTCTCAGACTGGTGGTTAATCGTATTTTAGATCATGATGAAGGTCAAATGGTCGTTGACAAACTGATACGTGTAGCTCAGCGATTTCTTGGTGTAGTTGCTGATAATCTCGGCTATATTTATGAGGATCGTAATATGGTTAAAGCTGTTAAAAATCAAATACCTTTGTTACTATCGTTTCCAGAAGCTATTTCATCCCGCTGTATTGACAGCATTGCCCACCAAGTACTTTACGGTAAAAAAATGCGGCAACCGTCTTGTGGTATTAAAGGATTTTTTAATAAATTTTTAGAATATATGTATTAAGGTCCTCAGACGGGGAGGGGATATATATTAGTATTAAATTAGAAGACGTTTTCAAAATTAATCAACGTATTGCAATTATTGTGCCTGAACGTGGTGGCCTCGCCCAACAATATCACAGTCGGGTAGAAGACATAACCATTGACCATATGGTTATTGCTATGCCGATGAGTAAAGCTTTTCCAGTTTTGCTACAGCGGGGTGAGGTATTTTTCGGGCGGACAGTGATTAACGGTCTGGCTTATGAGTTTACCAGTAGTTTACTTGCTAAACAAATGAACCCTTTGCCTGTATGGGTTATTGCTCTGCCTTATAATATAAAAAAAATTCAGCAACGGGCTTTTGTCAGAATTGATGCCGTGCTACCTGTTCAATTTAAAGAAATTATTAATGATGAAGTGCTTGATGAGACGGTAAGCGCTTTTACAAAAGATATTAGCGGTGGCGGCGTACAAATGGTTACCGAGCGTCGCTGGCCGATTGGGACAAGAATGTTGGTGACAATTGATTACCCGGATATTGGTCCGCTTACTATAAAAAGTGAAGTTGTCAGAGTACATCAGCCGCAGTCAGAACTCACGGTATTTTGGATAGGAATTAGATTTGCTGAAATTAACGAAAAAGACCGCAACACTATTATTCGATTTATTTTCAAGAAACAGCTTGAACAACGACGCAAAGGGTTGGAATAACTTAGGGTATTTGGTGGTGATTTTGTGATAAATGTGCTGGTGGTTGATGATTCTGTTTTTATGCGTAAGCTTATAAGTGATTTATTTACCAATGAAATTGATTTTTCTGTTATTGATACTGCCCGTAATGGCAAGGATGCATTGGATAAAGTAAAACGCCTTAAACCTGATTTGATTACGCTTGATGTTGAAATGCCCATTATGGATGGACTAAAGGCCTTAGAACTGATTATGGCGGAGTGCCCGACACCGGTAGTTATGATTAGCAGCTTGACACGGGCGGGCGCTGTGGCTACTATGCAAGCACTGGAACTGGGTGCTGTTGATTTTGTTGCCAAAACAGCGGGCCCCATTTCTAATATAGCGGAAATACGCACCGAAATACTAACCAAATGTCGGGCAGCAGTAAAGGCTAATGTGGCACAACTTGTCAAAAAACAAACTACCGGTTTGGTACAGGGATATAAACCAGTGTATTCTTCTTTAAGTGGCTTAACAGAGGAGCGTCTTATTGCCATTGGTACTTCTACGGGAGGACCACGGGCTCTGCAAGAAGTTATAACTAAACTGCCGGGGAATATTCCTTGTGGAATTGTTATTGTTCAGCATATGCCGCCGGGATTTACCAAATCTTTGGCAGAGCGCCTTAACTCATTATCATCTGTTACCGTTAAGGAAGCAGAACATAATGATATTGTGCGTTCAGGACTTGTATTGATTGCACCCGGAGATTACCACATGCTGCTTGCGAGAGAAGGTGGTAAAGTAGTAGTAAAGCTTAACCAGAATCCACCAGTTGGCGGACATAGGCCTGCTGTTGATCCATTAATGGAATCAGTCGCACATATTTTTGGCAGCAAAGCAATAGGGGTTATTTTAACTGGTATGGGCCATGATGGTGCTAAGGGAATTCAAGCTATTAAGCGCCAAAATGGTCAGACCATTGCCGAAGATCAATCTACGGCAGTTGTATTTGGAATGCCTAAATCTGCTATTGAATTAGGGGTAGTTGATAAGGTAGCGCCCATTACTGGCATAGCCGCTGAAATACTTAGAGCTTTATCCAAGCAATAAACATAAAAACGTTACGGGGGTGTAAATGAATGGATATTAATCAGTACATGGGGATGTTTTTGGAAGAATCACGCGAGCATCTTCAAACATTGAATAATTGTTTGCTTGATCTGGAAAATGATCCTGGAAGCCTGGCAGTACTTGACGAAATATTTAGAAGTGCACATACCATTAAAGGCATGTCTGCTACCATGGGATTTACTACCATTGCTGAACTGACACATGAAATGGAAAATGTTCTTGATCTACTCCGCAAAGGAACTCTCTTAGCAAATGATGACATAACTGATATTTTATTTAAGTGTGTCGACACGCTTGAACAACTTGTCGAGAATGTAGCTTCAAATTCGGATGTGACGATTGATATTAAACCACTCATTTCGAAGCTTTCAGCTATTGCCAAAGGTGAGCCTTCACCTGCGGTAGCTAAACAACCGGTGCCGCCGGTTGTGACTCAGGAAAAAGAAAATATCGATGTTGCCGCAATAAAGCTTGACGAAACAGAAATTAATGTCGTCAAAGCGGCAAAGAAGCAGGGCCTGGAGTGTTATGAAGTTCATATTAGTTTACGTGAAGGCTGTTTACTTAAATCTGCCAGAGCTTATATGGTTATGAATGCCTTAGAAGAACTTGGTGAAGTGATTAAGAGCGTGCCGGCGGTAGAAGAACTGGAAAAGGAGAATTTTGATTATAGTTTTCAAGTTCTTATTTTAACCGGTGTTGACGATGAAAAAATCGAGACTACGGTTACTAATATCTCGGAAGTCGAAAAGGTAACCGTTATTCCATCACCAATACTTCCTGATACGGCACAGGATGCGGCTAAGACTGCAACCGACACTCAACCGGCAAGTCCGGCCGCCGGTAAGCCGGAGAAAAAGATGGCGGACAAACATGAAAAGCCGGCTGCTAACGAACATAATGATAAAAAACTTAAAGGCGGTCAATCTGTAAGGGTTGACATTGATAAGTTAGACAGTTTACTGAATCTTGTTGGGGAATTAGTTATTAATAAAACTCGCTTGGAGCAAATTGGTTTAACCCACAGGCTTACTGATCTTGTTGAAACGATTGAGCAAATGGATAGAGTAACGACAGATCTGCAAACTGTAGTTATGAAAGTGCGGATGGTTCCGGTAGGGCAAGTGTTTAACCGCTTTCCCCGGATGGTTCGCGATTTGTCACGTGAACTAAATAAAGAAATTAATCTTATTATTCAAGGTGAAGAAACAGAACTTGACCGTACCGTAATTGATGAAATTGGCGATCCGCTGGTTCATCTTTTACGTAACTCTATTGATCATGGCATTGAGCATCCGGACGAGCGGCAGGCAAAAGGTAAAAACCCTGTTGGTGAAGTTCGCTTAATTGCCCGGCATGAAGGTAATAACGTTATTATTATGGTTGAAGATGACGGCAAAGGCATTAATGCCGATGTCATCAAACAAAAGGCCGTAGAAAAGGGAATGATTACACAGGCGGAAGCTGATAAGCTTGAACCAAATGAAGCGGTGCGACTTGTCTTTTTGCCTGGCTTTTCTACTGCTGAAACCGTTACGGATGTCTCTGGCCGCGGTGTAGGCATGGATGCTGTAAAGACTAAAATCGAGTCATTGGGCGGCATGGTGGATGTTGAAACTAAAATTAATGAAGGCAGCAGGTTCAAAATTCGCTTACCATTGACTTTGGCGATTATTCAGGCTCTGCTTGTGAAAGTATGCGAGGAGATTTATGCAATTCCTCTTGGTGCGATTGATAGTACGATCAACATTACTCCGCAGGATATCAAAACGATTCAAAACCAAGAAGCTATTTTACTTAGAGGACAAATTATTCCGATCGTTCGTTTGGCAAATATGCTTAATGTGCCTAATACTTGTCAACATAACCAGGAAGAGTTATTTGTTGTTATTGTTCATATGGGTGAACATCGTGCCGGTATTATTGTCGATACATTAATCGGCCAGCAAGAAATTGTAATTAAATCTATGGGAAAATTATTAGCTGGAATTAAGGTTATTGCTGGTGCTACTATATTAGGCAATGGCCAAGTAGCGCTTATTTTGGATGTTGGCGCATTAAAACAGTAGTGAAGGAGGTAGGGAAAAATGTCTGAATTAACATATTCTGGAGACGATGTTCAGCTAGTAGTATTTAAATTAGGACGCGAAGAATATGGTATCAGTATTTTACAAGTTCAAGAAATTAAGCGAATCACAGAGATTACTCGTGTACCCCATTCACCTGATTATATTAAAGGTGTAATGAATTTACGAGGTAGTGTCCTGCCAGTTATTGATTTAAAGAAAAGACTTAATCTACCTCCACAGGATTATACAGATGATACCCGCATTATTATTATAAAAGTAGAGGAAATTACTGTGGGTATGATTGTTGACGCTGTATCCGAAGTAACGACAATTAATCAAAACAGTATTGAACCTCCTCAAGCCGTAGTAGGTGGTATTGCCGCTGATTATTTAAGTGGTGTCGGTAAAATGGAAAACAGACTCTTAATATTGCTTAATGCTGATGCAATTATTGGTGTCGGGCAAGAAGTTAAAGCAAGCTAAATCATTTAGTTGCAGATATCAAAGGGGTGGCAAACTTGTCTGAGGACATATTGAAACTATCATCATTGCAGTTAGACGCATTGAGGGAAATAGGCAATGTTGGCGCTGGCAATGCGGCAACTGCGCTATCCCAAATCATCAATAATAAAATTGATATGACAGTTCCCGAAGTTTCTATTTTACCTTTAGGTGAAGTACCCGAGGTAGTAGGTGGACCTGACGCTATGGTAGCAGGTGTTTATCTGCGGGTTTTTGGACCAGCGCCTGGGAGTATTCTATTTTTACTTCCGCGTGAAAGTGCGTTTTACTTGGTTGACATGCTAATGGGCCGTAAACAAGGTGAGACTCAACTCCTTAATTCTATGGATGAATCAGCCTTAATGGAAATTGGTAATATTTTGGCAGGGGCTTACTTAAATGCACTATCTTATTTTACCAAACTGACTTTGCTGCCTTCTATTCCCGCTTTAGCTATTGATATGGCAGGGGCTATTTTAAGTGTTATTTTAATCCAACTAGGGCAAGTAGGCGATCATGCATTAGTGATAGAGACTGAATTTACTACTGACAATGATGGTGTTAAAGGTCACTTTTTCCTTATTCCTGATCCCGGATCCCTCAGTACAATCTTGGCGGCAATTGGGGTGAAGGAATAATGGCTGAACTAATAAAAGTAGGAATGGCAGATTACAAAGTTGGTCGTAATCCGGCCAGCTTAATTAGTTATGGACTAGGCTCTTGCGTTGGCATTGCTATGTTTGATTCGGTCGCCAAGGTAGGTGGCTTAGCTCATATTATGCTGCCTGATAGTACTCAAGCCCGTTCTGCGGATAATGTAGCTAAATTTGCTGATACGGCGCTGCCGGCTATGCTTAATGAGATAATTAAACTAGGTGCCGTTAAATCACGGATTACTGCGAAGATTGCCGGTGGAGCACAAATGTTTACATTTACTAATACCACTGACATTATGCGGGTAGGCGAACGCAACGCCGAAGCTGTACGTTTGGTGCTAAAAAAATTGGAAGTCAGGTTACTCGCTGAAGATACGGGCGGCAATTACGGCCGCACAGTTGAGTTAAAACTTGATACTGGCATTTTTCGCGTAAAAACTATTGATAAAGGCGAAAAAGAACTTTAATTTATTTGGGGGAAGGGCTATGGTACTAAAGTTGCGAATTAGTTTAGGTATGGCGTTTATCGCTAGTTGTTTGACATTGTTAGTGAGTGCGCTTAATAGTATTACATTATCGGCTATGGCATATCGTACGTTAGTATCGTTAGTTCTTTTTGCAGTATTTGGGTATACATGCGGTCAATTTGCTGAACAGTTTTTGCAAAAAAAATTGGATGAAATTAAACCTGAAGACACAAATGTTGATATTGCCAGTAGCGATGATGAAAACGGGGACGAGACACCAGCCGAAAAGTTTGAACCCCTGAATCCTGAAAATTTGGAGAATATGACACTAACGCAAAAGTGAGGATGGAGGGGTAAGCGCCTATGGAGGGTAATAATGCTGAACAGAAGGCTGCTAACACACTCAAGCTTTGGCGTGAGTATAGTAACAATCGAAGCTTAGAGATTCGGGATGCTCTTATTGAAAACTATCTTCCCTTAGTAAAACTAGTAGCAGGCCGAGTTGCCGTTAGTCTTCCTCAGCATGTAGATAAAGATGATTTAATTAGCAATGGCTTTTTTGGACTTATTGAAGCAATTGAACGTTATGATTGTGATAGAGGAGTTAAATTTGAAACTTATGCAGTAGTAAGAATTCGAGGATCTATTCTGGATTCTCTTAGGGCTCAGGACTGGATTCCTGCCACAATTCGGCAAAAAGCGCGCCAATATGAACAAACTGTGGCTAAATTAGAACATACGCTAGGACGTTCAGTAAAAGACGAAGAAATAGCAGCCGCAATGAAAATTCCTCTAAACGAACTTTATGCTCTTATCAATCACTTAAATGCCAGTACTCTCATTCCACTCGAAGAGTTTGCCAGAACAGAGACAGCTTCGCAGCATACGCCTAACCCATCCCAACACATTGAAGAGCAAGAAGTTAAAGATATGTTAGCTAAGAGCATTGATAAACTACCAGAGAAAGAGCGCTTTGTAGTTAGTTTGTATTATTATGAGGGGCTAACTTTAAAAGAGATCAGTCTAATTTTAAAATTATCTGAGGCCCGCATCTCACAGTTACATACCAAAGCTATTTTCCGGTTGCGTGGTGCATTATCAAGATTAAAATCAAGTTTCGTTTAATGAAACTTGTCAGGCATTAGTTAAGTGCTAGTGATGGGGGATATGTATGAGTGATTCTACACGTTTTTTAGAACAGACAAGTGATAAAATCGGTTCACTTGATGGATATTTTAACATTACGACAGATGAAAATGGTATTTATGTAACTGTTTACCCGCCGCAAGGGGATGGGCAGCCGGTAAAGGTCCCGCAAATAGTGGATTCTTTAGCGGGGCAGGGAGTCAACAAAGCTGATAATGTTTTACTCATGAGTATTGTAAAAGAAGCATTAGGTACTCCTGTCAAAGTAGCCGATAAACCGGTTGAAACAGAACCAGACATTCAAATTTTAGTGTCACGTGACCGAATGGAAGCTACCCTTCAGGTGAACGCTCCCAAGGGTTGTCGGCCCATTTCCCTGGATGAGGTTATGAATAAAATTAAGGATGCCGGTATCGTGTATGGGATTGATGGCAAGGCAGTGGAAGCTGCATTGGCAAGGCCTGGCAGCACTGTTGTTTGTGCTAAAGGTTTGTCACCCGTTAATGGCAGTAACGCTACTATTACCTATTTTATAGATTTAGAGAGTAAGGGGCGTCCGGTTGAATTAGAAGACGGACGGGTTGATTTTAAAAATCTTAATATGTTTATTACTGTTCAGCAAGATCAGTTGCTGGCGGAAAAAGTGCCTGCTACCAGCGGTACGGCAGGAATAGACATTTTAGGCAATGAAGTTCCGGCCAAACCTGGTAAGGACATCATGCTGCCGAAAGGCAAAAATGTTTATATTACTGACGGGTTAAAAGTTTCTGCAAGTCAAGCAGGTCAACTTCTTGTTGTGAACAATAAGGTTAATGTTATTCAACTTATTGAGGTTAAGGGTGACGTAGATTTATCTACAGGTAATATTGAGTTTGTTGGCAGTGTAATTGTCAAAGGATCAATCCAAACCGGTTTTTCTGTTAAGGCTGAAGGTGATGTGGAGATTGCCGGTAATGTTAGCGGCGGCATTGTTGAGGGAAAAAATGTTATTGTACGTATGGGCATCCAGGGAATGAACAAAGGATATATAAAAGCGAGCGAAACAGTTGTTGCTAAGTACATTGAAAATGCGACTGTGCAAGCAGGAAAAGATGTTATTGTCAGTGATGTTATCTTGCATAGTAAAGTTAGTGCAGGTAAAAGAGTAGTTGTTGAAGAACGGCGTGGACTCATAGTTGGTGGGCTAATATCTGCCGGCGAAGAAATCAAGGCAAAAACAATCGGTACATATTCGGCTACGAATACAGATATAGAAGTAGGCGTAAATCCGGCACTACGGGAAGAATATCAGAAATTACGCAAGGAAATAAAAAAGTATGAGTTTAATCTGGAACAAACACAGAAAGCCCTAAATCTATTACGAGCTATGGATCAGAGTACAATGCCTAAAGATAAGTATGAAATGTTGCTGAAACTTACGAAAGCGCAATTTCATTTAATCGGTCAGACTGAAACGATGCGAAACAGGCTGGCGGAGATTGAAATTGCGTTGGAAGAAATGCGTTATGGACATATTAAGGTGTCTGATACTGTTTATCCTGGCGTCAAATTGGTTGTAGGAACATTAGTGAAGCCAGTTCGGGATCCTGTTAAATTTGCAAGCTTTTATGCTGAGGACGGAGAAATTAAAACAGGCTCTTTTAAATAGTAATACTACCAATCAGCTAATTCTATGATTGGGTGTGATAGATATGAGTATCAGGTCAATTGATATGCAGGTGCTTATCCCGAAAGCCACTGAGGTTGGAAAACAACAAAATAATCTTACTCAACAAAGTATCACCCAGCAGCAACAGTTTGCTGAGCAAATGCAGAAAATGGCAGAGGTGCGCCAGCATCAGGTTCAGGAAATCGTGAAAAGCAAAGATGGAAGAATTGAGCGGGATACAACTAAAGATAGGAATAGTAGGAACCAGCACCATAATAATGGGGAAAATGCTTCTAAAACTGCAAAAGAATCACTTGAGACCGAAAGTATAGAAAATCTGACTGTGAGCCAGGACCCTATACGTGGACGTATAGTTGACATAAAAACATAACACAATTGAGGTGATAGTTTTGCTTACCGGCGTTATAGTTTCCTTACTTGCTTTGGCACTTATAGTATTTTTAATCATATACAAAAAAGAAATGATTGTGAAGATGTTTACCTTAAATATGTCTTCGTCTGCGAATGAATTTACTCAGCAACTAGAACAAACAGCCGATGTTATTATCAAGCGCCTCGAAGATGAAGCTGGTCAGTTAGAATTTTTGCTTGAAGAGGCTGAATCAAAAATTGGCATGCTTAGCCAACAGGTTGAGCATGCCAATAAAATTATTAAACATTTGACAGAATTAGAAAACCAAAGAATTGAGCAACAATATGATTCACATTCAGACACTGCTGTAATTGATAATATATCAGTAAAAAATGTTTCAGATGATGTTTATCCCGATCCAACTCAGACGGACAACGAGTTGTCGACTCATTCTGATAATAATGATAATAAATTTTCCAGTCAGGAACCTATTAACATGGAAAAACACCAGCTTATTCTCGCTATGGCCGATCAAGGCTATAACGTTACTGAAATTGCAAAAGCTGTGGGGATGGGTAAGGGTGAGGTTATGTTGTTATTACAATTGAATAAAAAGTAGTGTAATTGGCATAATATAAGTAAAAAATATGAAAGATATAATAGAATTTGACTTGTTATCTGTTGGAAGTTATGCTATACTACTTTTCGGTGTTATCACACACGCAATCTAATTTTGCCACTGTGCCAAAATGGTGACGGCAAAAGATGCGGGTTGCGGCGGTAATTTAACAGGAGGTGTATTTTTGTGTCGGTTATTTCGATGAAACAACTTCTGGAGGCTGGTGTTCACTTTGGTCACCAAACCAGAAGATGGAACCCTAAAATGGCTCCATACATTTTTACGGAGCGTAATGGAATTTACATTATTGACCTACAAAAAACAGTAAAAAAAGTGGAAGAAGCGTATAATTTTGTACGTGACTTGGCTGCTCAGGGACAGACAATGTTATTTGTAGGTACTAAAAAACAGGCTCAAGAGGCTGTAAAAGAAGAAGCGACCAGATGCGATATGTTCTATGTTAATGAAAGATGGCTTGGTGGTATGCTGACTAATTTCCAGACCATTCAGAAACGCATTAACAGATTGCGTGAACTTGAAGATATGGAAGCTAAAGGAATGTTTGAGGTACTGCCTAAGAAAGAAGTCATTACCTTGCGTCATGAAATGGAACGGCTGCAAAAATTTCTTGGCGGTATAAAAAATATGCACAAGCTGCCGGGGGCGCTCTTTATTATCGATCCACGTAAAGAACGTATTGCCGTGGCGGAAGCTCGCAAATTAAGTATTCCTATTGTAGGGATTGTTGACACGAACTGCGATCCTGATGAAATTGATTATGTTATTCCCGGTAATGATGATGCTATTCGCGCTGTTAAGTTGCTTACCGCAAAAGTTGCCGACGCTGTCATGGAAGGTCGTCAAGGCGAACAAATGGCAGAATAGACTATTATGTGGACATTAAAGGTAAGGGGCTTACGACCCTCTTACCTTTAATAATAGTTAGGAGGATTTTGAATGATAACTGCTGGAATGGTGAAAGAACTGCGGGAACGTACCGGTGCCGGTATGATGGATTGCAAAAAAGCTTTAACTGAATCTAACGGAGATATGGAAAAAGCGGTCGATTATCTACGTGAAAAAGGTTTGGCTGCTGCAGCAAAAAAAGCTAGTCGAATTGCATCCGAGGGACTCGTTGAATCATACATACATGGTGGAGGACGTATTGGAGTTCTTCTGGAAGTAAACTGTGAAACAGATTTTGTTGCCAAAACAGATGATTTTAAGTCATTAGTGCGTGATATAGCCATGCAAATTGCTGCTGCGAATCCTAGTTATGTTTCACGTGAAGAAGTACCGGAAGAAATACTAAATCACGAAAGAGAGATTCTGCGTGCCCAAGCTCTTAACGAAGGTAAGCCAGCTAATATTGTGGAAAAAATGATTGAGGGACGTTTGAAAAAATTTTATCAGGAAGCTTGCTTATTAGAGCAAACATTTATTAAAGACCCTGATAAAACGATCACTCAACTAATTACTGAGCGTATTGCCAAAATTGGTGAAAATATCTCAATTCGCCGCTTTACCAGATATCAACTAGGCGAAGGTCTTGAGAAAAAAGCCAATGATTTTGCGGCTGAGGTTATGGCTGCTGTTAGTAAATAAGAGAACACTTAGTGTTCTCTTTTTGCTAAAAAATATTTTGTGAAATAAAGGATTTATTCGCTATTTGTAGAAATACAATCCTAAAGGAGGTTTCCCTATTGGTCCCTGGAAAATATAAGCGCGTTATCTTAAAGTTAAGTGGCGAGGCATTAGCTGGCAATAAAGGGTATGGTATCGATCCAGTTGTTGTTGATTCTATTGCGAGAGAAATTAAAGAAGTCAAAGCTCATAATCTGGATGTTGCCATTGTTGTTGGTGGTGGAAATATTTGGCGTGGTCTAGCTGGCAGTGCGAAAGGAATGGATCGGGCTACTGCAGATTATATGGGGATGTTAGCAACCGTAATGAATGCGCTTGCATTGCAAGATGCACTTGAGCATTGCGGTGTTGACTCTAGAGTACAAACTGCTATTAATATGCAACAAGTTGCCGAACCTTACATCCGTCGCCGGGCTATACGCCACATGGAAAAAGGACGCGTAGTTATTTTTGCCGCTGGTACGGGGAATCCTTATTTTTCAACAGATACAACGGCTGCATTACGGGCTGCTGAAATTGAGGCTGATGCAATTTTAATGGCAAAAAAGAATACTGACGGTGTATACGATTCTGATCCACGTCATAATCCTGATGCCAAAAAATTCAAGGAACTTGAGTATATTGAAGTATTGCAGCGCGGTTTGGGAGTTATGGACTCGACGGCTACTTCATTGTGCATGGATAATAAAATTCCAATCGTAGTATTTAGTATCGATGAGCCGGGTAATATTTTGCAAGCGGCTTTAGGCAAAGATATAGGAACTATTGTTGGGGGAGAGAAGAAATGACAGTTAAAGAAATTTATTCCGCCCATGAAGACAAAATGAAAAAGGCTTTAGAAGTCTTACGGAAAGAGTATGGTAGTCTTCGTGCAGGCAGGGCAACTCCTTCTCTTTTAGAAAAGGTTATGGTTGATTATTATGGTTCACCAACACCTGTTAACCAAGTAGCTAATGTTTCAGTCCCTGAACCAAGGATGATTGTTATTCAACCTTGGGAAAAGACGATGTTGAACGCCATTGATAAGGCAATTCAAAAATCGGATTTAGGGTTAATGCCTAATAATGACGGTGTAGTTATTCGTTTGACTATTCCGCAGCTTACGCAGGAACGCCGATCAGAAATCGTTAAAGTTATACATAAAAAGGCCGAAGAGTGCAGAGTTGCCATTCGTAATCTTCGCCGTGATGCGAACGAGACAATTAAAAAAGTTGAGAAAGAAAAGACAGTTTCCGAAGATGAGGCAAAAAAAGCACAAGAGGATGTTCAGAAATTAACAGATAAATATATTAAAGAAGTAGATCAAATTATGGCAGTGAAAGAAAAAGAAATAATGGAAGTGTAATAGTGTGAATACAGTTGCGCAACCATTGTCAGCAGTGATTGATAAATTGGAACGATCAAATTTAAAATATTCTGTTATCATTACTAAACCCACGCGAAATGTGTTTCCGCTGGAAGATAAATACTATGTTATTAGGCAGCAATTAGATGCTGATGGTATTTTGAATTTAATAGCTGCTGCTAAAATGGGAAAGGAGGTGTTTTAAGTAATGGCTTACAAAATTACAGATGAATGTGTTGCTTGTGGTTCTTGCGCAGCTACCTGCCCGGTTAGTGCTATTCAGGAAGGTGAACCCACTTACAGCATTAATGCTGATGAGTGTGTTGAGTGTGGCGCTTGTGCCGCAGCTTGCCCGACGGGTGCAATTGTGGCTCCGGAATAATTTAAATCCCCCTCGCAAGAGGGGGTTTAAATTTGATATGTAGATTAGATTTTTATTGGCTAACATTTCATAATTTCGGGGATAATTTTGATGATAACTATGCTACAGTTTTCGGAGGGGCTTAGTGTGTGGAAAAGATGGTTTGGCAATGGAACTACTAGGGAACAAGCTGATTATACAGATATAGATACAACAAGACTTCCCGGTCATGTGGCAATTATTATGGATGGCAATGGAAGATGGGCGCAAAAAAAAGGCCTTCCGCGAACTTTTGGACACCGGGCGGGCGCAGAAACCCTTCGAGAAATTGTTAAAACTGCTTCAGAAATTGGTATTAAAGTCCTTACTGCTTACGCCTTTTCTACTGAAAATTGGCGTCGCCCGGCAGACGAGGTTAGTTTGTTGATGAGTCTGTTAGCTGATTATCTTGATAATGAAACTGCTGAATTACATCAAAATAATGTGCGGATCAGATTTATTGGCAAAACTGATGAATTGGCATCGATTCTGCAAGAAAAAATTGAAAAAGCTCAGGCGCAGACTGCTCAAAATACTGGACTAGTATTAAATTTAGCCGTAAATTACGGTGGACGGGCAGAATTAACGCGCGCTGTTAAAATAATTGCTGAAAAAGCAGCAAAATACGAGTTAAAAATAGATGACATTAATGAAACTACAATTGAAAAGTACTTATATACGGCAAATCTTCCGGCACTTGACTTATTAATTAGGCCGAGTGGTGATTTTCGAATTAGTAACTTTTTATTATGGCAAGTTGCTTATACGGAGTTTTGGTTTACTGACCTTAATTGGCCGGATTTTAAGCCGGAAAATTTTTTGCAGGCTATCCGTGATTATCAACAGAGAGAACGCAGATTTGGTGGAATAAAAAATACAAAAAAACGGTAGGTGCCTATTTTGCTTGGTATGCGAATTTTAACAGCAGCTATTGGCATACCGATAGCCATAGTTGTCATTAATTATGGCTTTTGGTTGTTTGCTATAACGGTAATTTTACTAGCGCTTGTTGCCTGGCATGAATTCTTTAAAATGATGCAGGCCAAAGATATAAAAATTCAGTATAGCGTTGGCCTTGTTGGTATTTTACTAACATTGAGTTGTGCGTGGTTGGGAAATGCGCAAGAGCTGCTCATGGTTTTGATGTTGATATTATTAGTAGGCTTATCGCAAGCGATTATCAGCCATGACAAATTTGGAGTTACGGAAACAGCCTTTACAATCTTCGGGACAATATACATTAGTTTGCCTTTTTCCCATTTAATACTTTTAAGGTTTACTGATCAAGCGGATTACATTTTTACGGTGTTTGGCGGCTTACCGGCAGGTGCCGCTTATCTTTGGTTAGCTTTTGTTGGCACATGGGCAAGTGATACATTGGCTTATTTTGCGGGCTCTATATTTGGGCGTCACAAATTATGTCCTGCCATTAGTCCGGGAAAAACTTATGAAGGGGCTTTAGGTGGATTAATCGGCAGTATTGCCGGTGTTGCTTTGATGGGATGGCAACTGCTTGGATTACCTTTGGGACACATGGCGATTCTTGGCTTACTAATAGGGGTTTTCGCTCCTTTAGGCGATCTTGCGGAATCTGTATTGAAAAGATTTACCGGCGTGAAGGATTCAGGCAATATCTTACCAGGCCATGGCGGAATACTTGACCGCTTTGACGCTGTTATGTTTTCTGTACCGGTTGTTTATTACTATATTAAAGCATTTTTTGTTGTTTAGAACCCACAGATTGGAGAAGCTATATGAAGTATATTGCAATTTTAGGAAGTACCGGCTCAATTGGTACGCAAGCTTTAGATGTAGTTGCTGCTAATACGGACCGCTATAAGATCACTGCTTTAGCTGCCTATCAAAATGACCAATTACTCAAAGAGCAAATTGAATATTTTAAGCCTGAGATTGCAGTCATCATTGATAAAACTGCAGCTGACCGCTTGATAAATACATATCATGGTAAAACCAGGATTTTAACAGGTGAGGATGGACTAATTGAAGCTGCAACCTTTTCTCAGACAGATACGGTTTTGACATCACTGGTTGGCTTTGCCGGACTGAAACCAACTGTTGCTGCTATTGAGGCTAAAAAAAATATTGCTCTTGCTAATAAGGAAACTTTAGTAGCTGCCGGCGAAATCATTATGGCCTTGGCCCAAAAATATAATGTGAGTATTTCTCCTGTTGACAGTGAACATAGTGCTATTTTTCAATGCCTAAATGGGGAGGATAAGAACCAAATTGCCCGGATAATTTTAACGGCGTCCGGTGGGCCATTTTTTGGATATTCTTTAGATAACTTGAAAAAGGTTACGATTGAGCAATGTCTAAAGCATCCCAACTGGACTATGGGGCGCAAGATCACTGTTGATTCAGCAACATTAGCCAATAAAGGATTGGAAGTCATTGAGGCTAAATGGTTATTTAACGTAGATCTTGACAATATTCATGTTTGCGTTCATCCTCAAAGTATTATTCATTCTATGGTCGAATTTATGGATGGTAGTGTTATGGCTCAATTAGGAATGCCTGATATGCGTCTGCCTATACAATACGCATTATCTCATCCTGAACGACTCTCGTCACAATTTCCCCGCTTGGACTTTACCGCCTTGTCCGCACTCACTTTTGCCCAACCTGATATGGAATGCTTTTCAGCACTAAAGTTAGCATATAGTGCCGGAAAGAGGGGCGGGACCATGCCCTGTGTTTTTAATGCGGCTAATGAAGTCGCTGTTTACGCATTTCTGAATGGTGAGATAAGCTTTCTTGATATCGCTCAGGTAATACGTTATACTATGAAACAACATACCTGTGTTACCGTTCCTAATTTAGAGCAGATTTATTTGGCTGATGAATGGGCTCGGCGGTCTGCACACCTGGCAGTAAAAGATTTACGAAAATAGTAAAGGTTGGTGAAAAATTGTCTACTGTTATTGCAACTATTTTTGTTTTCGGTTTACTCATTCTATTTCATGAGTTAGGCCACTTTATTACTGCTAAAAGTGTAGGTATGAGAGTGGATGAATTTGCTATTGGCTTTGGACCGAAATTGATAAGTAAAAAAATTGGTGAAACGGACTACTCTATCCGCATTATACCATTAGGTGGTTTTAATAAAATTGCCGGCATGGATCCCGGGGAGGAACAAGATGAGCGATCCTTTAGTGCTAAGCCTATCTGGGCTAGAATGTTGGTGATTATAGCCGGATCAGCCATGAATTTTGTCTTACCGATAATTTTATTGTTTATTGTCTTTGTGAGCGCAGGAATTGATACTCCTTCCAATCAACCTATAATCGGGAATGTTTTTCCTGATAAACCCGCCGCTGTAGCTGGTTTACTGCCTGGCGACAGGATAACAGCAGTAAATGGCAAATCAATAGATTCTTGGCGACAATTTGTTAGTGTTATTCAGGTTAATGCAGGTACTAAGTTGACAATAACTTTTGCGCGGGGTGCCGAAACTGGTAAAACATCGGTGCTTACTCCTGAGTATGAGGAAAAAGGTAAAAGGGGAATTATTGGTGTAACCCCACAGATTGATAAATATCAACCAGGGATACTGGAATCTGCCAGTTTGGCCGTAAAACAAACAATTACTGTGGCCCAAGTGATGCTGGTTGGTATCGGTGAAATGGTTACCGGTAAAACGGCAGCTGATGTCGCCGGACCAATCGGTGTTGCCCAAATGGCAGGGGAAGTTGCCCAGCTTGGTATTATTCCCTTGCTGCAATTTGCTGCTTTTTTGAGTATAAATTTGGGTCTAATTAATCTTTTGCCTGTGCCGGTACTAGATGGCGGGCATGTTGTCACCTTAGCTGTGGAAGGTATCAGAGGAAAACCGCTTAGCAACAGCCAAATGCAGTTTATACAAATGATTGGTTTTGCTTTGCTCATGCTGCTATTTGTTGTCGCTACTTTTAAAGATATAGCGCGATTAAAATTGTTTTAAGCTGGTGATAAAGAAATGCTGCGTAAGAAAACACGAGCAGTGCAAATTGGCAAACTATTTGTTGGCGGCAGTGCTCCCATTGCAGTTCAATCTATGACCAATACCCGTACAGACAATATTGATGATACGGTGGCACAAATTAAACGACTTACCGATGCCGGCTGTGATATCGTCCGTGTCGCCGTACCGGATATGGCGGCTGCTCAGGCCATCGAACAAATAAAAAAAGCAATTGAAGTGCCGCTAATTGCCGATATTCATTTTGATTACCGTTTAGCTATTGCCGCTATGGAACGTGGTGTTGACGGCCTCAGATTAAATCCGGGGAATATTGGTGAGGCCGATCATGTGACAGCCGTTGTTAAAGAAGCGAAAAAACGCCAAATACCTATTCGAATAGGGGTTAACGCCGGATCACTTAGCAAAGAAATTCTTGCCAAGCATGGTGGACACCCGACACCCGAGGCTATGGTTGAAAGTGCTCTACATCATATTGCTATATTGGAAAGCCACAATTTCCATGAAATTAAAATATCGCTAAAAGCGCATGATGTTCCCCTTACTGTGAGGGCTTATCAGCTAATGTCAGAAGCTGTAGATTATCCGTTGCATTTAGGCATTACCGAAGCCGGAACAATTCGCACAGGTGTCATAAAGTCGGCGGTAGGTATTGGAGCATTATTAGCCCAGGGAATTGGCGATACAATCCGTGTATCATTAACTGGGGACCCGGTAGAAGAAGTCCATGTTGCTAATGAAATTCTAAAATCCCTAGGGTTACGTAGATTTGGACCTACACTTGTATCCTGTCCTACCTGTGGGCGTTGCCGAATTAACTTGATTGATGTTGCTGAGACGGTAGAGGCCAAGCTTAGATCCATGAAAACTCCTATTACCGTAGCAGTAATGGGCTGCGTTGTGAACGGACCGGGAGAAGCCAAAGATGCTGATGTCGGTATTGCCGGCGGTAAAAATGAAGGTTTATTATTCAGCAAAGGCGAGATTATTCGTAAAGTACCGGAAAATGAGCTTGTGAGTGCCCTTTTTGCGGAAATTGATAAAATTAATAAAGCGACAAACAAGTAAAAGTTTGTTTGTCCAAACTTATGCGTCACACAAGAAAGATACTTATCGATAATAAAGCACTTTAATAAGCCAAAATGCTGCTGCTGAAACCGTAAGCTGATTTAAGGCGTGATACTTGCGATCACGTCTTTTTGGCTATAATGTATCGAGGGGTGAGAATATGCCGCCAATTAGTGAAACCGATATTGTTTTGCGACTGGTGATTTCCTGTATTCTTGGAGGGTTAATCGGCTTTGAGCGAGAGAACTTAGAGCGCCCAGCGGGATTGCGTACTCACATTTTAGTTTGTGTTGGTTCGGCTTTGATCATGCTTGTATCAATTTATGGATTTGCTAATTATGAAACTGTTAATAAGGATCCTGGACGGATTGCGGCGCAGGTAGTCAGCGGCATTGGTTTTTTAGGTGCCGGTACCATTTTGCGCGAAGGTTTGACAGTAACAGGGCTTACTACGGCAGCTAGTTTGTGGGTTGTGGCAGGGATTGGCTTAGCAATTGGCAGCGGTTTATTTTTTGTAGGTATTGCCGGTACCGCTCTGGTATTCTTAACATTAGTGCTATTTGGACAAATGGAGCGGCGCCATTGGAATAGATACCGTAATAGAATTAAGATTGTCGTGCGGGATCAACCAGGGCAGCTTGGGAGAATCGCCTTATTTTTTGGCCAACATAATATCAGTATTAAGAATGTAACCATGCACCATATACTTGAACAAAAAGTGATAAACCTTGAGTTTGTCTTAATAATGCCGGCAGACACAGATATGATAAAGATATTCGCAGAACTGACCGAAATTGATGGTGTGCTTTCCATTGATAAGTCGTGGTAAAATAATGGTGAGCTGTTATGATGGGAGAGGTTCGATGTCTAGTTATTGTATTATACCGGAAAACTGTCAGGGCTTTTTTCAATTTGTAGATCAATTACCGGTCGACAAGGTTAGCCGGGAATTACTGAGAACAACGCAAGTAAGTAAGGTTGAAGTCAATCCGTTAGTTAAGAAATGGATTATCTATGTTATTGCTGCCAAACCGATTCCTGAACAGGCAATTAATATTGCAGCAGAATATCTTTGCCGACGATGCGGTTTAACTAAGGTTGTTTTTAATCAACAAATTAAAGAGTTACAGCAATATTTGACCAGCAACTGGCCGGAGTTTGTTGAACAGATTGCAGATGGTCATTATGCTACGAAGCATTTGCTGTTACATGCTGCGTGGACATATGATGAAAAAACACTTACCATTGAAACCGTTGGGGGATTGTCAACAGCTATCCTGGAAGAGCGTGGCATAGAACGGCAAATAAAGACCTATATTCTCCGTGAATTTGGCTGTATTTGCGAAGTAAAATTCTTAAGTTCAAAAATCGAAGAACTACCTGAATGTGATGATGCTTTTTTAACGCCTGAATATAAAGAAGCGCTTACAGAAACGGTTGCTGTACAGGATAAAATACAGGATAAACCGAAAGTTAACGATAATCCAATTATATTTGGACGCAATATTCGGGGAGCAACTGATGCGGTTCAGCCGCTAAACACTATTCAGGAAGAAGCACGCAATATAATAGTGACCGGTGAGATTACTAACCATGAATTAAAAGAATTAAAATCAGGAAGGTTTTTGCTAACCTACGACCTTGTTGATTCCACTGACGGTATAAGCGGTAAAGCCTTTTTTGATAATAAAGAGCAGTTTGATAAAGCCGCCGGCAATATAAAAAACGGTATGCAAGTATTCGTTAAAGGTACAGTTCAATATGATCGATTTGCTAATGAATTAGTTCTATTTACAGATAGTATGTGTCGGGCAGCAAAAAAAGACGAACGACAAGATAATGCTCCTGTTCGTCGAATCGAATTACACGCTCATACCCGTATGAGTGCGCTTGATGCTGTTGTTTCTGCAAAAAAATTGATAAAGACGGCTGCTAAATGGGGGCATCCTGCTATTGCGATTACCGACCATGGAGTCGTGCAGGCGTTTCCTGAAGCTTTTGAGGAAGCGACTAGCGCTGGTATCAAAGTAATATACGGCATGGAAGGCTACTTGTTTGATGATGACATTAATCAGGCTCGACATATTATCATTTTGGCTCAAAATAATGTTGGCCTTCGTAACTTGTACCGCTTGGTTTCCATATCGCATCTTAGATATCTACACCGCACGCCGCGGATACCGCGTGTGATACTAAATGACTACCGTGAGGGATTATTATTGGGTTCGGCGTGCGAAGCCGGGGAATTGATTCATGCCATGGTTAATGGTGCTAGTGAGGAAGAATTAATTGCGATTGCTAATTATTACGACTATTTAGAAATTCAACCTATCGGCAATAATGAGTTTTTGCTGCGCAAGGGTAAGGTTGCAGATGAAGAAGGTTTGCGGGATATCAATCGAAAAGTTTGTGAGCTTGGGGGAAAGCTAGGTAAGCCGGTTGCAGCTACCTGTGATGTACATTTCTTGAATCCGGAAGATGAGATATATCGTCGAATTCTTATGGCTGGTCAAGGTTATGATGATGCCGATAAACAACCGCCGCTCTTTCTTAGGACAACTGAGGAAATGCTGGCTGAGTTTAGCTACCTTGGAGCTGAGAAAGCCTATGAGGTTGTCGTAGAAACTCCCAAATGTATCAATGATTTGATAGAAAACATCAAACCTATTCCTGAGGAATTGTATTCGCCGCAGATTCCCGGCGCAGAGGAAGAAATTAAATCTATGGCATATCAAAGAGCTGAGCAACTCTACGGTTCGCCTTTACCGGAAATTGTTTCTAAACGCCTGGAGAATGAACTCAATTCGATTATTAATCATGGTTTTGCCGTGTTATATTTTATAGCCCATAAGCTTGTAAAAAAATCGATGGATGATGGATATCTGGTCGGATCCAGGGGATCGGTAGGATCTTCTTTTGTTGCTACGATGACAGGAATTACCGAAGTTAATCCGTTGCCGCCACATTGGCGTTGCAAAAAATGTTGCTACAGTGAATTTATAACAGACGGGAGCTACGGTGGGGGTTTTGATCTGCCAGATAAAAGTTGCCCTAATTGTCACATAAAAATGGAAAAAAACGGCCACGATATTCCTTTTGCCGTATTTATGGGTTTTCATGGTGATAAAGTACCTGATATTGATCTTAACTTTTCCGGTGACTATCAGCCGGTTGCTCATAAATATACTGAAGAATTGTTTGGCCGCGATAATGTGTTCAGAGCGGGAACCATTGCTACTATTGCCGAAAAAACAGCTTATGGTTTTGTAAAAAATTATTTAAATGACAAAGGTTGTAATGCCCGTAATGCGCATATTAACAGCCTTTTAGCAGGATGTACGGGTGTAAAGCGTACTACCGGTCAGCATCCTGGTGGTATTATGGTTGTGCCTAGAGACATGGATGTACATCATTTTACACCAATTCAATATCCGGCAGATGATAAGAATTCGTCCACAATTACAACTCATTTTGATTATCACTCCATTAGTAGCCGTTTGGTAAAACTTGACATTCTAGGACATGACGACCCGACCGTAATTAGAATGCTGGAAGATTTGACGCATATTGATGCGAAAACAATTCCTTTGGATGATGCCGCGACGATGAGTTTATTTTCATCAACCGAGGCGCTCAACCTTACGCCGGAAGATCTCAATAGTACAGTTGCCACATTTGGGATTCCAGAGTTCGGAACTAAGTTTGTCAGGCAAATGCTTGAGGACACTAAACCTAAAACCTTTAGCGAACTGGTCCGAATCAGTGGCTTTTCTCATGGAACAGACGTATGGCTAAATAATGCCCAGGATCTTATCAGGAGTGGAACAGCAAAGCTTTCCGAGGCTATTTCTGCCCGCGATGATATCATGCTCTTTCTTATTCATAAGGGCGTTGATCCGCAAGTTGCTTTTAAAATTATGGAATGTGTACGTAAAGGCAAAGGTGTTAAACCGGACGATGTTGAAAAAATGCGGGCTAAAAATGTTCCAGAATGGTATATTGAGTCCTGCCAGAAAATCAAATATATGTTTCCTAAGGCTCATGCTGTAGCTTATGTTATGATGGCTTTCCGGATAGCGTACTGCAAAGTGCATTACCCACTCGCATTTTATGCCGCCTATTTTACTGTAAGAGCTACTGATTTTGACGCAGATATGATTGTAAAAGGAGATAAAGTAATTAAAGATGAACTTACCTTATTAGAGGAAAAAGGAAATACACTTTCTGTAAAAGAAAAGAGTATCCAGACAATTTTAGAAATGGCACATGAGCTGTACTTACGAGGTTTTGTTTTTCATAAGGTGGATTTATATAAATCTGATGCGGAAAAATTTCAGATTGTTGATAATGGACTTTTACCTCCGCTGGGCTCCTTACAAGGGGTAGGTGTGTCCGCCGCTCGCAACATTGTGACGGCCCGTCAGGAAAAGAGCTTTTCCTCAATAGAAGATTTACGTAATCGCAGCAGAGTATCGAAAACTGTTATAGAAATTCTTAAAAATCATGGCTGCCTGGATGGGATGGATGATACCGATCAAATTAGATTGTTTGCCTAAAAAAATTACAAGAAATTGTTGGTTGTAACATTACCATTTTAATGGTATAATAGATGAGTGTATAAAGGGGATTTGATTTTTTAAGAGTGGGTATTAAGCACCCACTCTTTCATCGTATTTCAGCACTAGTCAGTCTTACCATAATTAGGTATGAGGGTTAGAATATTAGGAAACAATAAGAAGTAAGAGGATTCGGCTTATAAAGTCCCTGTTGGAGGTGTTAATCTATTGTGTCGCAAGAAAAAATAGAAGCAGTTGTCGAAACTATTGTTTCAGAAATTATTGCCAAAAGTGATCTCGAGCTGGTTGATGTGGAATATACTAAGGAGCGGGACTGGTATCTAAGAGTGTTTATTGACAAAGAGACAGGCATCGAGATTGATGATTGTCAGTGGGTAAGTGAACAGCTTGAAGCCAAGCTGGACGAAGCCAACTTAATAAAAGATCATTACTATCTGGAGGTGTCTTCGCCAGGTCTTGACCGTCCGCTTAGAAAGGAACGTGATTTTATTCGTCATGCAGGTGATAAGGTTGAGGTAAAATCTTATGAGCCAATCGACGGTCAAAAATTAATTGTGGGAAATCTGATTGGTTTGGTCGATGGAAATATTCAGCTTGATATTGATGGGCAAACTGTATGTATTCCAAGGGAAAAGACTGCACAGATCAGACTTCACATAGAATTCTAGCATGGAAAATTGAATAAGGGGGGAATTTTATGAATGCAGAATTTATGCAGGCATTTGAACAGTTAGGAAGAGAAAAGGGAATTGCACCTGAAGTCCTGTTCGATGCAATTGAAGCGGCTTTAATTTCAGCGTATAAGCGTAATTTTGGCTCAGCCCAGAATGTAAGGGTATCTTTGGATAGATCTACCGGAGAAATCCATGTTTATGCTCGAAAAAATGTCGTGGATGAGGTCAATGATGCTCGTTTGGAATTGTCACTTAGCGAAGCCAAAGCGATTGATCCACGGTACGAACTGGAGGATATCGTTGAACTGGAAGTAACTCCGAAAAATTTTGGGAGAATTGCCGCTCAAACTGCCAAACAAGTTGTTGTTCAACGTATTCGGGAAGCTGAGCGGGGTATGATTTATGAGGAATTTTCCAATCGGGAAAGCGATATTGTAACAGGAATTGTACAACGTATTGAACAAAAAAATGTCTACATTGATTTGGGGAAGGCAGAGGCCATTTTGGCTCCTTCTGAACAAATCCCCGACGAAGTTTATAAACATAATGATAGACTAAAAACATACATAGTTGAAGTAAAAAAGACTACCAAAGGGCCGCAGATACTGGTATCTAGAACGCATCCCGGTCTTTTAAAACGGTTATTTGAATTAGAAGTACCAGAAATTCACGATGGTGTTGTGGAGTTAAAATCAGTAGCGCGTGAACCTGGCCTACGGTCTAAGATTGCGGTCTACTCGCGCGATGAAACCGTTGATCCAGTGGGAGCCTGCGTCGGTCATAAAGGTATGCGGGTACAAACTATTGTTAATGAACTCAAAGGTGAAAAAATTGATATTGTTAAATGGAATACCGATCCAGCAAAATATATTGCCAACGCATTAAGTCCCGCCAGGGTAATATCGGTAGAAATTCAGGAAACAGAGAAAATGTCAAGAGTGGTTGTGCCAGATTATCAGCTTTCGCTGGCAATCGGCAAAGAAGGGCAAAACGCAAGGCTTGCGGCAAAACTTACTGGTTGGAAGATTGATATTAAAAGCGAATCACAAGCTGCACAAGCAGCGAAGCTTTCTGTGGATTCGGCTCAGGAGGAATTGGTGTGAAGCCAAAAAAAATTCCTCTGAGAATGTGTGTTGGCTGTCAGGAAATGAAAATTAAGAAAGAATTGCTGAGAATTGTTCGGACGCCAGAGGGAGAAATTATTTTGGATCCTACAGGCAAGAAAGCCGGACGGGGTGCCTATATGTGCCGTAATGAACAGTGCTTGGCAAAAGCGTTTAAAGAAAAACGGCTGGAAAAAGCGCTGAAACATCAAATTGGCGAGGATGTTTATAATGCGCTTAGATCTGGAATTGCAGAATGAATGAACAAAAACTTATGTCACTTTTGGGATTGGCTCAAAAGGCCGGTAAGATAGTTTCAGGTGAATTTGGCGTACAGGGTGCTATTAAATCGGGAAAAGCTAAGTTGCTTATTATTGCTATAGACGCCTCTGATAGTACCCAAAAAGAATACCAACATCTGGCAAAATCAAGGAATATAGCTATGTTCTGTGCTTTATCTAAAGAGCAATTGGGGGGCGCTATCGGCAAAGCGCTAAGAGCGGTTGTTGCGGTAACTGATGAGGGTTTCACCAAACCTATTGTTACGATACTAAAAGCATAGTTCTACCTATGAGAGAGAAGAAAATGGGGGTGGATCAATGTCCAAATATAGAGTATATGAATTAGCCAAGGAATATAATACAACCAGTAAGGTTATTATAGATATTTTGGGCCGACATAACATTGTTGCTAAAAATCATATGAGTAGTGTGGATGAAGATGCGAAGGTAGCTGTCGAGAGAACGTTTGCTAGGAAGACCGGAACAACAGTACCACCGGCAACGGTACAGCCTGTTCAATCTGCCAGAACAGAACAACGAGAAACGGCGCAAGCCACAAAAGAAATAAAAACTTCTAGCCATGAACCTAATCGGCAACATAGCAGCCACCGGCAGCCACCTGCCAGTAACCGTCCAGTTAATAGCAATCAACAAACATTCAGTAATCGTTCCGGCAATAATCAACAGCAACAGGCCAATAATCGTCTAGGTAGTAGTCATCAGCAACAACATTCCGGAAACCGTTCTAATCAACAACAACAGTTTCATGACCATTCAGGAAATGATCGTCAGCAACATCAAATCAATCATCGTCCAGGCAACAATAATCAGCAGCAACAATTTAGCAATCGTCCTGGAAATAACACTCATCAGCCCAAAGCTAATAATCGTCAGGGCGTCAATCAGCAGCGACCACAAGCCGCGGCGCAACAGGCTAATACGCAACAACGTCATCCGCAAAACCGCCCTGTTGGTACGAGTGAAACAAGAATGCAAGGCCAGCAGAACCAAAATAACATTCGACGTTCCGCTAATAACTTTTCACGTAATAATGGCGGCCCAGGGCATGGCAATAAAAATAATGGGCAGCGGTCTAATCAGCATAAGCATCAACAAGCAGGTAAAAACCAGGCTAGCCATGTTAAAACTGAGATGCCAAAACCGAAGAGTATTAGAATTGGTGAATCCATTACTGTTAAAGATCTTGCCGGCAAAATGGGGCGGGAAGTTAGTGAAATTATCAAAAAACTGATGATGCTGGGCACCATGGCAAGTATTAATCAAGAGGTTGATTTTGACACTGCCACCATTTTAGGAGGAGAGTTTGGCGTTGCCGTAGAAGCCATCCCCCCTGAGGAAGATCCGACTGAAATCCCGGAAATTGAAGATGATGAAAGGGATTTAGTTTACCGTCCGCCGGTTGTTACCGTTATGGGTCATGTTGATCATGGCAAAACTTCACTGTTAGACTCTATTCGTCAGACACATGTTACGTCCCAAGAAGCCGGTGGGATTACACAACATATTGGTGCATATCAGGTTATGTGCCAAGGAAAGAAAATTGTTTTTCTCGATACACCTGGTCATGAAGCCTTTACCGCTATGCGGGCACGCGGTGCCCAAGTTACCGATATTGCCATTTTGGTAGTAGCTGCTGATGATGGTGTTATGCCTCAGACGATTGAAGCAATTAATCATGCAAAATCGGCAGGAGTGCCAATTATTGTTGCTATTAATAAAATTGACCGTCCAGGAGCAAACCCTGATAGAGTTAAGCAGCAGTTGGCGGAACACCAACTCATACCTGAGGATTGGGGCGGCGAGACTATTATGGTACCGGTGTCTGCTCATCAAAAAACGGGCATCAGCGACCTCTTAGAAATGATTCTATTAGTTGCCGAGATGCTTGATCTCAAAGCCAATCCAAACCGTCTTGCTTATGGAACAATTATTGAGGCCAAGCTTGATAAAGGACGGGGGCCGGTAGCAACTATCCTGGTCCAAAAAGGTACACTAAGAATTGGTGATACAATTATTGCCGGTACAGCATATGGTAAAGTACGGGCAATGACGAATGACCGTGGTGAAAAGATCAAAAAGGCTGAACCTTCTACGCCGGTAGAAGTACTTGGATTGGCCGATGTTCCTGAAGCAGGTGATATTTTAGTAGCTGTAGATGAACGTACGGCGAGAGTTGTAGCAGAAAAGCGTGTAGCCAAGAAACGCAGCGAGGAAATTAAACAATCGCAAAAAGTCTCTCTTGATGATTTATTTAAACAAATTCAAGAAGGTAATTTAAAAGATCTTAATATCGTTATTAAAGCAGATGTCCAAGGCTCGATTGAAGCTTTGCGGCAATCGTTGTTAAACATCAAAAATAAAGAAGTTAGAGTAAGCATTGTTCATGCCGGTGTTGGTGCGATCAACGAATCTGATGTAATGTTGGCAGCGGCTTCCAATGCACTGATTATTGGCTTTAATGTCCGGCCTGATGGCAATGCCCGCAAAGCTGCTGAAAGTGAAAAAATTGATATTAGGCTCTACCGGGTTATTTATGATGCTATTAATGATGTGGAAGCTGCAATAACCGGAATGCTGGCACCTGAGTTTAAAGAGGTAATCTTAGGACGTGTAGAGGTGCGGCAGGTAATTTCTATTCCGAAAGCAGTTGTTGCCGGTTCCTATGTAGTTGAAGGAAAAATTACAAGTACTTCACAAGTGCGATTAATTCGTGATGGTATTGTGGTTCATGAAGGCAAGCTTGAATCACTTCGCCGGTTCAAAGATGATGTGAAGGAAGTTTCACAAGGCTACGAATGTGGTATAACCATCGAGAAATTTCGTGATATTAAAGAAGGCGACACTATTGAGGCATTTACCATGGAAGAGGTCGCCCCAAAGGCTTAAAGGCATGTTGAGATAGTGGAGGAATTATGAATGGGACAACTGCGGGTAGAAAAGGTGCAGGAATTCATTAAACAAGAAATTAGTAAGATAATTCTTACTGAACTTAAAGATCCGCGCATTGGCTTTGTGACAGTGACCAGGGTAGAGGCTACGGGTGACCTACGCAGTGCTAAAGTATATATCAGTCTAATGGGAAATGACAATCAAAAAGCAGAAACTTGGGCAGGATTAACGAAGGCCTTAGGGTATGTGCGGGCGGAAATTGGCAAACGAATTAGAATGAGATTTACACCGGAATTATCGCTTCACCTTGACGAGACCTTGGAATATAGTGCCCGGATCCAGGAACTTATTCAAAAAATTAAGCAGGAAGAAGGCAATCAATAGCAATATGGAAGTATCTATTGAGCACAGCGCTAAGCTGTTACATGAGGCTAATCATATTGTGCTTACCGCACATATCCATCCTGACGGGGATGCGTTGGGGTCATTGCTTGCACTTTATGCTTACTTAGTAACTCAGGGCAAAACGGTTACTATGTTGCTTGATGATGATGTTCCCAGAAGTTTCAAATTTCTTTCTGCTTGGGAAAAAATCGAAAAACCGGAAAATGTACTACCAGACGTTGATTTGCTGGTCGTTCTTGATGCCAGTGATTTAGAGCGGATTGGCAGAGTTAAGGAAGTTGTTAAAGCACCGATTCTCAATATTGATCACCACATATCCAATCTTAAATTTGCTGAGTATTGGTATATAGATAGTCAAGTTGCGGCAACAGGAGAATTAATTTTTAGACTCCTTAAAGCAGCTACTGCTACCATCACCAGCAGTATGGCTACAGCGTTGTTTGTAGCGATAGCTACTGACTGCGGCTTTTTTCGTTATGCCAATACCTCGGCAGAAACTCTTAAAATTGCTTCAGAATTAGTCACATTAGGTGCTAAACCTCATATTATTTCGGAGTATCTTGATACAAAACCGCGGGCTGTAATCGAAGTATTGCCCAAAGTGCTGGAGACACTTGAAATAATTGATTGTGGTCAGGATCGGCAAATTGCATCCTTGACATTGTGTCAAAAGATTTTGACTGATTTTAAGGATGATACAGAAGGTTTTATTAACTACCCTCGCAACATTGAAGGTGTTGAAATTGCCATTATGTTTAAAGAAATCGATAATTGTAGTGTAAGAGTAAGTTTTCGTTCAAAAACAGTAGATGTCAGTCAGCTTGCGCTTGCCTTTGGCGGAGGCGGCCATGCGCGGGCAGCGGGCTGTACGGTGACTAAACCACTTGCTAAAGCAAAACAACTGGTTATTGCAGCAGCGAAGCAGCAATTAGCTAATAGTTTTTAGGAGCTAATGATGCAAACTGGCATAATAAATGTACTTAAGCCTCCTGGCATGACATCTCATGATGTAGTGTCATTTGTTCGGCGTTTATATAAAATTAAGAGAGTTGGGCATGCCGGGACTTTGGATCCGGCAGCAGCAGGGGTATTGCCGGTTTTTATTGGCAATGCAACCAGACTTATTGAATATTTTGCCGATGCGGATAAAAGTTACCGGGCCGAGCTTACTTATGGATTTGAAACAGATACTGGCGATGACACTGGGAACGTTATCAATAACTGCTCGTATATTCGACCGCAACGAAGTGAGATAGAAACTGTACTGGCTTCGTTTATCGGAGTGAATGAGCAAATACCGCCGATGTACTCAGCTATTAAAGTCGGTGGTAAGAAATTGTATGAACTGGCAAGAAAAGGTGAAATTATTGAACGAAAACCACGTAAGATTATTATTGATGCGATTACGCTTGTAACCGAACATGAAAACGGTATGGTTTTTGATGTAACCTGTTCCAAGGGAACTTATATCCGAACATTGTGTTCTGATATTGGCAAGAGGTTAAATTGTTTAGCGGTAATGAGTTTTTTGGTTAGGACCAGGGTAGGAGAGTTTCAGCTAGAACAGGCGTTAACTCTGGAAGAAATCGTCGCTAATAAGGAACTGGCTGTGCAGAAGGCTGATGCTAGTCTAAAACATTTTCCCGCAGTAATTTTAGCTGAGCACGAGTCGAAAGCTGTTAAGAATGGACGTAGTATCTGTTGTAATTGTAGCGATTCTGGTTTAGTTAAAATGTATGACTGGCAGAAAAACTTTATTGGTATCGGTCAAAAAACATGTCAGTTGACAGGCAATGCCATACTCAGTCCGGTGAAAATATTATCTACGGAGCCATAACGTTATAGATAATATAGGCGTTAATGAGGGAGAAACAGAAAAAGTATGAAAGTCTTTACCCAGATAGAAAACATTAAGAATTATCACTCCGTCTATATGGCTTTAGGTACTTTTGACGGCGTTCATATTGGACATCAGGCGATAATCAGACGTACTCTGCAACAGGCAAAAAAGGAAAATGTTACCAGTGCGGTTTTTACGTTCAGTAATCATCCTCTTTGCGTACTGGACGCAGAACGCTGTCCGTCGCTTATTACAACAAATCAGGATAAAGTCGCTTTAATCTCCGAGTTGGGGATTGATATATTATTCAATGTTCCTTTTTGTACAGAACTTTTGCAGCTAAGTCCTGAAAAATTTATTGAAAAACTGGTTACGAACATTAATCTTCGTCATATTATTATTGGCACTAACTTTACCTATGGATATCGTGGAACCGGAACACCGCGACTTTTAACGGCTGCCGGTGAAAAATACGGTTTTACAGTTGATGTGGTAGATATGGTGACTGTGGAGAGAGTTATTGTCAGCAGTACCGCTATCAGGCAACTGGTTACAGACGGTGCTGTTAAACAGGCTGCAATTTTGCTTGGACGACCATTAACTATTACTGGTAAGGTTATTAGAGGAGACCAAAGAGGACGAAAATTGGGTTTTCCCACGGCTAATATGGAGATTAGACAGGGGTTTTTGGTTCCGGCTGACGGGGTTTATGCTGTTCACGCTTATAGGCAAGATGGTGTAAAATTAAATGGAGTTGCCAATGTTGGCAATAATCCTACTTTTACACGGCAAACCCAACGGATCGAAGTACATATATTGGATTTTGACAAGAGTATTTATGGTCAGGAGTTAAGGATAGAGTTTATTGATAGAATTCGGGGAGAAATTGCTTTTAGCGATATTGAGCAGCTTAAAAAACAGATGCAGTCCGATATTGAATTATGTAGAAAGCAGTATTTTTAATCATTCTTTATTTACATGTTTTTGGTTTTATGATAGAATAAATTTTAGTGAGAAAATCACATTATTAACCATAGCGAGGATAATCGAGTCTCCGGCGATATCTTGGCTAATGGGGATAGACAAAAAAGGAGGTGAACCACGTGTTGACACCCGAAAGCAAGCAAAAGCTCATTGAAAAATTCCGTGTACATGTAAATGATACTGGGTCTCCTGAAGTTCAGATTGCAATTCTTACTGAACGTATTAATTATTTAACTGAACATTTAAGAGAACACAAAAAAGATCATCATTCCCGTCGCGGTCTATTAAAAATGGTCGGTCAGCGCAGAGGTCTCTTAAATTATCTGCGTGAAAGCGATATTGAACGGTACCGTTCGATTCTAGAAAAACTTAACTTGCGTAAGTAATAAAAAAGCGGATTTTCCGCTTTTTTATTTATTTGCTCGGTTAAATAAAAATAAAAAAGGGAATAATAAGAAAAATGTCGAACAGTTAATCTTTGCTAAAAGAAAAGGGGTTTATACAGAGGAGGAAAACAAAATATGGAAAAATTCCAAATGGAACTAGGTGGCCGGACTCTGGTCATAGAATCCGGCAAGATGGCAAAACAGGCCAGTGGTGCGGTATTAGTGCGCTATGGCGATACCGCTGTACTGGTAACGGCAACTCAATCGGCCGAACCAAGACAGGGAATTGATTTTTTCCCTTTAACGGTTGATTATGAAGAACGTTTATATTCAGTAGGCAAAATTCCCGGTGGTTTTATTAAGCGGGAAGGACGGCCGAGCGAATCCGCTATTTTAGCTGGTCGCCTAATTGATCGGCCTATTCGGCCGCTATTTGCCGATGGACTGCGCAATGATGTGCATGTAGTAGCTACAGTAATGTCGGTAGATCAAAATAATCCACCTGATATTCCGGCGATGATTGGTGCATCTTGTGCTTTGGGTATTTCTGACATCGTATTTGACGGGCCTATTGGCGGCGTCCGCGTAGGCTTGCTGAATAATCAGTTTGTTCTAAACCCTACGGTCGAGCAACAGGAAAAAAGCGATCTTAATTTAACCGTAGCAGGCACCAAAGATGCTATTTTAATGGTTGAAGCGGGAGCAAATGAACTGCCTGAAGATACCATGCTTGAAGCTATTTTATTTGGTCATGAAGTTATTAAAGAGATTGTGGCGTTCCAGGAAAATATTATTGCTCAAATTGGTAAAACCAAAAGGGAAAAACCGCTTTATGAAGTTCCGGCTGAGATTGCTACCGCTATCCGTGAATACATAACGGAAAAGTTAAAAGTGGCTGTGGCTAATTCAGATAAACTGGCTCGCGAAGAAAATATCAAGCAGGTTAAAGTGGAGGCGACTGAGCACTTTTTAACTATATATCCTGAAAATGAAAAAGATATTAACTATATGTTCCAAAAAATTCTCAAAGAAATTGTGCGGAAAATGATTACTATTGATAAAATTCGTCCTGACGGCCGTCAAATCGAAGAGGTACGACCAATCACTTGCGAAGTGGGGTTATTAGCAAGGACTCATGGCTCGGGGCTATTTACGCGTGGTCAAACGCAAGTATTTACTATCACTACCTTAGGGGCTATTGGTGATGAACAAATCCTTGATGGCCTTGGGGTTGAGGAGTCCAAGCGCTATATGCATCATTATAATTTTCCTTCATTTAGCGTGGGAGAAACCAAACCTTCGCGGGGTCCCGGACGGCGGGAAATTGGTCATGGCGCTTTGGCGGAGAGAGCACTACTACCTGTTATTCCCTCCGAAAGTGAGTTTCCCTATACAATTCGCTTAGTATCAGAAGTTTTGGAGTCCAATGGCTCAACTTCTATGGGAAGTGTTTGCGGCAGTACATTATCTTTAATGGATGCAGGCGTTCCCATTAAGGCTCCGGTGTCCGGGGTTGCTATGGGGTTAGTTAAGGAAGGCGATCATTATACAATCTTAACTGATATTCAAGGCATGGAAGATGCACTGGGTGACATGGATTTTAAAGTGGCTGGTACAACGAAAGGTGTAACCGCAATGCAGATGGATATGAAAATATCCGGGATTACCAAGGAGATTTTCCAAGATGCGTTGGCACAGGCCAAACGCGGTCGTATGCATATTTTAGGAAAGATGCTTGAGGCTATTAAAGAACCGCGTAAAGAACTTTCACCTTTTGCCCCGCGTATTATTACCATGGAAATCGATCCAGATAAAATTAGAGACGTTATTGGGCCAGGCGGCAAGACAATTAAAAAAATTATCGAGGAAACAGGTGTTACCATCGACATCGAAGATGATGGTAAGGTTTTCATTGCCGCTGTTGACGTTGAGGCTGGACAAAAAGCAGTAAACATCATTGAAACTTTGGTGCGCAACGTGGAAGTAGGTGGCGTTTATACCGGTAAAGTTACCCGCTTAATGAATTTTGGCGCATTTGTGGAAATTCTTCCTGGTAAGGAAGGTCTTGTACACATTTCACAGTTAGCGCGCGAACGGGTGGGAAAAGTAGAAGATGTTGTTAAGGTTGGCGACGAAATTGTGGTAAAAGTAACTGAGATTGACCGTCAAGGACGTATTAATCTGTCACGTAAGGAATTATTAAAGGCAGAACCAAGAGAAAACCGTCCGGAAGGAGCCGAGAGTAAGTAGCGATAAGAGGACTTGGCATAGCCAAGTCTTTTAATTTTTCTCATAAAATAGTACTCTGTATAATACACTGTATTACTGTAGTAGCTGGCAGGAGTTGATCAAAATGCAGTGCAAAGTGGTAATTGTGAGAAAAATTCGTTCATGGTACATGTATTTTGCTGTTGGTGTTTTTATGACAGTTGCCATGTTATCAGGCAACCTGCAACCCCTTTTAATTTCTACACAGCTAGCTCCTATACCACCGCCGGTGTTCCAGGGAAATGCAGCTAAGCCGCAAATTGCTTTAGCTTGTAATGTATTTTGGGGAGAAGAATACCTTCCCGATATGCTGAAAACACTTGCCGAAAACAATATTCATATTACATTTTTTATCGGTGGCAGCTGGGGTAAGAAATATCCTGAAATACTCAAGGATTTGGCTAGTAGGGGACACGAACTGGGAAACCATAGCTATAGTCACCCTCACCCCAATAATTTGAGTAAAGAAAAAAATAAAGAACAAATAATAAAAACAGAGGAACTTGTGGCCGATGTCACCGGGATAAAAACCAATTTATATGCGCCGCCGTATGGCGAGTATAATAATACGGTCTTATTAGCTGCGCAAGAACTTGAGTATACCACAATTATGTGGAGTATTGATACAATTGACTGGAAACGTCCGCCGCCTGATGTTATTAAAGAACGTGTGTTAAAAAAACTCCATAATGGAGCAATTATTTTGATGCATCCAACGGCACCAACAGCGCAGGCATTACCAGGCCTTATTACCGAGATTCAAAAACGAGGTTATACTATAACGACAGTATCTGATATATTACAGTAGCATAATTAGGCAGGCTATAGCCTGCTTTTTTTATTGCTTAATTGCGCGAAATATGATAGTATAATGTTTACATAAGTAGGTGATTGTTTGTTATTCATCTGCTTATGGAGTGAGATTGGGATAGGGAAGCTGACTTTTGTTTACCAATGGTTGGTATTAGTCATTTTTTATCCAGCTAGAAACAAGGTAACTTTTCTGGATAAAATGCTATACCCTGGAGGACTAAGTAACTTCGCCTATGTCTTAAGACTTGGCATAAACCAAGTCTTGTTATGCTGAATGGAGGGTGATATATGATTAAGTATAAAAATTATGTTTCCTGGTTTGTCATGATGGCTTTCATGATAACCATTATGCTGCCAGTTACGCCGGCATATGCTTTTTCAGTTTCTGATTTATTTCAGGCTACTGATCTTAATAGCTCGAAAGCAGAGAATGACATGAGTACAGGTAAAGGAATTCTAGATGTTTTTCTTGGCCTGTTACTGGGTAAATTGCTGGGCAGTACGGGTAACACTTTAACACAGGCGGGAATTACAGACAATTCTGGCAGTGATGGTCAGTCTTCAAAAGAATTTGTGGGTTTTTACGCCGAGTGGTGGGGGACAGACACCGCTTCGTTCGATTCCATGATTAATAATGCCAATGTAATTAAGACAATTGCGCCTTTTTGGGCTACATTACAAGCTGATGGTACGGTGACTGACCGAGGCGGTAATGATCACGCAACCGTGGTTAGTACTGCTCAGCAAAAGAACATGACAGTGTTACTTCTTATTAATAATGCTAAACAGGATGGTGCGGTGCCGCCGGTTCATACCGTCCTCTCCAGTCCGGCGTTGAGGACCAAAGCCATTGATAATTTTGAAGCATATATAAAAAAGTATAACCTCGACGGGATCAATGTTGATTTTGAAATGGTACCTGCTGAGGACCGCGATAATTTGACGGCGTTTATGAAAGAACTATCTGAACGTCTTAAGCCACAAGGATATATTGTCTCCATTGATGTTTTTCCCAAGCAAAATGAAGACAATGACGTAGCCGCCGCCTATGATTATGCTGCACTAGCGAAATATGCCGATAAGATCATGATTATGACTTACGATAATCACGGCGTATGGAGTGGTCCAGGTCCGATTGCGGATATTCGCTGGGTAGAGAATAATCTAAAATATGCTTTGCGGTTTATCCCGAAAAACAAATTATATCTGGGTATTGCAGCGTATGGTTATGACTGGTCAGCCCAAGGAACACAGTCTTTAGACTTTAAATCCATTACGGATCTATCTAAGCGCTATGGACAAGCTGTGCAATGGGATGATATGTCTAAATCACCGTACTTTAGCTATACGGCAGCAGACGGTGTGGCACATACCGTGTGGTTTGAGAATAGCGAAAGTATTAAGTTTAAACTATCCCTGATTACTAAATACGATATTGCCGGTGCAGCCATGTGGAAACTTGGCGAAGAAGACCCCAAGGTTTGGTCGGTCTTACGTGATACGTTCCATAAATAAAATAATAACCAAACATTGGGAGGTATGTTGTGTATAGCAAAAAAATAATGACAGTTATCATGCTGTTGGTTTTGGTATTTAATGTGATAGGCACTGTACAGGTAAGCCATGCGGCTGCTTTAGATAATGTTGTTGATACATTGGCAGCCTCCACTGTTTCATCCGCAGATGGCGGCTCAGATGTATTCAGCAAATTATTCAGCCTCTTATTTGATAAAATACTCGGACCCATACTGAATATTTTTGGTGGTGGTAAAGCAGCGACCACTTTACCGGACAGCCCGGTAAAGGTAACTCCGCTTCCTCCGCGGGACGGGAGCGGAAGTATTGTAGATAGTAGTGCCTTACGCGGTAAGGTCGTTGTTATTGATCCGGGGCATGGTGGCAGTAATCCAGGAGCTGTAGCGAATAATACCAGGGAAACCGATAATAATTTGGCAGTAAGTCTTAAGTTGCGGGACAAGCTGACTGCCGCTGGAGCCAAAGTAATTATGACAAGACAAAGTGACCGCACAGTTGCCCCTGAAGGTAGCTCATTAGGTCAAGAGCTGGCGGCAAGGGTGAATATTGCCGAAACAAATAATGCGGATATTTTTGTTAGTATCCACTCTAATTCTAACCCAGATCCATCAATATACGGTACGATGACATTTTATCCTAGTGGTAAATCATCTAAATTGGCACTTGAAGTCCAAGACAATATTATAAAAGAGACAGGTGCAGTCGATAAAGGAACTTCGGCAGCGACTTTCTATGTATTGCGTAATACCTCAATGCCTAGTATCTTAGTCGAAATGGGGTTTGTGAGCAATGCCAGCGAGGCCGGCAAGTTACAAGACGACAACTACCGTAATAAAATCGCCCAGGGGATTTTTGCCGGAATTGCAAAATACTTTAATAATAATTGATAAATTCTATTTTGACAGAGATAATCGCTATTGCGAAGATCTCTGTTTTTTTCTCTGGCAAGTTTAGGTATAATAAGGAATATACTATGCTAGCAAATTGGTTTAAATAGGCAGCAGTAAGCTAAATTGGGTAAAGTAGTAATGGATTATTTTGGTTTTATGAAAAGGAGATTTTATGTATAAAAAATCAGTATTGCCTAATGGCATTCGCATCGTGTCAGAAACTATTCCTTATGTTAAATCGATTTCTATGGGAGTCTGGATTGCAACTGGGTCAAGGTTTGAAGAAGAATATAATCATGGAGTGTCTCACTTTATTGAGCATCTAATGTTTAAAGGAACCACCCGGCGTTCGGCCAAAGAGATAGCAGAGACTGTTGACGCAGTTGGCGGACAGTTAAATGCTTTTACAGCTAAAGAATGTACTTGCTATTATCTGAAAATTTTAGATACCCACGCTGATTTAGCCATGGATATTCTGAGTGATATGTTGTTGGCATCTAAATTTGCCGAAGAAGATATTGAACGCGAGCGTCAGGTTGTGCTTGAAGAAGTACATATGTACGAGGATTCACCGGATGAATTGGTCCACGATATTTATCTTGATTCTGTATGGCCGGTTCATCCACTAGGCCGGAACATTTTAGGAACAACCGATTCAATAGAACGGTTTAATCGAGAATTAGTTCTTAAGTATTTTCAGGATTTTTATACCCCGGATAATATGGTCATTGCTGCCGCCGGCAATATAACACATGAAGATTTGGTAAGCTTAGCAGAGCGTTATTTTGGTAAGTTTAAAGGCAAAAAAAGGAATATAGACATAACAACTCCGGCTTTTGTTCCCGCCAGAACAACTATAAACAAAGATTCTGAACAAGTGAACGTATGTTTGGGAACGTTAAGCGTATCCCAGGACAACCCCCAAATATATCCTGTTTATATTTTTAATAATATTTTAGGCGGTGGCATAAGCTCGCGACTTTTTCAGGCTATTCGCGAAGAACGCGGCTTAGCTTATTCCATTTATTCTTATCAGAATAATTATAAGGACGCAGGCCTGCTTACCATTTATGCCGGTACCCGGCCTGGAAACATCAATCAAGTTTTGGATCTTATTATAGAAAACTTGAGAGAATTTAAAATTAAAGGGATAAATGAGCAGGAAATGATTAAATCCAAGGAGCAAATAAAGGGAAGTTTATTGCTTGGCTTAGAAAGTTCAAGCAGCCGCATGTCGCGTATGGGAAAATTGGAAGTTACTTTAGGAAAATTCATTACTTTAGATGAAGTGGTAAAAAAAATTGATAATGTGACATTAGCGGATATTAATGAGATAATTGACCAAATGCTTGTTGCTGAAAAATTATGTTTTACCGCTCTAGGTCCTGTTGATTCATTAAACCTTAATACCAAATTTTATATTTAAAAGGAGAATATTATGATCAGGGGTTTTGAAGTAGTTAGTCAGTATAAAGATTGCGATATCATTTTACCTATTCGTAAAACAGCAGCAAGCGCCGGGTATGATCTGGCCACTGCTCACGATAGTACCTTGCTTCCGGGAAGGGTTACCGTACTCCATACAGGGATCAAAGCCTATATGCAACATGACGAATATTTAGGAATTTATATTCGATCGGGACTGGCCATTAAATATTGCTTAAGCCTGATTAATGGCCAGGGAATTATTGATGCTGACTATTACAACAATATGGAAAACGAAGGCCATATTATGATTGCTATTTTCAATCATGGGACTGAAGCTGTTGAACTTAAAAAAGGCACTAGAGTGGCACAGGGAATATTTTATAAATATTTAAAAGCAGATAACGATTGTGCAGCAGAGGTTCGTTCAGGCGGCTTCGGAAGCACCGGTCAATAGATTGGCGAACAACAAAATTTTTCATAACCAATACCCACTTGCCATATATATTGATAGGGGCAATGAAGGGGGGCTACTGAGTGTATACCTGGATGATATTAGTACTGATTATTTTAGCGATTTTAGGGTCTCTTTGGCTGCGTGTCTGCTGCTTGCGTGCTAATTTTGACAGTGCGGCTCCGCAAATTGAGCCCAAACCATCACCATTTTCAAATGCTGTACAGGATTTAGTATCTACTGCCGGCGGGGTATATCTTTCTTTAGTTATGATCGTTTCTTTTTTAAAGATTGAATTACCTGAGCGCATAGTCATAACTACGATATCCTTCGATCCGTTGGCCATGACCGCTATTGTTGTGGCGATTATTCAACCGGTCTTTAGTAAAATATTTGATGGCAGTAGGTGAAAATATGCGAATAAGTGAAATGACTGGCAAAGAAGTTATCAATTTGGGAGATGGTGCTCGTCTGGGCATAGTAAGTGAATGTGATCTCACTTTTGATAGTCATTCAGGCGTTATTGGGGGCTTGCTATTACCGAAACGAAAAACAATATTTAACTTTTTGGGGGAAAGCCAGATAACAACAATACCTTGGCAGGCGATCAAACGAATCGGGGATGAAGTCGTTATTGTTGATCTAAATAATGCTTATGAACGCATGTATTCCAGGTGAAAATATATATTCCGCAGTAAAGAATTGTAGACTCAGGTAGGTGGTGCATTGACAACGCTCCACCGCTGGCGCTTGACTTCCGCTTTTGCCAACACACCACCTACCTGCAAAACTTTAATGCGTTGTATATAGAATAAAATATTTGGTACTGGTCAACCTAACATTAAACTGAACATAGATTAATGTTAGGGAGGAAAATCATGGAAAATACAAACAATTTTACAAATGGCAAACAAGAAATACCTAATCAAATAACTCCAACCACTAGTCAGGCAGGAAATGCTTTGGTCAACCCCTATACAAACTCGCAGACGCAGACCACAACATCCCAAACACAGGCTGCAAATTTAGCTCAAGCCCAGCCAGGAAAAGCACAAGCAGGAAATCAGGAAATTAAAAATGTAATTGGTGTGTTTAATTCTCATGAACATGCAGAACAGGCAGTAAATGCGCTAAGGTCGCAAGGGTTTACCACAGAAGAAATTAATATTGTCTCGAAGAATAATAAGCAAAACCAAAACCGGGAAAATGACTACTATGAAGATGACATTACAGATGGAGCTCTTACGGGAGGTACCTTGGGAGGTATTGGTGGGTTACTTCTGGGTGCCGGTGCTTTAGCTATTCCGGGTGTAGGGCCCGTATTAGCGGCAGGACCAATTGCTGCCGCTTTAGGCGGAGCGGTAGCAGGCGGCATCGCCGGTGGCCTTGTTGATTGGGGCATTCCGGCTGAAGCAGGAAGACGTTATGAACGAGAAGTAGCACAAGGAGGAATTCTGGCGATAATCCGTTCAGATGCCGCGAAATCTAATCAAGCGGCTCAAATCTTAAGACAAAACGGCGCCAAGGACGTTGAAGTTCATGCGTTAACCTAATTTAAGATTTTTGCATTTGCTGATAAGTAAAATACAGTTTTTTAATATTTATTGACAATACTGGAACCTTTAGTATAAAATGTGTATAAAATGAATAAGCAACATCCTGTAAAGGATGAAGTAGAGGTGCGGGAATCAAAAGTACTTTCAGGGAGAGTGGCGTCATTGAACTGGAAGGAAAGGGGCTACCGCCGAAGTAAGAAAGACGGCCAAATCTTCTTACTGGTCTTATATCAAATAGATTTAAGACTGTCACCATTACTTGGTGGAGCGCTATCTCATCTGGTCAGGGACGGTATATACACATATATTTTCCTATGGTCAGAAAAATGCTGTCTAGCAGTTGGGGAGAAAAAGCGCTCACCAGCTGCTTTTTTTATATTAAATAGGGGGTGGATAGCGCTTGATTAGAGTGATAGTGTGTGGCGCATATGGAAAAATGGGACGGGAAGTTTTACGGGCCGTTCACAATGATCCGCATTTAAGCATAGTGGGAGCAGTAGATATTAATTCCGATTTTGCTGATGTAGGAGATATTATTGGTGCAGGAAAAACAGGGGTAACTGTCGGTAATGATTTACTTACTGTTATCAATGAAACCAAACCACAAGTTATGGTCGATTTTACCAACCCACAATCAGTTCTAAATAACATTAGATCCGCAATTAAAAATGGAGTTTGCCCAGTTGTAGGCACAACCGGCTTAACTGAACCGGCCATTAGTGAAATTCGCGAATTGTGTGCATCTACTAAAGTCAATGCAATTATATCCCCAAATTTTTCTATTGGTGCCATTTTGATGATGAAATTAGCGCAAGAAGCTGCCAAGTATTTGCCGCATGTAGAAATTATTGAGCTGCATCATGATCAGAAGCTGGACGCTCCCTCGGGGACGGCTCTTAGAACTGCGGAATTAATTGCCGGTGTACGGGGTGAGATGCAACAAGGGCACCCGGATGAAAAAGAAAAATTGACGGGTGCTCGTGGAGGAAATTTGTCTGGAATTCGGCTGCACAGTGTTCGTTTACCTGGTTATGTAGCTCATCAGGAAGTGATTTTCGGCGGATTAGGACAAACGCTGACTATTCGTCATGATTCAGTATCTAGAGAGTCTTTTATGCCCGGGGTAGTACTGGCTTGTAAAAAAGTATTGACTGTTGACGGACTTATTTTTGGTCTTGAGCATATAATGGACTAAAATTCTGCAAAGTAAAAGTAACGATTGCAAAGTTGGCGAGGAGTGGTTGAAATGAAAAAATACAGTGTAGCAATTTTAGGGGCAACGGGGGCCGTTGGACAGGAATTTTTGAAACTTATTGAAGAGCGTAATTTTCCGTTTGATAAATTAAAGTTGTTGGCGTCTGGACGGTCGGCCGGCAAAACGATTGATTTTATGGGTAAAAGCTACATAGTAGAGGAAGCAACACCTGACTCATTTAATGACGTTCAAATTGCACTGTTTGCTGGCGGTTCGATAAGTAAAACATTAGCCCCTGAGGCTGCTAAGCGGGGAGCAATTGTTATCGATAACTCCAGCGCATTTCGTATGGACCCGGAAGTGCCTTTAGTTGTGCCGGAAGTTAATCCGGAAGCTATTAAAAATCATAAAGGGATTATTGCTAACCCTAATTGCTCTACAATTATTATGGTAATGGCATTAAAACCTATTTATGATGCGGTAAAAATAAAGCGGATTGTTGTTTCTACTTTTCAGGCCGTGTCGGGAGCCGGCAAAGAGGCTATTGATGAGTTAACAGAGCAAGTTAAAGCTAGTGTAGAAAATCGTCCTATAGAGGCAAATATATTACCAAGTGCCAGCATGCCCAAACATTATCAGATCGCGTTTAACCTTTTACCACATATTGACGTGTTTGTTGAAGATGATTATACCAAAGAAGAAATGAAAATGGTCCATGAAACGCATAAAATTCTTAATGACTATACCATCGGCATTACTGCGACAACAGTAAGAGTGCCGGTATATCGCAGCCACTCCGAATCAATAAATATAGAAATGAATGATTCACTGTCACCGACCGAGGCGAAACAATTGTTAGCAAATTTTCCCGGAGTTATTGTACAAGATGATCCAACTGAAATGCTTTATCCTATGCCGCTTTATACTTCTGATCGTAATGAAGTCTTTGTTGGACGAATTCGTTTAGATAAAACTGTACCCTATGGCCTTAATATGTGGGTGGTCGGTGATCAAATTCGAAAAGGAGCAGCTCTTAATGCTGTGCAAATTGCTGAATACATGATTGAGCATAATTTAATTTGAGGTGTAAAAAATGCGAATAATTGTCCAGAAGTTCGGGGGCACATCTGTGGCATCACCCGAAGTGCGGGAACTTGCACTGCGTAAAATTGAGAAGGTGCGGGAGCAAGGATTTAGCCCGGTAGTTGTAGTATCGGCAATGGGACGACAGGGGGCTCCTTACGCTACAGATACACTTATTGGTATTGCGCGATCCGCGTACAAGGGTATCGCAGCGCGTGAACTTGATCAGATTATGTATTGTGGTGAAATGATTTCTGCGGTAGTAATGGCCGGTACATTGCAGGCTGCCGGTATGGACGCAATTATGTTAACGGGAGGACACGCTGGTATTATTACTGATGCAAATTATACTGACGCGCGCATAGTAAAATGCGATCCAACGAGATTAATCCATCTTTTAAGACAGGGAAAAGTCCCTGTTGTCTGTGGATTTCAGGGTATGACCGGTGATAACGAGTTTACTACTTTAGGGCGCGGCGGCAGCGATACAAGTGCGGCAGCCTTAGGGGCGGCACTCAATGCTGAATTGGTTGAAATATATACAGATGTTGATGGAATTATGACTGCTGATCCAAGAATTGTTGAAAATGCGAAAATTCTTGATTGCATCAGTTATGGTGAAGTATGTCAACTGGCTCACCAGGGGGCCAAGGTGATTCACCCGCGTGCAGTTGAAATCGCCATGCAAAAAAATATTCCGTTGGTAGTAAAATCAACGTTTTCAGAAGCTCCAGGCACCCTCATTACCAATATCGCCAAAGAAGATACCGATGGAACAGCGGTAATTGATCGAGTCGCCACAGGCGTGACCTATTTAAATAACATTGTTCAAATTAAAGTTCATCTTGATGATGCCATGGGAACTGATGCCAGTTTTAAGGTATTTAAAACGATGGCTGACAGTGGTATTAGTGTTGATTTAATTAATGTTCATCCAGGGCAAATCATGTTTACGATTAACGCCGACCATGCGGAGAAAGCTTCAATAAGGCTTAAACGTTTGGGTTATGAGATTGAAGTATTGGAAAATTGTGCGAAAGTATCTGTGGTTGGCGGCGGTATGAGGGAGGTACCGGGAGTAATGGCAAGCTTTATTGAAGCTTTGTCTCGTAATAGAATTGCCATTCTGCAAACAGTCGACTCTCATACATCTATTTCTGTACTGGTACCGCAAAGCGATGTAGAAACTGCAGTAAAATCCCTTCATGAGAAGTTTGGCTTATCAAATTAGTAAGGGGAGAGTTTAATGAAAAAATTCGGGCGAGTTTTAACCGCAATGGTAACCCCATTTAATGCTGACTATAGTGTAAATTATAGTGAAGCGGCTAAATTGGCAGATTATCTTGTCAATAACGGATCTGACGGGTTGGTTGTAGCAGGCAGTACCGGTGAAGCGGCTACGTTAACAACGGATGAAAAGCTTAGTTTGTTCAAAGTTGTGTTGGAAGCCGTAGGTGATAAAGCTACCGTCATTGCCGGCACTGGTTCAAATGATACCAGAGCTTCTATAAAATTAACCCAGGAAGCAGAAAAAATTGGCGTGCATGGTGCTATGCTTGTCGGCCCTTATTACAATAAACCACCGCAAGAAGGTTATTACCAGCATTTTAAATCCATTGCAAACTCAACTGATCTCCCACTCATTGTCTACAATGTCCCAGGGCGGACAGCTTCTAATATTTTACCTTCAACAATTGCACGTTTAGCTGAAATTGATAATATTGTCGCGGTTAAAGAGGCAAGTGGAAATTTAGACCAGGTTTCTGAGATTATCCGTACAACTCCTGCTGAATTTTTAGTATATAGCGGCGATGATGGGTTAACCTTGCCGATTTTGTCAGTGGGTGGCTCAGGAGTTATCAGTGTAGCAGCTCATGTAGTTGGCAAACGAATGCAGGAGATGGTTACCGCCTTTTTTGCCGGTGATATGAATAAAGCGCAAACTTTACATCTTGAACTTATGCCGTTTTTTAAAGTTATTTTTATTACGACGAATCCAATACCAATCAAAGAAGCAGTAAATATTATCGGCATACATGCTGGTCCTACAAGACTGCCTTTAATACCTCCCACAGATCAAGAAACAGAACAACTAAAAAAGGTCATGCAATCGATAGGTATTATATAGATAGAATTAGCCGGTAGCGGTTGCTGCCGGTTTTTTATTTGTATGCTTAGCTAATATTTGCATATAATATTGCCGAGCGAGCTTTACCACTTGTTGTCAGCGGATGTTAAATAGGTTATAATTATTCACAAGTGGACAGGACGGCCGGTTTTTTATTTTGTGTGTTAATGAACGGGCGGTTTACAACTTAAGCGGAATGAAAGTTTTTAAAATTCTGGAGGTGTATGTTTTTTTGGCAAGACAACCAAACAAAGTACAAATAATTCCCCTGGGCGGGATGGGGGAAATCGGTAAGAATATGACAGTTATTCGATACGATGATGAGATTATCGTGATCGATTCAGGCTTGATGTTTCCTGAGGATGATATGCTGGGGATTGATCTGGTTATCCCCGATATTACCTATCTGTTGGACAACCGTGATTTAGTTAAGGCTATTGTGCTAACCCATGGTCACGAGGACCATATCGGGGCATTGCCTTATGTACTAAAACAACTTGATGTACCTGTATACGGGACTCGCTTAACATTGGGAATTTTGGAGGGCCGTTTAAAGGAAAATGGCGTTTCTGCAAAGTTACATTCGGTTAAACCTGGTGATCAAGTTCAATTAGGCAGTTTCAAGATAGGCTTTATTCGGGTAAGTCATAGTATTGCTGATTCGGTAGCATTATCTATAAAAACGCCGGTGGGGGTAATTGTTCATACCGGTGATTTTAAGCTTGACCAAACTCCTGTTGATGGCAAAGTTACTGATTTTCATAAATTTGCCGAACTCGGTGACCAGGGAGTCCTGGTACTTTTGGCCGATAGCACCAATGCTGAGCGTCCGGGTTATACGCAGAGTGAAAAATCAGTTGGCATCACGTTTGATGAGACGTTCCGCAACGCCCGGGAACGGATTATTATTGCATCTTTTTCTTCCAATATTCACCGAATCCAGCAAGCCGTTGCTACCGCCTGCAAATATCGACGCAAGGTGGCTATACTCGGCCGCAGCATGGTTAATGTCGTCAATATTGCTTTGGAGTTAGGTTACTTGAATGTACCGGAAGGTGTGCTAATTGATGTTGATGAAATCAATAACTATCCAGCATCAGGTATCGTTATCTTAACAACGGGTAGTCAAGGCGAACCTATGTCAGCACTAACCAGAATGGCGATGTCGGATCATAAGAAGGTTGAAATTGTTCCTGGCGATACAGTGATTATCTCAGCTACGCCAATTCCTGGTAATGAAAAATTGGTTTCACGCACGATTGACTATCTTTTTCGACAAGGTGCGGAAGTTGTATATGAATCCACTTCCGGTATTCATGTATCCGGGCACGCCAGCCAGGAAGAACTAAAATTAATGCATAATCTTATACGACCGAAGTTTTTTATACCCGTCCATGGAGAATATCGTCATCTCATTAAACATTCTCAACTGGCACAAACATTAGGTATGCCGAAAGAAAATATTTTTATTGCTGAAAATGGCCAAACCATAGAATTTACTTCTGAAACCGGCGCGATTACAGGTAAGGTTACTTCCGGCAATGTATTGGTAGATGGTCTTGGTGTTGGTGATGTAGGAAATATTGTACTCAGGGATCGCCGTCAACTTTCGCAGGATGGAATATTAATCGTTGTGGTAACCATGGATAAACAGCGTGGTCAGGTAGCCGCGGGCCCGGACATTGTTTCGCGTGGTTTTGTCTATGTTCGTGAATCGGAGCAACTTATGGATGAAGCCAAAGAACGGGTTAAGCAGGCTCTGGAAAAATGCGAACTTAATGGTGTTACCGAATGGGCGGCTATTAAATCCAATGTTCGGGATACATTAGGAAAATACTTATACGAACGTACACGCCGTAGACCAATGATTTTACCAATAATTATGGAAGTATAATAAATAAGCCTTGTGCTGTTTGCGGATCATCCGCTTAACAGACCAGGGCTATTTATTTAATTCGCTATCAGTATGAAATTCTTGTCAGTGTCAATACTATCTATGATAAAATGAGTAGTTAATGAGCTGGAGGGATATTTTGTATGATAGTAAATGATAATCCGGTAATTGCTCCTCCGGGTACTAATCCTGAAGATCCGCATGCCAATCCGTCACCTGTTGAAAATCCGAAAAAAAGCCGCCAAGCCAAAAAAGTGGGGACAACTGAAACTATCCAAGAATTAGGTTCTACCGAAGTACCAACTGCAAAAACCAATATTCATGTGATGACAATTATTGGTCAAATTGAAGGCCACATGGTGTTGCCTCCCCAAAATAAAACAACAAAATATGAGCATGTGATGCCGCAGCTTGTGGCAATTGAGCAGGCGAATGATATTGACGGTCTATTATTAGTATTAAATACTGTCGGCGGGGATGTTGAAGCCGGTTTAGCCATTGCTGAGATGATCGCTAGTATGTCAAAACCGACTGTATCGATAGTATTAGGCGGTGGCCACAGTATTGGGGCACCGATTGCTGTATCAGCAACTTATTCGTTTATTGTTGAAAGTGCTACTATGACAATTCATCCCATTCGACTTACCGGTTTGGTAATTGGCGCTCCCAGTTCATTTGACTACCTTGAAAAGATGCAGGAGCGAGTCAATAAATTTGTCGTAAGCCATTCTAATATCAGTGAAAAGAAGTGGAAGGAACTTTTATACAAAACCGGCGAGTTATCCCGGGATATTGGCACTTCCGTAGGCGGGCGTGATGCGGTAAGATACGGGTTAATTGACGAAATCGGCGGTGTCTCACAGGCACTGAATAAGTTGCAGGAACTGATTGAAGCCTATAAAGCACATAAAGAAAATAAGGGGCTGAAGCAATAGTGATTCTCTGGACAATCGTACCGGAAGATATAATATTTGCAGGTAAAAATCAACCCGTTATTCCTTGCGAAGAAATTGAGTATTTAGGCCAGAAAGTGTTGGCGGAAAAAATATCACATAATGAATTTCGCGTAGTTCGTTTACTTACAACTGATCCCGCTGATTATCTCCGTAATGAATTGCAACCAGGACAGATCATTACATTTAAACCGGTAGTAGAAGGGCTCTCATAAAAGGGAGCTTCTTTTCTTTTATAGAGAACAAAAAGATAAAAATAAAGGAATTTTTATCATTATGTAGAACAGAATAATGTTAGAGGTGGTATGTTTTGCCTAAATGGTTGACACAGTTAACTCCTGAGTTAAGACATGAACTATTCGGCATTACGATGGTTACAGGAGGAATTTTAGCGTTAATCAGCCTGATAGGCCTAAACGTTGGCCCACTCGGGCTATTTATAGCAAAAATTCTCAAATATACGTTTGGAATTGGCGCCGTAGTCGTACCTGTAGTGCTTTTTGTCATTGGATTAAAGTACATTGTAGCAAAAAATTCAATTCGATATTCTGTTAAGTTTTGGGGGTTATTGCTATTCTATTTGGTTGCTTTAGCTATTTATCATCATATTAGAGTTCCGGTTGGATATGAAATTATGCCTGAGAGTTTGATTGCGGGCGGTGGCTTAACCGGCGGCATGATCCTTTTTTCATTGCGTAAACTATTGGGGGTACATGGCACGATTATTGTGCTCTCAGCCTTATTGCTTTGCGCAATATTGATGACTACAACATGGTCGCTGGCAGAAACAATTTTAATGGCTAAAAAAAGGACAGTGGATAGTTTAACTTCGGCAAGAGAAGCTATTGCTGCGTCGACAGAGACAATCTTCTCAGAGCAGGAAGAACGGCACCAACCGGTGTTTTATGATCAACAGCGTGATGATAAGCCTGAATTCACTGTTCAGAGACATAAAATAGAAAATAGTACAGCTGATTTTGGTTCAACGGTTGAACAAGCTTCCGCACAGACTTTTACGGTAGAAAATGAGACGCCTGCTGCCGATGCTAATTCTGATTATGGATTGCCGCCAGTGTCATTATTGAAAAAACCAAGCCGGCCTCGGCTGAACAAGGTTTCAAAAGAGGTTGCCGATAATAAGCACATACTTGAACAAACTCTTGACAGCTTTGGGGTTAGTGCCCGCGTTATTAATACTTGTCAAGGTCCGACGGTTACCCGTTATGAGTTAGAACCAGCGGCGGGTGTAAAAGTCAGCAAAATAGTCAATCTGTCTGACGACTTAGCGCTGAAACTAGCATCATCAGGGGTCAGGATTGAGGCTCCTATTCCCGGAAAGGCAGCTATTGGGATAGAGGTGCCCAATAAAGAATTATCTGGTGTTGCGTTACGGGAAGTTATAGAAACTGATGAGTTTCAACGCACTTCTTCCTGTTTAACAGTTGCTTTAGGCAAAGATATTGCAGGACAGCCAATCGTTACTGACCTTGCGAAAATGCCGCATTTACTAGTAGCCGGTGCTACTGGTTCCGGGAAAAGTGTTTGCATTAATACTTTGATTACCAGTATTCTATTTAAGGCTCGCCCCGATGAAGTAAAATTAGTACTGATTGACCCCAAAATGGTAGAATTGTCTAATTATAATGGTATTCCCCATCTATTAACGCCTGTAGTAACTGATTCGAAAAAAGCGGCTTCGGCCTTAAATTGGGCAGTACAAGAGATGGAACGCCGTTATGAAGTTTTTGCTACTGCGGGAGTACGTGATATTTCCCGCTATAATGACCTTAATCAGGATGGACGGCTGCCTTTGATTGTAATTATTATTGATGAGCTTGCCGATTTAATGATGGTAGCTCCTGTTGACGTCGAGGATGCTATTTGCCGACTGGCACAAAAGGCAAGAGCAGCGGGATTACATTTAGTTCTTGCTACCCAGCGTCCCTCCGTTGATGTCATTACCGGAACAATCAAGGCTAATGTGCCTTCGCGTATTTCTTTTGCAGTTTCATCGCAGATTGATTCACGTACTATTTTAGATATGGCTGGAGCTGAAAAACTGTTAGGAAAGGGTGATATGCTGTTTTATCCTGTCGGTGCGGCTAAACCTCTTAGGGTACAAGGAGCCTTTATTTCCGATAATGAGGTTGAAGACTTAGTCAGCTATATTAAAGAACAGGCCGAACCGGAATATAATGATGGGGTAACTACAGTTGAAAGCGGACATACTGCAGGCAAGGAGCAACAAGCTCATTTTGAGGATGAATTACTGGAAGAAGCTGTACGCATGGTTTTAGAAACGGGGCAAGCATCGGTCTCAATGCTTCAGCGAAAGTTTCGGGTGGGCTATACAAGGGCTGCGCGTTTGATTGATACCATGGAAGAAATGAAAATTGTAGGTCCTAATGTTGGTAGTAAGGCGCGAGAGATAATTATGACATCCGAGCAAGTTTATTCAAGGTATTTCAACAATAAATAGCTGTTAGGCCTATAGCATTTATTGACAGGGTAAAATAAGTAGTGGTGATTTTTATTGTAAATATAATTCGAGTTGAAGACGCAGTAGAGTTGGATAAAACGGTTTTTATAGATGTACGTTCACCAGTGGAATATGACGGCGGTCATATTCCCGGTGCCGTGAATATTCCGTTATTTAGCAATGACGAACGGGCCCAAGTGGGAACACTTTATAAGCAAGTTAGTGTCGAAGATGCTAAACAGATGGGACTTTCATTTGCTTCCACAAAGTTGCCGGCTATGATTGAACAAATTCGCCGGCTTTATAAGGAAAAACAAAATATTGTAGTATATTGCTGGCGAGGAGGTATGCGTTCTAAAGCCGTAGTGAGTGTGCTGGAAATGATGGGAGTACCGTCTCTTCAACTTTTAAACGGCTATAAGGCCTATCGTCAATATGTCTTAGACAGATTAAAACAATATGAAGTTAAACCGACAATTATAGTTCTTTGCGGTTCCACCGGAACTGGGAAAACCATGATTATCAGGCAGCTTGCTAAACGCAATTTTTCCGCAATTGATTTGGAGCATTTGGCTAATCACAGAGGATCAGTTTTTGGTCAAATTGGTTTAGGTAAGTCGGCAACAGCTCAAAATTTTGATGCAATGTTACTGCAGGAACTTGATAGGCTAAATAATCAGCCTTATATAGTAGTTGAGTGTGAAAGTAAGCGTATTGGGAATGTATATCTGCCTGAGTGTTTTTATAAGGCTATGAAGCAGGGCAAGCGATTATTGTTATCAACTAATATGGAAATAAGAATAGACAGATTAATTGAGGAATATTTGGATGTTTACCAAGATCAAGATAATGACGAGGCGATAATAAGCAGCATTAATTCCTTGCGTAAACGTCTTGGTAATAAAAAAACCGATAGATTGCTAAAAGATTTTAATTCAGGGCAAATTCGGACAGTCGTTAAGGATTTGCTCATAGAATACTATGATCCGATGTACGGTTATGAAAAATCGGATCTTGCAAATTATGAGTTATTAATAAGCGCTGATGAAGTGAATCAAGCGACAGAAACAATAATCCAATACTTACAACAGTTGGGGAGGTAGTTGTATTGCAAACAGTAGGGGAATTTTTGCGCGAAGAACGTTTAAAAAAAGCCCTGTCCGTCAAAGATGTTGAGAGTGCAATAAGTATTAGGGCGCTTTATCTTAATGCTATTGAAGAAGGTAACTATGCGATTATTCCCGGTGAAGTATATTTAAAGGGGTTTATTCGGAATTATGCTACTTTTTTGGGACTTGATCCACAGGCAGTAATGGAGTTGTACCGTCAAAATAAAGGCCAGACAAAGGAAGAAGTGCCTGCGGTAAATCCGCCGCAAGAGCCGGTACCAATGAAATCTCCGTCAAATGGTGGTGGGTTGACAAAATGGGTTGTGGGGATAGTTTTGGTAGTTTTGATTGCAGCGGGGTTAGCTTGGTGGTCAGCGGGAAGTGAGCAGCCTGCACCGACTCCTCCCGCCCAGAATCCTCCGCCAGCGGCTACCCAACAACAAACGCCGGCAAAAGTACAAGAGGGAACACAGCCGGCTCCGGCCAATCCGGTAGCTAACAAGGTGGTTGTTACCGCTAAATATAGTGCACAATGCTGGACACAAATCGTTGCCGATGGCAAAGAAATCTATGAAGGTACTCCTAAAAATGGTGAATCACTGACTTGGGAAGCAACCAATAAACTATCGATTAAATTTGGTAATGCCGGTGTAGTTGATTTAGTATACAATGGGAAACCAATGGGTAAAATCGGTAATAATGGTGAAGTCGTGGTCAAAACATTTACACAGGCTGGAATACAATAGGAATGAGGTAAATCTAGCAACATGACAGATTTCTTACCAATGACCAAAGAAGAAATGACAAAACGAGGCTGGCAACAATTGGACTTTTTATTTATAAGTGGGGATGCTTATGTTGACCACCCCAGCTTTGGTCCGGCTATTATTTGTAGGTTGCTAGAAAAGTACGGTTATAAGGTTGGGATAATTGCCCAGCCGAATTGGCGTTCAACTAATGATTTTAAACGCCTTGGGAAGCCTCGCCTGGGAATACTTGTTTCAGCAGGCAATCTTGATTCTATGCTTAATAAGTATACTGCAGCTAAAAAATATCGCAGTATCGATAATTATTCGCCCGGAGGCCGTCCTGGATTACGGCCAGAACGGGCGACAATTGTTTATTGCAACCGGCTAAAGGAAATCTGGAAAAATACGCCGCTTATTATTGGGGGGATTGAGGCCAGTCTACGACGTTTTGCTCATTACGATTACTGGTCAGATAGCGTACGACGGTCAATTTTAATTGACAGTAGGGCCGACTTATTGATTTATGGCATGGGTGAAAGTCAAATTAAAGAATTAGCCAAGCAGTTGTCCGTAGGTATGCCGATTAAAAACATCCGTGAAATACCGGGAACATGCTATCCTGCAGAATCAATAGAACATCTTTGGGATTATGTTGAGACGCCAAGTTATCAAGATGTTATTACCAGTAAAACGGATTTTGCGGAAGCTTTTAAAATCCAATATTTAGAACAAGATGCTATCAGAGGGAAAACCGTAGTCCAAAAACATGGAGACCAATATGTTGTGCAAAATCCACCAGCTATGCCTCTTTCCACTGCTGAAATGGATGAGATTTATGATTTGCCCTATGAGCGTACCTATCATCCTGCCTATGAAGCAGCCGGTGGTGTTCCAGCTATTCAAGAAGTAAAATTTAGTATTGTTAGTCACCGAGGATGTTATGGGAGTTGCTCCTTTTGTGCTTTATATGCACACCAGGGAAGAATAATCCAGAGCCGCAGCCAGGAATCAATATTGCAGGAAGCTAGACAAATTGTTAAATTACCAGATTTTAAAGGCTATATACACGATGTCGGCGGCCCTACAGCTAACTTTCGTCAGCCTGCATGTGAACAACAAAATGACAGAGGGACTTGCCGAAATAAACAATGCTTATTCCCTAGGCCATGCAAAAATTTAAACACGAATCATCATAGTTATTTGGAATTGCTTAGAGAAATCAGGAAAATTCCCGGAATCAAAAAAGTTTTTATTCGGTCAGGCTTGCGCTATGACTATCTATTAGCAGCTAACGACAGGGAGTTCTTGCGAGAATTATGCGAGTTTCATGTTAGTGGTCAACTAAAAGTTGCTCCTGAACATATTTCTCCCAAGGTTACCAATTTAATGGGTAAGTCTGGTAAAGAAACATATCTAAAATTTAAAACGCTTTATGAACAGATAAATAAAAAACTGGGAAAAAAGCAGTATTTAGTTCCCTATTTAATGTCCAGCCATCCTGGTTCCGGACTCAAAGAAGCGATTGAAATGGCCGAATTTCTCCGTGATACCGGCTATAATCCAGAACAAGTACAAGACTTTATTCCGACTCCTGGAAGTCTATCAACATGTATGTATTATACGGGTATACATCCCTTAACAGGCGAAAAAGTGTATATTGCAAAAAATTCTCATGATAAAAGTTTGCAGCGAGCATTATTGCAATACCGTAATCCCCAAAATTATCATTTGGTTTATGAAGCGCTTGTTAAAGCAAATAGGCAGGATTTAATTGGTTTCGGACCTAAATGTCTAGTTCGTCCGCCACGAAATAAGGATAATACTTATGCAAGACACAAGGAAATGGTAAGTAATGCCCGGAGTTTACATCCTTCACGGAGTAAAAAAACAAAAAAAAAGACTAGAGCTAAATTCTAGCCTTCTTTTTTTACCAACCCAAACGCACCACGGCAATCATTTGATAATAGATAGATGGCAATTAGACCGTGCGGAACTAGGGTCATAATCCCCATAGTCATATTGTAACCAAACATGATGACAAACCCGATTACTACAAAAATTATGGATAATAGTAATTCAAATAGGCGGGCCCAGCGTTTTAGACGCAATAACCCAAAAGCAGGGATAGCATAAAGTAGGAAAGCAAGGAAGGAATTAAAGGCAGCGGTGAAGTCATCATGAAGCAGTCCATCATAGATGCCAAATGAATAGCCAATAGCTATAAGTAATAGAAAGGCTACTACGATTAGCAAGCGTAATGTCAAATCCGGATGGAGGAAAGACCACAGTGAGGGCTTATCTGTCACAAAATCAACTCCTTTCACAGTTTTAATTCTATCATAATGAACTAACTTTTAAAATAAGTTGTTACTTCCCTGCTTTAGGAAGGGATTGGGACTTGCATAAAGAAGAAATTAAAGGTATAGTATATATGTTTGCCTTAGTTTTTAAATCTATTAACTAGATTATGCGGGGGTAACTTATGAAACGTTATCTGCCATTGTTGGTTATGTCATTTTTCGTCATAGTGATTATTACCGGGACTACTTACCTTATAGGCTATGCCGGCAGGCAAAATGAAAATAGCCTAACAACAATTACTGTTTATACGACATTGCCTGTTGAACAAATCTCTGTAATCGCTCAAGAATATGAAAAGATTGCCAATGTTAGGGTCAATATTACTCCTCTATCTGAAAAGGACTTGTTCGCTAGGCTGATAGAAGAATCGTCTTCCCCTAAGGCTGACCTTATCCTGGCTAACCGTAAAACATTAAAACAGGCCCGTAGCAGCGCATTGTTAGTACCTTACCAATCTGAATACACTGATATAATTCCCAATATGTTTCAGGATACGGATGGTTATTGGGTAGGAGTTTGGTATGATCCTGTGGTTTTTGCAGTTAATAAAGACTATCTTAAATCAACAGCAAAAAAACCAGCAAAATGGTCGGAATTACCGCAAGATGCCAACCAAAGATTTGGTTTAACAGATTTCGTAGCGGCCGATGCTGCTGCCAATTTATTATACACTCTTGTCGCGGCTAACGGTGAAGACCAAACCTTGGATTTCTTAAGAAAGCTTCACCCGCAAATTGTACAATATGCTAAATTTTTGGCAACGCCGGCCCGGATGGCCAGTATGGGAGAAGTTGATATTGCTATATCTGTGCAGAGTGAAGCTATGCGTTATGTTAAAGATGGTTTTCCTGTACAAATTATTTATCCTGAGGACGGAACCGCCTATTTATTGACTGGCGTAGGGTTAGTTAGAGGGGCTGTCCATTCAATGGCTGCTAGGCAATTTATTGATTGGCTTGCCCAGAATGAAGTTTTACCAGTTATGGCCGAGCATAAATTTTATTTTATGCCAACAAATCCGGAAGTACAAATGTATCGGGGATTTGCTACGAAAAATATTAAACTGCTTGACCATCATGATATGTATTCTCCTGAACAACAGAGTAAAATACTAGATAAATGGGTACAAGTACGTTTGGGAATAAAGTAGGAGGAACATATAATGGTTACAGCAGGCTTTGTTAGTTTGGGATGTGCCAAAAATTTAGTAGATACTGAGGTTATGCTGGGAATTTTAGCTGATAATGAGATCCGAATCACCGATAATCCCCAGGAGGCCGATATACTTATTGTTAATACCTGTGGATTCATAGATTCTGCAAAAGAAGAATCTATCTCGACTATTATGCAGATGGCTGAATATAAACATGGCAAATGCCGTGGAGTCATTGTCGCCGGCTGTTTAGGCCAACGTTATCAGCAAGAATTATTAGACGAGCTGCCTGAAATCTCAGCGATTATCGGCACCGGTGCATGGCATCGAATTATGGAAGCTGTTAACGCTGTATTGGCAGGTAAACGTGTTTTACTCATCGGCGAAACAGATACTATTTATGATGAAACTATGCGGCGTATTACCACTACTCCCGCTTATAGTGCTTATGTTAAAATAGCAGAAGGATGCAGTAACTGTTGTTCCTATTGTGTTATCCCGATGGTCCGTGGCAAATATCGAAGTCGACCTGTGGAATCGATTGTAAGTGAAGTAAAAAAACTTGCTGAGCGAGGAGTAAAAGAGATCAACCTGATTGCTCAGGACACTACCAGTTATGGACACGACCTTTATGATAAGCCACAGCTTCTAAAGCTGCTTGATGAATTGGTTAAAATTGAGGGAATTCTTTGGATCAGGCTGCTATATTGCTATCCTAAATATTTCAGTGATGAACTCATTGAATTCATTGCTGCTCAACCTAAAATTTGTAACTATATTGATTTGCCATTGCAACATGCTGATGACGAAATATTGTCAGCAATGAATCGTCGTGATACCCGTTCGGATATTGAAAATTTGCTTAAGAAAATTCGAAACGTTATTCCCGACGTAACAATTCGCACTTCATTTATTGTCGGTTTTCCCGGTGAGGCCGAACAACACTTTGAATCATTAAAGAATTTTATACTCGAACAAAAATTTGAACGGGTTGGCATATTTACGTATTCGCAAGAAGAGAATACACCTGCCGCACTGATGAAAAATCAAGTACCCGATCAGATCAAGGAAGATCGTTATCACGAATTAATGTCTTTACAATGCCGCATATCTGAGGAAATCAATCATAATATGGAGGGGAAAATACTAACAGTCCTGATTGAAGGACATAGTCCGGAAGAGCCCCGTGTAGCGTTTGGCAGGTCGTACCGGGAAGCGCCTGAAGTTGATGGACGAGTCTATGTAGAAAACGCTAGTGACTTAGCACCGGGAGATATCGTGCGGGCAGAAATCATACAAGGCTTTACTTATGATTTATTGGCGGAAAAAAAGTAAACGTAGTTGCATAATGCTATAATGTAAGCTTTAAAATAGTAGAGACTATTTGGCTCTGCTATTTTTTGTTAAATTAAAATTTGGCTTAGGCATTTCATGCTAAGTTCGGTAATAGAAGGAATTGCCATTTATGACGAGAATGAATTAGTATTAGGGGGTAACCAATATGATTGTTGAGTTAGTCAGCACAGGAACTGAATTGCTTTTAGGTCAAATAGTAAATACGAATGCCCCATTCTTAGCTGGCCGCTTAAATGAACTAGGATTTAGTGTACTATTTCAAACAACAGTTGGCGATAATCGGGATAGAATGCGCAAAGTTTTAGAAATAGCGATGGCGCGAGCAGACATAATTATTACGAGTGGAGGCTTAGGACCGACACAGGGTGATATAACTAAAGAAGTAACTGCTTCCTTACTGAATAAAGCGATGTTTTTACATGAAGAGAGTGTTGCGCACATCCAACGCTTTTTCGATGAACGCCGCTTATGTATGTCAGATAACAATTTACGGCAGGCGATGATGCCGGAAGGGGCGCAAGTTATTGAAAATACATGTGGTACAGCACCAGGGGTTATTATTGAAGAGACAACAGCGGGCAAAGTCATTATAAATTTGCCGGGACCACCACATGAATTGACGGCTATGTTTGAAAAGTCAATTGTTCCCTATCTTGTAGAACGATTTGGTATTCAAGGTGTAATTATGTCCAGAGTCCTTCGTACATATGGCCTTGGCGAATCATTATTGGAAGAAAAAATTAAAAAATATATTTTGACACAAGCGAATCCAACATTGGCTTTACTGGCCAGAAATGGTGAGATTCATGTTCGTATAACAGCGCGGGCTGCTAGTGAAAAAGAGGCCTTGCAGTTAATTAATGAACTCGAAGGGAAAATTCGTCCATTATTAGAAGAATATATTTTTGGTATTGATGATGAAACAATGGAACAAGCTGTAGGAAATCTTTTATTAAAACAGAATATGACAATAGCATTGGCTGAGTCGTGTACAGGTGGGCTTGTTACGAGCCGTATTACCGATATTCCAGGAAGTTCAGGTTATTTGGCAGGCTCATTCGTATGCTATAGTAACAATATTAAAATTTCGCAAGTGGGGGTACCGGAAGAAATAATAGCTGCAAAAGGTGCAGTGAGTCGAGAAACGGCTGAATATATGGCAGAAGGTGTTAGAAAGGAAATCCATACTGATATAGGGGTTGGCATTACAGGTATTGCCGGTCCTGGCGGGGCAACTGCAAATAAACCTGTAGGCTTAGTATATATTGCTGTTGACGGTTCGGCGGGAAAAGTTTGTTATGAGCATTATTTTAATGGAACACGTACTAACATAAAACACCGGACTGCTTTAGCTGCACTTAATCATGTAAGGCATTATTTGCTTACTATATAGGAGGTTTTTGTATTGAAAGATATTGTAACTTTATTTGGTAATATTTCATTAAGTAAAAAAATTGCGGCGGCAATAACTGAAATGGGATTTGAAGAACCGTCTCCCATCCAAAGCCAGACAATTCCACTGGTGTTGGCAGGTAAAGATGTTTTAGGGCAGGCCCAGACAGGAACAGGTAAAACCGCTGCTTTTGGCATACCGATTATGGAACGGATAACCGATGTTAGGCAAATTCAGGCGTTGGTTCTAACGCCTACGAGAGAACTGGCCATTCAAGTTTCAGAGGAATTAGCTAAAATTGGCAAATTTAAACGGATTAAAACATTGCCAATTTATGGCGGTCAAGCGATAGAACGGCAGATTAGAACACTCAAGTCGGGAGTTCAGGTGGTAATCGGCACTCCGGGACGATTACTGGATCATATTCGCAGAAATACCATTAAACTGGATCATGTAAAAGTACTGGTACTCGATGAAGCGGACGAAATGCTGGATATGGGCTTTATTGACGACCTGGAAAGCATTCTTCAGCATGTTCCTACCGAGCGTCAAACTTTACTATTCTCAGCTACCATGCCTTCGGAAATAATGACTTTAGCTAATAAGTATATGAAAGACAGAGTAACGGTAACGATTAGCAAAGAGCAATTAACCGTGCCGCTCATTGACCAAATTTACTATGAAACCCGTGACAAGTTGGACGGTTTATGCCGGGTACTTGACTCTGAAACAATTGGACGAGCCATTATTTTTTGCCGCACCAAAAAAGGAGTTGACGAATTAGTTGCCTCATTGTCAGCACGGGGGTATCTCTCAGATGGGTTACACGGCGATTTGAGCCAGGCCCAGCGTGACCGGGTTATGAAGAAATTTAGGGATGGGAAATTAGATATCCTAATTGCCACTGACGTCGCGGCGCGAGGACTGGATATAGAACATATTACCCATGTTATTAACTATGACATTCCTCAAGATCCTGAGTCATATGTCCATCGTATAGGCCGTACCGGCCGGGCGGGAAAAAAAGGCGTGGCTATTACATTTATTCAGCCGCGTGAATATCGACAATTAAAAATTATTGAAAGAGAAATAAAAACGCGTATTTTAAGACGACAATTGCCTTCTCCCGCAGATATTCTTGAACGACAGACGGAAGTTATTAAGAATCAGCTTACACAGACTATTGCACGAGGCGGGTTCGATGCCTATAGTGGCATAATTGCTGATTTGGCAGCCGACTACGATCCGATTGATCTGGCTGCAGCAGCTCTTAAGCTGTTTCAAGAAGGTTATAAAGAGCAAGTTCTTATTGAAAAAAAGCAGTTTGGCAATACTGGTGCTGAACCAGGTATGGTACGCTTATTTATCAATGCCGGGCGCGCACAAAAAATTCAGCCGCAGGATATTGTTCGCACAATTGCCGAAGAAGCAGATATTGAAGGCAGTATTATTGGCGTAATTAATATTTATGATAGATTTACCTTTGTAGAAGTGCCGGAAACTGTAGCCGAACGAGTTTTATCTGTTATGAATAAAAATACAATTAAAGGCTATCGCATTAACATAGAACCGGCAAAAGGACGATAATCCGGGGGCGTGTGAACCCGAACGGCAATGTAATGCATTGACAGATCGAACAAATGTTTGTATAATGTTACTATAGTTGTCGGGGGAGGTTTATAATTATTATGGATAAAGCCAAAGATTTTGAGAAAAATCGCGAAATGGATAAATTTAAAGCACTTGAAAATGCCATGCGCCAAATAGAAAAAGATTTTGGCAAAGGTGCGATCATGAAACTGGGCGAAGCTGCTGCCAAAATGAATGTTGAAGTTATTTCCACAGGTTCATTGCCGCTTGATATTGCCCTAGGGGTCGGAGGACTGCCTCGCGGCAGGGTTATCGAGATATTTGGGCCGGAATCGTCAGGCAAGACAACAGTAGCATTGCACGTTATCGCTCAGGCGCAAAAAATGGATGGTATTGCTGCATTTATTGATGCAGAACATGCTTTAGATCCGGTTTATGCGAAAAAACTAGGTGTTGATATTGACAATCTATTAATTTCTCAACCTGATAATGGTGAACAAGCTCTCGAAATTGCCGAGGCACTGGTACGTAGTGCGGCGGTAGATGTTATTGTTATTGACTCAGTGGCTGCTTTGGTTCCCAAAAGTGAGATTGACGGCGATATGGGCGATTCTCATGTTGGTCTGCATGCCCGTTTAATGTCCCAGGCATTACGTAAACTAACAGGTATTATCAGCAAATCCCGTACGACTGTGATTTTTATTAACCAAATCCGTGAAAAAGTTGGCGTTATGTTTGGTAATCCGGAAACAACGACAGGCGGCAGGGCTCTGAAATTTTATGCTTCAGTCCGTATGGATGTTCGCAAAGCCGAGAGCTTGAAACAGGGAAATGACGTTGTTGGCAGCCGTACCAAAGTTAAGATTGTTAAAAATAAAGTGGCACCTCCCTTTAAACAAGCCGAGTTTGATATTATGTATGGCGAAGGTATTTCGCGTGAAGGAAGTCTTGTTGATATTGGCGTCAATCTTGAAATTATCAATAAAAGCGGCGCTTGGTTTTCTTATAATGGGCAGCGGTTGGGACAAGGTAGGGAAAACGTTAAGGAATTTTTCAAAGAAAATCGAGATATTGCCGATGAAATTGATAAAAAAATTCGCGAGATTTTACTTGCCGGTGATACTAAACTCGATAACGCTATTAATTCAGGCAATGAATCTCTTGACGGGGATTTTGACTCAGATAACAATGGAGTTTTTGAAACAGAATGAATATGGATGCGGTGAAAGCTGCTATTAAAATTTTGCGATTCAGAACTTATAGTCGGCAGGAACTTGAGCAAAAGCTTTTGAAGCAAGGTTACGACGAAGCGACAGTCAAGGATACTCTGGAATATGCTACAAAGCGCGGTTATCTAAATGATACCGCGCTTTGTAATATGCTATTAGCACAATATTCTGAGAATAATAAATATAGTCTTAAGGAAATTTATTTAAGGCTAAAGCGTAGAGGATTGCCAAGTAATCTGATTAATGAAAAGTTGTCGAACTGGGACGCTGACCATGAATACCATGCTGCTTTGAAACTTGCAGTCAGATATTTCGATAATAATGGCCTTCGAGATAGACATAAAATAGTTCGCCGTTTATCGAACAAGGGATATAACGCGGCAACTGTCAGAAAAGTTTTGGAGTACCTTAGAGACATGTCTCCTTGACACCTATTTGAAAAACATTTACAATTAAATTATCCAATCGTGTAAACAAACAAAATCTACTTAGGTAAACTTTTAGGAGAGCTTAATGCTGTGAAGCAAATAAAAAGCTACTTTTAAAAGCCGAGTAATAACTCGGCTTTACCCTTGTTATTCGTATAGTAAAAGGAGGTGGAATAGATAGTAGAAATAATTATTACCGCAGTTTTAGTCGGGCTTTTAAGTGCCGGTGGAGGTTATTGGGTACGCAAGAATATTGCAGAAGCCAAGATAGCTTCCGCGGAAGTCGCCGCTAAAAGGATTTTAGAGGATGCGGATAAGGCTGGCGAATCTAAGAAAAAAGAAGCATTAGTAGAGGCAAAAGAAGAGATTCATAAGCTGCGGAGCGAACTAGAGCGGGAAATCAAGGAACGCCGTGCTGAGCTTCAACGTCTAGAGCGACGCTTGATGCAAAAAGAAGAAAATCTTGACCGGAAAATTGATTCTCTTGAAAAGAAAGAAGAGATTCTTAGCCGTAAAGAGGCTGAGGTGGATAAGAGTCAAGAAAAAATCCATGAGCTTTATGCTAAGCAACTGACTGAACTTGAAAGGCTTTCCGGTTTAACGTCAGAAGAAGCCCGCAGTTTGCTGCTTGCCAATGTTGAAGAAGAGATTAAACATGAGACGGCAATGCTCATTAAAGATTTAGAACAGCAGGCCAAAGAAGAAGCAGACAAGAAGGCTAAGGAAATTATATCGTTAGCTATCCAAAGATGTGCAGCTGATCATGTTGCAGAAACTACGGTATCGGTAGTTTCCCTACCAAATGATGAAATGAAGGGTAGGATTATCGGTAGAGAGGGACGTAATATTCGAACACTTGAGACACTTACCGGTATCGATTTGATTATTGATGATACTCCTGAGGCCGTTATTCTGTCAGGGTTTGACCCTGTTAGACGGGAAGTTGCCAGAATTGCGCTAGAAAAGCTTATTGTTGACGGCCGCATTCATCCTGCGCGTATTGAGGAAATGGTGGAGAAAGCTCAAAAAGAAGTTGAACAGAAAATTAAGGAGGCAGGCGAACAGGCAACCTTTGAAACTGGGGTTCATGGTCTGCATCCTGAGTTGATAAAACTTCTCGGACGATTAAAATTCCGTACCAGCTATGGTCAGAATGTACTCAAGCATTCAATTGAGGTGTCACACTTAGCTGGAGTCATGGCATCAGAACTTGGTGTCGACGTGATGTTAGCCAAACGAGCTGGATTGCTTCATGATATAGGCAAGGCTGTTGATCATGAAGTCGAAGGTCCTCATGTGACCATCGGTGCTGATTTAGCGAAAAAATACCGTGAAGCAGCCGAAGTTGTAAATGCAATTGCTGCTCATCACGGCGATGAAGAACCTAAAACTATCCAGGCGGTACTTGTAGCAGCGGCTGACGCTGTATCTGCCGCAAGACCAGGCGCTCGCAGAGAAACTTTAGAGAGTTATCTTAAGCGGTTAACACGATTGGAAGAAATTGCTGAGTCATTTGAGGGTGTGGAAAAATCATTTGCTATTCAAGCAGGCCGTGAAATTCGGATTATGGTTAAACCGGATAAAATTGATGATTTAACGGCTGTTCGTTTAGTAAGGGATATTGTCAAGAAGATCGAAAGTGAACTTGAGTATCCAGGTCAAATAAAAGTTACCGTTATCCGCGAAACACGTGCGGTTGATTATGCAAAATAAAGAATAAAATTGTAGTTAAAACGGCTTTACCTTTAGGTAAGCCGTTTTTTAGCTTTTTTCCCAACAATTTATAAGCAGGATTTAATTATCTTCTAGAGAATACTTAATCTGAAACTTTGCACGAAATCTTTCTTGTTATAATTTTATTGGACGGTGAAAAATAATGTCTGAACTTTCCCATAGAGATCAAGAAGTTTCTGATGGAGCCAACTTAATTATATCGATGCTTGTACGTTATCCTGAGATTGGTACTATAAATTTTGAGCCTGAGGATAATTTGTTAAAACTTACGTTTATGATATCTGGTATTCCTTCGTCTAACGATTTTGAAAGTAAAAAGCGATTCATAATTAATAGTATTTTGGCTTATCACATGATCGAGGGTATTACCAGCAGTCGTGTTGATATAGAATTAAGTTCCTATGAACAAGTGGCTATGTTAACAATTATTCGTGACGTTCATACCATGTCACGCGGAGAAATAAATTTGATGATAAAATTGTTGCGAGATCGCTTCAATGAGCGTTTAGTTACGGATCATAATGATGCTCTCCTCGAGGAAGACCTTTTATTTCAGGAAGAGGTAATTGAAAATATGCTAGAGAATATGCGTAAGCAATATAATGATCAGCATATCCTTATAGGCATTCGTGAAGATGGGCGTGTTTTTGTCTTTAATAAATAATGTGAATTTGTTGTAATTATTAGATTTTTTTGATGTGAAAAAAGGAATTTTTTCCCGTATCACGAATATATCTACTTAATAGGACTAATAACGTTTTTTTATCAAAGGAGGCACATATAAAAATGGATGTCTTGAAAGTATCAGCAAAATCTAATCCCAATTCCGTAGCAGGGGCTTTAGCTGGAGTGCTGAGAGAACGTGGGGGCGCCGAAATTCAGGCAATCGGTGCGGGAGCACTTAACCAAGCAGTAAAAGCAGTTGCGATTGCACGAGGGTTTGTAGCGCCGCATGGTGTTGATTTAATATGCATTCCCGCTTTTACCGATATTCTTATAGACGGTGAAGAAAGAACAGCAATTAAATTAATCGTTGAACCTCGTTAACAAATAGATAAATTGAAACCTGTTCGTTTGAACAGGTTTTAGTGTTTTTAATAGTTGATTTATGGCATAATAAAGGTATAAGCTATAACTAGGGAGTGACTCAATGAATATTAAAATCGTTTCTGGACAAATAACTGAAATATTATGTGATACCATTATTGTAAGTCTGTTTGAGGGTGAAACGGTTCCTGGTGGAGCTACAGGGGTTATGGATAGGGCGTTACATTCTCATATTAGCGAGATTATTCGTGATATTCCCGGCTGTGGTAAATATGGGGAAACTACGGTCATACATACATTTGCCGCCATTGGTGCTAAACGTGTCATTCTGCTTGGTATGGGAAATGAAAATGAGCTTACGGTAGATAAAGTACGAGCGGCTATGGCGGTGGCAATGCGGGCCGCCAGAAAAACACATTCTCAGATTGTAGCCACTACACTGCATAATGCCAGCAACAAATTAGAATCCCGGTTGGTTGCGCAAGCTGTTGTTGAAGGTGCTGTAATGGGTTTGTATCAATTTAACTATTATAAAACAAGCAAAAATGATATTCCGGATATTAAAAAATTATTGATAGTCGAAAATGATACAACAAAAGTTGAAGCAATTACTAATACAGTTCATATTAGCAGGGTCATTGCGGAAAGTGTTAACTTTGCACGGGACATGATTAACCATCCGGCTCAGTGTATGACGCCAACTAAAATGGCTTGGCTTGCTCAAACAATAGCTCAGCAAAATGGTCTGGAAATAACTGTACTTGATAGAGAAGAGATGCGGCAAAAAGGGATGGGGGCATTACTGGCTGTATCCCAAGGCAGTGCTGAACCACCAAAATTAATTGTCTTGAAATATCAGGGAAACGCGGAGAGCCGGGAGACGATTGCTTTTGTTGGCAAGGGCGTTACGTTTGACAGTGGCGGATTATCATTAAAGCCTAGTCAAAATATGGATGAGATGAAAGGTGATATGGCCGGTGGTGGAGCTGTTTTAGGAGCAATGATGGCAATTGGACAAATAAAACCGAAGGTAAATATTATTGCCGTTGTTCCGTGCACAGAAAACATGCCCTCAGGCGGGGCCTTTAGACCAGGGGATATTTTGACCTCAATGAGTGGAAAAACCATCGAAGTATTGAGTACTGATGCTGAAGGACGATTAATTTTGGCCGATGCCATTACCTATGCCAAGAAGCTTGGCGCGACCAAAATCATTGACATAGCAACTCTGACCGGGGCTTGTGTCATTGGTCTTGGAGCAATTTATTCCGGCGTTCTTACTAACAACCGGGAATGGTGTAAAACCATTATTACCGCAGCCCGGCAAATTGGAGAAAAAATGTGGGAATTGCCTAATGACGATGAGTACACTGAGCAAATTAAAAGTTCTGTAGCTGACTTGAAAAACACAGGTGGAAGACCTGCAGGAACGATTACCGCAGGGTTATTTATTGGACAGTTTGCCGATAAAACTCCCTGGGTTCACATAGATATTGCCGGAACATCTGATACCGATAAGGATAAAGGCTATAACCTGAAAGGCGCTACCGGGGTAGGCGTTCGTACCCTAGTTCAATTGGCGTCGACTTTGAGTAAAATATGATTGCTGATCTTCACATTCACACTACTGCTTCTGATGGGCGACTTTCACCTGTGGAGGTAGTCCATCAGGCTAAAATTGCCGGGTTAAGTCATATTTCAATTACTGATCATGATACTGTTGCCGCGTATGAAGAGCTGCGCGAAGCAGGAGGGCTTTTAAACACCAATGCTTCTGGTTTGTCAATTATTCCGGGGATTGAGTTTAGCACAGACCTGCCGCAGCATGAGGTACATATTTTAGGGTATTGTGTTGATATAGATAATGCTGAATTCCGAAGCCAACTAGAATCTATCCGTAATGACCGGCTAAAACGTTCAGCAAAAATAGTGGATAAACTCAATAAGTTAGGTTATTCAATTGATTATGCTCATGTGTTAACTATTGCTGGTCAAACTCGGGCGGTGGGAAGGCCGCATATTGCTCAAGCACTTGTTGAAAAAGGTTATTTTCCCACTGTGACGGAAGCATTTAAACATGTTTTAGATAAAAATTCCCCGGCTTACGTACCACATTATAAGCTTACTCCTGCACAAGTTATTAGGCTTATCGAGCAGGCTAAAGGTATGGCAATATTAGCCCATCCCGGGCTTGTGGGCGATGATAAACTAGTCGTTGATTTGATCAAAGCCGGTATTCACGGCTTAGAAGTATATCATCCAGAACACGATCAGGCAGCAACCAAAAGGTACTTAGCTATGGCTAATCAATATAAGTTAAAAATAACCGGTGGGTCTGATTTTCACGCTATCCCTGACCGCTATCCTGCAAAATTGGGGATTTTCACCATTTCCGCCACCCTTATAGATTTTTGTCAATGTAATAAAATTACTTGACAACACCTTTAAAGGTGTTTATTTTTATGCTATACCCTATTTATATTTTATCAGGAGGCTGCCTATGGACACTATTGCCTTGGTAGGTCCAAGTGGAACAGGCAAAAGCCATCGGGCATTAATCGTAGCACACGAACATAACGTTGATACAATTATTGACGACGGGCTATTAATAAAGGACAGTAAGATTGTTGCCGGTTATTCTGCTAAAAAAGAACCTAGCAAAATTAGAGCTGTTAAACGTGCCATATTTATGGAACCTGACCATTCTCGGGAAGTTAGAGAAGCTATTGCGAAAGTTAAGCCTAAACGTATTTTAATACTTGGTACTTCAAAAAATATGGTGGAGAAGATTGTTGATGTGCTGGGGTTACCGCCGGTTAGTAAATTAATCCGTATTGAGGATATTGCTACTAGAGCGGAAATTGCCAAGGCGAGGGAGAGCAGGTTAAAAGAAGGAAAACATATTATTCCGGTACCAACGATTGAGCTTAAACCGCATTTTTCAGGTTATTTGATCGATCCACTTGAAATTTTTTTTAAAAAACCCCGTTCAAAACAGCGGCGTAAATTAGGAGAAAAGTCAATTGTCCGGCCAACGTTCAGCTACTATGGAAAATTGCTTATCTCCGATGCAGCGATTGCAGCCATTGTCGATTATGTTGCAACAAGTGATGGAGGGATTACTAAAACCGGTCAAATTACTATTAAAAATTCGCATGACAGAGAAAAGGGAATTTCGATTTCACTTGATGTAATCATTAAGTACGGACAGTTTATCTGGCAGGTTGTACATGATGCGCAAATACGTATAAAGCAAGTAGTTGAGTATATGACAGGTATGGTTGTAAGAGAAGTGAATATTGCAGTTAAACGGTTAAGTATTGAATAATTATACGATAAGGACGGGGAACTTCATGGGTGACAAGGGCAAACGGATTCTGTTTTCTGGTTACGCGAAACTTCCTACTGGGATTACGGCCAGTGAAATTTACAAGGTTATTGGTGTAGTTCTAAGTATTGATGAAGATACCGGTAATATCGTAGAGGCAGATTGTACACTAGCCACAGCTGTGGCCCGTAAACATGTTTCTTCCATTCTGGTAGGTAATTCGATAACCGATCCGGATCACCTAGTGCGAATTGTGGATAAGACTTATCAGGGGAGTGCTAAAAGGGCAATTATTACAGCTATTCGCATCATTTATGATAAATATCGGAGTTATAAAGATGGGCTAGCTCCCAGTCTAATTGAGTAAATAGCGGGGTGCCGGAAATTATGTCTAAGCAAATTAAATTTGGGGCCGCAGGATTTATAGTAGGTATTCTTAGTGGTTTATTAGGAGTCGGCGGCGGTATTTTTCTTGTTCCGATCATGGTAACCTATTTTAACCTGACCCAACATGTTGCTCAGGCAACATCAATGGCAATAGTAATTCCTACGGCTTTTGTAAGCAGCCTTATCTATGGATTTCATGGCAATATGGATATAAGCCTGGCTATGAATTTAGTTATAGGCAGTGTATTAGGAGCCAGTATTGGGGCACGGGTGATGAAAAGAATTCCTGCTATTCGATTGAAACAATTATTTTCTGGGTTACTTATTCTAGTTGGCTTAAAGATGGTGCTTACATTATGACAGCAGTACTTATTATTTTTGCTATGGGACTTATTGTTGGCATTTTAAGCGGAGTTTTGGGTATTGGCGGCGGGGTAGTTCTGGTGCCCATGATGGTTTTACTATTAGGGATTGCTCAGCATATGGCTCAGGGAATCTCGATGCTTGTTATCATTCCCACTTCGATTGTTAGTGTGTGGTATTTTTATAAAGAACGGCTAATTCATGTTCAAGCTGCTCTTTATATCGGGGGAGGAGCCGTTTTAGGGGCCCTAATCAGTGCTAATTTTGTTCAAGCTGTGCCTGCAAACGATCTTAAACGGATTTTTGGTATTTTTGTGATTTATTCCGGCGTTAAAATGATGTGGGGAACACGTAAACGGCGAGAAAAATAGCAGTATGTCATGAAGAAATCCCTGGTGCTTTTGTGCCGGGGATTTCGTTATCGCTCTGATTTGTGTAAGCTTTAAATATACGTTATAATAATTGGCATATATAACTTTTGTTATTGGAGCTGATCTATAGATGGGTTTGGACCAGATAAAGCAAGAAAAAAAGCTTTTTCATACCATTACTTTCGGATGTCAGATGAATCTTAATGACTCTGAGCGACTGGCCGGTCAATTGCGGACTATCGGGTATGAAGCTACAGAGGATATTGAACAGGCGAATCTGATTTTGATCAATACATGCTGTGTCAGGGAAAGCGCGGAAAAGAAAATTTATGGCAAGATCGGCGAAATGAAAAGGCTTAAACGCGTTAACCCCAATGTAATTATCGGTGTTGTTGGCTGTATGGCCCAAAAAGATAAAGAAAAAATAGTAAAGAAGTTTTCTCATGTCAGTCTGGTTATGGGTACGTATAATATTCATCAACTTGTTGAACTGATACGGCAGATAGAAAGCAGCAGGGAACCTGTATTGGCAGTATGGGATCAGGCTGAACAACTGGCACCGGAAGTGCCAACCGTACATAAGGGAAAAATTTCGGCATGGGTACCGATTATGTATGGGTGCAACAACTTTTGCACATATTGTATAGTCCCCTATGTCAGAGGCCGTGAACGCAGCCGCCCACTTGAAAATATTCTGTCAGAAATTCGGCAGCTAGGTGCAGATGGTTTTAAAGAAATCACTTTGCTGGGGCAAAATGTTAATTCTTATGGTAAAGATCTTGCATCACAGGTAGATTTTGCAAATTTGCTGCAAGCTGTGGATCAAATTGATACAATAACACGGATACGTTATATGACGTCACATCCCCGGGATATGAATGACAGACTGATTACGATTATCAAAAACAGTAAAAGAATTTGTGAACACTTTCATCTGCCTGTTCAGGCGGGAAGTGATGCTATTCTTGCACGTATGAATCGCGGTTATACGACACAGTATTATCGTCAATTAGTGGACCATATTCGTACAGCGATTCCTAATGCCAGTATAACCACAGATCTCATAGTTGGCTTTCCCGGTGAGACAGAGGGAGAATTTTTAGAAACTCTTGAGTTTATTAAGACTATCAGGTATGATGCGGCTTATACTTTCTTATATTCGCAGCGTTCGGGAACACCGGCAGCTCAATATGAAGGCCAACTGCCATTAGCAACGAAAAAAGAGCGACTGAACCGGTTGATGGCCGTACAAAATGAGATCAGTCTTGAGATTAATAAACAGTTAATTAATGAAGTTGTCGAAGTATTGGTTGAAGGCCCCAGTAAAAATGATGAGAGTAAGCTTATGGGGCGGACACGTACTAATAAAATTGTATTATGGGATAAGACCGGAAAAGAGAGTATCGGTGAATTGGTCCATGTAAAGATTGACACCGCACAAACCTGGGTTTTAAAGGGTCATTTGGTTTAAAATGTTGAGACCCACGGAGGAGAATTTACAATATGGCAACAAATTATACCCCGATGCTGGAGCAATATCGGGAAGTAAAGAGTAAACACAGCAATGAAATTTTATTTTTCCGTTTAGGCGATTTTTATGAAATGTTTTTTGAGGATGCCGAAGTAGCTTCACGGGAGTTAGAGATTACCCTCACATCACGTGAAGGAGGAAATAATTTACGAGTCCCTATGTGTGGCGTACCTTATCATGCTGCTGACAATTATATTAGCCGATTAATCAATAAAGGCTATAAGGTAGCCATATGTGAACAAGTCGAAGACCCGAAGCAAGCAAAAGGAATTGTGCGCAGGGAAGTCATTAAAATTGTTACGCCTGGTACAATTCTTACGGAAGCAAGTTTGCCGGATAAGGCAAATAATTATTTAGTTTTACTTTATGAAGAAGATGATGAATTGTGTTTGGCAGCAACCGATATTTCAACTGGCGAATGCATCTGGGCGGTGTTTGCCGGCAATTCACGAACAAATAATGTGTGTGACCAAATCTACCGCTTATTGCCTGCAGAGTTAGTTATTTTGGGTAAGCTGGAGGGGATAGCGGTTATAACTTCCTTTCTTGCGCATAGAGTGCCTGTTTGTGCAGTTACGAATTTATCTGATGCCGATACTAACCTTGCTGCCGAATTGCCGTATAAGCATTTTGCCGAAGAAGAGCTTCCAGGTACTCCTGCCGCGCAAGCGGCGGTTGGTTACTTGTTGTATTATCTGCACTACACCTTAAAAAGCCCGCTTACGCACATTAATAAACTGACGAAAATTAATACGCAAGACTATTTAGTATTAGACGCATCCACTTTACGCAATTTAGAGGTTACCCGTAATATGCATGATGGCGGACGAAAAGGGACATTATTGTCAATAGTGGATTTTACTAAGACGGCAATGGGCGGAAGACTACTTAAAAAGTGGTTGGAGTTTCCGCTGTTAAATCCGATTGCCATTACAAAACGTCAGGATGCAATTGCGGAGTTGCTTGATAAAAGAGTGGTCAGAGAAACGTTAAAAGAGCTTCTCGACAATATCTATGACTTTGAACGCATTCTAACCCGAGTCGAGCTAGGCAGTGCCAACGCCCGTGATTTAGCGGCCCTTAAAACGTCACTTGCGGTTTTACCTGATATAAAAGTTCAATTGCAGGAATGTCAGTCTCAGTTGCTTGCCGATATTGGCATGACAACCAAAACCCATGTTGATGTAGCTAATATGATTGAGGCTGCTATTATTGATAACCCGTCGTTTAGTATTCGTGAAGGCGGCATTATCAGAACAGGCTACAACTTAGAACTGGACGAACTTAGAAGTATTGCCCGTGACAGTAAACAATGGATTCAAGAACTTGAAACGCGTGAACGTGAATCTACCGGCATTAAGTCTCTTAAAATCGGGTATAATAAAGTATTTGGCTATTATATTGAAATAACCCATGCCAATACCGGCGCAGTTCCACCAAACTACGTGCGCAAGCAGACGCTGGTCAATGCTGAACGATATATTACACCTGAACTTAAGGATTTTGAGACTAAAGTGCTTGGTGCTCAAGAGAAGATCATCAATATCGAATACCAATTGTTTACCGTAATCAGAGAATACATAAAAGAGCGTATTGGTCAAATTCAGCATACGGCCCGAAAAATTGCTCAACTGGATGTTCTTCTTTCTTTGAGTGAAGCGGCTGAACGCTACAATTATGTCAGACCAATCCTCAATCAAAACAGAGAGCTTATTATCAAAGATGGGCGGCACCCTGTGGTTGAACGCCTATTACATGGTGAAATGTTTGTGCCTAATGATACTGAACTGAATCATCGCGATAGTGAAATTTTAATCATTACCGGCCCTAACATGGCGGGAAAATCCACCTATATGCGACAAGTGGCATTATTAACGATTATGGCCCAGACAGGAAGTTTTATCCCTGTGCGCGAAGCTTCTATTTGTCCTGTTGATCGAATTTTTACCAGAGTTGGGGCCAGCGACGATTTAGCAACCGGGCAGAGTACCTTTATGGTCGAAATGAATGAGGCCGCTCAAATTATCAAATATGCTTCCGCCAACAGTTTAATCATATTAGATGAAATCGGCCGTGGTACAAGCACCTTTGACGGGATGAGTATTGCCCGGGCAGTAGTCGAATATATTAAAGACAAGGTTAAGGCTAAAACCTTATTTGCCACTCATTACCACGAACTTACCGATATGGCCGAAAACAGTAAAGTAATCAAAAATTATTCTGTAGCTGTAAAAGAACGTGGCAATGACGTTGTGTTTTTGCGCCGTATTGTGCCCGGTGGCGCTGATAAAAGCTACGGGATCCATGTTGCTCAGCTAGCCGGCCTACCTAAACGGATTATTGAACGGGCTCAGCAAATACTAACTGAATTAGAACAAAACAAAGCAGCCACCCCTGCCGCAATAACCAGCACGAATGATTGCGGGGTAGGACAAACAACAACTTCCGCCATTTCGTTATTTGGTTCAAGTGTAATTAATGAATTACTGTCCGTTGATATCATGACACTTACCCCGATAGAGGCTCTTAACACACTATACCGTCTGCAAAATCAAGCTAGAGAGGAAAACGGAAGCTTATGAGTAGTCAGCAAATCATTCATATACTTGATGAGAATACGGCTAATAAGATAGCGGCCGGCGAGGTTGTGGAGCGGCCGGCGGCTGTTGTTAAAGAACTTATCGAAAACGCAATTGATGCCGATAGCAAAAATATTGAAATTGAAATCGAAGACGGCGGCGTCAAGGCGATCCGGGTTACCGATGATGGAACAGGTATGAGTTACGAAGACGCTCAGCTTGCGGTAAAGCGGCATGCTACCAGTAAGATCCGTATTGCTGAAGATTTAGCTGCCATAAGTTCATTAGGTTTTCGTGGAGAAGCTTTGCCCAGTATTGCCGCTGTGTCTAAATTCACGCTAACTTCCCGCCTGCAGGACGATCCGTTGGCCACCTATGTTGAAATAAACGGCGGTGTTATTGGCGATATTCGGGAGGCTGGGGCCGGCTGCGGCACAACGATAACTGTGAATGATTTATTTTTTAATACGCCGGCCCGCCGTAAGTTTTTGAAAACGCCGTCTACGGAAAGTGGCTATATTAGTGATATTGTTACAAAGTTGTCGTTGTCCCATCCGCAAATTAGTTTTAAATTAATTAGCAATCATCGTTTAATTTTTTCTACAGGCGGTAACGGACGGCTGGCAGATACGATTACCGATATCTATGGACACAAGGTTTCGCCGGAATTATTACCGGTCGAATATTGCAGCGAGGATATTACCGTATCAGGTTATATAGCGAAGCCGGTATTGCTAAAAAGCACTCGTCAGTGGCAGACTTTTTTGGTTAATCAGCGGGTGGTAAACAGTAGGATGCTGGCTAAGGCTTTGGATAACGCTTATTTTTCGTTACTGCCCAAAAACGGTCATCCGTTAGCTGTACTTAATCTTGGCATTCCTGTTGACTCTGTTGACGTTAATGTGCATCCTCAAAAAAAAGAAGTTAAATTCAGTGATGAGCAAAAAATTTACAGGGCGGTATACAAAGCGGTTTCTTCCTGCCTTGCTTCGCCTTCATCCCATATGCAAGCCGCTGGCACGGTTCAGCCCCAGCCGGTATTAAAAGTAAATCAATATATGTCTGACAGTACCGGCAGGGATAAGTATAATAATACGCATAAGTATATTGCCGCCAATACTGGTGAAACAATGCAACCTTCTTTACCGGCATTGTGGCGTGAAGAAAATGCTTCTTTTTCCGAGGTTAGACAGGCGATAGTCCAAGATGAGCAATTGCCGGAATGTAATGAAGCTAATTCCATAAATTCCTGCCCATTGTATCCACTGGGGCAGATTGCGGAATGTTACATTGTGGCCAAGGGGCCGGACGGTCTGTATATTGTTGATCAGCATGCCGCCCATGAACGAATTCTCTATGACCGCATGAGTCGCTCTAAGGAGCGTGTACCGGCTCAACAGATATTGGTAGCACAATACCTTGAATTTACCAAAGATGATTGCGATATGATTACGGAAAATCAAAAAACCTTATATCAGCTGGGATTTACCCTTGAACAAATAGGTCCCGATACCATGCGACTCATTGAGATGCCTGTGGATATTCCTTTGACTGATGCAGGACCCGTACTGCGGCAGGTTTTACAAATCATTACGGATATGCACCAGCCATCAGCTCAGGAATTGCGGCATGCTTATTTGCAAATGGCGGCATGCCGTAGTGCCATTAAAGCGGGTGAAACGCTCAATATGCGGCAAATTCAGGCACTATTAAATGAACTTTATACTACCGATTTGCCCTATACGTGTCCACACGGCCGACCTACTATTGTAAGATTTGGTCCAGATGAGTTGGCAAAAATGTTTAAGCGTACTTAGGGGATGATAGCTATCGATTTGATTGTAACAACAGCACAACACGCGACTTCCAGCATAATTAAGCAGGCTGAAGCTACTGCAGATAAACTTTCTGTACCGTTTATTCCGCGTAAAGGGCTTTCGTTAGCCGCCATAAAACAAGAATATCAAATATCCGAGCTTCTTGTGATCACTGGCAATGGGCCCGTCATACACACGGCGGCAGGCGAGTACTTCTTTCATTTAAGTATGGCTGAGTTACGAATAAAAAACCTAAAAAGTGGAAATCATGACCATATGACAACTGCGATGGGGCTTACAGCTGGCATGTCGGTCCTTGACTGTACACTAGGCTTAGCAACAGATGCCATTGTCGCTAGTTTTGTGATAGGTGAACACGGGCTGATTACCGGATTAGAGAGTTCACCGCTCATTGCTTTCATTACGGGATACGGACTCCAGAACTTTGTCGTTGCTTCGGATCCTGCGCTCATAAGTGCTTTGCGGCGCATAAAGGTACATAATGCTGATTATAGTGAGCATCTTAAAGCTTGTGCTAACAATAGTTTTGACGTTGTTTATTTTGATCCCATGTTTCGTGCGCCAATTCAGAAGAGTTCTAATGTAAAACCTATTAGATCATTAGCAAATAAGCAACCGATTACAGTTGAAGCAATTAGGCAAGCATGCCGGGTGGCCAGAAAAAGGGTGGTAGTCAAAGAAACTACGGGTAGTGGTGAATTTGTGCGCTTAGGAATTAAGACAGTGGTTGGCGGTAAATATAGCAGTATTCATTATGGAGTTATTGATTGCGGACCCTGGCAGACTGGCGGTGACCAACCATAGAACGCTTAATTGTGGTGATTGGACCTACTGCTGTTGGCAAAACTAAGATAAGTATTGATCTGGCCAAACGTCTGAATACGGAGATTATTTCCGGTGATTCTATGCTTGTATACCGTGGGATGAACATCGGTACGGCTAAACCTGACCTGGTGGAACGTGATGGTATTGTTCACTATCTGATCGATATTTTAGATCCATGTCAGGAATTTAATGTGGTCGATTTTCAGCGTTATGCACAAAACATAATTACACAAATTAATAATCATGGGTATATCCCTATTTTAGCAGGCGGTACAGGTCTTTATGTCCGGGCATTGCTGGAAGGGTATCAATTTAATAAAGCCCCCAGTGATGAAAAGCTGCGGCAGGAACTGATGAAACAAGCAGAACAATATGGTAATCAATATTTGTATGATAAGCTGAGGCAAATTCAAGCGGAAACGGCGGCTAGGCTGCATCCTAACGATCAGCGCAGGATAATCAGAGCGCTTGAAGTATACTACTTGAGCGGTGAGGTAGTTTCGCAGAAAAAAAAAGCGGTAAATGACTTACTGTATGATGTTGCGGTAATCGGTCTTACGATGGATCGCGCCTCCTTATACGCAAGGATTAATCAACGGGTTGACAGTATGATACAACAGGGCTTAGTTGCCGAAGTAGCGGAACTTTTACAGCAGGGTGTACCGCCTGATTGTCAGGCGATGCAGGGAATCGGCTATAAAGAAATTGCCGAATACTTGCTTACTGGCAAAGATTTGGAATTTACTATTGACCAGATAAAACAGGCTACTCGGAATTTCGCTAAAAGGCAATTAACTTTTTATCGCCGCATGTCCTATATAACCTGGTTCCGGGTTGACGAGTTTGAATACTATGATCAGTTATTGGAAACGATTTACAAGTATGTTGCAGGAAAGTTTTGTGTAAGGTAAAATAGAAAAGAGTAGAACATGATACGGAGGGGTTTCAGTTGACTAATAAAGTCATTAATCTGCAAGACAGTTTTTTAAATCAAGTGCGAAAAGAAAATGTACCAGTAATCATATATCTGGTTAACGGCTTCCAATTGCGCGGGGCGGTAAGGGGATTTGATAATTTTACGGTAATCATTGAAAATGATGGGAAACAGCAATTAGTTTACAAGCATGCGATTTCGACGATAACTCCTTTTCGTCCTTTGGCTGCCAGTTTGCACGAAAAAAAGGATGAGATTGCTAAACCTGAAAAATAATAACTGTTTTGCAGTGCTCCAGGCCAGCAACCTGGAGTACTTTTTTGGCAATAAGATGAATCACCATTTGGCATTGTTGGCGTATACTATATAGCACAAAGCCTGCGGTGAGGTGAAAATTATGACTTACCAGTGGCCTGAAGATATCGTTTCAGCAGTTAGTACGGGGAAAATATCTCCGCTTGACGCCTTTAAAAAACTTCGCGAGCTTGATCATGCGGCTATTGCCTGTGCTCAATCTAATGGTCTCCAGTTTAGTTTAGAGCAACGTGTGGAAAATACATTGCGCGAGTTAGATAATCTTATTGGACTTAACGAAGTAAAGAAACTTGTAAGGGAAATATATGCATTTATTGAAATCCAGAAACGTAGAGAAAAGGAGCATTTAAATACTGAACCGATGGTCTTGCATATGATCTTTAAAGGAAACCCGGGTACCGGAAAAACGACGGTCGCAAGAATTATGGGTAAAGTATTCCGGGAGATGGGCGTATTGTCACGGGGCCATCTTATTGAAGTTGAGCGTGCGGATTTAGTTGGAGAGTATATCGGTCATACTGCTCAGAAAACACGTGAACAACTAAAAAAAGCCTATGGCGGCATCTTATTTATTGATGAGGCGTATTCTTTGGCCAGAGGTGGCGAAAAAGATTTTGGAAAAGAAGCAATCGACTGTATGGTGATACTCAGTTAACAAATCGGCATAAAAAACTATAAAAAAAATCCTTTCAATTTCAGCTGAACATTAATTTCAGGCCGGCTGCCGCGCCCACGAGTCTTGTCAATTCGTTCGGCGCTAACCGTTTCCAGAATTGCCCGTAGCGCCGCTCTTTTTTCTTGAGCGGTAAAACAGCCTTTATTGAAGCTAAATTGGGCGGCAGCAGTGATTTCGGCAATTGAATTGACAGAAGAATTTGTTGATAATGTTGATAATTCAGATTCATAAATTTTTTTTGCTTGGCTAATATCAGCCAATTTTCCACAGATATCATTTAATTGATTCTCAACTTCAGCTTCTGTCAGTTTCTTTTGCCGAAACCAGCGTAGCACACTAGCCTTTTGTTGCAATAATTCTTTTTCAATATGTAAGATTTGTTTAAGTGTTTTATTATGTTTTTCTATTTCCTGTTTGGGGAGGGCATATCGAATATATTCTGGAATTTTATCAGGCTGGTAGCAGAGTTTCATTACATAATCAAAAACATATTTATCTAATATTTTTGTGGGAATCTGCCTTGCTGTACATGCTTTCTGCCTGGAGTGATCATAGTTCGAATTTTTTTGACTGATACATACATAGTAACTAATAGGGTCTTTATAACCGGATTGAGAAACAACCATAGCCCGGCCACACTGTGAACAGGTAACTAAGCCATTTAATAGATAGTCTCGTTTCAGATTACGTTTGGCGCGTGCCTTGTTTTCCTGCAGTTGCTTTTGCGCAGCTTGCCAGGTCACTTCATCAATGATGGCAGGAACATGTATCGGTATCCATTCTGATTCTGGTCGTAGTGTTCGTTTTTTTTTATTTAAGCCAATTTTTTCATAACGGTATTTCATAGAATAGATAATACCTTTATAGATGGTATTCGTTACTATATGGTGAATACTTGAAACAACCCAGGTATTTTTAGTACGGGGGGAAGGGATACATCTTTGGTTAAGCTCTTTGCATATTTTTGTCATGCCCATTTTTTCGTTAACGACAAAATCAAAGATCATACGAATGAATTCTGCTTCCGTGTTATTAATGACATAGGTGTTTTTTTCTCTGTCAAAGATATAACCAAACGGCTTGGCATCACTAATAACCAACCCTTTTAATGCTTTTCCGCGTTTTCCACGCATCGTGCGTTCTTTAATTTTTTCTTTTTCATACTCCGCTACTATTCCTTGAAACTTATACATTAATTCGCCTTCACTTGTTGCTTCAAAATTTACGGAAGCAAATTTTCTTTGTGCACCGGCTTTGGCTATTTCTTCCGATAATATCAATAAATGTATTGTTTTACGCGCTAACCGATCTGGCGCATAAGCAATTACCACTTCAAATTCTTTTCTTGCCAGAGCCTCACGCATCCGGGTTAATTCTGGCCGATCGATAAATTCTCCGGAATAACCGTCATCAATAAATTCTTCTATTTGTGTTGCTCCTAATTCAACAGCATATTTTCTGCAAGCAGCTAATTGAGTATCGATTGAGTATCCTTTTTCAGCTTGCTGATCGGTCGATACACGGATATATATGGCAGCATTCATGTCAACACATCCTTAACTTATATTAATTGCGGTTGACTGAATTTTTCTGTTTTAGGATCTCCTGAAACAGGGGTAACATAAACTTCTGACTATAGTTATCCTGTAATACGGGCGTATAATTTAAGAGAGATATGTTGACGACGGGTTGCACTTTTTTTTTAAGTTTGTTCTTAGCGGCCATTTCCATCACCTCGATAATTCGTATGCAAATGATGGCAGTCCTATCCGAAAAAATTTGTATATAGTGTCAAGAACATAAAAAACACCCCGGTTAGTTGGCTACTACCGAAATATCGGCACCCTTACCGGAGTGTTTTAATATTGTTATAGTTACTTATAGGTTATTCAGATTATCCTTTCAGCACAGGTACTGTATTGGCTGCGTGGGGCATTACAGTTATAGTATAATCTTTGCGACCCAGCTTCTTTTCAGCAATAGCCATAGCCTCTTCTATTGATGAGGCGGGGATTAACCCAGCGTTGGCCACAAATTCTTTGTTTTGTGGCAGAGTAACAATGATAAGCGAAACCTGTTTGGCAATTAAGCCACATTTAAGCGCAATAAACCCTGGGACGGTGAATCCTTCACGCAGTTTAATTTCCCGTTCATGAAGCGATACAAAATCAAACCAACCGCTGAAATCGGGTGGCTCTTTGATATCGCGGCATTCTAGCAGTAGGATAACTACACCGCCATCTTTTGCAGCCATAAAGGCATTATCTATGGTTTTAGAGCCTTGATATAGATTGATATCTTTTGGAAAGCCACCGGCTGAACCAATAACCAGGTCGGCTTTTTCCTTAATAGGTACTCCAAAGATCTTTTCAACTGCCTGGCAACCTTCCAGCCATGCGTCATACCAATGACCGGCAACAAATTTGGCGAATTTACCTTCCGGTGTTATAACGGCATTGAGCAGGAACGCAGGCTTCACCATTGATGCCATTTCCGTCATGTTTTCGTGCATGGTATTGCCGTTAAGTTTGCCTGAAACGCAGTCAGCACTGATTCCTTGCCCGACCACATTGTGCAAACAAAAGCTGTGGTTGCCTTGAATGCTGTTGTAGGCTGAAACGCCGGGCATGATTGACTTGCGGCCACCCCCGAAGCCGGCCATCAGATGATAAACGATGCCACCAGTTAATATAACTTTGTCGGCGTGAGCAACCGTTTTGTAAACACAGGTATCCACTCCGTGGCTAGTGGTACCAATCTTCACAAAATTTTCAGTGTCCAGTGCGCAACTTTGTTCAATAGAAACCCGTTTAACCACTTCCGCACCGTATGTAGAAAGATTTTCTTCAGGAGTATGGTGACGATGCGCGCCAAGAGCAACAACCAAAGTAATATTGCTGTCCGGTACACCACATGCATTAAGTTCGTCAAGTAACGGGGGAAGGAAAAGATCATTTCGGACCCAGGCGCGAGTAATATCACTAGCAATAATACATACTTTGTCATTTTTGCTTACAATTTGATTAAGACGCGGGCTGCCAATGGGATTGGCAAGGGCTGATTTAACGGCAGCAGGAATATCAGTTAACGGTTCAACATGATTACCTTCGATAATTTGCAAGACTTGTTTTTTCGGGAGTTTGAGTTTGATTTCTTCGTTCCCATACCCCAGGTTAATTTCTGTGTACATAGAAGTTCCTCCTTATGAAGAGATCATCTGTTTACAATTATTTTAAATATGTATTAATAGCATAACCTAAGATGAAAACTATAGCAAGTGCAGGAAGATAAAGAAAGATGGAGGAAATCTCTATTTATTATGCAGGAATTTATGTTTTTGTGGCAAATATTATAGAAAACAGTATATTGTATACTTGTAACATATTGTTCAGATTTTTATGAAGATGGATAGCGTGTTTTATATTTGCTATCGCGGTGCTATTAATGGGAGGTGAATAGTAAAATTTTGCCCGGTTGATCAGGTATTTATAGTAAAGAGGTGGATTATTTGAAAAGAACAAATTTCCGATGGTTTATGGCAGTACTCATTTTTTTAATTACTTTTATGTCTTATATGGATCGTGTTAATTTATCGGTGGCTACGCCGACAATTATGCAAGAATTTGGGTTTACTAAAGTAGATATGGGATTTTTGCAGACCGCATTTTTTACAGGTTATGCATTTATGCAGATTCCAGGCGGAATGATGGCTGAGTATTTTGGGCAGCGCATTGCATCCACGCTGGCGGTTACCTGGTGGTCAGTATTTACGGTTCTTACTGCATGGGGAAACAGTTTTACTTCCTTGGCGATAATCCGTGCTTTGTTTGGATTAGGGGAAGGACCTATCTTTCCGGCTATGAATAATTTTATTTATCGCTGGTTCAATAAGGCTGAAAAAGCAACAGCTTCTTCCTTTATGCTGAGTGGAGCTTTTGTTGGGCCAGTGTTTGGTCCCGCAGTAACAGTTGCATTAATGCTGGCTTTCGGTTGGCGTTCGGTATTTATAATTTTTGGTGCGGCGGGGCTGGTTCTTGCTTTAGCCTGGTGGTTTTTAGCGAAAAATGATCCGCGCCAGTGCCCGTTTGTTAATAAGGCAGAAGCCGATCATATTGAAAGCGGGATGGTGCTGAACAACTCGAAAGCAGCTAAGGAGATTGCACCCTGGGGGAGTTTTATTACTTCAACACAGTTTTGGGCTATTGGCTTGCAATATTTTATTACTGATTATATTATGTATGTTTTTCTTGCCTGGCTTCCTCTTTATCTGATGGAAGCTCAGGGATTTTCATTAGCTAAAATGGGTATAGCTGCTTCATTTCCCTGGGCCGCCTTATGTCTTATTACTTTTCTTACAGGTTATGTCAGTGACAAGCTTATTGCTGCAGGAGTATCTAAGCATAAAGCCCGGACCTTATTTGGGGCAAGTGGTCTTTTAATTTCTGGGGCTGCTCTTTACATGGCTGCCATTGCGACTACTCCAACTATGAATGTATTTTGGCTTACAATTTCATTGGGGTCATTGGGCTTCACGTTTAACGCGTCTTGGGCTGCTTCTATGGATATAGGCGGTAAGTTTTGCGGTACAGTTTCAGGCTGGATGAACTTTTGGGGCAATATCGGTGGTGTTGTAGCGCCGGTAGCAACTGCCTGGGTAGCTACTCATTATGGATGGCAGGCTGCTATTTCCATGACTGCATTTTCCGCGATTTTAGGTGTAGTGTGCTGGCTTGCTGTCAAACCTGACCAAGTTATTCTGAAAGATCAGATCTAATAATAGGAGATACAAGTTCGTAATTCAAAAAGTTTATAAAAGTCGTTTATTAGAGATGGCAGCTTTCAGCGTTTGTTTGCTGAAAGCTGTTTTTTATGAGCATTTGTATACGGAGTTTTGTGAAAGCTATGGAGGATCATAAAGATGAACTTATTTTAATATTAGCCGGATATCAAAAAGAGATGGAAACTTTTTTACAGACAAACCCGGGACTTAGATCACGTTTTCCGATACATATTAATTTTCCTGATTACAATAAAGACGAATTATTATTAATTGCTGAGCAATTATGTGTTAAGCGTCAGTATCAGCTTACCAGCCAAGCTAAACTGGCATTGCTCACTTTGCTTAATTCCCCAGAAAACAGTACGGATGATAATTTTGGTAATGCCCGTACAATACGGAATATTATCGAAAAAGCGATCAGAAGACAGGCTGTTCGGCTAATCAGCAAACAAGCTACTACTAGAGAAGAGCTGATGGCCATAGAGCCACATGATTTAATGGGGGTGAGTAAATGAGAGAATGTCTAATAGTGGGCCGTCCTAACTCAGGAAAAACTATGTTTGCCCTAAATTTTGCTGGCTATCTTGGAGCAAAAAATATTGATTTGACATTTCGCAATTATGAGGGCATAATAACTTGCCGGCATCTTTCTATTGAAGACGCTAAACGCGAATTATGTGGGTATACTTTACATAAAACTCGTTCATTGCAATCCATGATTTTAAATATGAAAGTCGGAAAAGCAACGATAAATTTTAAGCTTACCGACACATGTGGTGTAAGTGAGAAAATTCATGCTGATGAAGCTATTCGCAAGGGGATGGCTCAGACAATTAGTTTGCTGCGTTCAGTTGATTTGATTTTACACATAGTCGATTTATCTTTTATCAGCCAGGATTTTTCTAATCAATCTCCCATTGATCTTGAATTTTATAAATATGGAATGGTCCGTAAATCGTATTTACTGCTAGGCAATAAATACGATTTGCATTCGGCTAAAGCGAATTTATCACGTCTGGCGAATACCTTTCCTAAAGCAACGATTATTCCTATTTCCGCTTTATATAATCAAGGCTTTAGGGAGGTGAAGGCTTGTGTGGCCAGAAGTATTTGATTTTTTGTCAACTATGGTAGCAGTTGCCTGTTGTTCGGCTGCTGTAAAACTAGCTGACGATTACTTAGACAAAGAATATGATACGTTAGCGGGGAAAACTAACTGGGCAGGCTTTTTTGACAAAGGAACGATGTTGTATGCTATGTTTTTGTTAGCTCTCGCCGCAGGTATTAATGCGTCTTTGAGTCTGTCATTGTTTTTAGGCAGCTATATTGTCGGTATGTTTAACAATATGCGTGATAAATTTCCCAGTCACCTCAATGGATTTCAGGAATCTTTGATTGCTTTTATCTTTGGGCTTTTGCTCTTTGGCTGGAGCTACATGCTATTTTCGCTGACCTTTATATTGGCCTTACAATTATTTGATGATTATCTGGACGCTGCCAGTGATTTTTTGACTGGACAACGTAACTTAGCTAATCGTTATGGGAAAATGGAGTGCCTGCTTGCAGCCCTGATTTGCACACTCGTTGCCTGGGCATGGGATGATAAGCTATTTGTTCCTGCCTTTATTGGAACAACGGTAGTGTATCTAGCATCACTTTATTTTGCGAAGGTGCGAATATGATGATATTTATCATGTTAGGGATCTGTATTGTTTTTTTAATAGGATATATTCTGGGAAAACGTCATGGTTGGAAGGAAGGGTATCGTGAGGCGGAATCAATAGTGCCATTAGCTATTCGCCAACAATCGTTGGCGAAAGGAAAGTGTATGATTTGTGACGAAAACTGGATAGAAACGGCGACTTTTGAAAATAGCAACAGGGATTTGGACATTTTGTAACAAAAATATTGTAAAATATAAAATGATGGTATTTATATTTTGTAGGGGTGGTTAATGATTGCCTGAGGTATATGGAGAAAAGAACGGCCTAAAAAAAATCATTATTGATAACTTAGAACAATTATATGAATTCACAATTCCATTTGGTCAAACAATTACTGCTGAGTTAGCACAGGCTATGGCCGTTATTGCTGCGCAACTCAACAGAGAAATTGCTGTCTATATTAATCGCCGGGGAAAGGTTGTGCGAGTTGCAGTCGGGAATACAAAGACAGTCCCGTTACCGGCAGCAGACGGGAGGCGAGCTTTAAACCGTTTAAGCGGCATTCGCTGTATTCATACACATCCCGGAGGAGATAGCCAGTTAAGTAATGTCGATATTGCATCTCTGAAAAAAATGAGATTTGATATAATGGTTGCTCTCGGTATCAGGGAGGATATCCAGGAAATTAGCCTCGGTTTTATTGCAGGACATAAGGATAATAGTTATACCGTACAGACAGTCGGTCCTTTGACCTTGACTGAGTTTATGCAAATAGATTTAAACTATCTCACCAATCAAATTGAACGTTTATTAGAGGTTAATGATATAGCAACAAATGTTGCCCCCAAAGAAAAAGCACTGTTAGTTGGCATTGAACGGCAAGAAGAATGGGAGGTTGGTGAATCGCTACGTGAGCTAGCACAATTGACCCAGACGGCGGGCGCTGAAGTTGTAGGTTCAATTTGGCAAAAGCGTAGTCGTACGGATGCGGCCTTTTATATTGGACGTGGTAAGGTACAGGAGATTAGTCTTATCCGTCAGGAGTTAGGAGTAAATATTATCATTTTTGATGAGGAGTTATCACCAGCACAACAACGAAATTTGGAACAGGCCTTGGGTGTTAAAGTAATTGACCGTTCCGCGTTAATCCTGGACATTTTTGCACAACGGGCGCGGTCCCATGAAGGAAAGTTACAGGTCGAACTTGCTCAATTGAAATATAATCTCCCGCGTCTAGGCGGTCAAGGTTTGGTACTGTCGCGGTTAGGTGGAGGCATTGGAACCAGAGGACCTGGTGAAACAAAGCTTGAAGTTGACCGGCGACGGATAAGAGCCAGGATTAGTGATATTGAGAAAGAAATTGAAAATTTAAAAACGCATAGATATTTGCACCGGGAACGACGTCAGGCATCAAAAATTCCTACATTAGCATTAGTAGGTTATACGAATGCGGGAAAATCGAGTTTGCTAAATAAACTTACAGATGCGGGAGTATTAGCAGAAAATAAATTGTTTGCAACACTAGATCCGACAACACGCCGGATGAAATTACCGGGTGGTAAAGAAATACTCCTTACGGATACGGTTGGTTTTATTCAAAAACTTCCGCATCAGCTAATTGCGGCTTTTCGAGGCACATTGGAAGAGGTGGTTCAAGCCGATCTGTTATTGCATGTGGTTGATGCCAGCCATCCGCAGTACGAAAAACAGATGCTGGCCGTATATCAAGTTCTCAGGGAACTTGGAGCTGATACTAAGCAGACGATAACCGTATTTAATAAAATAGATAAGGTTGACAGTGAGTATATAATTGAACGAATGCTGCGGCAAGCAAGTGCTATTGCGGTATCGGCGGTTGAAGGAACCAATATTAATAAACTGCTTACAATGATGGAGGATACTATTAAGGCGGCAAATATTGATATTAGGTTAGTCATACCTTACGATGAGAGTGGGGTCATGGCTAAACTATATGATATTGCTGCGGTAAATTCAGTAGAATATAGTGCGGAGGGTATTCATGTATTTGCTTCACTGTCGCAAGAATATGTGGAGCGCTATAGAAAATATGTGATAGGAGACGAATAAGTAATGAGATTATTTTCTGATAAAATTATGGCATTAAAAACAAAAACCCTAGAACAGGCACGTCCACTTTTTGCAAAAATTGATGAGACAGCTGAGCAAAATACAGCCAGGGTACTTGCCGCGTTTCGGAATCAACAGATATCCGAATATCTTTTTCGTACAACGACCGGCTATGGGTATGGTGATAGTGGGCGGGAGCGCCTTGAAGCGGTTTGGGCAGAATTATGCGGAGCAGAGAAAGCTTTAATGCGAACCCAATTTGTATCCGGGACCCATGCGTTAGCTTGCGTTTTATTCGGTTTGCTGCGCCCTGGAGATGAATTGTTGGCAGTTACGGGTGCTCCATATGATACTATGCAAACCGTTATTGGACATGCAGTTCATACACCAGGGTCATTAAAAGAGTGCGGTGTTAGCTATCAAGAAATACCGATGAATCAAGGTGGTGTAAATCTCGACTTAATTGCTCAAAGTATAAACAGTAACACTAAAATAGCACTAATACAACGTTCACGGGGATATAGTTTACGCAAACCATTATCAATTAGTGAAATCAGTGCGGTATGTGCTGAAATTAAGAAACACAGGAGAGACTGTATTTGTTTTGTTGATAACTGTTATGGTGAATTTGTCGATACGGTTGAGCCAATAGCGGCTGGTGCCGATATTATGGCAGGATCGCTGATCAAAAATCCAGGTGGCGGATTAGCACCGTCAGGTGGATATATTGTAGGTAAATCAGATTTAGTGGAGATGGCGTCATATCGTTTAACAGCACCAGGACTGGGGGGGAATTTAGGCGCCAGTCTTGCCGACAGCCGGTTATTGTATCAAGGATTATTTTTAGCGCCTCATGTTGTGGCTCAGTCGTTAAAAGGAGCTATATTTGCCGCCATATTATTTGATTTGTTAGGCTATAAAACATTACCGCGCTTTGATGAATTGCGAAGTGACATTATTCAAGCCGTAGAACTGGGGTCACCGGAGAAAATGCTTGCATTTTGTCAAGGCCTGCAGGAATATTCACCAGTGGATGCTCATGTGCGGCCAATACCAGGACCAATGCCCGGATATACAGATCAGGTAATAATGGCAGGCGGGACCTTTATTCAAGGTTCATCCATAGAACTTAGTGCCGACGGTCCGCTGCGTCCACCTTACATTATTTATTTGCAGGGTGGATTAACCTTTGAACACGCTATGCTTGGCATATTAGGGGCAGCTAATGCTATTGACAGTATATAAGCAAGACATTTCTTTACATATTTATTAAATAGAACTATTTTTAACAGGAAAAAAAGTAAAAATGTCGAATACAGCAGAAGTATGGCTGTCTGTAGCTTGAAAAAAAATGTTTTTTGGTGGTTCGTGTGGAATATATAATTGCCAGTTTGATTGCTATTTTTGTCGCAACATTCATTGTTTATAAGGTAGCAAACAACATATTAGGGCTTAACTTGCATATAAAGCCACTTCTGCTATGCGCAGTATGTGCTATGTTTATCAGTTTAGTCTTACCCAAGATTATTGTTGGGTTTGCTGGTTTACCTGGAACGTTAGCTGCATTAGCAATTGTCGCGGTTACTTTTGCTTATTTTGTTGCAAGGTATGAAAATAAGACTTTACTGCGACAAGAAACTCGAGAAATTAATGCTGAAACGCTTCCTTCTGTTGCCATGGAAGAAGGGAAAAGTGTTGATAGCGTTGCAGCTAGCGATCAAGTAGTTGAAACAGAAGAGGATAAGCTAAAAGATACTCTATCAATGGCCAATATAGAGTCTGAGTTAGCGGAGGCGGAAATTAGTGTCTCTATTTCAGTTAATGAAACTATTGAAGATGAAAATCAATTTGCAGGCCAACAATATTCAAATGGTCAGGTTGACTCAGACGAGCAAATAAACAAAGAAATAATTAAAGAAGAAATAGCTGCTAGTGAAGTTATCGCCTCTTTTAAGACTGACGCTGGTGATAGTGATAGGGAAGAAGCAATTCAGCTTTTAAAAACAACCACTGAGGATAAATTAGAACTATTTTCTCATGAAACAGATGAAAAAGTTGAGATACAAGAACAAGCCGCATCAGAACCGTTGCTTTGGCAGGAGGATCGTAGATCAAATATGAATGATAGTGAGTCAACCGAAAGTGTACAATTTCAATCTGAACAATTAGATGATCTAATTGAGTTTGCTTTTTCGAGTAAAGAAAATCAGGATTACCGCACTGCTTTTAATGCTTTTAGCAGAGCGTTAACCTTGTATCCCAATAGCCAGGCAGCACCGTTCCTTGTAGTTGAAATAGGCAACATACTCAAAAATAAAGGAGATTATGATGAAGCCATCAAAGTATTTTCAAATGGTCGTAATTTTCTACAAACCAAGCAAGATGTGATGATAGAACAAGAGTTTATTAGTACTATTGCTTATTTGCGGATTATCAAAAATATTTTACTTCAGAACAACTTAGGAGATGTTCCATTTTCGAAGATACCGCCAGAAATAATAAAGCTAATAGACGAAGAGTTCAGAGAATGGCGTAATGTAAGTAATTTCTAATTAATTTAATTTAGAGAATAGAGAAGATGGAGGTAATATGATGAAAAAGAGTGTAGACATTATTGGACAACCAGTTATCAGCATTACTGAAGGTAAAGAGTTGGGTAATGTTAAAGAACTGCTTATTAACCAAACCAATGGTACAATAGCTGCATTGGTTATTGATGATGGAAAATGGTATTTAGGTGCTCGGCTATTACCGTTTGAAGGGATAGCGGGTCTGGGCGAGTATGCAGTTACGGTCAATACTAGTGAGGATATTATAGCGGTTGCTGATCGGCCGGAATTCGAAAAAATGTTTGAAGCTGGTGTAAAAGTTATTGGTACTAAGGTACTTACTAGAGGCGGTAAAATTTACGGAAAAATAATTGAATTAAGAATCGATAATTCCGGCAAAATTGTTACCTGCGATATGGAAAAAGAAGATAGTGAGGTAGTAGAAATTCCTGCACAGAGTATCGTAACCTTTGGTAAAGAGGTATTAATCATAGCTGACAGTTCTGATAGTAATGAAGTATCTAATAAGAATTCTGCAGATGTAAATGTTGAAGCGGCACCGGTGAAGCCTGTTATAGATACTGTTGCTGCTTCACAACCGGAGGTAATTGAGACTCCACAACCTGAAGAAATTATAGAAGAAATTAAAGCAGAAAATAAGGAAGACGTTAAAGAACAAGAGCAACAGCCTGTTGATGACTCAGCTAAAAAATTTGACGATAAACATCGGAAATTTTTACTCGGTAAGAAAGCCGCTCGCCGCATTGAGACTGACAATGGAATGCTAATTATTGAGCAAGGCGCCGAAATAACAGAAGAAGTGTTACAAAAGGCTAAGCTTGCAGGAAAATTTGTTGAATTGTCAATGAACATTCAGTAGAAATATAAAAACGATGATATATTGCAAGTCCCCCGCCACTAATTGTAGCGGGGGCTTGCTTACTTAATTGAAATAAAAAATAGAGTTTTATTTACAACTACTAATGATGCAGTGAAAGGATTAAGTGGGGTCTTGTGCAGACTGTAACTTTAAAAAATACCAACATAATATTATTTTTAATAATTATCATGTTATTCAGTTCGGTAAGCATGATTGCAGCTAACACAGCTTTTATGGTTACGGATGGAATTTATCAAGGAGTTACTGTGGGAGATATTCCTGTCGGTGGGTTATCGGTAATTCAAGCCCAAGCAAAAATTGCAGCTATTGTTGAAGAGCGAATTGTAAAATCACCGGTGATTATACTAGTATACCACGAACAAAAATGGATAATATCTGCACAAGACATCGATCTGAATATTGAAGCGGACAAGCTAGCTCAGCAGGCATACGCTGTTGGGCGAACCGGGAATGTTGTTAATCGTTTAAAAGAAAGATATTTAGCGATTAACCAAGGGCAGGAATTACCGTTAACTGTTCAATATAATCAAGATAAAATTTATGATATTTTGACTAAAATTGCGAAAAGTGTTGACCAAAAGCCGCAAAATGCAATGTTAAAGATGACCGAGAATTCTAGGATTGAAATAGCTCCGGAAATAGTTGGTCATAAAGTTGATCTAAATAAAACATTGTTAAATATTGTAGAAAATCTTAATACGAAACTTACATTTTCATTAAGCCTGTCAGTAGATGATCTTCAGCCTTCAATTTCGGCGTATGATCTCAAAGATATTGACGGACTAATTGCTTCCTATATTACACAGTTCAACCCTTGGGATCAAAATCGTACTCAAAATGTACTATTAGCAGCTCGTAGCATTAACGGTGTGCTGGTTAGAACCGGAGAAATATTTTCATTTAATGATGTGGTGGGATTAAGATTACCTAAGTATGGGTATAAAGAAGCCCCTGGATATATCAACGGGGTGTTAGTGCCAGATTGGGGTGGGGGAGTGTGCCAGGTCAGTAGTACATTATATAATGCTGTTTTATTAGCAGACTTAGGCATTGAAGAACGTACATCCCATTTTTATCCACCTGGCTATGTACCTATTGGACAAGATGCAACAGTCGCTGACAATCAACTAGATTTTAAATTTAAAAATACATCACCCTATAATATTTATATTGCAAGTGAAATATTAGGGAATAGACTTGTTGTTACTATTTTTGGCAGGCAAGTAGAAAACTCCCCGGAAATCTCCGTAATATCTACTGATAAAAGAGTTTTGGAGCCTAATACTATTATTCAACAAGATCAAAACTTAGAATTAGGTCGAGAAGTCATAGAATCCGAGGGGCAAAAAGGTTTTCAGGTAACTACCTATCGGATTAAAAAAATTAACGGAAAAGTAATTAATAAAGAACTTCTAGCCACAGATGAATTTAAGCCGGTCGATAGAGTAGTACGTATTGGAACTAAAATGCCGGCACAACAATCTAAAAAATAAGCACTAGTTAAATGTTTATAAATATAAAAACTAAACCCAAAGCAGCTTAACGGAGTTGCTTTGGGTTTAGTTTTTATTATTGCAGCCGACGAAATACGCCGATGACTTTGCCCAATATGCTTACATTGCGAGAGCAGATAGGATCCATAGTCGAGTTTTCAGGTTGCAAACGAATATAATCTTTTTCTTTATAAAAGCGTTTGACAGTTGCTTCTTCTTCATCAATAAGGGCAACAACGATATCACCGTTGCGGGCTGTGTTTTGAGAACACACTAAGACATAATCACCGTCTAGGATTCCGGCTTCAATCATACTATCACCCTGAACCGTAAGCATAAATACGTCATTATCGCCAACAAGTTCTGTTGGGAGAGGATAAGTTTCTTCAATGTGTTCCACAGCTAAAATAGGCTTGCCAGCAGTTACACGTCCGACTAATGGCACGGGGGTCATTTGTTTTTGTCGCCAAGGTGCTTCATCCAAAACGTCAATCGCACGTGGTTTGGTAGGGTCTCTTCGAATAAACCCCATATCTTCAAGCTTTGATAGGTAACTATGTACTGTGGAGCTAGAACTTAGACCAACCGCTTCACCTATTTCTCGTACAGATGGAGGATAACCTTTAATCCGGAGATTGGTCTTAATATATTCGAGTATTTGTTTTTGTCTGGTATTAAGTAATGCTTCTTTATTAATGCTAATATGAATCACCACCAATTAATTTTGTGTATGTATATATCATTATTATAATTATATCATTATAATAAATATTTGCAAACGTTCGTTCGAGTTTCTATAGGCTGGTAATTATATTTTTTATGTCCGATAATATCTATTATGTAAAGTAAACGCAAAAAGAGAGGGTCAGCCTAAAAAATCCACGTTATTTTTTATTTTTTGGTTCTAAAATCACGTGGCAATTTAATTGAACCATTATTGGGCTTAGTTTCCCCTGGCTTAAAAGCAATACATCGCATTACTTTGCCATCTTTATATTTTCCGTTACCGTTAATAAATGTATGTTCAAAATGGGTACAAAGATTCTCATTTTTAAACCGACAATCCGGACAATCTATTGTAGAAGCAACAAATCCTTTTTTAGCTGTACGTATAAACTGCTTTGAGCGTATAAAACTGTCTAAATATTCATTAATTATTCTACTTATTCCTTCTGTTTGCAGGTTATTTAATTTTTGCAGGTTTTTTATGACTCTATCTATTTCCACTTCATAAGGGAAGACATCAGGGATTTGTTCTAACAAAGCTATATCATCTGTAAGCGTTTTGAGTTTATTTTTGGCCTGTATCGGATTAGATCCGAGGTAAATAGATGTATTCTTGGGAAGCTTTGTTGCGGGATTATAAGTGCTATGCTTTAGATAAAATGTCCCATTTTTGCGTATTTCAATATTCATTTAATCACCTCACTAAAATCATTTTATTATAAATAAAATATACTCACATATTAAATGTGCGTAAAGAATCCAGGCAAATCAGTAGACTCACATTAAATTTATGAGTATATTATAAAGCATCCATACTGAACTCACAAGTATAAAGTGAGTTCAGTATGGATGCTTTTTTATTAATTAATTCCATAATCGCGAATATCGCGATTATGTTGCGGTTATAATCGCAACTATCAGATGGGAATTTCAGCAAAGGATTTAATTACCAGATATCCATTGCTATATTTTTGCATAGCGGGGTGAAATAAATAAAATACTATTTTTACGCTAGCTTTTGAATAAAAAATTAGAATCAGAAATGGAAAGGTATGGTGATTTATATCGTAAAATCCTCCTATAAGTCCAGATCTACGGCTAATCTTTACGAATTTGCTGCTGAAGATTTGGGCAGCTTTGATAAAAAATCTGATAAATCCAAACAGGACTTAGCAGCAAATTCAATGGATGATAATTTTAGTTACTCAATGGAGTTTCCGACTAATGCTTATGTTCATAATCATAATGGCGAAGCATACGATATTGTTGACTAAACAACAGTGCAGTTAATCTCTTTCGGAGGTGGCAAATTATGGCTCATTACGGTAATCAATACTCTCAAGGACCAACCCAAAAAGAAAAAATGTATTTAGAAGATGCTTTGCAAATGGAAAATCTCGCAATTTCTAAGTATAATGTTTATGCTGATCAGTGCCGGGATAGTGAGATTAAAAGTTTGCTATTTAGTATTTCTAAGAATAAACGTCAGCATGCAGACAGAATAAAACAACTGATTAACAATAGAAAGAGTCAACAATATCAGTAAATTTTGTGATGAGGTGATTCTATGGCTTTTAATAGGCGTTATGGTAATAATACCACCACTACTAGCCGAAATAGGCTTTCTGATCGTGATATGATAGTTGATTTAATCAATACCGAAAAACACCTTTCTCACCTTTATGAACATGCAATTATGGAGTCAAGTTCTAGTATGGTTCATAATACAATGGAAGAATTTCAACATGATGAGCATGAAAATGCTTATACTTTGTATAACGTCATGCAGGGACGAGGCTGGTATAATCCCGCGGGCGCGGGGCAGGAACAAAGGCACAATTTTAAAAAAGTAATGACTACTACCAAAATGAATAACAATCGCCACTATAATAATTATAATGGCACTAGTACTAAAGGCAAGTCGTATGACAATCGATATCAATTTACCTGATACATAAACACCAGGATAATGCTCCTGGTGTTTATTTTCTAAGTTACACTAAAAAGTAATGTCCAGTTGTTCAAGCACATGTCCAATTTTATTTAACATAGTTGCCTGCTCAGAACCAGCAAATAATAAACCAACGGCAAAATTGTCATTGGTTAGCACTAATGAGCCGCTATCACCTGGCATACTCATGGGACCGGCTAAGATTTGATCGGTAAAGATGCCATATTCATGATGATTCATACTGACTTTGAAGGTGACATTTGTAGCTAATATTTGGCTTGTAGTTACACCGGTTGTACGTCCGCTTTTTTTCACAACTAAACCTAATGTTGCTTCTTTAATGCCAGCAACAGTGCCCAAATCTAATATTTCAGCATTTATATCCTGAGGATTTAGTGGCATTGCAACTGCGCAATCTACGAAATTTAATTTTTTACTTTCACGGAATACGCGTACTTGATATTCAGGTCTGAAAATTTGAATGCATTTATTCAGAATGGTTTCAAACTTTTGGGCGATTTTGCAATGGGGTGAGTCTACTTCACGATGCACCGGAACAAATCGCCATAAATGTGCAAACGTATCATTCTCCAATCTACCTCCATCGAATATACCTGGCTGAATAATTGGATCTCCGATATTCGCACGATCATCGTTTCCATTCGAAATGTTCGCTAATACGTGATTGTTAGATAAAATTAGCAGTTTTCCTGTGTCTTTATCTTTTACGACTGCTCCAAAGGTACCTGCCGAAACCCTATAGTGACTAAGGCTGATACCAGGTTGAGCCGGACGTCTAAACTGCAATCTGTCTTGTAATAATTGTATGTCCCCCACTTCTATTATGTCTGTAGGAACGTCCTCTATGACTTTTGGCACTATCGTATCACCTCTTAATGATGCTGGCTTAAACTTTTTTCTGACAAGTACTGTTAATGCTTTTTTACCGGTATTTTCACCACGTACATATTTATGGCCCTGCCCAATACCTATTATGTTGTTAGTACAGTCATTATATTTTAGAAGCTGATAAAAGATTTCAAGCATATCTATTTTGTTCATTTTCTAACCTCCCTCTTGTCAGAACTTTCCCTGAATAAGTAATTTTGTATTGAACAGTAGACAAGAGAAATAAGTAGGAGTTTATATCCCAATTAGAAATTAGAGTAGTAGCATCTTGATTTCATTTATTTTTTCAACAGTTGCATGATAACCGCGCTTAATAAAGTCATTGGCTTGCTTAAAGTCTTTATGATCCAAATCAGATACTTGTGGTCTGATGATGATATCAGCATATTGTTCAGACTTCATTAAAGTGACTTCGCGGCCCATAATTTCTATACATTGCATTAAGATTTCACCGACAGAATTGATTTCATTATTGGCTTGACCGGTGTAACCTAAATCAACGGCAATAATTTTCTCAGCACCCATATGATTTAAAATGTCTGTAGGGAGATTATTTTTAACTGCACCGTCTACTAAGGTCATTCCCCGATATTTTTTTGGAAAAAAGACTCCAGGAATTGAGATGCTTGCTCTAACGGCTTCATAAAGTAAGGCATTATGATAGTAACGTGCATTAAGAATAGTTCTGGTTCGCGGTAAGGGTGATGTGAAAAAGACTGTATCGGCCGAGTTTAAGTCGACTGCAGTTATCGCTAACGGTATTTTAGTATCACGAACAGTTCTTTCATGCCAAAATTTTCCCAAAACAGCTTCGATCTTATCCCCTTTTAATAGCCCAGTGGGCAGTACAGACCAGAAGCGGAATCTTCCACTTAGCATCCACTTTAAACCATGTTTAAATAGGTCCGATGTAGTTACTTTTAGATCTATAAAATCAGAAATATGAATATCCCGGATTATTACTTGCATTTGCTGTGGTGAATAACCACAAGCATACATGGTCGCGACTATGGCACCGGCACTAGTTCCTGAGATATAGTCGATTGGTATGTTGTGATCAACTAACGCTTTAAGTACGCCAATATGCGAAGTTCCTTTTAGACCGCCGCCACTTAATGCAACTCCTATTGTAGGGCGAGAACCGCGCGAGAGATTATTAATGGTAACAATCATTGCTATTCACCCCGCCATTCCTCTTCATATTATGTTATGAAAGAGCAGTGCAGTGTGATAGTAATAAGGTACAAAAAAAAGAGACTTTGCTGTCTCTTTTTTTGTTACGGATTTTTTTTTGCAAGAATAATCATTCTTGGAGTTTCGGAACTATAGGAACGACCATCAAATCCGCCATAAGTTGATAGGACGGATAATCCGCTGCTACGGAATATTTTAACCATTTCGGGTAGTGAATAGGCTCTTAAAACAAATTGATACTGAGTTTTTGTACCAGTAACCTGGTTGATTAATTGACGTTTCATGGTTACGATACCCTTCTCTAGTTCAACTTTATAGGTGAGAACATATTCTCCGCTAGGGTGCCGCCAATAACGGTTTAAATTATTGTGAACCATCCAATCTCTATTTAATAAATCAATCAGAAATAAGCCATTTGGCTGTAATGCCTTAACAACCAGTTTTATTATATTTGCATTTTCATCATCGGTAAAATATCCAAAAGCAGCAAACATATTGATAACGGCAGCAAAATTTTGAACATAGTTAAGCTCTCTCATATCTTCTTTAGTAAAGGTAATATTTACATTGGCTTCCTGGGCTTTTTGGGCGGCGATATCTAAAAAATCCTGTGTAGCATCTACGCCTGTAACTTCAAAACCCTGTTTAGCAAGTTCTATTGCATGGCGGCCATAACCACAATACAAATCTAAAATAGATTGGCCAGGACTTAAGTTTAGCACATTAGTAATAAATCGTACTTCCTGGTCTGTGCCAGCCAAGGAATACGTCTTGTAATCACCGATTTCATGAGTCACATTTGACACCACCAGTACATACTTTTCATTTTTAACTCTGGCTATACAAACTGCCGACTATTACTACGGACCTCCGGCTTTGAAAAACGGATATTCAGCAATAGCCTTCCTTATTCGTTCAGCAATTATGTGAGCCGGTGTTAATATTGACATTGGAAGCAACACTACAAATACTTATCATCTTATTAACGTAATACACTCAGCAGTATTAGTGTTTCTGACATTTTAAATGAGATTCTTGAATTCATCATCATAGTTCACTCTGTTTTTAAATATTTAATAAAAGTTCTCTATCTACAGCATAAATTCCTGCCCTATTTTAGTTTAAATGAATCTATAAAACTATGTATTCTAGTATTCTTGCATCGTATACCCGCACATAGTAACATAGTATACGTTTAGCAGCAGCACATGTAATAAAGCTACCCCCATGTCGTATTATATAATACGACATGGGGGTAGCTTTAAAGTTCTTATTTTATAAGTTCAATCGTACCGCCAGTACCAATTTTTGCGGCATTACCTTCATCTGTGTCAAGGTGACATTCAAGTTTAAATTTGTCGCTGACCCTGATTAAAACATTGTCGAATATAAGTCCTCGTTCACCGTCACAGCGTGCTTTAACAATATCTTTATCCTTTACTCCATATTCGGCAGCGTCTGCTGGGGTCATGTGGATGTGGCGGCAAGCAGCAATAACGCCTTCTGCCAGCTTAATTTCGCCTTTAGGACCTACTATAGTTAGTCCAGGTGAACCCTTTACGTCACCAGAATCACGAACAGGTGGTTTAATTCCAAGTTTTAAAGCATCAGTCAGAGCGATTTCAACCTGAGTTTGTTTGCGTTCAGGTCCAAGGATACGAACCTTTTTAAAGGCCCCTTTTTCAGTGACTAAATCCACTTGTTCTTCACTAGCGAATTGACCTGGTTGTGAAAGGTCTTTTTTTACTGTTAGCTGATATCCCTTACCAAACAAGATATCAAGGTGTTCACGCGTTACATGCACGTGACGAGCGGAAATACCTACGGGGATTGGTTTAGACATTGGAAAATGCACTCCTTTATTTAATTTATATTCTACCTGCTATTCGATGATTTCAGAAAAGTATACCACAGTTACAATATCACTGTTGGTTAAGGTCTTATCATAAATAGACTCTAAAAAGACCATTAAATCATCGATGCTGGTAAGATCCGGATTTTCACCTTGTAAATCATCCATTGTCAGTTGAGAAATAGGTTTAACTAAAACCCGATCAATGGCAGCTGTAAATATTCTTTTCTTTTGGGAAAAACGTTTGCCAACCGTTACCCAGACGATATCACCCTCTGAGTATTTGGTGGTCTTATCACCAAGCCGGATGGTACATATTTTACGACGACAAACCAGTTGACTGTGGTAATTAGACGAATAAAAATTCAATGCCTTCATCACAAAGTCCTCCTATTTCCTCCTATAGTTTTAGCCACTTTCTTATTCTAGTTACAGCTTCTGCTAATCGACCTTCAGGCTGAACTAATGCGATGCGCACATACCCTTCACCACAAGTGCCAAAGGCACTGCCGGGTATGACGGCGACTCCGGTATTTTGTATGAGTGACACGGTAAAATCAAAGGACGATTGTTTGGTAGGCACAGGCGCCCAAACATACATGGAAGCTTTGGGGCGGTCTACCTTCCAGCCAAATTCGTTGAATCCGTCAACAATAATATCGCGGCGTTTTTGATAAGTGGCAACTGTTTCCCTAACGCAATCCTGCGAACCTGTAAGAGCAGCAATCGCAGCTTGTTGTAGCGGATAAAAAATTCCATAGTCAAAATTAGATTTCAAGCGTCCTAAAAGTGATATAATTTTTGCATTACCTACCACGTAGCCTACCCTGCAACCTGCCATATTATAGGTTTTAGATAGAGAATTAAATTCTATGCCGATTTCTTTGGCACCCGGGATGGATAAAAAGCTATCCGGCTTATAACCGTCAAACACTAAATCACTATAGGCAAAATCGTAACAAACTAAAATATTGTAATGCTTGGCAAAAGCAACAACCTGCTCTAAAAAACTACGGGGTGCCGTTGCGGCTAATGGGTTATTGGGATAATTTAAAATCATCATTTTGGCTCGCTTCAGCACGGATTCTTCGATTGTGTTTAAATCTGGCAGATAGTTGTTGGCAGCGATAAGCGGCATGCGATAGAGTTCAGCGCCAGCAATGAGAGGACCTGCGCTAAAAATGGGATAGCCGGGATCTGGTACAAGTACAACATCCCCCGGATTTACAAGGCATAAAGCAATATGAGCCAGGCCATCCTGTGAGCCGATAAGTGAATGAATTTCAGTTTCCGGGTCTAATTCAACATCAAATTTGCGGTACCACTGAGAAATAGCGTCTAATAGGTCAGGTACTCCTTTAGACAAGGTATAACCATAATTAAAGCAGCAATTGGTAGATTTTTTTAGAGCCTCCACAATATGCGGTGCCGGTGCCATATCAGGACTGCCGATACTTAAGGTAATCACATCTTTTCCTGCGGCAATTTCGGTTTTGCGCAAATCATCCACTTGTGTGAAAATCGCAGAAGCTAACGTTTGCATACGATTAGCTTGCTCAAACATGGGGCTGCCCCTCCCATTATCAGATAATTATTTATGTAATAAAATTAGTTTATTTTAAGTAATTCAATATAATTAGGGCAAATCCTGTTAGAAAGTTAAAAAAAGCACATATTTTTATTATGATTTGTGGTTTACTAAACGTATTCCTCGGTGGTCAACTTCAGCTATCAGTCGTTCTTGGTCAATGGTGGTAAGCTGATGATTATCTAGCAGGATTTTACCATCAACAATTACGGTATGAACATCACGGGAACTGGCGGCATAAGTCAGAAGTGACAAACGTTCGTGGCGGGGATGCCAATATGGCTCCTGCATATCAAAGATCGTTATGTCTGCTTTGTAGGAAGTTTGAATTTTACCGGTTAGGGTGCCCAGACCCACCGCTTCTGCCCCGGAAACGGTTGCCATGTCTACTGCTGTTTTGGTAGGAACAGACAATGGGTCTAAACGGTGAACTTTATGGAGCATTGCTGCCAAACGTAGTTCTTCAAGCATATCGAGATTATTATTGCTAGCCGCGCCATCTGTGCCTAGACCGACACAAAGGCCTGCTTTTTGCATATCCGGAACAGGTGCAACGCCACTGGCCAACTTCATATTGCTGCCAGGATTATGTGCTACTCGTACGCCTTTTTCTTTCATAATGGCAATATCATTTGGTGATATGTGAATACAATGGGCGGCTAAAACACCGTGATCCAGCACGCCTAATTCCTCCATCAAAGCAATAGGTGATTTACCATATTGTTTTTGACAATCAGCGACTTCACCAGCTGTTTCTGATAGATGAATATGAATTTGCGCTCCAAGTTTTGCCGCCAATGCCGTTACTTTTTTTAGGTAGTCCGGCGGACAGGTATATGGTGCATGTGGGCCAAGCATTACGGTAATTCTGCCGTCAGCTGTATTGTGCCATTCCTTATAAAAGTTTTCACTTTCAGCAAGTGCCTGATTGGCAGTAGGTGCAACCCCTGCCATTCCTCTTGCCAACACTGCCCGGATGCCACTTTCCGCTACTGCCCGGGCCACTTCCGGCATAAAAAAGTACATATCGGCAAAACAAGTTGTGCCGGATTTGAGCATTTCGGCAATCGCTAAAAGCGTTCCCCAATAGACATCTTCGGCGGTCAGGTTTTCCTCGGCAGGCCAAATTTTAGTCTGTAGCCAATCCATGAGCATCATATCATCAGCGTAACTGCGGAATAATGTCATAGCCGCATGCGTATGAGTATTAACAAACCCCGGAATAATTAGTTTATCATGGCAGTCGATAATTCGATCAGCCTGACCTTCGACAGTGCCAATTTGGGTAATAAATGAACCGCTGATGGCAATATCCTGTTGACGTACTTGACCGTCAGCGCAGAGAACATCGCCATCTTTGAGTAATATATTGTTCATCAGTAGGGCCTCCCTTTTCTTCAGGATTAGGCTTTATGCAGATAGGCTTCCTGTTCAGCGCTAAGTTGGTCAATCTGAAAGCCCATAGCTTTTAGTTTGAGTGCAGCAACACGATTATCCATTTCATTTGTTACGGTATATACTTTATTCTCTAGTTTTGCATGGTTTTCAGCAATGTGAAGTACGGCCAAAGTCTGCATTGCAAAGGATAAATCCATAATCTCTGTTGGATGACCGTCGCCGGCAGCCAAATTGACCAGCCGGCCTTCAGCTAATAGGTATAATTTACGTCCATCCGCCATAACAAATTCTTCTATATTTTTACGTACTGTTTTACGACTTTGAGCGAGAGCAGCCAAATCATCTTTGTTGATTTCGACGTCAAAGTGACCTGCATTTGCCATGATAGCACCCGGTTTCATGACCTTCATATGCTCACGGCGAATTACATCTTTGCAGCCGGTTAACGTAACAAAAATATCACCACGTGAGGCGGCCTCCTGCATAGGCAATACAGTAAAGCCGTCAAATACGGCTTCAATAGCTTTAATTGGATTGATTTCTGTAATAATAACATTAGCTCCCAATCCTTTGGCGCGCATAGCTACCCCGCGGCCACACCAGCCATAACCGGCCACAACCACCGTTTTACCGGCTACCGTAAGATTAGTCGTTCTCATAATTCCATCCCAGGTAGACTGTCCGGTACCATAACGGTTGTCAAATAAATATTTACAATAAGCATCGTTTACAGCAATCATAGGGAATTTCAAACGATTAGCTTCAGCTAACGCCCGCAAGCGTAGTACGCCTGTTGTTGTTTCCTCGGATCCACCTAAAATATTACTCAGCATATCACTGCGGTCACCATGAAGCAGTGATACTAAATCGCCGCCGTCATCAACAATGATATCAGGTTTAGTGTCAAGGGCTTTATGCAAGAATCCTTCATATTCTTCGGCCGTAGTATTGTACCAGGCAAAGACTTTGACACCTTGCGAGGCTAAGGCAGCCGCTACATCGTCCTGTGTGGACAGCGGGTTGCTGCCGGTAACCGCCACATTTGCACCGGCATTTTTAAGTACAAGCGCCAGATAGGCTGTTTTTGCCTCCAGATGCATGGTTAAAACCACATTCTTGCCGGATAACGGTTTTGTCTGAGAAAGTTCATCATTTAATACATTCAGAACAGGCATAAATTCCTTAACCCAGTTGATTTTATCCATACCTTGCGGTGCTAAGCTGATATCACGAATTATTGATTCCATAAGTGAAAAGCTCCTTCCTTACCTACATTATTATAGTTTAAAGCCACCATATTCGGCTAAAGCATGTTTGCAAGTACAGTCAAGTTCTGGTTGTAAGTTTTCTAAAGCCGATAAAATTAACTGTTTAATATTCTCCGTATTAGCTTGCATTGTTTCCAAAACTTCATGATGGGTTAATGGTTGTGGCGAGATACCTGCAGCATAATTAGTAACCATCGAAACAGTCGCATAGCACATTTCTGCTTCTCTGGCTAAAACAACCTCAGGAACATTCGTCATACCGACAACATCGCCCCCTAACTTTGCAAACATTTTAATCTCAGCCGGTGTCTCAAAGCGGGGACCATCAGTGCAGACATATGTTCCTTGTTCATGAATGGGAATGTTTAATTTCTGGGCAAATTCACAGAGTGTTTTGCGAATGGAAGGACAATAAGGTGTGGTTACATCTACATGAACAACGCCCCGTTCTCCCCCTTCATAAAATGTTGTTACCCTGTTTTTAACAAAATCGAGAAACTGATCAATAAGTACGAAGCTACCTGGTTTCATGTCCAGGTTAAGTGAACCCACGGCCGTTGTTGCAATAATATTTTGTACGCCAAGCTTTTTCATAGCCCAGATATTGGCCCGATAGTTGATTAAGTGTGGCGGAATTGAATGAGTACTGCCATGACGCGGGATAAAAGCGATTTGCTCTCCCGCATATTCGCCGCTTTTGAAACGTACAATGCCAAATGGCGTGGCAACGCATTCTTCACGAATATTATTTAAGATTTTCGGATCATATACACCTGTCCCACCAATAATGGCGATTTTCATAGCTTATCACCCTGCCTATTTATTTTCTACTTCACATATTGTAAGTAAATCTTCAATTGTAGTGAGCTCATAGTCTGGCTGTTCAGCTAGTAGCAATTCCCAATCAACTTGCGTCCAACGAACGGCGGCTGTTTTTGTTCCGGCTGCACGTGCACTCGCCAAATCAAAAGGACTATCTCCCACCATCAAGCAATCTGTAGGCTCAAGCTTGATAGCTGCAAGTGCCCGCAGCACAGGTTCAGGTTTTGGTTTATGGGTTTGACATTCTTCATGACCAATAACAGCAAAAAAATATTTATCCATATCAAATAGTTTTAGACCGCGAATCGCCGTACCTTTCGTTTTTGAAGTTACTATGGCCATACGTACACCGTTATTATAGAGTTTTTGAATCGTTTCCGGTACCTTAGTAAAACCAGTCGTTAATTCGTCATGGTGGGCCAGATTGAATTCTCTGTAAGTCCTAATCAATTCGTCCACTTTATCCGGACCATAGAACTCCATGGCATCCCTAAGGGGTTTACCAAAAAATGCATATACTTCTTTAGGGGTTAATGTCCGTCCATAGTGTTGGTGAAACGTATGTTGGAAAGAACGGATAATTAAATCTGAAGTATCGATTAGTGTACCATCAAGATCAAATAAGACGCCCTTAAATCCCAATTGTATCCTCCTGTAAAAAATTTCTGTTGGTTCATAAACCCAGGAAAATGATAGATCTCCTGGGCTGAATGTATTTGATAACTCAAAATAACTATCAAGTTAAGGAAAACTAGCTTGTCCGCGATATGTTCACAATTAATATATAGTCCATATTTTATTTTGAACATATGTTCGTTTTTATTGCGATCAAAGCTTTAATGTAATAATTCAAGCTTATAAAAAGAATCCCTGCTTAGCCAATTAGTGTAATTTATAAATTTACACCAATAAACCCGCCAAGTGCTCCCGCTAGACTGCCGGCAGCGAATTTATTAACCAGCATAAGCACAGAGATTTGTTCATGACCTAATTCAAGTCCTACTCCTATTGAGAACAGCACATAGATAATACCGACAGTGCAGCCAATAAACAACCCTTTGGCTGCTATTTGTTTTGTTGCGAAAACGCTACCGGCAAAAATACTGGTCATTGTTACCGCTACCATTATGTATTCAATGTAGTTATCAATAAACTTATTATCAGATAGCAAACTAATTATCGAAAGAAAAACAGCAGATATAAGTGAGATAGCAATGCTAAACGCGACTCCTTTGAAAATAGCCATAGAAATGTTAGTATTCCGTGAAGTTTGGGGGTAGTTTTTTATCCGACGGGAAATTTTGGCCATATTGCTCCCTCCTGACACCTTTTACAGTAAATTTATGCAAATAACGGCCAAATATGCCGGAATTGTAGGATAAGTTTATAGTCCCCAAGTTTCTAAAATATTCATTATTCCATAATTTGTTAAATCGAAATGGATCGGTGTAATGGAAACTTTACCGTCTTTGAGTGCAATAATATCACTATCGGGGGAGTTTTCTGTTTCGGAGACATGACCGCTCATCCAATAATAGGTACGTCCACGGGGATCTAAACGTCGCTCAAAAGTGTTTTCGTAGTTACGAACCCCCAGCTTAGTAATAGCTATACCTTTTAACTGGTTTTCAGGTAATGCGGGAACATTGACGTTAAGGAGTGTATTGGGGGGTAAGCTTTTATTTATCATTGTTTCTATAATTTTTTTTGCCAATCTGGCGGCTGGTTTATAATCATATTCTTGCCAGCTGTCTAATGACATAGCAATTGCCGGTAGACCGTGCAACGCTCCTTCAATGGCAGCACTTACCGTTCCTGAATATAAAACATCGGTACCTAAATTTGACCCTTGATTGATTCCAGATACAATAATATCTGGTTGATCACTAATTAACAGCGACTCCAACGCAACTTTAACGCAGTCAGTGGGTGTTCCGCCAACCCGCCAGGCGCGAATATCCTTATTTATATAATGTTCATCTACCCAAATGGGATGGTGTACAGTAATTGCCTGACTGGATGCACTTTTTTCACTATCTGGGGCGACGACGGTAATTTTCGCAAATGGTAAGAGTTCTTCCCAGAGTGCTTTTATCCCCGGTGCAAGTATGCCATCGTCATTCGTTAATAATATATGCAAAAAAATAACCTCCTAACGCTATAAATACCCCATAAATTTATGGGTTTGCGGTATAACCCGGACATCGTTAAGCAAGGTTAACGCTTTTTCCTGATAAAAAAGTAAAACATCAGGCAGAACCGCTTCACAGCCATTTACCGGTGTAACTGGCTGAAGAATTACCGGTATATGATGATCTACAGAAGCTACCAGCTCAAACGCCTGTTGCAATTCGGTCTGCTGACTTTTTCCAGTGACAACAATTTTTACAAAGACATTTTTGCGTGCGGCCAATAATAAAAACTCTTTATGCTCTTGCCAATAGGGTTTATCTGTAACAGTTGGTAGTTTTATATCCATGCTGATTATATCAATATATGGTAAAACTAAGGCTAATTGCTGAAATAAAGTTCCATTTGTTTCAAGATATAGGGGAGCTTTGAGCTGGGGTAATAATTCAGCAATCATCTTTGCCTGACAAAGTGGTTCACCACCTGTCAGACTAATAGAATGATGCGGAACTGCCAATAAAGAATTAATATGCCGTGCAAGGTTATCAATTGAGAATTGCATGGGCAGCTGGGCAAAATCGCGCTTTCCAGGAGTTCGCTCAACTAAAGCATTTTTTACCGTATGATGAGAGTTAGGCGTGTCGCAGTAAGTACAAGCCAGATTGCAGCCAGCCAAGCGTACAAATACCTGCCTGGTTCCCACATATAAGCCTTCACCTTGAATTGAGGAAAATACTTCTACAATGTTGATCATTTCTACTCCTGCGGGCAATACTTGACAGCTGACCGAGGGGATTCCCATACTTGAACACAGCGTATGCTAATACCCTGTTGAAAAACGGAGTTATTAGCGAGTGTATCATATATATATTTTGCTATATATTCTGCGGTGGGATTAGTAGATTTAAATGCCGGTAAATCATTGAGGTAATAGTGATCAAGAGTGTCAACTACTTTGCCAACCTCGGCCTTTAGGTCTTTAAAATCCATAACCATACCTAAATGATTGAGTTCCTGGCCGCAAACGGTTACTTCCACTTTCCAGTTGTGCCCGTGTAAACGGCTACATTTACCCGGATAGTCGGGTAATTGGTGAGCTGCTTCAAACTCAGTAATAATCGTTAATTCATACATAATAATGCCTCCTTAGTATACCAATTCTTATTTATAGAGGTATATAGATATACTTTGGCACTGTGTGTCAAAGTATTCATTATCATTGGAAAAGGACTTGGCTTATGCCAAGTCTTTTAGAACGCCGGCAGATGCCGTAGTCGTTTGCTCTAGGGTAAGAATACTTTCTGTCTGGACAAAAAAAGATGAGCATTAACTCACCTTTTATTTAATCACTTGCTTACTTAGGAGGTTTTCCTTAGAAAATTCGTCTGAATTGCTTAAGAGTATATCGTGATAACTCAGACTACGGGTATGCGCGGTATGGCTCCAGTCACGTTCATGGCGGTGTAGAAACCCTAGGAAAGTTATCGGTATCCAACTGTAAATAAACAATGGATAGAATAGAGAATAAAACCAAGTTTTCCAGTTTGCACGAATTTTTAAAAGGATAATCGCCGGAAAGATATATTGCCCAATGGCAATAACTGTCCACACTTCAACAGGCAGAACCATATATAGGATATTTGTATAGAATGGGGTCACATGATAAAGATAGCTTAATAGGACAAATGTTGTCGATAAAAGTAAGAAATGGGGTTGAACCAGATGAAGTACACCATCTAAAATTCTAATATCACGCCGTTTTATTCCTTCGGCTATAAGTTTTGGAATAAAACGGCCGGCGACATCAAAATGGCCTTGAGCCCAACGTTTCCGTTGGTTCCAGGCTTGCTTAAATGTAAGTGGCTTTTCGTCATATACAATGGCATCATGTGCCCAGGTGGTGCGAATGCCGATTAATAGTACTTTCATTGTAAATTCCATATCTTCTGTAAGGCAGGTAGCACCCCAGCCAAATCTTTTGAGAATATCTGTCGAAATACACATGCCGGTACCGCCTAACACACTGGATAAGCCTAAGTTATATTTAGCTAGGTGCCAAACATGATTAACTACCCAGAATGAAATGGCAAAGGTAGCAGAAATCCAGGTGTCATTAGGGTTTTTGGCGTCAAGATAGCCTTGAATAACTTTTTCACCTTTGCACAAGCGGTTATTCATTTCTAAAAGAAAATTCGTATCTACCAGATTGTCAGCGTCAAATACAACTACAGCGTCATATTGCTTTTTTTGGGAAAAAAGTTTTTCAAACATCCATTCCATTGCATAACCTTTACCCCGCTGTTCGAGGTTAAAACGCTCATATACGATAGCACCGGCATTTTTTGCAATTTGAGCTGTCTTATCTTTGCAATTATCGGCAATGACATAAATGTCATAAAGATTCCGTGGATAATTAAGTACATGCAGGTTTTCAACCAACTGACCAATGACCTGCTCCTCATTGTGGGCAGCTACAATAACTGCAAATGTATTTTTTGGTGTGAGAATTTTGTCTTCATGCCGTTTGCAAATGCCAAAAAATGCGATGACAAAGTAGTATAGTGTAAAAAATACAATAATGAGTTGCATAGGAATCATTATGTAATCAAATATATAATTCATGGACTATTCTCCTTACAAAATCCTGTGTTGAGATGCGCATGACTGACAGGATGTTAACGGTTTTCCTGAAACTTTTCATATACATCATATGCAAAGTTTTGGGGTAAATGATTATTTTGTTGCTGGCAGACCTGGCAGGATAAACAATGATTAACGGTGATCAAAGACACCAAACAATGTATTTAAAATGCCAAATAGCGCATAAGCAAAAAAAGGAACAAACAAAAAAGCATTAAGTGTTAAGAATAGTATATATACGCCTATTGCCACAGTTATAACAACCGGAATTAATCGAATTGGTTCTCCATCTTTGCCTTTAAAATCAGGATAACGGATAGTACTGATCATTAAATAGGCAAAAACTGCTACCAATAAAGGGAAAAACCAACCAGACGGTTTCATACCCAGCATGACAAAGGTTGCTATTACACAGCCGGCAGCAGGTATTGGCAACCCCATAAAAAAACCTTTTACTTTGCTGGTATTAACATTAAATCTAGCTAACCGCAATGCACCACAAGTTGCAAAAGCAGCAGCGATAAAAGCGCCTGGTAACCCGAAATCTTTAAGTAAAAAGGCATAGGCCAGCATTGCAGGAGCTACACCAAAGGAAACCAGATCGCAAAGTGAATCAAGTTCTTTGCCGAAGTCGCCGCTGACACCAAAATAACGGGCAACCCGGCCATCTAAGCCATCAGCAATCATAGCGGCAACAATAAAATATGCCGCCATAGTAAAATGGTTTTGAAACGTAAAAATAATGGCAAATACGCCAAATACCAGATTGGATGCAGTTAATATATTAGGAATAGCGTTTTTCACTCTTCCTTTACCCTCCCTATTACCGTTTTTCCGCCTTTTACCCTATCCCCCTTTTTTACCAGGATTTCAACTGTTGTTGGTACAACAAGCTCAGTACAAGATCCAAATTTGATAAGTCCATAACGTTCACCCTGTTTCAGAACAGTTCCTAATGTAACCCAGGATACTATACGCCTGGCTAATATCCCGGCGATTTGCGTAACTAAAATGCGCATTTTGTTATTTTCCAGACCAATAGCATGACGTTCATTTTCACAAGATGCCGATTCTTTATATGCGGGTTTAAATCTGCCGCAAGTATATTGTTGGTATTTAATTTCACCTTGTACAGGACTGCGATTTACATGAACATCAAATATAGATAAAAAGATAGTGACTTTTATGCCTTTATCATTTAGAAACTGGTCATCATACACTTCCGTAACACCCATTACTTTGCCGTCAGCAGGAGATACAATTAAATTATCATTATCAGGTATGTCGCGAGTGGGATTACGGAAAAAGAAGGTAACAAAGGCTGTCAGTACACCCGGAATAATAGCCCACAGGGCACCCAGGGTTAGCGCAGCAATACATGTGACCAGTCCCAGTATGGCGATATATAAATATCCTTCTTTAACTATAGGAGTTCTTATCATCCATCCACCCCCCTGCCCAAAAACTTGTAGTATTGAAAAAGCAAGTTCAATATATCAGTATAGTATAAGTAGTTTACTTTGTCTAATATTTTTTCTTCCCTATGATTTTTAGAGCAAACTTTGGTAAGACTAGCATTCTGATTACGCGTTGCGGTTGACAAAGCAGACGAAATAACCATTCAAGGCTGGTGCGCTGCATCCATAGTGGGGCCCGTCTGACTGCGCCGGCCATGACATCAAAAGTCCCCCCCACTCCCATACACACAGGAACATTAAGTTTTGTTAAATTTCTAGCCAGCCACTTTTCTTGTTTGGGAACGCCCAAGGCGGCTAATAATATGTCAGGTTTTGCGGCAGTAATCGTGTTAATAATGTCAGACTCGTCCTCAGAGGAAAAAAATCCGTGTCTTGTCCCGCATATACATAAGCCCGGATAACGTTCTAAAGCCGCAGCTTTGGCCTTGTTAATAATTTCAGGCTGACTACCAAACATGAAGACGCGATATCCTTTGCTTGCAGCTTCTGATAAAATATTTTGCGTTAAATCGTATCCGGCTACACGTTCAAGTATAGTATATCCTTGATATCTTGCTGCCCATACTACACCAGCTCCGTCCGGTACTACTAAATCACATTGTTCAAGAATACAGGCCAGTTCTAGATCTTTTTGTGCCAGCATAACCATTTCGGCATTGGCAGTTGCTACTAAGTGCGGTGTTTTTTCTCGAATATACTGTTCAAGTATAGCTACTGCTTCTGACATGGTAACAGTATCGATTGTCACGTTTAAGACGGTTGCTTTCTTACTCACAGAAAAATGTTAACTCCTTGTTATATTTTACTATCCTAGCACATTGTACCACAAGTTTAAAATGACGGCAATCTCGACCAGGGCCATTTCCAGAAAGGCTGCCTCTTTTGTTCTTGATCAGGTGCTTGCGGTTTAGTCTCATTGGGAGTTGTTCCCTGCTTAATCCAGTCTTCTATTCTCGGTGCCGTTGGCTGAGTTCCCTGAATAAAGGCACTATATTCGACCTCCTTGCAGCCGCTTGTAGCTAGTTTACCGGTATTTGTACAAATAGGGATACCGGCTACCACATTAGGAGGTATGGGAAAGTCAGTAGGTGGCGTATTGGCAATTATTTTAGAAACCATTTTACCCCACATTGCCGAGACCTCAGTACCTGAGATGCCTACTGGTTTGCGGTTGTCATTGCCAACATAGATTCCGACAACTACATCGGGAGTGTAGCCAATAAACCAGGCAGTTTCATAATTATCTGTAGTTCCTGTTTTACCGGCAGCCGGGCGGCCAAGATTAGCTGGCGTTGCTGTGCCGTCTTGTAAGACTCCTTTGAGCATATCTGTTAAAATATAAGCTGTTTCAGGTTTAAGAGCCGCTTGTTGTTCTAGTTTAGCTTCCTCAAGAATTTGCCCATTTTCATCAAGAACCTTAACGATTGCTATTGGTTTGGATAAGATGCCGTTATTAGCAAAAGCGGTATACGCTGCTGTCAATTCCCATAGATTTACTCCTTTGGTGAGTCCGCCTAGCGCCGAAGCCAGATTGTTATCTTCAGGTGCCAAAGTAGTAATTCCCAGGTTTTGTGCAAGACTTAACGCTTGGCCGATGCCAATTTGTTGCCCGAGCTTTACTGCAGCTACATTAACCGACCAGCGTAATGCCTTTTTCATTGTGATTGGGCCACGATATTTTTTATCATAGTTAGTTGGCGAATAACCATTTATATTAACCGGTTCATCAATAATAATCGCATTGGCAGCGAGTCCTTGATTAAGTGCGGCTGCGTATAAAAAGGGTTTAAAAGCCGAGCCTGGCTGCCGGACTTCGGCAAACACCCGGTTAATTTGGCTTTCTTCGTAATTGCGTCCGCCAACCATAGCTTTTACATAACCTGTTTTCGGATCAAGAGCCAGTACTGCTCCTTGCAGTTGTCCCAAAACAGCTTCCGCTGCTTGCTGCTGGGCTATATCGAGGGTTGTATACACTCTAAGCCCGCCTTTATAGACCCGGCTAGTGCCATAACGGTCAACTAATTCTTTGGCCACATAGTCTAAAAAATAGGAAGCTTGTACTACTCGCCTTTTTTTGCCGGCAAGTTTAATAGGTTCATTTTTGGCATTTTGAGCTTCCTGAGCCGTTATATAGCCTTCCTTGACCATACCATCCAGGACTATTGCGCGGCGTGCTGTAGCAGCCTGTAAATCAATATATGGCGAGTAAATGTTAGGACCACGCGGTAGTCCTGCCAACATTGCACTTTCGGACAACGATAGATCTTTTGCATGTTTGCCAAAATACATTTGGGCGGCAGCCTCTACTCCGTAAGCCCCTTCGCCAAAATAAATCTGGTTCAGGTACGCCTGCAGGATTTCCTGTTTGGAAAACTTGTAATCAATAATCATGGCCAATAAGGCCTCTTTTATTTTACGAACAAATGTTCTATCTTGCGTTAAAAACATGTTTTTGGCTAGTTGCTGAGTTATGGTACTGCCGCCTTCCACCAGTCCGCCATGGCGGATATTGACCATTATTGCCCGAAGAATACCAATAGGATCTATACCGAAATGACTATAAAAACGCGTATCTTCATTAGCGATAATGGCTTGTTGAATATAGGGGGACATATTGTTAATCGTTACCACTACTCGGTTTTCTTCGAATAATTTGGAGATTAGCTGGCCATTTATATCAAATACTTGAGTAGCTGCCACTAGATTCAAATCATTTAAATTGTCGGTTCCAGGCAAGCCCCAAAATGCAAAACAGGTATTAGATAGCGTGATAAATAAGAGAGCAAGGATAATAATTCTATTACTAAAGTTTTTCATAAATAAACACTCCTCTTAGAAAATAGTATCCCCAAGCTTCCTTACTTTTACATGCAGGAATAGCCTGTTTGGCAGAGAATATACAAAAAATATACGCAGCTACTATATTATTCAAACAGGAGTGCTACATGAGACATAAAACGAAATTCTTTCAGGCAATTTGCGCGTTAAGTGCCGTGTGCCTTACTATATTAGTGTCTTCTCCTTTGGTTTTGCTGGCCTTTGCTGACTCTACCCTTTCAACTCCGGTAGCTGATATAACTTCTGATCAGGAAATTCCAATTGCTACAAATCATTATACCATGACTGACAATGCAGTTGATGCCTACTTTATGAACGAAAATCCTGAGAATCCTCCTCCAGCGGCAAAACCGGTATATGATCTTTTTACAATTGAGGAGAGGCAGGAAAAAGGATTAGAATTAGCAACACCAAAAGTAAGTCCGTATTACGGGCAAAGAGTAATTTACCTTACTTTTGACGATGGGCCTGAGCCGGAAAATACACCGGCTGTGCTTGATATTTTGAAAAAAAACGGCATAAAGGCAACCTTCTTTGTAGTAGGTACTCAAGTCGAAAAATATCCGGAGGTTTTGCGCCGAATTTATCAAGATGGTCACGCTATTGGTAATCATTCATACAATCATGTATACCGCGAGCTTTATCAGTCAACTAACGCTTATTTTTCCCAACTTCGTCACACTGATGAAATTATAAAAAATGTAATTGGCGTGCGACCGCGCATTTCCAGAGCACCTGGTGGCTCAGCCGGAAGTTTTACCAAAGAATATTGGGAAACCCTAAAAAAACTTGGCTATGTCGAAGTTGGTTGGAATGTTAGTTCAGGCGATGCCTCCAAGGCGAAAGCGAACGGGATAATAAATAACATAATTGCACAAATGGATAACAAAAATTTGTGGAGCCATGCGACATTGCTTATGCATGATGGCCGGGGACATGCCGAAACGGTGAAAGCTTTGCCGGATATTATAAAATTTTTTAAAGACCGTCAGTTTGAGTTTCGCGTGGTTAATTTTGAAACACCGTCGCCTTGGTAGAAAAATGCTTTGGACAAATGTCCAAAGCATTTTTTTAATGTATATAGCTTCCTTATCAGCCGCTGTAATTAGGGGCTTCTTTTGTTATGTTAATGTCATGCGGATGACTTTCTTTTAAACCGGCACCGGTAATCCGGATAAATTGAGTTTTGTCAATAAGTTCTTGAATATTGCGTACTCCACAGTACCCCATTCCGGCGCGAAGACCACCAATTAACTGAAATACCGTGTCTGCTACCGAACCCTTATAGGGTACTCTACCTTCTATGCCTTCAGGAACTAACTTGTCCATGTTTTCCTGGAAGTAACGGTCTTTACTACCTTCGGCCATGGCTCCCAGCGATCCCATCCCCCGGTAAACTTTATAGCTTCGCCCCTGATAAATAATAGTCTCGCCAGGACTTTCCTCTGTTCCTGCAAGCAGATTGCCGATCATAACAATCTGAGCACCGGCGGCAATGGCCTTAGCTACGTCACCTGAGTATTTGATACCACCGTCGGCAATGATAGGCACGTTGTATTCACGTGCGGCTTTAGCACAATTATAGATTGCCGTAATCTGAGGTACACCAATCCCGGCAATTACCCGAGTCGTACAAATCGAGCCTGGTCCAATACCGACTTTGACAGCATCGGCACCTGCTTCGATTAAAGCACAGGTGGCTTCAGCGGTGGCAACATTGCCGGCAATAAGATCAACATGAGGAAAAGCATTTTTAATTTTCCGTACAGAATTAAGTACCCCTATTGAATGGCCATGTGCTGTATCCACAACAATGACATCAACCTTTGCACCAACAACAGCTTCAACTCGATCCATCATATCTGAACCTACACCGATGGCAGCAGCTACTAACAAACGTCCCTTAGCATCCTTGGCCGAGTTGGGATATTTCTGCGCTTTCTCAATATCTTTGATTGTAATAAGCCCTTTTAAGTTGCCATCGCTGTCAAGCAACGGCAGTTTCTCAATCCGGTGCTCACGCAATATTTCCTTGGCTTCTGTGAGCGAGGTACCAACAGGTGCCGTGATAAGGTGTTCTCTGGTCATGCAGTCGGAAATTCTGCGGCTTAAATCGGTTTCAAAGCGGAGGTCACGGTTAGTTAAGATACCTACCAATCTGCCATTGTTGGTTACCGGTACACCCGATATATGATATTTCTCCATAAGGTCATGAGCATCCTGCAGGGTATTGCTAGGCGATAAGAATATGGGATCAACAATAATACCATGTTCAGAACGCTTAACCTTATCAATTTCGTTAGCTTGTCTGGCAATTGGCATATTTTTGTGAATAACGCCTATACCACCCTCACGCGCCATGGCAATTGCCATCCGTGCCTCGGTAACGGTATCCATGCCGGAGCTAATAATAGGAATGTTAAGCTTAATGTTTTTGGTTAATTGTGTAGATACTTGGGCTTCTCTAGGAAGTACTTCTGATTTTGCTGGCACAAGTAGGACATCATCAAAAGTTAAGCCTTCTGGGCCGAATTTGTTGTCAAACATTACTGAACTCCTTTCGTAAAACAGATCATAATAGGTGTTTCCCACTATAATACCATAAATAAACTTACCAAATCTACCACTTTTTATGTTTGTTTATGCTTTTTCCTATAATTTTATTGCGCAAAGTGTAAACTAAAGTTGGGTGAGTATATGTTAAAACATTGGTATGACGCTAAAAAGCCACATAAAATAACCGGCAATGCAATTGTTAGGCAGCCAGAGGCTAGCGTGACAGAAAAAAAATATGATGTTATTGTTGCTGGAGCCGGTCCTGCAGGACTAACAGCAGCCTACTTTCTGGCGCGTGACGGACTTAATGTCCTTGTCATCGAACGTGGGCCTTGCGCAGGAGCAAAAAACTGTGGCGGAGTTAGTATTATGGCTGAGCATACGCATAAACTTTTCCCAAACTTTTGGGAGGAGTGTATTTGTGAACGACTCATTACCGATCAATCCTATTGGTTAATGACGGAAGACTCTGTTCTTTCCTCAAGATTTCAAAGTACACAACTTGCTGCTGCACCTTATAATCGGTTTTCAGTTAAACGAGTTAATCTTTATAAATGGTTGGCGGATAAGGCGGCTAAAGCCGGTGCTCAACTGCTTTTCAATCATACTGTGGAACAAGTCTTATTTAATGATAAAAATCAAGCTGTTGGTGTTCAAATGCTGGATACCGATAAAAACAGTTTTTGGTCTGACATTACTATTTTGGCAGACGGCGCTAATTCTCTGGTAGCTGAACGGTCAGGTCTTTCACCCCGGGTAACGCCGGAGGACATGTCTTTATATGTGAAAGAGACGATTGCTTTACCAGCAAATATAATTGAAGAAAGATTTAATTTGCTGCCAGGCCAGGGGGCGATTATTGGGTTGATTGGTTATCCAACAGCCGGGTTTAATGGAACCGGCTCCATACATATTTTTAAAGAAAGCATAAATCTTAATGTTGGCATGTCAGTAGCCAATTTTGCCCAGGCTGGACTAAACCCCAACGATCTTTTAGAACGCATAAAAAAACACCCCTATATACAGCGACTGATTGCCGGGGGCGAAACGATCGAATATGGCGGAGCATTGATTCCTGAAGGAGGATTTTATGCCATTCCCCAGTTAGTGCATTCAGGTCTTGTAATTGTGGGTGATGCAGGCGGACTGGTCAATGGCACCCATGGTATAAACCTTGCTATGTGGTCAGGATTTTATGCAGCTAAAGCCCTTTATAGGGCAAAAATTAAGCGGGATTACTCTGTGAATAACTTATCTTTATATTCAAAATTGCTCACGGAAAGCTTTGTCATGCAGGATTTAAAGGCTAATGCTGGTGCCGCTAAGCTAATGCGCGATATCCCTTACGCTTTTGATTTATATTCCCGGATGGCAAATGAAACGGCATACCAGATTTCAAGGGTATATCCAATGCCTAAACGGGCTAAGCGTATGTTTGTGTACAAAAAGATAACAAGTATGCAGCCAGTCCTTAAAATATTCTCAGATATCTGGAAGACATTGAAGGTGATTCGCTGATGCAATTACAGGATAAAATCGTATTAATTAACTTTAATCCGGATAACGATTTTCAGCATGTTGCTGTCCAGGATCAAGAACAATGCAATAAATGTATAGAAAAACACTGCCTTACTATTTGTCCTTCCGGCGTATTTAAATGGGACTACCAACCAGATAGTCCCATAATGGTATATTATAAGCAATGTATTGAATGTGGCGCCTGTCGATTGGCCTGTCGATTCGATAATATCCAATTCACGTATCCTATAGGCGGTATGGGGGTGGCTTATCGGCAAGGTTAGTCTTTGCCTAACAAAAACGGCGCAAAGCCTAATTCTCCCCAATAGTGATTATCATATATTTTAATAAGACCACCTAGTCTCATAAGCAAAATTTTTTTGACATGGCTGAGAGAATTAAAGAACAGGCGGGTTTGCGGCTGGACGCTATTAGCTGCGGCTTGTTGATAAAATTGAATTGATTTATTAATTAGGGCGTAGACAGACCAAAGTCTTGTGCTCGTTCGCAGGCTATTGCTAGCGACTACGGTATTTTCTACAGCTTTCTGCCAGTTGCTGTCAGGCCCAAGCAGCAGACTTTCGTCGACAACTGGATATGTAGCAATGTCACTATCGATTTGGTTTGCCATAGATAAAAATTGTAAAAGTTCTTTTTGAAAATTATTAATCAACGAGATTGCTTGTGTGTTCACAAGATGCGCAGCATCTAGTTCCATTATTTGCTTGCTTATTGAATTTTCAAGCTCAAGTGCAAATTGTAATGGCAGCATACTATAACCACCTTTTTATAAATTGGCCATTTCATTTACGAAATGGCCTGTTTAAACTATCTGTCCGATGCTAGTACGCCAGCCTTGGCAATATGCTGGGTAGGTGCTTCGCGCAATACAATCGTTACTGCTTCCGGTGGGCACTTGGCTGTTTCTACTATGGCTTGGGTTACTTTTTTGACTAAATCTCTTTTTTGTTCCAACGACCGGCCCTCAAGCATATCAATTTGTACAATTGGCATGATATCCCTCCTTGTTCAATGAATAGAAACTTCGTCATCTATAGAAAAATCCCTGCCTGCAGAAACTGGCATTACAAACCAGCTTTCCACTTTTGAGGTTCGTGCTACCAATATTATTTTGACGGCACCATTAAGCATAAACGGTACTACCATCATTTCTCTTGGTCCGCTGTCGACACGTATCTTTGGTGGTTGAACAGGGTGAAGCATGCAGGCAAGAGAATTTGAATCCATAGTAAATAATATAAAATACCCACCAAAAGGATTTGGTACGCCAAATTCTTTTTATTTATATTATTCACGAATAAGACGGTTTTTACGCGATTTATACCACCACATACCACCATATATTACGACTACCAGAAGAACAATTATAACAAGTCTTGACATATTTTCAGCTGCAAAAACAATATCATGTCCGAGTAAGACTTTTATTACTACAGGTGGTAGTTTCCCTATAATTGTTGCTCCTAAAAAGTCCTTGAAAGAAATCCGGCTAATCGTGCAACAGCTGTGATAATACCAAATGGCGCCAGTGGTAATAATCTGGCGATCAAGAGAGCTTTAAAACCATTTTCGGCACTATAATCATCAACTTGCTTTAAATAGCGGCTTTTGATAATCATATTTTCAACGGAATACCTTCCTAGTTTTTATTCTTATTTTTTAAAAAACAGCGCTGTAAGTGCAGCGCTGTTTTTGGTTAATGCCATTGGACAATTTCTTTCCGAAAAATATTGCATGTACCGCTTAGCCAGTGAACACAGTCAGGGCAACGCCTAACATAATTATCCGCAGATACATTAAGAAGCGAATAACCGTAACCCATAGCAGTGATAATATGCTCAAATTCTTGACATTCCTCGGCAATGGTTCTTAGTTGTTCTTCCGAAAATTTATCCATTGTGCAACACACTCCTTGCAGTTGTTTGCTTTAGTGTGTGCGCAACAGAAGAAAAAAATAAAAAAAGGAGACTGGAATTTTTGTAGAAAATTTTTTCTTCTATGTATAAAGAACAGTATTAATGTCAATATTATTAATGTAAATTTTCTCCTCTCCCATAATTGACGGCTTTCGGGCCGTCCCTTTTTTATTTGGATTAAAAATTATAATTTAGTTGAATAGAGATCAATGCTAAAAACACAGTTGATCCGGAAATCCTGCATAGCTATACAGACAGAGACGCTCATCTACAAAATATCATGCTGAATTTTTCGCCAAACCAATTTTGAAGCGTCTGCCATACTGTATCTAAATACTCCGGTGTACATACGGTGTGCTGGGCCGCGCTTCTGGCTTCCAGCAAAATATCTGTATCTGTTACGATATTAGCAATTTTTAAATCAGGTAAGCCATGTTGATTGGTCCCAAAAAATTGGCCCGGCCCTCTTAGGAGTAGATCCCTGTCAGCAAGTACGAATCCGTCATTTACCTCTGTCATAATTTTAAGTCGCTCCAAAGTCTCTTCGTTAGTATTGTCTGATAATAAAATACAATAGGATTTGTATTTGCCTCGGCCGACACGGCCGCGTAGCTGATGGAGTTGCGCCAGACCAAAACGGTCTGCACCTTCGATAATCATAACAGTAGCATTTGGCACATTAACTCCTACTTCAATTACTGTCGTTGCAATAAGTGCTTTAATATCACCACAGGAAAATGCAGTCATAATCGCCTCTTTTTCCTGTGGTTTCATTTTGCCATGCAAGAGCGCGCAAGGTATATTTTTAAAAAAGGTAGCAGATAGCTCTTCGTATATTTTTACAGCAGATTGTGCTTCAATTTTGTCTGACTCTTCAACAAGTGGGCAGACAACATAGACCTGCCGGCCCGCCTTAATTTGTTCGGCAGCAAAAAGATAAACTTTGTTTCGACGGGTATTACTGCGGGAATAGGTAGCGACTGGCTGGCGGCCGGGGGGAAGTTCACGGATAATTGATACGTCCAGGTCACCATAGACCGTAAGTGCCATGGTTCTAGGTATCGGAGTTGCCGTCATAATAAGCACATCTGGTTGGTTGCCCTTGCTCTCCAGCCGCGCACGTTGGCGTACACCAAAGCGGTGTTGCTCATCTGTAACTACCAGACCAAGGTGCGCAAATTCTACATCATCTTGTATCAGTGCATGGGTACCGACAACTACGTCAATTGCACCGTCTTTGAAATGTCGTAAAACTTCATCTCTAGTCCGGCGCGATAATTTACCGGTTAATATCGCCAGTTTTATACTGTGTGGTGCTAACAATTGAGCCAATGTATGATAGTGTTGTTCTGCTAGTATCTCTGTCGGGGCCATCATGGCGCCCTGATAGCCGTTTTCGACTGTTTTGGCCAAGGCGATAGCAGCAATAACTGTTTTTCCTGAGCCAACATCCCCCTGTACTAGCCGCTGCATTGGCGTAACATCTTCCATATCGGCTTTAATTTCACGGAGTGTTTTATTTTGATCATTGGTCAGTTTAAAGGAAAGATGGTTCTCAACCTTTGCTACCAATACTCCGTCTGGAGCGTGCTTAATTCCTTTAGAATTATATTTATTCCGTTGCTTTAAGTAGGCTAACCCGCATTGTAGTAAGAATAGTTCTTCAAACACCAAGCGTCGCCGGGCTTTAACTAAAGTCTCCATATCGACTGCAAAATGGATATTTACTAGCGCCTGCTTACGGGTAAGCAGGTTATGTTTATCGATTATACTGGTGGGTAGAGATTCAATTTCTTCGGGAGTTACAGAATTTTTTAATAGATTTATCGCTTGTAGTATAAGAGAACGCAAGCGCCATTGAGGAACATCTTCAGTGGTTGGATAAACGGGGATAATGCGTCCACTACCAGCGTAAAATTCACTAGCAGGTTCAATGTCCGGCTTAGTTACTTCAATAATATTGGCATGTCGCTGAATTTTTCCCGATATAATAAGTTCCATACCCGGTTTATATTTATTTTTCATGTAGGATTGGTTAAACCAAGTAAGTTGTGCCACGCCGGCTTGATCCTGGACGGCAATTTTGATGATCTTAAATCCGCGACGGGATTTTAGTTCATTAACATGAATGACTACCGCCCGGAAGCTTTCATACTGTCCGTCAGTCAACTCAGTAATTGATTTAAGCTTACTTCGATCTTCATAACGGCGCGGGTAGTGTTCGAGGAGCTGGCCAATAGTGAGAATTCCCAGTTTGCTAAGTTTCACAGCATTGGCAGGTCCTACGCCTTTTAAAAACTGAATTTTAGAAGATAATAATTTGTGAATAAGAATCACCTTAATTTTGTTGGTCATGCACCAGCAAGTTATTTAATTCCACCAGCAACGCTTCGACATCAATATCATGCATAGCGGCACCGCGTTCTATGGTTTCGGTTGTCGATCCCATACAGCCAATGCAACCCATGCCATGTTTGGTGAAAATCTCGCGAGCTTTAGGATGCGCTCGTAGCGCCTCAATTATCGGAGTGCTCTTAGTGAACATAGTTAAGCCCCCCTTCATTTACTTATATCTATTTTCAATATAATACGCTCAAATCCTGCTGATGCACACTAGAAGCTAGGTATTTATAAGATTTATAATGAAAACTTTATTGGGCCTTGCATACTATAAGTAAATTGTGCTAAAATAGTGACGTTGAGTACATGAGGATAAATCCTATGGGAGGTGGAAATAGATGGCAAATTTTTGTGAAATTTGTGGTAAAGGTGAGCGTTCCGGTTTTAATGTCAGCCATTCACACCTAAAAACCAAACGCACGTGGAAACCTAATATACAAAGAGTTAAGGCATTAGTTAAAGGTGAAGTTAAACGGGTTAATGTATGTACCCGCTGCCTGCGTTCTGGTAAAATCCAACGCGCGGTATAATTAGTGAACAATAAAGGACTTGGCACAAGCCAAGTCTTTTCTTAATGTATCAGAAATTATAAGTTTTGCGCGGTGCTGAGATCTTATAAAACAAAGGTGTCGGGTACAAGGCCCGGCGCGGGCGGCCGTCATACAACGCTCCGCCGCTAGCGCTTAACCTCCGCTTATGCATAACGGCCGCCCGCGCCTCAGTACGGTGTACGCCCGGCTTGAGCAAGGAGAGGGTGACCCCGGCAACCCTGGTAACTCCCGTACCCCTCCGGCCTTTGCCGGAAAAAGCGTTCCGCAGGAGAAAAGCCGGGCGGTATTCCGTAAAAAAATCCGTACTGTTTGAGCGTAGCGAGTTTACGGATTTTAGGAATACCGCCCGGCTTTTCAGCTTTTGGAGGTTTCGGGCCTAGACCTTTTTTACTTTTGGGGCAATGCCAAAAGTAAAACCCCTCCCCTTGTATTACGGGATTATTTGACGTGCGCAAAGCTAAAGGACCGCGCCAGCGGTTTTTCTTATGCCGAAAAGCCAGCGGTGTTTTTAACGCTGGCTTTTTTCTTTTAACTTTTAACATATATGAAATCCAATAAAGATTTTCATCAAAGCAGGGTGTTAGTAACGCTTCGCCGCTGGCGCTTAACCTACGCTTTTACTAACACCCTGCCTGTAAATCTTTATTGGATACTATATAGAAGGCATTTTCATTCAAATTGTTATTTCTTAGCTTCAATTTGTTTCAAGATAACAGCAAGTTCATGGGCATTAAAATGATACTTTTCGCCGCAAAAATGACAACAAACTTCGGCTTGGCCGTCGTTGATCATTTCTTTAATTTCTTTGGCTCCAAGACTGATGAGCATATTCTCCACTCTTTCACGGGAACATTGGCAATTGAATCTAAGCTCCAAAGGGTCATACGCCGTAATGGGAAGTCCGGAAAACAACATTTCCAGTATCCCATTAGCGCCTTTTCCCATGTTAACCATTTGAGAAACCGGCGGCAACTGCTGCAGATTATTTTCAAGCTGAGTGATTGCCGAATCTTCCGCACCCGGCAACGCCTGAATAAAAAATCCTCCTGCTGCGGCAACTGTTGCATCAGGTGCAATCAGAACCCCTAAAGCAACACTTGACGGAGTTTGTTCTGAAACGGTAAGGTACTGAGTTATATCTTCTGCTATTTCGCCTGAAACGAGTGCCGCGCTGCCGGTAAAAGGCTGTTTGAGACCAACAAAGCGGGTAACGTAAATATGTCCCTTGCCGATTGCCTGCCCAACCGCCCATTTTCCCTGATTCAGTGGCAAATCGACAAAAGGATTTCTTACATAACCGCGTACTGACCCATCCGGATAAGCATCGGCAACTACTTCTTTTAACGGTCCGTCGCCAGATATCCTCACAGTTATGCTTTCTGCTGTTTTTAAATTAGCGGCTAATAATAGTGCGCCGGTCATGGTGCGCCCCAGTGCAGCGGTAGCTACTGGAAAACAATCATGTCGTTGGCGTGCCTCTTCTACCAGATTGGTAGTAACGGCAGCAAAGGCACGAAGCCCGGGCGCTGTTGCCCTGATAAGATGGTCACGCATTGTGCAAACCTCCGAATACTAGGCCAAAACTTCAGAAAAAAGCGGCTGGCCTGTCGCAATATCTAGTATTTCAATTTTGTTGTCGTTTATCCAGGCTACGGTACCACAGCCGTCCGGGCGTTTGCTCATGCCAGGCGAGCCTGGATTTAGATAAATCGTTTCATTATGTTTTGCCAGTGCGGCAATATGAGTATGACCGGTAATAAAAATATTGGCTTTTAGGCGCTGGGCCAGTTCCTGTTTGGCATCTTCCGTAAGATTGTGACCATGAGTCACAACAATTCTTAAGCCATTAAGCATTAAATAGGTATAAGGAGAAAGAATAGGCAAGTTAAGGACTATACTGTCAACTTCGGCATCGCAATTCCCACACGCGGTTATAATGGGGATTGGGCAGTTGTTCAGAACTTCTGCCAGTTGCTTCGGATTATATTCGGCAGGAATAGCGTTACGCGGCCCGTGATAAAGAACATCACCGGCATGGATAATTAAATCGGTACCTTGAAAATAGGTGTCAAAAACATGTTTCCAGGTATCAAGACACCCGTGAGTATCGCTAATTATACCAATTTTCATAGTACTCCTCCCCGTCGTTTATAACCCTTTAAGCAGATTGGCCATTTCAATAGCGGAAACGGCAGCGTCAAAGCCTTTATTGCCTGCTTTGGTACCAGCCCGCTCAATGGCCTGCTCGATTGTATCGGTGGTTAGTACACCAAAAATCGTTGGAATACCACTCTCTAAGCCGACGAGTGCTACCCCTTTGGATACTTCAGCACAAACATAATCATAATGGCTTGTACTGCCTCTAATTACCGTACCAAGGCAAATGACGGCATCATATTTTTTGCTTAAAGCAAGCTTTTTGGCGGTAAGGGGAATTTCAAAAGCGCCAGGTACCCAGGCAATTTCCACCTTATCCATGGTAGCCCCATGGCGTTTGAGTGCGTCCAACGCGCCTCCCAGCAACTTGCTGGTGATAAATTCATTAAATCTAGCAATAACGATCGCGAATTTTAATCCTTCAGCGACTAGTTTTCCTTCATATGTCTTAATTGTTTCCATTAGTTATTTGCCTCCCCATATTGTTTTAATAAATGTCCAAGTTTGGATTTTTTGGCCATTAAATAGCGGTTATTGAATTTGTTAGCCGGTATTTCCAGTGGCACTCGTTCACTAATTGTTAAACCATAGCCTTCGAGCCCCACCCGCTTGCGAGGATTATTGGTAAGCAAGCGGATACTGGTTAACCCTAAGTCGGACAAAATTTGCGCACCAATGCCATAGTCCCTAAGATCAGGGGCAAAGCCTAACAATTCATTAGCCTCAACCGTATCTTTGCCTTTATCTTGGAGGGCATAGGCCCGAATTTTATTGGCAAGTCCGATACCTCGGCCTTCCTGCCGCATATACAGTAATACGCCGCAACCTTCTTTTTCAATGCGTTTTAAGGCGTGTACCAACTGATCGCCGCAGTCACAACGCAGCGAACCTAAGACATCACCTGTCAAACATTCTGAGTGGACTCTAACTAATACATTTTGCTTATTAGCAATATCACCTTTCACAAGGGCGATATGACATTGCTTATCAAGTTGACTTTCATAGGCTATCAATTTGAAGTTACCATATTTAGTCGGTAGATTGGTTTCAGCGGCTCTGGTGATAAAGCGCTCATGTTTCTTACGATATTTTATCAGATCGGCAATAGTAATAATTTTTAAATCATGCTTTTGGACAAACTGCATTAACTCTGGTGTCCGTGCCATCGTGCCATCTTCATTCATGATTTCGCAAATTACACCTGCAGGATACAGACCAGCTAGTTTAGCTAAATCAACAGCCGCTTCGGTATGACCGGTACGTCGCATAACACCGCCTTCACAGTACCTAAGCGGGAAAATATGACCAGGTCGTCTAAGATCACTGGCGACTGTGCTTGCGCTTAACACGGTTTGCACCGTCATTGCCCGTTCATAGGCGGAGATGCCTGTTGTCGTATTTTTAGCGTCAATAGATACCGTGAAAGCTGTTCCATGGTTATCTGTATTTTCGACTACCATTTGGCCGATATCTAGCTCATCCAGGCGGCTGCCAATAACTGGCATGCAAATCAGTCCGCGAGCATGTGTCGCCATAAAATTGATAACTTCCGGCGTTGCTTTTTCAGCGGCTACAAGCAGATCCCCTTCGTTTTCGCGGTCTTCATCATCAATAACCACGACCATTTTACCATTCTTTACGTCTTCAATAGCTTCCTCAATCGTATTGAATTTCATGTAAACTCCTCCGTTTTTTCTGCCATCCGCATTTAAAGCGTTTAGCTTACTTATAAGGTAAATCCATGCTGTTCTAGAAAACCAAGAGTTATTTTTTCAACAGGTTGGGGGCTTTGTTGCTTTAGCCCTAGCAGTTTTTCTACGTATTTGCCAATGATGTCTGCTTCTAAATTGACAGGTTCCCCGGTCGCTTTCAGTCCTACCGTAGTCATTGCGGCAGTATGGGGAATGAGCGATACAGTAAACCAGTCGCCGCCAAAATCGACAACGGTAAGGCTTGTGCCGTCAACAGCAATAGAGCCTTTGGCAATAATGTAGCGCATAACCTCAGGACCTGCCCCGATACGGACAATGATAGCGTTGTCATATTGTTCTTTCGCTACAATTGTCCCCACCCCGTCAATATGCCCGCTGACAATGTGTCCGCCTAGCCGGTCCCCAACTCTTAAGGTGCGTTCAAGATTCACGGTATCACCCGGCTTGAGACCGGCCAAAGCAGTGCGATCTACCGTTTCAGGCATAACATCAGCGGTAAACCAATTACGGCTGAAATCAACAACTGTCAGACAAGTACCATTTACGGCAATACTATCACCCAGTTTGACCCCTTCTAGTACTTTGCCGCCGAAAACCGAAAGGCGAACAGATTTTGCTCCTCTAATAATTTGTTTAATTGTCCCTAATTCTTCCACAAGTCCGGTAAACATCTCGTCCCTCCCGTCCGGTTACGTAACCGCTTATTAGAATATCTGAACCGATTGTGTGGGTATGGATATCTTCCAGCATAATAGCCTGGTCTACAGCAGACACGCCCATCCCGCCGACTGGTCCGGGCGCATTTTTACCGCCAACTATTTTTGGGGCTATAAAACTGTAGACCTTGTCGATCAGATTCTCAGCTAACAATGAGGCGTTGACGGCTGCACCGCCTTCAACCAATATGCTGCTAATCTGGCGTTCGCCTAAAATCTTATATAATTGCCGTAAATTAAGACCTAAAGGTGTTTGTTCCAGTAACAGCACTTCTACACCACTTTTCTGCAAGGCGGTGATTTTCTCCTTAGGAGCTGACCGGCTTACTGCAATAACGGTTTGTGACTGTTGGTCCTTTACCACATTGGCAGTCAAGGGAGTTCGGGCCATGCTGTCAACAATAATTCTTAGCGGATTTTTTCCCCCTGCCGGTAAGCGGGTAGTCAATTGAGGGTCATCGGCCAACAAGGTACCAATACCTACTAGAATAGCATCATGCGTATCGCGCAGCGTGTGAACATACTCTCTGGCCGCTGAACTTGTTATCCATTTAGAATGGCCGGTATAGGCAGCAATTTTTCCATCAAGTGACATGGCAGTTTTAAGGCTGGCAAACGGGAGACCGGTAGATATCCATTTAATAAAGACTTCATTGAGCTTTGCGGCTTCTGCCGCTAACACACCTTCTACTACCTCAATACCGGCCGCCTTAAGCCGGGCAAGGCCATTGCCGGCAACCTTGGGGTTGGGATCAGTCATGGCTACCACCACTTTCTTCACCCCGGCCTTTAGCAAAGCATCCGTGCAAGGGCCGGTTCGGCCATGGTGCGAGCATGGTTCAAGTGTGACATAAATGGTTGCCCCTTTAGCTAATTCACCGGCTTGTGCTAATGCATGAATTTCCGCATGGGGCGTACCCGCTAGGCGGTGCCAACCCTGGCCGACTATGTGCCCAGCTTGAACAATAACGGCACCGACCATGGGGTTGGGACTTGTACGTCCCCTGGCATATTGCGCTATAGTGAGTGCCTGACGCATATAATACTCGTCCATAGAAATCCTCCAATACATGCAGCCTATCGGGAAAATAAAAAAACTGCTGAATAGCTTTGGGGCTATCAACAGTTCAATCGGCAATATGGTTAGGAAATGCCATCACGGCAGAACTTTCGCCTTTTACCATCCAGACTATACTGTCGGCTCTGGAATCAAACCAGATCAACCGTGATAACGGCTCGCGGGCTATACCGCCGGTCAGGAATTAAAAGAGATTGACTCTTTTTCACCTTGCCCCAAAGGCTAACTGTATACTTTTTATTCTCGTAGATATTATCTATTACCTATGTTACCACTAAGCGGTAAATTAATCAAGTCCTCGAATGGCTTTAATTGCCTGAGACGTATCCGGTGCACCGTATATCGCTGAGCCGGCCACAAGTATATTGGCACCGGCAGCAGTTACTTGGCGGGCTGTATCAGTGTTAATGCCGCCATCAACTTCGATATCTACGGTAAGATTGCGCTCCAGAAGTTTTGTCTTTAAACGGGCGATTTTATCGGTAGCACCGGGGATAAACTGTTGACCGCCATAGCCCGGATTAACACTCATAATAAGAACCATGTCCAAATCATTTAGTACTTCTTCAATTACAGCAAGTGGTGTTGATGGATTTAGTGATACTCCTGCCTTTTTACCATATTCTTTAATTGTTTGAATTAAGCGATGCAAATGAGGGGCCGTTTCGGCGTGCACAGTAATAATATCGGCGCCTGCGCGCACAAACGCATCAATTAAATCCTGCGGATTAGTAACCATTAAGTGAACATCAAACGGCAGTTTGGTTACTTTACGCAGAGCAGCGACAACCGGCGGGCCAAAGGTCAAATTAGGAACAAAATGACCATCCATAACGTCAATATGAACCCAGTCGGCACCTGCTTTTTCTATTTTTATAATCTCATTTGCCAATTGAGAAAAGTCAGCAGATAAAATGGAAGGAGCAATTTTAATATTGGTACTCATTTAGAAGCCTCGCTTGCTTGCTTTAATTTCGGTCAAAATATCAAGGTAGGACTGATATCGTTCGGTGTGAATAAGCCCTTCCGCCACGGCTTGTTTTACAGCGCACTGTGGCTCTTTATAATGAATACAGGTATTGAATTTACATGTAGGGGCTATTTGGGCTATTTCAGGAAAGTAATCCATTAAATGAGCCTCTTCCATTTCCGAAAAATCAGTAAAACTAAAACCCGGAGTGTCTACAACAAAACCGCCGCCATTAAGAGGTAAAAGTTCAGCAAACCGGGTGGTATGTTTACCTCGTCCGATTTTGTGACTGACTTCGCCGGTAGTTAGTTCGAGTCCCGGCTGAACAGCATTAAGAATGGTAGATTTTCCAGCGCCTGATGGACCGGCAAAAACCGAAATCTTATCATGAAGATATTCTTGTAATTTTGCTATGCCAATACCTGTTTTGGCAGCGACGGTGAACATTCTGTAACCAACTTGTACGTAGCGCTCTACTAAGCTAGCTATTGTATCAATGTTTGCTAAATCAATCTTGTTAATACATATAATTATGTCAAGTTCTGAGTACTCGGCAATAACTAAGAATCTATCAATCAAGGCTGGGTTAATGTCAGGATTAACAGCGGCAAAAGTTAAAACAACCTGGTCTACATTGGCGACCATTGGCCGCTTAAGCATGCTACGTCGAGGCAGTATGTCTTCAATGATGCCTTTTTCCGGGCCGGTTAAAGTATAAGTTACCTCATCGCCAACAATAAGGGAGAAGCGTCCTTTTTTAAACCGGCCACGTAAATGGCATGTAATAATTTTGTTGCCTGACTGTAGATAGTAGTAACTATTATAGGCCTTTACTACAATACCTTTCAGCACACGTTACCTCCTGAGAAGTGTCTAGATTGTTTGTTCTTGAAGCAATTTTTCATTAATATAAACTTGAACACGAACCTGACCTGCACCTTCTACTGTTTTTTCAATTCGCTCGCCAGGTTTATGCGTACCTTCATAAGCGACTCGCCGACCGTTAGCATCTGTGACTACGATTTGTAGAGACTGGCGGCTTGGACCGTCAGGGACGGTTATCTGAACAACGGCTCGCTTAACGGCACCAGGCACACCCTTGGCAACAGAAAAGTCAATCGAACTCCCCTCCGTTACTTCAGAAGACGGTGGCGGATTCTGACTAACAATAGTACCCGGAGGATACTTATCGTTAGGTACTTCTGTTATTTTTCCTTGTTTAAGTTTTAAACTTTCTAGTTGAGCTGCTATGGTACTAAGAAGAGAACCCTGGAAATCAGGCAATACAACTTTCTTGGGGCTAGTTCCCTTGCTTATGACGATATCAATTGCTGTACCTTTAGTTACTTGAGCTGGCGGGCGCGGGTTTTGATTGATAACCGTATTAGGTGGAGCGTCATCAGAAAATTGCTCATCAACACGTCCTAACTTTAGTCCGGAGTTCTTTATTTGAAGTTCAGCATCCCGGCGGTTAAGGCCGCGTAAATCGGGTACTACTGTGATTTCGCCACCTTTGCTTACTATAATGGTTATTGTTCGCTGTTCTTTAACTGTTGTTCCCGCTTCCGGCTGCTGCGAAATAACATATCCCGCCGGAACTTTCTCATTATAAGCTTCTGAGACAGAAACTCTAAGGTTATTGCTGATAAGGATATTACGGGCGGTATCTACCTGTTTCCCCACTACATCCGGCACGGTAACTTCATTAAGACTCCAAAACTTTCCGAATGCTAAAAAGGCAGCTAATGCTGAAGTAAACAGTACGAATAATAGTAGTCCCCAAAGCCAAGGTTTAGAAATTTTAGCTCCGTTTAGCCGAGGAGTAGTGCGGTTAGGGGTTTGATCTGTGTGATTTACACTATCTTGGTTTAAGGATGGTGTAACCGGGGGTAATATTTGGGTAGGAAAGTCATTATTTGATAACCGGCGTGTATGGTCATCTCTTAAATAATTTTGCGCCAGTTTCAGGTCAGCGATCATTTCGCCGATATCAGCAAACCTGTCTGCCGGATTTTTATGCATTGCTTTTGCGATTATGGCCTCAATCAAAGGCGGTATATCCGGGTTTAGTTCCCGGGGCGGTTTGGGTTCTTCCTGCAAATGTTTAAGTGCAATGCTGATGGGGGATTCACCGGTAAAGGGAACCTGACCGGTAAGCATCTCGTAAAGTACAACACCTAAGGAATAAATATCAGATTTTGCCCCAACCGAGGTGCCTTTAGCCTGTTCTGGAGAAAAATAATGTACTGAACCAATGATTGTTCCGGAATTTGTCATGGTGGAAGAAGTAACAGCCCTGGCTATTCCAAAATCAGTTACTTTAATTCGCCCTGAGCGAGTCACAAGAATATTATGTGGTTTGATGTCGCAATGCACTAAATTATTTTGGTGGGCATGTTCAAGCGCTTCCGCTATCTCCATGGCAACACGCACTGCGGTTTCCACAGGTAAAGGCGCTTCCCGGTCAATTTTATCTTTAAGTGTTTCGCCGGAAATATACTCCATAATTATATAATATGCCTGTTCATCAAGCCCAACATCGTAAATGTTAACGATATTGGGATGAGAAAGCTTAGCCGCAGCCTGGGCTTCACGCCGGAAGCGACTAACAAATTCTTCGTCATCTGTGAATTGTGAACGCAATACTTTTACTGCTACGGAACGGTCCAAAAGCTTGTCATGAGCGCGGTATACATCGGCCATGCCACCACCGCCAACTCGTTCTAAAATTGTATAACGATTATCTAATGTACGATTGAGCATTGATTCACCCCCTTAACGTAATGCCTGTGACAAAACCTGCCGGGCTAATGGCGCGGCTGTTTTGCCACCAGAACCAGCGTTTTCAACGATGACGGCAATAGCAACTTGTGGATTGTCAGCTGGCGCAAAACCAATAAACCAAGCATGGGGATTGCCGTGAGGATTTTCTGCAGTTCCTGTTTTACCGGCAACCTGTATACCACGTAATGCTGCTCCAGAGCCTGTACCCTCGTTTACTACACTTACCATCATAGCGGCAACCTGGCTAGCCCAGTTACTTTCTGACGGTGTCAACCATTTCTCTGGTGTAGTTTCTTTAATAATAGAACCATTTGGTGCAATAATTTTTTGTACTAAATAGGGTTTCATTATAATTCCTTTGTTGGCAAAAGTAGACGCCAGCATAGCCATTCGGAGCGGTGTGACCAGGAGACTCCCCTGCCCTATACCGGTTTGAGCTAAATCGCCATCACTTAACCGGGCAAAGTTTGGCAGCTTACTTACGGATTCCTGAAAATCACTGTTAATTTGCTGGGTAAATCCATATTGTTCAAAATACTTGGCCATTTTAGTACGACCAAGATCAAGCGCTAACTGACCAAATGTGACATTGCAGGAGACGGCGAGAGCCTGCTCAAGATTTAGTTTACCATGAGCCTGATTGTTAGCTTCCGGCAATATGTAATCAGGACCGATTTTAAGAGAGCCGGTACAAGTAAATTGACGGTTCTTATCGGCTAATTTTTCAGCTAAAACGGCTTGGGCAACCAGAACTTTGATAATAGAACCCGGCGGATATAAGCCTTGAGTTGCGCGATTAAGGAGTAAACTGTTGGCAGATTGTGAAACATTTTCCCAATCTGTTTCAAGGGTGTTGGGATCAAAACTCGGACGACTGACCAGCGCTAATATCGCGCCGGTTTTAGGTGACATGACTACAATAGCGCCACGGTTGTTGCCAAGAGCCTGATAGGCCACTTGCTGTATCTGGGCGTCAACTGTAAGCATAACCGTATTACCGGCCCCATTTGAGAATAAGTGACTAATCGCGCCCAGACGTCTTTCGGGATTTATCTGTCCTGAAAGATATCCATCATAAACACTTTCAATACCTGTTTTACCATACTTGGGATTGTCATAGCCCACAACGTGAGCAAATATTTTATCATAAGGATATTCACGTTGGTAGTATTTTTGGTCGGCAAGCTTACTTACAGCCAATATTTTTCCATGAATGTCCGTGATTTGACCACGTTCTACCTTGCGAGACGCTTCTGCTGTGCGGCGGTTAAGCGGATGAAAGGCAAGAGTATCGCTTTCGATAATTTGAATATAAGTTACATAACTTAATAGAACTAATAGCAGACCAATAGAAATTAATGCTGTTTTGCGGATACTTTTGCGGATACTTTTGCGGATCGCCTTATGGGAATTGTCGTTAGTGTTCATTAGGTGGTGGTCGCCTCCGATATGGCAAATAACATCCCCAGAAGGATAAAACTTGAAACCATAGAACTACCTCCATAACTTATCAGAGGTAGTGTTATTCCTGTCAGCGGTAAAAATTTTGTGACACCGCCAATAATAATGAAAACTTGTAAAGCGGTGAGAACACCAAGTCCACCAGCGAGTAGCATGGTAAACGGTGTTTGGGCAGTAAGGGCTGTTCGAAAAGCCCGGTAAACAATGAGTATATAAGCAATGATGACAGCAGCCGTGCCGGCAAGTCCTAATTCCTCACCAATTGCGGCAAAGATAAAATCGGTGTGAACTTCCGGAATAATATTGGGATAGCCAAAAGTCAAACCGCTGCCCAGCAGTCCTCCGGACCCTAGGGCAAACAGTGATTGAACAATTTGATACGAACGCCCCGTAGGGTCTGCCCAAGGATTTAACCAGATATCAATTCTTACCTGGACATGGGGAAATAAAAGATAGCAAAAGGCCGAACCTGTAAAAAACAAACAAAGTGCCAGCAATACATAACTCCAGCGGCTACTTGCCATATATGCCATAATAACTATTGTGCCAAAATAAAGTAAAGCGGAGCCCAAGTCGCGCTGAACGATGAGCATAGCCATAGTTAATGCCCATAAAGCTAACAATGGTGCAACAAAACGAGGATGAGGAAAAGTCAGCGGGCCATAATGCCGGGTGGCATAGGTTAATAATTGACGGCGTTCACTCAGGTAGGCAGACAGAAAAATAATAATCAATAATTTCGCAAATTCGGAGGGCTGAAACCTTACCGGTCCTAGAATAATCCAGTTTTTATTGCCACCGATTTCAACGCCAAAAAGAATTGTTGCCAGTAACAAGGCAACCCCTGTTATACCACAAAGATACTTGTAGCCCGCAACCTCCTCCGGTTTTCGAAAAATGACAACAGTAATAATAAATGCAAACAGGCCTGCTGCTAGCCACATGGCTTGAGGAAAGAATAATTCTGGCCGCAGTCTAAAAATAAGTGTTAACCCAATAGATGCTAAAAATACGGCTAAAGGCAATAATAAAGGATCTGCCTTTTTTGAAAAGTAACGAAGTAACAGGGCAGTCAGCGTCCAAAGAAAAATTAAACCAATGACTACACCAATCCCCTGATAAGAAAACTTATGACTAGCTAAAGAAACAGCAAGATAACCGTTTATTAATATGAGACCGGCTAATAATAAGAGCCCAATTTCGGTTAATTTTGTCTGTCTCATGTTAATTCCTATGCTGTAGGAGAATGGCGGTAATGTTGTCATAACCGCCTGCCTGCTTAGCCTGGTTGATAAGAGTATTTATAATAGTCTGCGGAGCACTGGACTCAATACAAATACTAAGAATAGTTTCTTCACTGAGCATGTTAGTTAGCCCGTCAGTACAAAGTAATAAATTATCTCCCGGCTCCCACATAAAACTACCGGAATCTACACTAATTGTTTCACTGGTACCTACCGCTCTTGTCAGTATGTTGCGATGCGGATGAACTTGTGCTTCTTCGCTGGTGATACTGCCATTTTTCATAAGCTCCCAAACAAGGGAATGATCGCTGGTTATCTGCTGAAGTTCATTATTTTTAATATAATACAGTCTGCTGTCACCTACATGACTCCAATGAATTTGTGAATGATCAAGATATATGGCTGTAACGGTGGTTCCCATGCCTTGACAGTCGCTCTTGGATTGAGACATTTGATATATCTTGGTGTTTGCCTGAATAATTGCTTCTGTTAGGATCTGATCCCAGTTTGACGGTGATGTGATTTTTTCAATATAGCTACGAATGGTTTCGGCTCCAAGGCTGCTGGCAATCTCTCCGGCAACGTGCCCGCCCATACCATCGGCCACAACGAACAAATGTGGCGGTAAAAAAACATAACTATCTTCATTGGTTTTTCGTACCATACCAATGTCTGACTGTGCAAATGCCAGCATGGATGTCACCTCTCAAATTTAAGAGTAACTGCCCCCAACTTAATTACATCACCATCTGCTAGGGCAGTTTCATCTTTAATTCGTTGACCATTAACAAGTGTACCGTTCGTACTGTTTAAATCAGTCAGCAGATAGTTGTGTTTCGATTCAGAGATACAGGCATGTTCATGAGAAATAAAATTATCATTAATGACGATAGTATTATGCTGACTGCGCCCAATGGTTACATTGTCGCTTATAATAAAGACAGACTGGGATAGCAGCCCCTGTTGATCCTCAACCACTATTAACCTGGGCGGACGCTCTAAACTTCCTTTTTCCAGTTTATCGTTATCGCGGACAAATGAAACCTCTGGCATATCTATGGTCAGCCTGGTTAAGTCGTATCTTACTGTTTTAACTATGCGGTACAAAAAATAATAGAGCAGTATTACCAGCGTGTACTGTAAGCCTACAACTAAAACATTGATCACCTGAATTTTACCTGGCAATTCTACTTCACCTCATACAAAATAACAGTACTGCCAACTTTTATTCTATCCCCATTATTTAGGTGCTTATGAGTAATCCGGTTACCATTGATATAGGTGCCATTAAGACTTTTGGCATCATGGATAACATGTGTGTCCTCTTCATAAACAATGTATGCATGCAAACGTGAGGTATTCATGTCAGTAAGCGGCAGTTCGTTTGTATTACGGCGGCCGATGTTTACTCTATTGGCGGTGCAATCAACTTTTAAGCCGGCATCTACCCCATCAATAACTGTTAAGGTTCCCTGGAGAGTTTGTTGTGAAGGGTGTAGCGTTGGTTCCAGTTTGGTAAACACTCTGGTATCGTTGACTGCCGACGTATTTTTCGTTTGACTAACATTCTCATCATGTGGGACTTCCGTAAAATCAGAGGTAACTCGAAAATCATGATTTATTAATTTTTCATCAGCAAAAAGTTCTATTTGCGGTCCACCAGCCATTGTGTAGCCCTTGCTGCGGCTTTCCTCAACCAAGTAGGAGGACAATTCGCTGCATACGTCTTCAGCATACGGTTCCAGCCGACTATAGTCCTCATGGTTAACATATACAGTATAATGGTTGGGTACGTAAACGTGAGAAACACCAACCGTACGCTCATCTTCCATCTCACGGGCTAATTGTTTGGCTATTTCAATGGGCTGTAAATTACTGGCTAACTTTTTATTGAAAAAACCTTCGATATATTTTTCAATAAAACTCTCAATATTGCGGACAAACTTCAATTTTAACACTCCCGCTAAAACGGTGTAATAGTAAAGAGCTACCGATACAAATCAAGTCTTTTTTTATTATACGCGATATTGGCTGTCTAGTCAAAATCAACCATCATTTCGACATACTTTATAACGCAGTTGTCCACAGGCGGCAGCAATATCAGCTCCCATCTCGCGTCTGACAGTTACATTAATATGTTCATTTTTTAAAAGTTGTTCAAATTTGCCAATATTTTCTAGTGAAGGTCGCAGCAAACCACGTTCCGCTACCGGATTAATAGGAATTAGATTAACGTTTGCCAACTTGCCTTTAAGGAGGGTTGATAATTCACGGGCATGTTCGGGTTGGTCATTAACTTCCGCAATCAAGCTATATTCGTAAGTAATGCGTCTACCGGTGGCGGCAGCATAGCGGTCACTGGCCGCAATAACTTCTTCAATAGGATAGCGCCTATTAATTGGCATGAGCTTGGTTCTCAAAATATTGTTTGGTGCATGTAAAGAAATGGATAGTGTGATCGGCAGTTTTTCGCCGGCCAGCCTGTCAATTTCCGGGACAATACCTGAAGTCGATAGTGTTATATGGCGATAACTCAAGTTCAGGCAATAGGCTTCATGAATAAGTCGAATAAAACGCAAGACATTGTTGTAATTGGCTAATGGTTCACCTGAGCCCATGATTACAAGTGAATCTACTTTTTGCTCTTCCCGGTTTAATATTTCAGAAATAAATAATACTTGAGCCAGAATTTCGCCACCACTCAGGTTTCGCAGCAGACCACCAAGTGTCGAAGCACAAAAAATGCAGCCCATTGCACAACCTACTTGTGTTGATACACAAACACTATTGCCATAAGGCTGGCGCATTAGCACAGTTTCAACTGCCATATTGTCCGGGTATGACAGCAAAAATTTACTCGTTTTACCATCTATCGAGTGCTGCACAGCTTTTCGACTAACCTGCAGCATAGAAAAATTTTCTGCTAACTTTTTACGTTGCGCTTTAGTCAGATTAGTCATTGAGTCAAAACTATGTACAATATGTTTATATAACCACTCTGCAATTTGTTTGCCACGATAGGATTGGAACCCCAGTGGCTTTGTCAATTCCGTAATTTCAGATGCAAATAAGCCAAATAATTCTGTTGTCATGTTAATTACCGCCTTAATTTCGCCGTCTCATACGGGCAATAAAAAATCCGTCAACGTTATCGATATGTGGCCAAAGCTGAAGCATGTTGTCAGCGGTTTTTTTATCCATCGGCAGATATTGACCCGCAGGCTCCAAGCTAAATGCCGGATTTTCCTGTAAAAATGAATTGACAATATTTTGGTTTTCCTCGGGCTCAGTTGTGCAGGTGCTATATACTAAAACACCATCGGGTCTTACGCACTGAGCAGCGCTAGCCAAAATCGCTGCCTGCAGTTTTGGTAGATCCTGTAGTATGTCCTTGGTTTTGCGCCAGCGGGAATCAGGCTTACGTCGCAATACGCCAAGGCCTGAACAAGGAGCATCAACCAAAACTTTATCCGCTTTAAGCGGATACATACTGCCTAGATTGACGGCGTCAAGAACCTTGGTTTCAATGTTAGACAACGATAGTCTTTCAGCGTTTTCTCGGGTTAGTGCCAATTTATGTTCATAAATATCAGTAGACAAAACCTTGCCGGTATTTTTCATTAAAGCAGCGATATGAGTAGTCTTGCCGCCAGGTGCTCCGCAGGCGTCAATAATAAAATCGCCTGGCTGAGGGCCGAGGATATGCGCTACCAGCATGGAGCTTTCATCCTGCACTTGAAACAGACCTTCTTGGAGAGAATTAAGAGTTATAAGACTTGGATGCTCGTGCAAGAGGATTCCCTCGGGAGTCCACTTGGATGCCTGGCATCGCACCCCTTCTGCCGTTAAACGTGTAAGCAGTGCTTCCCGTTCTATTTTTAACGTGTTTGTACGGACCGAAAGCACCGGTGTAGTATTATTGGCTTGACACAAGTCCTCGCAAACTTTTATGCCTAAACGGTTAACCCAGCGTTCAATCAGCCATTCAGGATGATAGTATTTTAGAGCTAGATATTTGACAGGATATTTATCTTTTTCGGGAAATATAATTTTTTCCGGGCAGCGGGCCGCATTTCTTAAAACCCCATTAACGAATTTAATTGTTCCGGCGTGGCCGTATTTTCTTGCCAATTCAACGGCCTGATTACAGGCCGCTGAGGCAGGGACTTTTTCGAGATAAAATAATTGGTACATTCCCAGTCGCAGGATATTTTTAATAATAGGCGCTACTTTGGCAAGTGGGCGGCTCAAAAAACAGCTAAGCATCCAGTCCAAAGTAGCGCCAGTTTTAACAGTCCCATAGACTAGTTCGGTAATGAATCGCCGATCCTGGTTTGTTATTTTTTCCTGCAATGCCCGCCGGTTTAATTCTTGTGCCAAGGCAATATTCGCATAAGCTCCCTTGCCTTCCACCTCATTTAATACTTTTAGTGCAATTTCGCGGGCATCCATTTTGTTTTTAGTCATGTGCAAGCACCATCTTTAGTTTTTTGTAAACCTTAATGATATTATCTTATATATTTTATATTTATTTTTAAATCATTTATTGTTTGGGAGTTAAAAAATCTTTGATAGCTTGTTCAACTTTTGAAATATCGACCCGAGTATTGCAGCAAGGGCCAAATGGTCGGTCATTGAGTACGCCAATCACTGGTATGGGGAAAACATCCTGAATACCGCTCGTAAGATCGCGTTCACAAGCAATGGCCAGCACTGCCTGTGGCCGTATTGTCTTTATAATTTTTCGGGCCAAAGTGCCACCCGTTACCACTGCCAAATGAACGCCGTACTGCTCAGCAAGATTTTTTAAATCACCAATTTGACATTGGCCGCAGCAACGGCAATTGGATACGTTCCGCGTAATTTTATGCGGACAGGCCTCCTGTTGTAAACAGTGAGGTGTCATAATTAATAGCTTTGTGGGCTGCACCACGATTTGTTTTTGTCGGATTAGATGGTTACTAACTTCAATAAAGGAGCGTTCAACACGTTCTTTATCAACATCGAACAGCTTGCCGATACAAATAGCTATTGGAAATAATAGATTGATGGCCGACCATGCAAGGCCTTGGAAAATTCCCAGTGTTCTAAATCCTAAAATAGCCAAAATGATCCCGATAATTCCCGCGGCGGCGGCTAAGATAACTGCCGCTAAAAACATTCCGAATATCATGGGCAGGTAGCTGCTAATATTGGTTAATCCCGGCAAGCTTACGACCCATAAACCATAACTGGATAAAGTAGTTAACAACAAGCTAATAAGGATCAAAGCTAAAAAAAGACGTTTGCGGGGTCTGTGTACTATTTCAATCATTACGGCACCTTCTTTATTCTAGCATCATGCCTTCGCGCAAACAGTAGCCGCAAACACAATCGCTTGCTTTCATCCGTCGTTTGGATTCAGGCTGTACTTCCAAAAGTTCGATTGTTCCTTTACCGGTTTCAACAACCAGCCCGTTCCTGGTTATTTGGGCAATCTGTCCCGGTCTGGAACATAGTTCTGATTCATTATATATTCTAGTTTGCCAGATTTTAAGTGATTTATTTTGGTATTTACAATAGGCTACCGGCCAAGGATTTAATCCACGCACCAGATTGTGAATTGCTGTTGCGCTCTGATGCCAGTCAATCCGTTCCGTAGTGCGACAGAGCATGCGGGCATATGTGGCTTCCGCATCGTTTTGTGGAGTACGGGGCGCAGTTCCGGCTGCTATCCGCTGTAAAGTTTCTGATAATACGCCAGCACCTAAATTTCTCAATTTGTCATGTAAACTACCAGTTGTATCAGCAGGCAAAATGGGAACTTCGCCCTTTAGAATCATATCGCCGGTATCCATACCGATATCCATATACATAGTGGTTATACCGCTTAGTGTTTCTCCATTAATAATAGCCCAGTGTATGGGAGCGGAACCACGATATTTGGGTAAGAGTGAAGCATGTACATTGATGCAGCCATGGGTGGGCAATTCTAGTAATTTTTTGGGTAGAAGCTGACCAAAAGCGACAACGACGATCACGTCTGGTGCGAGAGCAGCAATTTGGTGGTAAAAATCATCATTTTTTACGTTTTCAGGCTGTATTATGGAAAGATTATAGTGTAAAGCTGCCTCTTTAACCGGCGAGAAGGCCAGTTTTTGGCCACGCCCCCTTGGCCTGTCCGGTTGAGTGACAACAGCAGCTATATAATACCCTTCTTTCACTAACATGTCTAAACATGGTACGGCAAAATCCGGCGTTCCCATAAAAATTGTTTTGAGTTTTTTCATGCAGATTACCCCTTGTGTAAGGTTTTAGCCAGTTCAATGAATAAGATACCCTTGAGATGGTCTGTTTCATGCTGTAGAGCTCGCGCCAACAGGCCGGAGCCATTTATCCGGATTTTTTTACCTGACCGGTTTAAGGCTTCCACCGTTACAGCAGCGTATCTTTCAACCTCACCGTACATGCCGGGTACACTTAGACAACCTTCTGTTCCAACTTCACTGCCTTCATAGGCAATAATTTTCGGGTTAATAAGTTCAATAATCCCCTCGCCAACATCAATTACTACTAACTGTAATGATACACCAACCTGCGGTGCGGCTAGTCCAACACCGTCTGCTGCATACATGGTTTCGGCCATATCGTCAAGCAATTGTTTGATTTTACGGTCAATCTTTTCTATCGGCGCGGCAACCTCTTTTAAAATCTTGTCGCCTGCCTTTCTGATTTCTAAAACTGGCATTCGTTTTACCTCCTAGCCTGGTAAGCATAAAAATTATTACCACAATTTATTTTATCACAAAAGTCGTGCTGTAAACTAAAGAACATTTACCGGGTCAATATCTACAATAACATTGTTGCGGCTAACTATGTTCATGCTGTAAATTTCTTTGGTTATGGCAGCTAAATTTTGGGTTTTAATGAGGATATTAACTCTGAAGATATCTTTTATTTTATTCACCGAAGCCGGAAACGGCCCGATAATTGCAGTGTCTGCTATGCTAAGTTTTTGAGTAAGTTCTGCCGCTAATTGGCTTGCTTGGCGATGGACAGTTAGCTCATTATCTGATTGCACTGTGATTTTTATCAGACTCGTGTAAGGTGGATAACACAATTGTTGACGAAAACCGATTTCATTTTGATAAAATTTCGAATAATTATGCTCAGCGCCGGCAATAATGGCATAATGTTCCGGATTATAAGTCTGCATAACCACTCGCCCGGTTTTGCTGCCACGCCCGGCTCTTCCAGCCGCTTGTGTCAAAAGAGCGAAGGTTTTCTCTGCTGCCCGAAAATCAGGTAAATTAAGAGCGGTGTCCGCTGAAATAATTCCTACAGCAGTTACATTGGAAATATCATGGCCCTTGGCCACCATCTGGGTGCCCAAGAGAATATCATAACTACCAGCTGCAAATGCGGAAAGAATCTTAGCGTGAGCCATTTTGCGACTGGTTGTATCTTGATCCATGCGAATAATTTTAGCTAAAGGAAACAAACCTTTCAAAGCCTCTTCTACTTTTTGAGTGCCTGTACCAAAGTATTTGATATACCGGCTGCCACATTCGGGGCAAACATCCGGTACAGCTTGTTTTTCCTGGCAGTAGTGGCAGCGTAAAATTTTACTGGGAGCATGGTAAACAAGGGAAATATCACAATGGCGGCACGTAAGAACATGGCCGCACTCACGGCATAATACAAATGTTGAGTAACCACGCCGGTTTAGCAGAATAATTGCCTGTTCTTTTTTGGCTAAGGTTTCAGTCAGCATATCTTGTAAGGGTAATGAGATAACACTTCGCCTGCCCTGTGCTAATTCTTGACGCATGTCAACAACAGTTACAGACGGCATGGGGGCATCGTCCACACGCTTTTTCATTGACAGTAACTTATGCCTTCCTTGAAGCGCCTGAAAGTAAGTTTCAATAGAAGGAGTTGCACTGCCTAATATAACAGTAGCAGCGGCAAACTTGGCTCTGGCTAATGCTACTTCCCGGGCATGGTAGCGGGGTGCCTCTTCTTGTTTATAGGTAAATTCATGTTCTTCATCAATAATTATCAGGCCTAACTGGTTAACTGGCGCAAATAGCGCTGAGCGTGCACCAATAACAATTCCTGCCTGTCCAGTTTGCAGTCGGCGCCAGGCATCATATCGTTCGCCTACTGACAGCTTACTATGGATAACGACTATGTCATTGTCAAAGGCAGCTTGGAAACGGGCAATAATCTGGCTTGTCAATGCGATTTCAGGTACTAAGACAATGGCCTGCTTATTAAGTCGCCGGGCTTCGGCCACTGCTTGTATATAAACCTGCGTTTTACCACTGCCGGTAACACCATGTAGTAAAAAAGAGGAATATCTTTCATTACGGATTGCAGGAATTAATTCCTGTAAAACTTGTAGCTGCTCAGCGGTTAACGACAAGTTGGCAGCTTGCCGATTAAGCCCGGCATAACTATTACGAAATACGGGGACATTGCGAACCGTAACTAGGCCTTGGTCTGCCATTTTTTTTACAGTATTTGGGGCAATCGCCAGCCGGCGCAGTTCAACTGTCGTAAGTTCCTGGGTATGCAGTAATGCCTGTAACAATCGGCGCTGAGCTGTATTGTTTTTAGGTAGAGCTTTTTCAGTATCGGCAGCTACTTCCCGGCTGACGGCCAGGTTAATGACTGTTAAAGAAGCAGCCTGGCCACGCTTGTTTATAGAATTGGCAGTAATGATTAGCTTGTGTTGTAAAAAAAATTTTATTATCGGATTAATCTGAGAAGATAGTTTGGTAAGGTTATTCAATGTGACTGGACCATGCTCATAAATGTACGTTAGAATTGTGCGGTATTCCGCTGGTTTTTTGCTTAATAAAATTGCGGCATGTTCCCAATCCAGTTCGGCAGGAGTTTGATAGCTTTTTTGAATTTTAATTCCTGACTGGCCAGGAATAAACAATCGCATGGCTTCAGCCAATGAGCAGAGGTAATACTCGCTTAGCCACTTAGCGGTTGCCAGCATATTATTATCAAACCAGGGGTAATTATCTAACGCCTCAAGGATAGGTTTTAACCCTTGGGTACTTTCAATTTCTAGGCCAACGACAAAACCTTCTACCCTTCTGTTGCCAAAAGGCACAAGAACACGCCACCCTATTGTTATCGCTGATAAATGGGCGGGAATGACGTAAGAAAAGGGCTTGTCAATTTTTCGGGTAGGGATATTTATAATTACTTGCGCAGTAGCATTATCTGGCATTTTTCCACCTAACTAAAACACTTCTTTGGGATTTTGGATATAAGAAAAGACTTGGCTTGTGCCAAGTCCTTAAGGACACCGGCAGAAGCCACCTGTACCCCTTTAGGGGGTATAGTCGTTCTTACTTATTATCAGAAAGGTTAACCTTTCTGATAATGTAAGAGAAGGGGACTTGTTCAGTCCCCCCTTTTTAATTAACTATTATTCTATATTCGCTTTTATCAATCAAATACCTGCTACCGGTTTTTCATAGTATAGTGTGGTGGTTTCCCAATCAAGTCCGGTATCCATTGGCAGACGTTTATAAAAACGCTTGACTCTTTTCCTTCTTAGCGGAGAAAAATGAAGCTTCATTAGCTCACTCCTGACCTTGGATTGAATAACCGAGTGATTGTAGTGTCTCTTCAATATATCCGCTAGAAGTTCTGGACTCATCATGGTTAACCGAAACCTGTTTGGCACTTAAATCCACCTTAACTGACGAGACGCCATCAAGATGGGACAGCGTATGCTCAATACGGTCCCTGCAATGGTCACCTTTTAGACCGCCGACACGGTACACAGACTGTTTCGTATTTTGCTGAGTAGGCAATGGAATACCTCCTTTTTACTGAATTAAGCTCCAGCACTACTAGTATTACCATTGACCATTAATTAATAAGTTGATTCAACCACTAAACCTCTCTACGTACCCTTTGCCTGGTATATCTAATTGTTTTTATATATTAGCTTCCTTACGAAGAATGTCAGCTTTATCGATATGTTCCCAAGGTAAGTCAACATCGGTTCGGCCAAAATGACCATAAGCGGCTGTTTGACGATAAATTGGGCGCCTGAGGTTAAGCGATTGGATAATTCCGGCTGGCCTTAAGTCAAAATGCTTGTTAATCAGTTCAACAATTTTTTCTTCGGCAATTTTGTTCGTGCCAAATGTTTCCACCATAACTGATACCGGACGGGCAATACCGATCGCATAGGCTAATTGGATTTCACATTTGTCAGCTAAGCCGGCAGCAACTACATTTTTGGCAACATAGCGGGCGGCATAGGCAGCTGAACGGTCAACTTTTGTAGGATCTTTGCCGGAAAAAGCGCCGCCGCCGTGACGAGCCATGCCGCCGTACGTATCAACAATTATTTTGCGTCCGGTTAATCCGGCATCACCCTGCGGACCGCCTACCACGAATCTTCCGGTTGGGTTAATGTAATATTTAGTTTTGGAATCTAACAGTTTTTCTGGAACTATCGGCGTTATAACCTTAGAAACTAAATCTTTCTCAATTGTTTGGCGGTCAGCATCCGGACTATGCTGGGTGGATACAACGATTGTATCAATACGTACCGGTTTGCCATCTTCATATTCAACAGTAACTTGAGTTTTGCCGTCCGGACGGAGATAACTGAGTTCACCGTTTTTACGGACTTCTGACAACCGGTGTGCCAGTTTATGGGCTAGGGAAATTGGCAGCGGCATAAATTCAGGGGTTTCGTTAGTCGCATAGCCAAACATCATTCCCTGGTCACCGGCCCCAATCGCCTCAATGGTATCCATTTCACCCTGTTTAGCCTCAAGAGCTTTATCTACGCCCAAAGCGATATCCGGGGATTGTTCGTCGATAGATGTTAAAACACCGCAGGTTTCCCCGTCAAAGCCATATTTGGCACGCGTATAACCGATGCTTTTAATAGTTTCGCGCACAATTTTAGGAATATCGACATAGCATTTGGTAGTAATTTCACCTACTACATGTACGATACCAGTGGTAACTAGTGTTTCACAGGCTACGCGTGCCTCTGGGTCTTGCGCTATGATAGCATCAAGTACACTATCGGATATTTGATCCGCGATTTTGTCAGGATGGCCTTCTGTTACAGATTCAGATGTAAAAAGCATCCTTTTTTTTTCCATACTACAATCCCTCCTAGTTCAACTATTAAAAAAAAGAAAACTCCCGCTTGGGAGATGTGACGTTTCACTCCCATCTTGCGGCTTTGCCGCCGGAATTAGCACCGTTTTAATACCTGCCGTATTAAATGGTTGCCGCGGTTTCATCGGGCCAGTCCCTCCACCAACTCTTGATGAGTATAGTTTATGCAATTTCACAACAAAAAAATTTTAACATGAATATAGTAAAAAATCAAATAGATTTTGTCAACATTATACAAATTTTGTCCAAGATAATTTCGGCAATTTGCTGTTTCCTCAATTGCGGCAATTCTTCAATAGTGCCGTTTTTATGTATAATTTTCACTATATTGGTGTCAATGTTGAAGCCCGCACCGGGCAATGTTACATCATTGGCAACAATCATATCAAGATTCTTTCTTGTTAACTTTTCCCGGGCGTGAGTGATAAGATCCTCCGTTTCGGCGGCAAAGCCTACTAATAGTTGTCGCTTTTTTTGTTGTCCCAATTCGCGCAAAATATCAGGATTCTTTACCAGATTAATAGTTAACGTATCACCGGTTTTTTTTATTTTTTGCTCAGCTATCAGTTCTGGGCGATAATCAGCCACAGCTGCAGCTTTAATGACAACATCAACTGTATCGAATTCGCTGAGTACTGCGGCATGCATTTGTGCGGCCGTTTCCACTTTTTTTATGGTTACTCCTTGTGGAATAGGCAGATTTGACGGACCTGAGACAAGGATAACTTCAGCACCGCGTTTTGCTGCTGTTTCGGCCAGCGCATAACCCATTTTACCACTCGATCTGTTACCAACATAGCGAACAGGGTCAATCGGTTCGCGCGTACCTGCCGCAGTGATCAATATCCGTTTATTTAGTAGATCCTGGCGTTTGTGTAAGAGGGAAAGCACTTTATCCACAATAACCGGTGGCTCCGGCAAACGGCCCTGACCTACGGCACCACAGGCCAATATACCTGTGGCAGGTTCAATAATATGATATCCTAAACCTGCAAGCTTAGTTAGGTTTTGCTGGGTAACAGGATTGAGAAACATATTTGTATTCATGGCCGGTGCAAGAACCACCGGTGCTGTTGTAGCCATAACGGTAGTTGTCAGCATATCATCAGCAATTCCATTGGCTATTTTACCAATAACGTTGGCGGTCAGCGGCGCAATAAGAAACAAATTTGCGCAGTTAGCCAACGCAATATGCTGTACATTCCATGTTTTGGGCTCTTCCCACATAGTAGTTACTACCGGATTGCCGCTTATTTCGCGAAAAGTCAGTGGCGTAACAAATTCCGCAGCAGATTTTGTCATAATAACGTGAACCGTACAGCCTGCTTTTTTTAGCCGGCTGACAATCTCTACTGCTTTATAGACTGCGATGCCACCGCAGACTCCCATAACAACATTTAGACCTTGAGACATGTTTTACTCCTATTTAATACCAGTTTTAGTGCGCTCATAAGTAATCTTACCTTGAGCAACTTCTTCCAGCGCAATTGTTACCGGCTTATTGGATTTGGATTCGGCCAGTGGCTGTTGTCCGTCCATAATCTCACGTGCTCGTTTGGCAGCTAATACTACCAAGGTATATTTACTGTCAACCTTTTTTACAAGTACATCTAATGATGGATTAATCATAATGTTTCCCCTTACTTATTATTTTACATATTGAAGGCTTTTTTATCGATATAACCTGCTTGGTAAAGGTGATCAATCAAAGTGGTATTCCGTTCTGCCTTTAATTTTTCGGCAGCAATAATGGTTTCAATTTTTTGTACAGCTGCCGTTACTTGGTCATTTACCACAATATAGTGATAATTTTGAGCCAGAGACAGTTCACTGCTGGCACAATTTAAACGCTTCTTTATGACATCAAGACTGTCTGTTCCACGCTTAAAAATTCTGTCAGCAAGCTCATCCAACGAAGGTGGAATAATATAAATATAAACACCATCTGGAAATTTCTCTTTTACCTTCATCGCTCCCTGAGTGTCGATTTCTAAAACAATGTCAAATCCTTTATTTAGTTGTTCAAGCACATAATGACGGGGTGTTCCATAGAAATTGCCGTAGACTTCGGCCCACTCGAGTAGGTCGTCAGCCACAATCATGGACTTGAATTTTTCTTTGGTGATAAACAAATAGTTTACACCGTCAATTTCGCCTTCTCTTGGTTGTCTGGTAGTAGCAGATATTGAGTATTTCAAATGGGGATTGTTTCGCAGTAACTCCCGACAAATAGTGCCCTTGCCTGTGCCGGAAGGACCGGAAACAACAATCAATATACCCTGTGCCATCGGCAATCTCCTTCCACGCTTATTCCGGTGTATCATCGCTCGTATCTTTGCTGGTTAAGCGGTGAGCTACCGTTTCAGGCTGTACTGCTGATAAAATGACATGGTCGCTATCGGTGATGATAACAGCGCGCGTACGGCGACCATACGTAGCATCTATCAGCATACCACGGTCTCTAGCTTCTTGAATAATACGTTTAATGGGAGCCGACTCGGGGCTGACAATAGAAATAATCCGATTAGCCGAAACAATATTGCCAAAGCCAATATTAATTAATTTTATATCCATTATGACTCCTCCTATACATTTATAGGCTATTTTAAAATGCAATGCTCTTTTACTACTACTCTATGTTTTGGATTTGCTCTCTGATCTTCTCGATTTCACTTTTAATTTCTACCACAATATTGGCAATAGTAGAATCGTTGGCTTTGGAAGCAATCGTATTTGTTTCACGATTTATTTCTTGAACAATAAAATCCAACTTGCGTCCTACAGCTTCGGAAGATCTCACTGTTGTATGGAATTGGGACAGGTGGCTTTTGAGTCTGACAATTTCTTCCGTAAAATTAGTCCTGTCAGCAAAAATGGCTGTCTCCTGCAGCAATCTGGATTCATCAGGATCTGCCCCTACAGAGGCTAACAGTTCACGTATGCGAGACAACAGTTTTTCACGGTATTCAACGAGAATTTGCGGCGCACGGTCTTCTATTGCGGCGATTAATAGGTTGAGCTTGTCGATTCGTGCCAGTAAATCGTGTTCAATATTAGTTCCTTCGGCTTCCCGCATTTTCATCAGATTACTGATTGCGTCATTAATGGCGGTTGCTAATTTGGGCCACAACTGTTCTACATCTTCACTAACTTCCACCACTTTAAGTACTTCCGGATATTTTGATATATGGTAGATACTATCGGTAGCCGGCATTTCTAATATCTGAGCTAATTCTCTCATTGCATTATGGTAAGCGATTGCTAATTCTTTGTCAACCCTTACCGTTCTTTTCTTTTCCCCATATTCATCAACTGTGATAAAAGCATCTACCCGTCCGCGTAAAATACTGCTGGCAATTGTGCGACGGATCTTATCCTCCAAGCTGCCTAAAGTCTTAGGCATCCGGATAACGATTTCATTATAGCGGTGGTTGACCGCTTTAATCTCAGCGACAATATGATAATTTAAGTCGATATACTCACCCCGGCCAAAACCGGTCATACTCTTGAGCACGAACTTTGCACCTTCCTTTGCGTATGTTATTATTAGCGGATAACACGATTTTAACCGTAGATTTTTTCATTTACTTCGCTTTGCTTATCCTAAATCCCTTTTCTATAAAAAAAATAAATGGAGATAATCTCCATTTATTGATAAAATTTTATTTAAAATTAGGTAAATTGAAATAAAAACGGTGTTCTTGTTTATCTTTGGTTGTTACTGTCAAGATAATAGGGTTATCTAAATTTATTTCTTGTTCGCGAAAATAAAAATAGGAGTAATTAATAAATTGGGGCTCCCCGGAAGGCCAGGATGTTTTGGCAGGAGCATTGATTAAAGAATGGTAAGGTCTAATTATTTTCTTGTCTTGCTTAATGAAAACTCGCATACCATTACTAAAATTTTCACTATTACCGTTAATTGTTAAGCTAAACACCAGGCAACCGGCATAATCAGCCAGAATTTTTTCACTGTCGGCAAGCTGGACTGATTGATTGTTTCTCGCTTTATCGCGAGCATCGTTGGCTAAGAGTAAAAACGGAGTGTACAAATAAGCCCTCTCTGTTTTAGCATTAATAACAGATGCCTGTTCTTCATAAGCAAGCCAAGGCTGAAGAAAATCGGTAAGGGCTAATTGCTTGTGTTTGGTGCCATACTCCTGCGCCTCCAGGATAACGTCCCTGTTTACTAAGGCGATTGCATTAGTTGACAAAGGAATAGACAGTAAGATGATTAAGCTGAGAATACCAGTAATGAGTTTCATCTCAACACCTCCGCTGACAATATATCTTGCCGTATAAATATTAGGCGCAGGCATAAAAAATTCCTTTTTTTCTGAAATTAAAAATCAACTAATAATAAGCGGCTCCATAAGAGCCGGCTTATTATGCATTATTAGCAATATAACCTTTCTGAGATAGTATGTAAGAACGACTAGGGCGTTGCTAGCACCCTAAAAGGCTTGATACAAGCCCCCGTCTTTTCTTATAGCAAATATTCGCCGCGAAACACTTCTACGGCCGGTCCTGATTTATAAATATGGTTATTGTCAGCCCACTCAATAAGAAGGTCACCACCGTCCAATTTAACCGTGGCTTGACGGTCAGTGTGCTTATTTAATACTGAGGCCACTAGCGCGGCACTGGCACCAGTACCACAGGCTTTGGTTATGCCGGCGCCCCGTTCCCATACCCGCATTCTAATTGTTTGGCGGTTAAGAACTTGGATAAATTCAACGTTAGTTTTTTTGGGAAACAAGGAATGTGTTTCAATTTTCGGTCCGATATGTGCTATATTGATTTTGCTTATATCGTTGACAAAAATGACGCAGTGCGGGTTCCCCATAGAAACACATGTGATAGTAAAAGTCTCTCCTTCTACTGTTAAAGGCATGTTTACTATTGGTTCTTCGTAACTACCAACAACCGGAATTTCAACCGGCCTTAATCTCGGTTCTCCCATATTTACTTTAACTGTTTGCAATACGCCATCTTTAAATACAAGTTCAGGGGTAATAATCCCCGCTAAGGTATCGAGCGTAATTACTGTTTTATTAATAAGACCATTTTCATAAAGATAACGGGCGACACAGCGAGTGGCATTGCCGCACATATCGGCTTCGCTGCCGTCTGAGTTGAAAATGCGCATTTTAAAATCAGCAATCGCTGATGGCAGCAGCACAACAAGTCCATCAGCGCCGATTCCAAAGTTTCTGTCACAGATAGCCAGTGCCTGCTTTTGATAATCCGCAATATGTTCTTTCATGCCATTGACAATGACAAAATCGTTGCCTAATCCATGCCATTTAGTAAACTGCATAGTTTTTTCCCTCCTGGTAGTAATATTGAAATTTTTATCGACTTTGGGGTATAACGGCACGGCGGGACGGACGATGTCTGAATAAATGCTTAAAGGCGTTTAAGATCAGCGTCCACCCTGACACTAATATGATAAGGGTCCAGTGAAACCAAGATAAAGGTACAGTTGAAAAAATCGCGCTTAAGAAAGGTATGTACATTACGGAAAGTTGCATAATTGTTGAAAAGGTTACGGCGGCCAGCAAGAATAGATTTGTTGTAAATTTAAGTTCAAAGATGGTAACTGTCTCTGAGCGGCAATCAAATACATGAAACATTTGGCAGTATACCAAAGTAGCAAATGCTGCCGTACGGGCTAATGCCAAATCGTTCTGTAGATAGTATATCACACTAAACACAAAAAGTGTGCTTAAACCAATTTGAATACCACGCCCGATAATTTTGCGGCTTAGTCCACGCGAAAAAATACTCTCTCCCGGAGGACGGGGCGGTTGTTGCATAATTGTGGGATAACTGGGGTCAACACCAAGCGCCATAGCCGGTAATCCGTCGGTGACAAGGTTGACCCAAAGAATTTGTACAGGTAAAAGGGGCATCGGCAACCCCAAAAGTGTTGCGAGAAACATAGTGAGTACTTCACCAATATTACAGGATAATAAGTAACGGATGAACTTGCGAATATTTTCGTAAATACCACGGCCTTCTTCAACAGCTGCCACAATTGTGGCAAAATTATCATCGGCCAAAACCATTGAGGAAGCTTCTTTAGTTACATCGGTGCCGGTAAGGCCCATCGCTACGCCGATATCGGCTTCTTTAATTGCGGGTGCATCATTAACACCATCACCAGTCATAGCAACAATATGCCCCTGGCGCTTAAGCGCCCGCACAATCCGTAGCTTATGGGAAGGAGAAACACGAGCGTACACGGTAACCCGGTTAACGATAGCGTCAAGTTCCCTGTCGGTTAACGCATCCAATTCTTTACCTGTTAGGGCTTTATGCTGCTGTTCTTTATAGATACTCAACTCCTGGGCAATTGCAATTGCCGTATTTTTATGGTCGCCGGTAATCATAATTGTTTTAATACCGGCTTCGCGACACATAGCGATTGAGGCTTTAACTTCTTCACGCGGTGGATCGATCATCCCGATCATACCGGCAAATATTAGATCATTCTCTAAAGACTCATCAGGAGTTTGTGCTTGAGCCGGTGTTAGTCGGCGGTAAGCGACTGCCAAAACTCGTAAGGCTTGTGAAGCCATTTGGTCATTTATACTATTTATACGCGAAATATGATCGGCGGTAAGTGATGTGGGTCCTGCTGCCGTCTGATAATAGCGGCATAATTCTAAAATAACGTCAGGAGCGCCTTTAACATAAAGAATATTATTATTATTGGTATCACGATACACTACTGACATGCGGCGGCGTTCGGATTCAAACGGAATTTCAGCCACTCGCTTTTGCTTCTTCTCAATCTCGGCCTGCCAAATACCCGCTTTAGCTGCGGCAACAATAATAGCGCCCTCAGTCGGGTCTCCTGCCACTGTCCAGTTGGGTTCACTTTTGTTTCGCCATATACCGGTAATTGCAATATTATTTTGTTTTATAACACTGTTATTACACAGGGCGCCTATTGTCAGGCATTGTTGTAAAGCTTTATCTTTAACTACATCAAAAGGTTGTTGATTGAGCAGGATATCACCTTTTATATCATACCCCGCACCGGTAATTTCATAATGATTGTTGTCAACAAAAACCTGACGTACCATCATGGCATTTTGCGTTAAAGTGCCAGTCTTATCAGAGCAGATGACTGTAGTACACCCCAGCGTTTCAACAGCCGGCAGCTTACGAATGATAGCTCGTTGTTTAATCATCCGCTGCACTCCAAGCGCCAAAGCAACTGTGACTATTGCCGGCAGACCTTCGGGAATAGCGGCAACTGCCAAGCTTATACCGGCCATACACATAAGAAACAAAGACTCGCCTTTTGCTACTCCGGTTATTACAACAACCAAACAAATAGTCAAACAACCCCAAACCAACCATTTTCCAAGATGGTCAAGACGCCGTTCGAGCGGCGTGGTTTCTTCCGCTGTGGCCTGTATCATACCTGCAATATGACCAACTTCTGTGCTCATGCCGGAAGCACAGATAACGGCTTTTCCCCGTCCTTTGACTACGCTGGTACCTGCAAAGACCATATTTTTTCTGTCCCCTAAAGGTACGTCTTCGCTAAATTGACGGTCAGCAACTTTACGAACCGGCAAGGATTCACCTGTTAAGGCAGCCTCTTCTATTTCTATGCTATGGACATCAATCAGGCGACCATCAGCTGAAAGTTTGTCACCGGTTTCAAGTACTAAAATATCGCCAGGTACAAGATCTCTGGCAGGAATTTGTTGAATCATCCCGTTTCTAATTACCCTAGCAGTAGGCGATGCCAGTTTTTTTAGGGCTGCTAGCGACTGTTCTGCCCGATATTCCTGGATAAAACCTAGTATAGCATTCATTAGTACAATAGTTAAAATAGTAATGGCATCGGCATATTCACCCAAAAATGCAGATATCAGTGTGGCTCCCAATAAAACCAACACCATAAAATCCTGAAATTGTGCCACAAACTTTTTCCACCAGGCAGTTTTCTCTTTTTCCACTAATTCATTAAAGCCAAACTTTTCCAGTCTGGCTTTTGCTTCAGCAGAAGATAATCCGTCGACAAAGCTGGTTTGCCAGAATTGAACTACTTCATCTGACGTACGTGTATACCATTTTTCCTTATCCATGCAGCCACCTCGCTACCATGTGTTTTGCTATATTAATCATAGTATTCTGGCGGCTGTAAAATTAGACCGGGTTTGACCGTTTATTGCGATGAGTGTTATACTATTGGCAAATTGTTACACGTTTTGTTAACTGGCGGAGGTTACATTATGAATATTGATGGATTGTCGCTTGCACCGCTTGTAGGTGAACTTAATGCAGCATTGACTGGCGGGCGCATTGATAAAGTATTTCAACCTGATCCTTTTTCGCTTTTGTTATGGGTGCGCCAGCCAGGAGAAACGCTGCGTTTTCTTCTTTCAGCAAACCCGGAACGACCTAAATTGTTTATCACGACGGAAATCCCGGAAAATCCGGCTGTAGCTCCTAGTTTTTGTATGCTGCTCAGAAAGCATCTGGAAGATGGGCGGATTGCCAGCATTGAACAGCACAGCCTTGACCGTATAATCAATATTAATATTGATGTGCGTGGTGAACGCGGTTTAATCTATACGAAACGCTTAGTTATTGAAATAATGGGGAAATACAGCAATATTATTTTGCTTCAGGACAACACGATAATTGATGCCATCAAGAGAGTGAGTGCTCATGTAAGCCGCCATCGTCAGGTTTTGCCTGGTAAAGAGTATCTTTATCCACCAGGGCAAGATCGCTTGAGTATCTTAAAGACTGATTCTGAGGAGTTTTGCAGGCAAGTAATGGCCTCGTCTGCCGCTTTCCTCAGTAAAGCTATTATTGCAACCGGAATTGGCATTGGTCCGCTAACTGCAAAAGAAATTGCCTGGCGGGGCGGGTTTTCTCCAGATATCAGTATAAACAATCTTGATATCTCCGATCTAGAAGCATTAAGTGAAGCAGTTGCCAGTATTGCCAGGCAGATAAAAGGCGGTTCCCCTACCCCCACTGTTGTGGTTGAGGGAGAAAATAAGCCACTGGCGATTGCCGCGTTTATTCCTGAACATCTTAGTCAGTATAATCTTCATCAATTTCCCACAATGAGTGCTGCTGTCGACTTTTTTGATAAATTTAAAGGGCGTCCGGCATTACCGGCAAAAGACCTGTTGACGAAATTGGTTTCAGCAGAATTAGCAAAGTTGACCCGCAAACAAGCCGTGCTAGCCGATGAATTATCGCAAGCTGAACATGCTGACGAATATAGAAAATGCGGAGATATTATCATGGCTAATCTGTATGCTGTCACTCCTGGCTCTGACAAACAGACGTTAGTGGACATCTACAGTGAGATGGATGAACCGCAAGAGGTTACCATTACCCTAAACCCTGCATTATCACCCGTTGAAAATGCGCAGCAATATTATACGAAATACAATAAGGCCAAGCGGGCTGAAGAGCATTTAGCAAGTCAGCTTAAAGAATGTCAGGACGACATTCTTTATTTAGAAAGCATTACAGTAGCCTTGTTCCATGCCCATGTAAGTGCGGAAATTAACGAAATTCGCCAGGAACTAATTACAGCCGGATATATAAAAACAGCCGACAAACGACATTTGCCAGCGGTTTCCATACAACCACTTTCCGGGCGTACTAGTGACGGTTTTACCGTTATTATCGGTAAAAATAATCGACAAAATGACACAGTTACTTTTAAACAGGCTCGCCCTGATGATATTTGGCTGCACACAAAAGATATTCCTGGTTCCCATGTTATTCTTCGCAGTGAAAACCGTGAGGTTTCGCCCCAGGCAATTAAAGAGGCCGCGCTGTTAGCCGCATACTACAGCAAAAGTCGGCAATCAGCCAATGTACCCGTTGATTATACCAAACGCCGTTATGTACGCAAACCTGCAGGAACTAAACCGGGGTTTGTTATTTACGATCATCAAAACACGATTTATGTTACCCCGGAAGAGACATTCATTTCAAGGTTTCTTAATTCTCAACAAGTTCCTTGATGACAACCTGTTCATTGTTATCTGTTGAAGTCAGCTGTACGCTGACTATTTCTTTGCGTGAAGTCGGTACATTTTTACCGACATAGTCAGCTCTAACGGGAAGCTCACGATGACCACGATCAATGAGTACAGCCAACTGAATGGCTGATGGCCGGCCAATATCAATGATGGCATCAAGCGCCGCCCGTACTGTGCGTCCAGTAAACAACACGTCGTCAATAAGCACAACCTTCTTATCGTTAATAGAAAATGGGATAAGTGTTTCATGAACAATGGGTTGATACGCTAACGTGGATAAGTCATCCCGATATAAAGTAATATCAAGCACGCCGACAGGCAAATCAACTCCTTCGATTCGCTTGATTTCCTCCGCTATTCGCTTAGCCAGCGGAACACCGCGTGTCCTGATGCCGACAAGTACTACATCGCTGACTCCTTTGTTGCGTTCAACAATTTCATGAGATACCCGGGTTAAGGCACGTTTAATGGCTTGTGCATCCATGATGGTCGCTTTATCTACCATATTAACTAGTTTTGCCATACATTTATATCTCCTCTCTTTTCATTGCCTGTAATTGTTTGAGTATGTCAGCCATATCTGATGGCATTGGCGTAGTAAACAACATATCTTGTTTCGTCACCGGATGTTTTAACGACAGTTCTGCCGAATGCAGGGCTTGGCCTTTTATGGTAAAATGCTTTTTTTCGGGACCGTATTTGGGATCGCCAACAACAGGGTGGCCGATATATTGCATGTGAACTCTGATTTGATGAGTGCGACCTGTTTGTAATTTGCACTCGACCAATGTAAAATTGGTAAATCTCCCAACAACGCAAAAGCGAGTTATTGCTTGTTTACTATGTTCGAACGTAACGGCCATTTTTTTGCGATCTGATGGATGCCGGCCAATGGGGGCATTAATTATTCCCTGTTCTTCCGCAATATTGCCATGAACAATAGCAATATATTTGCGGCTTGCTGTACGATTTTTAATTTGTTCAGCTAAGTTAAGATGGGCATAGTCATTCTTAGCGGCGACCATAACGCCAGAAGTATCCTTATCTAAGCGGTGTACGATACCTGGCCGAATTTCACCGTTTATTCCTGAAAGATCCCGACAATGCTCAAGTAATGCATTGACCAGCGTGCCCTGGTAATTGCCGGCGGCGGGGTGAACAACCATGCCGCGTGGTTTATTAATAACAATTATGTCAGAATCTTCATAAAGAATGTCAAGCGGAATATATTCTGGTAAAATTTCAACTGGTTTTGCCGCAGGAAAAATTATAATTACACTATCCTTAGCTTGGACTTTATAGTTTGCTTTGGCCGTTTTGCTATTTACTGTTACCAGACCATCCGCAATAAGCTTTTGTATATGTGAACGTGACAATTCAGTAAATTGGTTTGTTAGCAATACATCAAGCCGAAGGCCCTGTTCTGCTGCTGCGACTTCAACTATTGATGTGATAGTGTCGTTATTTTGATTTTGCTCCACAGTATCCTCCTATCTTGAGCTTTCTTGATCTTCGGTCGGAAAGGACATAAAAACGAGGGTATATATGACACAGCCAACACCAGTTACAATCGCCATATCGGCTAAGTTAAATACCGGCCAAATACGAAAGTCTAAAAAATCTATTACATAGCCGGTTTGCACACGGTCAATAACATTGCCAATCGCTCCACCGGCAAGCAAACTTAACCCTAACCGCATAAGCATAAATTTTTTGGGAATGTGTTTAAAAAAATAAAAGGCAAGCCCCAACATAAACAATGCAATAACAATGAAAAATACGCGCTGATTTTCTAAAATGCCAAAGGCAGCTCCAGGATTTAATACATAAGTGATATGAAAAATCCCGTCAATCACGGGTATAGACATACCTGGGAGCATATGGGCTTGAATATACTGTTTCAACCACTGGTCAAGGATGACAACTACTGCAGCAATGGTTGCTAATAATGATATCGGCACCAGTCTTCTCTCCTATCCTGATCTATTATATAAGCTATATAACATGATACCGGAATTTTTACCAAACGTAAAGCGGCACAACATGAATTGCTGCGCCGTTACTTATTTATCATTGTAAGAAGTAAAATAGCGCTCAATAGTGCTACGATAGTAATAAACAACCAAACCGGCAAGAACCAACAGCGAGGTAATCATTACTACTGATTTTACACTATGGGAAAGGTTTTGGCCTAATATGGAATAGAGTATTATGGCTGGTGTTTGGCCGATCGCAGTTGCTGCAGCAAATTCATATAGGGTGAGTTGAGTTAGACCCGCGCCATAACTGATTACTTTAAAAGGTATTAATGGCACCAAACGTGTAATAAACACAGCAAATATGCCATGCCTTTTAAAAAATCTATCTGTAAAATTTAAGAATTTGGCACTGATAAATCTTTCAACTACCGGCCGTCCATACCAGCGGGCAATACCAAAATCCAGAGCTGCGCCTAAAAGGGCTCCAAACCACGAATAAAGGGCGCCATATTTCCAGCCAAATATCCAGGCATTTGAAATGGTGATAATAAGTCCCGGAACCAGAGGTACTATAGACTGTAATGTCATTAAAGCAATACTTGTTACGGGAGCCCATAGACCATAAGATAAAATAAATTGCCGTAATCCCCCAAAGTTACGATGTTTTAAGTATGTAATACCCTCTGTAGCAAATTCTTGTACTCCGGGAAAGCAAAAATAGGCGGCAATAGCCAGTCCTAAAACGCCAATTCTGGTTAGTAACACCATATAGTTTATCTTGGGACAGGTCATCAAGCCACCTCCTAGCCCATAGATCTTTTTATACAAAATATTCATCACATTCATCGTTTTTGCATGCGGTGAGTAAGGTTGCAACCTAAATAGTATACCCAGTACCTTTTTATAATTAAACAAGAAAAATTAGAATCCTTCATAATTAGAAAACCCGGCCGTTTTCTAGCTTTGGTGAAATGTTCGGCAGAAACCTTATCGACCTTATTTATTATCTTACATGCTATACTGGCTGCTAATGTAAAAAGTAAACCAAGCGGATAACCGCTCGGTTTACTTTTTGGTTAGAGGTCCTTTAGGCTTTAAGGGAGTTTGTCATGTCGGCAAAAGCTAAGTGTTCATTACTATTAATGGATAAATTTGACGACCTCTTTTAAGCGTAGTCGCTCTTTATAGTCTTTTGGTGATTCATCACTATAACCTAAACAAATCAACGCAACAGCCCTGAGACGTGGTGGAGCTTCTACGGCTTCCTGAACTTTTTTTTCGTCAAAGGCACCGACCCAGCAAGCGGCAATTCCCAATCCCTCGGCGGCTAAAAGAATATTTTGCGCGGCGGCGGCTGAGTCTTGGAGACAATATAGCTGAGCACCACGCTCACCGTACTTTTCGTTGGACCGGGCAGGGTCAGCCAGAATAACCACAACGGTTGGTGCGTCAATAATTTGGTTTTGGTCAAAAGCTGCGCTAGCAAGCTTCTCTTGTACAGATGGATCTTGTACCACATAAAAATACCAAGGTTGCAGGTTTCCGGCACTGGGGGCCATATTACCGGCCTCCAGAATTCTTGTAAGAGTAGGCTCGGGAATTTGCTCTGACTGGAAATTTCGAACACTGTGACTATCACGAATGCAATCAAAAATATCTTTTGTCATAGGCCACCTTCCCTAAATTGATAATTAAAATGTTCCTTTCTTAGCTTCAACAAACCGGACAATATCAGCTATAAAGCCACCGATACCAGGTATATTAAGCAGAATCAGTTGCTTTAGAAAAGAGAGCAAGAGGGCAAACACTAAGCTGGCACCAATTGCAATGCCTAAACCACGGGCAATACCGGCAACAAAATTAGTAAAAATCAGTCTGGCCGGCCGTTCCAACAATTCCATATAATCGGCAATTCGCATGGCCTCCAATCGGTTTACAAGCCTTTCTAGTTGTTTGGCTACAAATTCGGACTGATTATTATCTGTATTTTCATTAGTAGTATTTACCCGATGTTTATTGTCCATACAACCGTCCTCCACCTGTATTATTATTACCCGGCAAATGAAAATAAACCGGGATTTAGCTCCCGGTTTATCAAACTTACATGTTTTTTACTACAGTAGCACAGCGCTGACAAAGAGCCGGATGCTCATTATCCAGGTTCACTGTCGGGCTATAAATCCAACAACGTTCGCATTTGATGCCTTGTGCCGGAGCCACGGCAATAGCGAGTTGCATCTCGGCAACCCGGTAGGCTTCACCCGGAGCTTGTTCAAATCTGTCAGATAAAGTTACGTTAGAGACAATGAGTAACGTAGCTAAATCATCCTGGATGGCAGAGAGTGCAGTTAGTTCTTCACCGGCAGCATAAAGGCTGACCGCAGCATCTAATGAATGACCAATTACCTTATTGCGCCTTGCTGTTTCCAAAGCCTTAGTAATTTCACCACGCATTTCCAGTATCTTCGCCCATTTAGCTTCCAGCGCAGTATCAAGATATTCAGGATGAGCTAGCGGCCAACTGGCTAATTGTACGCTCTCGGGTTGATTTTTTCTTTTAGGCATATATTGCCATACTTCTTCTGCGGTGAAAGTTAATACAGGTGCAACCAGTGTTACCAGGGTATTAAGAATTTCATACATGGCTGTTTGCGCGGCACGGCGCTCAATCGAAGCGGGCAATGCGGTATAAACGCGGTCTTTAAGAATGTCCAGGTAAATCGAGCTTAAATCTACGGCACAGAAGTTATGAACAGTATGATATAACAGATGGAATTCATATGTTTCATAGGCTTGGGTGACTTTGGAACGGACTTGTTCCAAACGCATAAGTGCCCAACGGTCAATCTCCAGCAATTGATTAAAAGAAACTTTGTCAGTATCGGGATTGAAGTCATGTAGGTTGCCTAGAATGTAACGGAAGGTATTGCGAATTTTGCGGTATACTTCGGACAATTGTTTAAGAATATCATTGGAAATGCGAATATCGGCTTTATAGTCGGCTGATGCCACCCACAGACGCAGAACATCGGCACCATATTTTTTAATAACTTCCTGCGGATAAATAACATTCCCAATCGATTTAGACATCTTACGCCCTTCGCCGTCCACAACAAAACCGTGGGTTAGGACCGCTTTATATGGCGCTGCGCCCTGCGTGGCTACCGAAGTTAATAGCGAAGATTGAAACCAGCCGCGATGCTGATCACTGCCTTCCAGGTATAAATCCGCCGGCCACTGAAGTTCCTCACGCTGCCTGAGAACAGCCGCATGGCTGGAACCACTATCAAACCATACATCCATAATATCGGTTTCTTTTCTGAATTCTCCATGGCCGCAATGTGGGCATGTGAAGCCTTGAGGGAGAATTTCCTCCGGTTTTTTGGACCACCAAGCATCGGAACCTTCACGCCGGAAAATTTCCTTAACCGCAGTAATTGTTTCATCGTTTATTATATGCTCATTACATTTGGCACAGTAGAAAATCGGTATGGGAACTCCCCAAACCCGCTGACGTGAAATACACCAATCATGCCGGTCGGCAACCATATTGTGGATGCGATCTTCACCCCAACTGGGAATCCATTGAACTTTATGGGCAATTGTTTCCAGTGCTTCGCTTCTAAATCCGTCAACCGAAGCAAACCATTGTTCTGTCGCACGATAAATAATCGGATTTTTGCAACGCCAGCAATGTGCATATTGATGTTTGACCGAACCTTTGCCCAATAACCGTCCATGTGCCGCCAATTCTTTTATGACCGGCACATTAGCATCAGCAACAGTCATGCCGGCAAATTTACCGCCCTCCGCAGTAAATTTGCCAGTAGGATCAACCGGGCAAATTATCGGCAGATCATATTTCATACCTACTTCAAAGTCTTCCTGGCCGTGTCCGGGAGCAGTGTGTACGCAACCGGTACCGGCTTCTAACGTTACATGCTCGCCTAAAATAATAGGCGACTCCCGTTCAATAAACGGATGATGGAATACCATACCTTCAATTTTTTCACCTTTCATCGTTGCCAGTATGGTATATTCCCCTAAGTTGTTAGCTTTGACAACAGTTTCTACTAACTCGCTGGCTAAAAGATAAATTTCATCACCTGTTCTTACCCAGGCATATTCAATCTCAGGGTGAACGCAGATTGCCACATTGGCCGGCATTGTCCAGGGGGTTGTCGTCCAGATGACGGCATACACTTTTTCCCGGTCAACACCGGCAGGCAAGTTGCCTTTATCATCAATTAACGGAAATTTTACATAAATGGAATGTGATTTCTTTTCCGCATATTCTATTTCGGCTTCTGCCAGTGCTGTTTCACAGGAGGTACACCAGTAAACCGTCTTTAATCCTTTATAGATATAGCCCTTTTTGGCCATTTCGCCAAAGACTTTGATTTGTTCGGCCTCATATTCAGGAATTAATGTTATATATGGATTTTCCCAGTCACCGGCGACGCCCAGACGTTTGAAGTCTTCCCGCTGAAGGTTAAGGCATTTCAGTGCGTACTGCTTACATTCGCGACGCAGATCAAGGGGGTTGAGTTCATGACGGTTTAAGCCGAGAATTTTGATAGCCGCATGTTCAATAGGCAGGCCGTGTGTGTCCCAGCCCGGAACATAAGGCGCATCGAATCCCTGTAATGATTTGTATTTTATAATAATATCCTTAAGAATTTTATTTAATGCCGTGCCGATATGAATATTACCATTGGCATACGGCGGTCCGTCGTGTAGGATGAATTTTGTTTTTCCCTTGCTTTGGGAAAGTTTCTTCTCATAAATTTTTTGTTCATGCCAGTATTCCAACATTTTGGGTTCCCGTTCAGGAAGATTAGCCCGCATCGGAAAATCTGTCTGCGGCAGATTCAGTGTTTTGCTATAATCCAAAATTAGCACCTCCAATAATAAATAAAAAAACTCTCATCCCTAAAAAGGGACGAGAGTTAAAATTCCCGTGGTACCACCCTACTGACTTTATTATAAGTCACTTGAAAACGCAATAACGGGCGTCAGGCGGCGAAGCTTACTTTAAATGTTCAGCCTGCAGTTCGGGAGAGATTGAAAAAGCTATGATATTGATTACCGGGCTTACACCATATCCCGGTTCGCTGTAAACCGCCATCAGAGCACGTCTCCGTCATTACTGATACCATATTATCATATACCCATATATTATACATGATTGACGAGTAAAGTCAAATATAGGGCGCGAGTGCGGCAAAAAGGCCAATAGTAAGTCCATGATCAGGCAAAACTAATTTTCATCCTCTTCGACTGTATTGAGCATTTCCATTTGGGCTTCCAAAAGAGTACGCAGACGAGTACGGAAAATTTGCGATTGCTTTTGAAGTTCCTCATATTCACCAGTCATTCTGCGAACTTTAGCCAGAGCTTCCTCGACTAGTTTTTGCGCACGGATTTCTGCTTCCTTAAGAATCAACTCAGTTTCTTTTTTGGCATTAAGTTTTACTTCCTCAGCTGTTTCTTGTGCAATGACAAGCGTACTGTGGAGAGTGTTCTCCATATGTTGATAATGTTCGAGTTTGCTGTTAAGACGTTCAATGGTATCTTTCAATTCTATATTTTCGCGGTAAAGGGTTTCATAGTCTTTGATAACATTATCCAGAAACTCGTCGACCTCTTCTTCATTATAGCCACGAAAACCGCGCTTAAACTCTTTATTATGAATGTCTAATGGCGTAAGCATAACTCTCCACCCCTATTCTATTACATAAATCGCTTAAGTAAAATGCTGTACCTACCTTTTTTGGTTTGCCCGGGAACTTCAATCACTTCGATCCGGCCGCGGCCACGCATTGAAATTATGTCGCCAACCTTTACGGCCTGCGATGGGCTTTTGGCTTCTTGCCAGTTTATTTTGATTTTAGCAGCCGTGATATCTTCGGCCATTCTCGTCCTTGAGGTCCCAAAACCGGACGCAGCTACGGCATCCAATCGCAAAGAAGCTACCGTTGCCCGGATTTCCTTAACTTTTTCCTCTTTTGCCGGAATCATGGCAAGAGCACACTCGGCAACAGACACGACAGCCTGTCCGACTTCGGTTAAATTCTGGATTATATAGGCGGCCATAGCTGAGTCGGCTATGAGATAACACTGATCTCCGGCCATAATAATATCACCTAAAACCTCTCGCTTGATTCCGAGCCCCATAAGCGCTCCCAAAACGTCACGGTGTGACAGATGGTAATAGCGGCTGTCACATTTTATTAAGATTGCTGCCAAATCAAATGCGAAAGAATCAGCATATTCAAGAAAATCAGTATCAACAAAAGCCGCTTTAACCCGTTCCGCTCCGGGATAGCCACCGCTTGTTTCCAGTGCCAATCTTTCATAGTGCGCAATAATAGTTTCGGCAATACTTAATCCATAAGGATCAAGAAAGTCACTGACTTTATATTTTTTTGTTTTAAGGGCAATTTCTGCCAGATCCAACAGTTTTGCCGCTAACTCAGCATCACCTGAGGACCGGTAATAACGTAAAATTTTATCACGTTCGTTCATTACCGTCTCCCCATCTCACGTGAGCGGTTAGTAGCGGCAACAACAGCGTCGATAAGAGCAGCTCGTACCCCGTTTTGTTCTAAGATATGAACACCTGTAATGGCAGTACCACCCGGCGATGTTACCATATCCCGCAGTTTGGCGGGATGCTCTCCGGTTGCAAGCACCATCTTAGCGGCTCCTAGTAAGGTTTGTGCTGCTAACAGAACGGCTGTTTGGCGTGAAAAACCTACTCTGACACCCGCATCTGTGAGAGCATCAATCAAAACAAAGGCATAGGCCGGACCACTGCCTGACAGACCGGTAACGGCATCCATCGTGTCTTCACTGACCGTAACAACTTGGCCAACAGAAGAAAAAACCTGAGCCACAGGTTTACTTACTTCTGTGGTCGCATATTTTCCCAGTGCCATGGCAGACATGCCTTCGCCTACGGCAACCGGTGTGTTGGGCATAACACGAATGATCGGTACTCCCGGCATCTTGTTTTGATAAGTGCTGATTGTTACGCCGGCAGCCACCGTTACCAGTACGGTGGATTTGGACACTACCGGAGCAATTGTATCAATAACGCCATTAATGACCTGAGGTTTTACTGTTAGAAATAAAATATCAGACTGCCTTGCTGTTTCCTGACTGTCGGTGGTTGTTAAAATCGTAAAAGTACCACGCAGGTAGTCCAGACGTTCTACGGAAACATCACTTACCAGTATTTGCGACGGCACTACCAGCCCTGCATTTAAAATGCCGCGAATGAGTGCTTCAGCCATGGCGCCGCCGCCAATGAAGCCAATTTGTTTATTTTTTAGCATAGTTCCTCCGTCTGGTGCTCTAACTTTTATTTATTTCCCCAAGGTATAAATGTCTTATCACTGACATCTTCCCGTGGGCTATAGGCAACATCAACATTGCTGGGAGCACATAGAAAAATATTATTGCCTACTTTTTGAATTTGACCGTTTAAAGCGTAAGTAGTACCACTGATGAAATCAATCATGCGTTTGGAAATATCGGGATCAGTGCTTTCCAGGTTAACGACAACCGGTTTGCGATTTTTTAGATAATCGGCAATATGTTGAGCATCATCAAATGAAAAAGGTTCAACGACCATAACCTTAACTTGTTTAGCTTGCGGCTGACTATTATTATTCGGGGCTATCGGCAATGATACTACATTACTATTTCTTTGCTTGTTTTTTGATTCAGGTTCCTCTAATTTTGGACGCTCATCCTCTTGCTCTGATGGTTCGAACAGACCAAGACTGCCCCAAACCTTTTCCATGAACTTCATACCTTACTCTCTCCTCCTTATTATTGACGCGAACCAAATATTCCAGTGCCAATACGCACTAAGTTTGCTCCTTCTTCAATAGCCACCATATAATCATTTGTCATCCCCATGGATAACCACTTGATATCAGTATTGGCAAGATTCAGCCCCTTTAATTCGCCAAACAACTGATAAAGTTCTTTAAACACAGGACGTACTGTCTCGGGATTTTCGCTAAAAGGTGCAATCGTCATCAAACCGCAAAGCCTGACATTTTCCAGATTGTTGATAAATTTTGCTAACGGTAGAGCTTGATTAACGGAAATACCATATTTGCTGTCTTCATCCGCGACATTAACCTGTACAAGCACCTCTTGCCGTTTACCTAAAGTACCGGCAATTTTATCAATTTCTACAGCTAACCGTTCACTGTCGACTGAGTGAATCAGATCGATCAGCGGGACAATCTGGCGGACTTTATTGGTTTGTAAATGACCTATTAGATGCCATTCTACCGGTTTTGCCGCCCGGACGGTAACTTCCGGATATTTTGCGAGTGTCTCCTGAACGCGGTTTTCACCTACGGCCACTACCCCGGCAGCAATTGCTTCCAGCATTGCGGAAACGCTGTGATTTTTCGTAACGGCTACAAGTTTAACCTTGTTAGCGAATATTTTATTTTCAATTTCAGCAATATTTTGCGCTATAGACATGGCAAACCCTCCATTTTAGTAGATATTCGCCCACAAACAGAATTTTCCTCTAAAAATCACATATATTATTGTATCTTTTTACATAAAAACTATAAGAGACACCCTCTGGTTTTCTGCTACTAAAAAAATCACCGTCCAGTCTAAGCCGGACGGTGATTTTTTAGGCTACAATTACGGTTTTATAGTTTCTTTGTAAACTTGTTTACCATCTTTCATTTCGATGATTACTGCACTTCTGATAGCATCATGGTTAGGACTTAAATCCATATCACCGCTCAAACTTTTGAATCCTTTGGTTGCCACAAGTGCCTCGCGGATTTTTGCTGCATCGGTGCTGTTAGCGCGTTTAATGGCGTCTACCAGTAAGTAGGCGGCATCATAGCCCATAGCTGACATGGCATCAGGAGTTTGTCCATATTCTTTCTTGTATGCTTCAACAAATGCTCTTGAAGCGGGGTTAGTATCTTCAACAGAATAAAGGTTAGTGAAATAAGTATTGTTCAGAGCTTGAGGACCACCAATTTCGGGCAGTTTGGGAGAGTCCCAGCCGTCGCTGCCGAGAACAGGTACCATGATACCCATTTCACGAGCTTGTTTTACTATCTTGCCTACTTCCTCATAATAAGCAGGAATATAGAGTATATCAGGATTTTGAGCTTTAATCTTGGTTAGGATGGCCTTAAAGTCTTGGTCTTTTTGCAAAAATGCCTCTTCAGCTATAATTTGGCCGCCGCCTTTAGTAAAGGCATCTTTAAAGAATTGGGTCAAGCCTTTGCTATAGTCGCTAGAATTATCAATCATAATCGCGGCTTTTTTGACCTTTAAACTATTAAGTGCAAAATTGGCACCAACCGTACCTTGGAACGGATCAATAAAACAGGCGCGGAAGACAAAATCTTTTACCTTACCGGATTTCTCATCAAGGGTAACTTTGGGATTGGTAGTTGCTGCCGCTACGAACGGAATTTTATTCGCTTCAGCTACAGTCGATCCGGCGATACCATTAGAGCTTACAGTAAAGCCGGTTACTGCAACTACTTTGTCCTGATTTATTACTTTGGTCATAGCATTTGTTGACTCTGAAGGCTCCCCTTTGTTGTCCGCAACTATTAACTGAATTTGTTTGCCAAGAACACCACCCTTAGCATTGATTTCTTTGAAAGCCAGCTTTGCTCCATTGGCTGCCGCAGTACCAAAAGAAGCAGTATTGCCTGTCAATTCATACACTACGCCAATTTTGAGATCCTTGCTGCCGGAATCACCACAGCCTGACACTAAACCGACCAGCATTACCAGCATTGTCAATAAAACTGCCAATTTAAACCCTTTACTCATAAATTCCTCTCCTCTCTTAGTTTACCTGGTTTTATATGATTCATCAAAATTTAGATCTATCACCCCCGACGGCTATATTGTTGCTAAAGCAATGAATAAAAAAAGCTTTTTGAGGAAAAATGTTTCCTCAAAAAGCATCTTTGCTTAACATATTAAATACTTTTGTTTCCTTACAATAAACATTGTATTACAGAAAATAAAAATAAGCAAGAATAATTTTAGATTATTTTTAAGTTTTTTTACTGTCATTGTTTATGTGACAAACAAATTTAAACAACCGATGGCTCTATATATAATTGATTGAGAGCAAAACGCTCAGCACTAAACATAGTAATTGGGATATCTGTAGGTGATCCCATAATCGTTTGCGCCATAAGCTTGCCCACTATAGGTGAAATCATAAAGCCGTGTCCGCTAAAACCGGCAGCAATATAGAACCCTTTCAATGCGGAATCTTCGCCTAAAATAGGTGTTCGGTCAGGACACATATCATAGAGACCTGCCCACTGTCTAATAACATTAAGATTCTTTAACGGCGGTAAAATTTTCGTAATGCGCCTTGCCATTTCCGGAAGAAATGACAAGCTTGATTTGATGGTAAAGGTCTCTGGTTCATTGGGATGACCGATACCCATAATAAAGCTGCCGTGTGGAGTTTGCTGACAATAAAGATTGTGGTAAAAACACATAACCATCGGCATATGCATAGGTTCAACCGGTTCGGTGACGAGGATTTCATGCCGCTCCGGGAAGATCGGTAACTCTACACCAGCCATGCGGCCTACTACTTTGGCATAGCCGCCAGCCGCATTGATTACGGTGTTTGTGTCAATATCACCTTTTGTGGTATGAACTGTTGTAATTTTACCGGACTTAACGGTTATATCCGTAACTTCCGTATAAGTATAAAATTCTACCCCCAACCGGCGTGCCGCTTTAGCGTACAAACTGGTTACCTTAAACGGATTAGCATGCCCATCCTTGCCACAAAATGTGGCTCCCAGGAGACCTTCTATGTTTAATTGGGGAACAATTTCTTTTGCCTCAGACGGTGTGGTCCATCTGGCTGGAATGTCAAGAGAATTTTGCAAAACAAGATTTTTCTTGAACTGATCTACCATTTTATCGGTATAGGCCAGCAGTAAATAACCACTTTGATTAAACTCAATATCGTCTTTTTCTTCGAGGATAGCCGGCAAGTTTTCCAGGATCTTAACACTTTCGCGAGAGAGCAGACAATTTGTCTTGCTTCCCCATTGCATCCGGACACCGGCACCACAGCGGCCTGTTGCCCCGCTGGCCAAATAGGCGCGTTCAATGACAGCCACTTTTCCGGCTCCGGCTTTAGCGAGATTGTAGGCTATAGAACAACCGACAACACCGCCGCCAATAATAACAATATCTGCCTGCTTAATCATGATTGTCACCCCTGGCTAGAGCACCTAACGATATGGGGGCAGTCGGCGGCCGGAACGTCGGTAAGGCAACATCGCCGACATTACTTTTTAGCGTTTTGGCCAGTTCTTGCGCAATAAGCGGGGTACAAGTCCGCCCCTGGCAAGGACCCATGCCGCACCGACATTCGCGTTTTAGTTCTTCTATGGTATGTTTTCCTTGTTTGATAAGTTCTTGAATCTCTTCAAGGGTAATGTCTTCACAACGACAGATAATAACAGGCTCAGTCATGGTTTAGCCCTCCTTTCGCAGGGCGATGCCCCGCACTTCCATAATTAATGCTTTGGGGACAGATACCCATACCACATTTGTCTTGTTTTTATTTTGTTGTACCCGCACAATTTCGGCGGCAGCGACTGCTTTCCCCTGACGGTTCAAGGCATCCACGGTTTCACCGGTCGCAGGCAACGGCCAATATTCGTACGGCAATTTAATCAAAGCCGTATCCGGGGCATAAGCATAGTCAATAACAAAAATGGATAGACCGGGACAATGTGTTATACAAATACCACAGCCATTGCATTTGCTTTCATCAAGTACCGGGCGCTCATTGATATCAGCACCAATAGAAATCGCCCCTTGCGGACAAGCATCAACGCAGGGATTACAAGGAATATTTTGAAAACATTCAAAGATTGCGATCGGCCCCTTGTTTAAACGTTCCATAACTGGCAAAACAGCACTAATTTTATCGGTAGTCGGTATCCCTGTTTGTTCAAGCATTTTGCATCACCTCCGCTTGACTGCTGATTGTTGCCTTAGCAAGGCCGAAACGTATTTTATTACTGATATCTCCAGCTCGAAGGACAGTCAATTGGTTTTTAAGTTCGCTATAATTTTCTTGCTGGGAAGATGTCAACAGTCCGATACCGGCAGCAGCAGCCATTCCGGCTAATTTACCTTCGACCATGGCCGCCGAGGCTTCTTCAACGCCGGCTACGTCACCGGCAACATAGATATCAGGCTGGGTAGTCTGTAATGTATCGTCGCGTAATGGCACATAACCGCCCAGTTCCGGCACATAGAGCATTTGACAGCCAGCTTGCCACAATAGCTCGGCAAGCGGTGTAAGCCCGACGGCCAGGCAGAGTCCGTCAATCCTAAGGTCAAACTCAGTACCGGCGATTGGCTGCCAATTTTTATCAAGCCGATATATGGTTGCTTTGTTTAGGGCAGGTGAGCCATAAGCAGCTTTTATACTATGAGAAGTATAGATGGGAATACCGGCCCGGCGGATTTTGGCGGCATGAACCAGGTAACCGCCAATTGTCGGGGCTGCTTCCACAATGCCCGCAACTTCTACGCCGGCCTGTAGCAGTTGATACGCTACTATTAGGCCGATATTGCCTGCGCCTATCATTAATAATCGCTTGCCAGGCATAACGCCATAAACGTTCATCAAAGTTTGGACTGCACCGGCGCCGTAAACGCCAGGTAGGTCGTTACCCGGAAAAGCCAATGTTTTTTCAGAGGCACCGGTAGCAACAATGATCTTCTTTGCCTGTACTGTAGCATAATTGCCCTGACGGTTGACGGTCAGAACTTTTTCTTCCTGGTAATATCCCAATACAGTGGCATTTGTCCAGGTGGTAACATTTTTATTGCTTAGTGTTTTTTCTATTAGCATAGCGGCAATAGTTACACCGCGTTCACCGGCGAATTGGCTTTTAGAACCAAAAAATTTGTGTGTTTGTTTGATGAGTTGCCCGCCTAAATTGGCGGCACGCTCAATTAAAAGCACCGAAGCTCCCTGACTGCCGGCTTGAATAGCTGCCATTAAGCCTGCAGGGCCGGCACCGATAACTGCAATATCTATTTTCATGGCAGTTTACCTCTTCCCACTTGAGTTTCTACCCTCATACCTTCAACGAGTGGTTCAACACATACCCGCACATTTGGCATCCCGTTAACAGTCATTAAGCAGGATGAACAATTGCCGATTGCGCAGAACAATCCTCGCGGCCGATTCAGTTCGTGACTATGTTTAAGCACTGTGATACCGGCGGCATGCAGCGCGGCAACAATAGGTTCACCAGCATAACCTTCAAGTGACTGGCCATTGAAGCTGAATGAGACTTTTTCTTTTGGGGGAAACTCTAAAATTGGATGATTAGTAATTCGCATAACTGCACCTCCTTGTCTATTTAAACAGCAAGAAGTGTGCCAATATAAATAGCGACGAAAATTTCATTGAGAAAACCAGTAAATAGGATTGCTCTTAAAAAAAACGCCTCCTCTGGCTGAGGAGGCGCAAATCATAAATGTGTCAAGTTTTTGACGCTGTCGTCTATTTATTGACATTAATATCTTCCAAGTTAAATTGGTGCATTTTATAATACAAGGTACTGCGGGGAATGCCCAGTTTTTTCGCTGCCATTGCTTTATTGAAGTTAACTTCCTTCAAGGTTTGCTCAATAAGTAAACGTTCCAGGGTTGATAATTCCGGAATGGTTTTTAGTTTGGCGTTTTCGGGTAATTTGTCAATAGGCTTGCCGTGATGCCCATTAGTAAGAAAATTAGGCGGCAAATTAGCTGTTGTTAAGCTGTCACCATCGGTAAGAATGACCAGACGCTCCAGAATATTATTAAGTTCACGGACATTTCCCGGCCAGTCGTGTTCTAAAAAAACGGCCATAAGCGCCGGATCCACTTTGTTAATTACAGCTTCCTGGTTAGAGTTGGCGGTAAAGTTTTTGAGCTTGCGGTATACTAATTCGGGAATATCTTCCCGTCTGTCACGCAGCGGAGGTAAATATAAGGTGACAACATTCAGGCGGTAGTATAAATCCTCTCGAAAATCGCCAGTAACTATCATTTCTTCCAGGTCACGATGGGTAGCCGAAATAATTCGCACATCTACTTGTATTGGTTTTTCACCGCCTACCCGATAAAAACTTTTTTCTTGGAGAACTCTGAGTAATTTTACCTGCATCTCTTTCGGCATTTCACCAATTTCATCGAGAAATACGGTACCGCCGTCAGCAAGTTCAATCAGGCCTACCTTTCCTTTTTTGTCAGCGCCTGTAAAAGCTCCGGACTGATAGCCAAAAAGTTCACTTTCAAATAAATTGGCAGGAATGGCCCCGCAGTTAATTTCCATGAATTTACCTTGACGGCCACTGGCCGTATGTACAGCCCTGGCAAATACTTCCTTGCCTGTACCGCTTTCACCTCTGATAAGTAGTGGCGCATTGGTAGCTGCTACTCGTCTGGCCATGCTCACGGCGGTTACTATGCCTGGGCTGTGGCCGGAAACATTGGCAAATGCATCGGTTCCGGCGTTGATTTTATCAATTTGGCTTTCCAGGGACTGCACTTTGCGGCTAGTTCGCGTGAGTTCCTGATTCAGTGTTACCACTTCGGTAATATCGCGTTCGGCACTAACTCCGCCAACAACCTCGCTTTTTAGGAAAATGGGGGCGGCATTAATAAGTACATGGGTACTTGAACAAGGTTTATGATATTGATCTTTGACAACGAGCTGCTCAGCAAGCGCCTTTTTCACCAGCAAATTTGTAAAAAAATTATCAATCCGGTTGCCTAAAATACTATCAGCGGCAATGCCATATAGTCTCTCGGCGCGTTTATTCCATACTACGACTTTATTATTCGGATCAATAATACATACCGATTCACCAACCGTATCTAAAACAGCTGTCATACGTGCCTGCTGAAGATGGTATTGGGTAAGCAGTGCATCAATTAATGATTCAGGAGTACTGATCCCTACTATTTTTTGATCATCTTCAAACAAAACAGGTGTTCGCAGCAGATTTGCCGGGTAATTTTCCACTATGTCATCTAAACAGGAGGCTGAAGTAATTACAGCATCAAAATTAGCAATATCTTGGGCACATTGACCGGTACGGCTGAGGTCGTTTAACGTAATATAGCCCCAGTTGCTCTCTGCTCTTATAATAATGGCGCTTTGTTCATTATTCGCGATAACATTAGCCACGTCAGCAAGTACGGTTGATGGATCCATTACGATAACATTGGTAATAATAATGTCTTTTATGCATAATGGGAGCATGCTGTCATACCTCCTTATAGTCAAAAAGACGCTATCTTCCCAAAGGAAATACAGCGTCTTTGCTTAGTGTCAATTATTTGACGTTTATTCTATTATAGCTTGCTAAAGTGTTAATTTCAAGAAATAAATAGCATTTAAAAACTACATATGTTTACAAAAATTACTATAAGGAGATAATGGCGCCAATTCGCCCGGTATTGCCTTTCTCGGCACGATGGGAAAAGAATAGGGCCGTATTGTCGGCTGTGCATATTTGGCTAACTGTAATATTATTGTCTCTGATACCAATTTCGTTAAGTTGTTGACGATTGGCTTCCCACAAATTTAGTTGCCAGCGATTTTCACCTGTTGGCTTTACCAGTCTGTCCCAATGGTCAAACTCCACACTCAGCTTATTAATTACGGCTTCATCGACTTCATAGCAGCAAGGTCTGATTGACGGCCCAATTCCTACCAGGCAGTCTGACGGGTTTGTATGAAACTGACGCTGCATAGCGAATATAGTTTTTTGCGCAATTTTGGCAACCGTACCTTTCCAGCCAGCGTGGCTTATGCCAATGGCTTTGGCTACCGGGTCAACAATAAGTACCGGTACACAGTCAGCAAAAAACAACATTAACGGCAGACCCGGTTCATTGGTGATAAGCGCATCGGTACCTTTTATCGCTTCATCATAGTGTTGGGCACCGCGCCCGGCATCTGTTGCGGTAACTCGATAGATGGAATCACCGTGTATTTGTTCGGCAGTGACTACTTTCTCTGCGGTCAAGCCCACGGCTTGACAAAATAACTGTCTGTTATGCCAAACAACTTCAGCATCATCACCAGTATGCAGTCCCAGGTTTAGGCTGGCAAAAGGAGAAGCGCTATGGCCTCCCAGACGAGTAGATATGCCATGTTTGATGCCTAACGCCGCAAAGCTGGTAAATGTTCCATACCAAACTTTATTTATAGCTTGTTGCAAAACGAATTTGCTCATAATAATCCTCCGAAAATTAATGATATAATTCATGTTACTCATATTTTACCGCAATATGGCGGCTGTAGCAAAATTTCCATGAAAAAAGCCCTGGCAGATGTCCAAACTCCCTACCAAGGCTTACTCTTCCTTATATCTTATATTAGGACTCTTCTACTTTATCTTTCTTGGCATTGGCAATGATTGATTCGGCAATACGCGCCGGTACGTCTTCATAATGAGAAAAAGTCATATCAAAGGAACCGCGTCCTTGGGTTATGGATCTAAGATCAATACTGTAGCGGAACATTTCCGCCAATGGTACTTGCGCTTTTACTTTTCCAAGTCCGTCACCAATGGGCTCCATACCTTGAATTCGTCCACGCTTGGTATTAAGATCCCCAATGACATCACCCATATAGGGTTCTGGGACAACAACTTCTATAGAATAGATTGGCTCAAGCAAAACGGGTTTGGCTTGTAAAACGCCTTTACGCAATGCCATGGCGCTGGCAATTTTAAAAGCCATCTCCGATGAATCGACTGTGTGATATGAGCCATCAGTTAAGGTTACTTTGACATCAACCATGGGATAGCCGGCAAGTATGCCACCGGTTAAAGCTTCTTTTACGCCTTTTTCAACAGCGGGAATATACTGACGTGGTACGGCACCGCCAAAAATTGAATCAACGAACTCAAAATCCTTACCAGGAGCGAGTGGTTCCAGTTGCAGCCAGACATGACCATACTGTCCATGTCCCCCGCTTTGCTTTTTGTGTTTGCCTTCTACTTTGGCTGAACCGCGAATAGTCTCACGGTAAGGCACTTTTGGTGTAGCCAGCAGGGTTTCAACGCCGAACTTTCTTTTCATACGTTCAGCTATAATATCCAAATGCAGTTCACCCATACCGGAAATAAGCAATTGATGGGTTTCCACATCCTTACGGACTTTGAAGGTTGGATCTTCGTCCATGAGACGGGCTAACGCCTGCCCAATCTTATCTTCGTCACCTTTATTCTTGGCTTCAACCGTGCGGGTAAACATCGGTTTGGGATAAGCAATCTGTTCAAATAAAATGGGATTATCTTTGTCGCAGAGAGAATCACCGGTAGCGGTTTCCTGCAGCTTCGCTACAACGACAATATCGCCGGCGTTTGCATTCGTGATTGGATCTTGATGTTTGCCTTTTAGCGTAAAGATCGTCCCAATACGTTCAGCTTTTTGTTTAGTGGCGTTATAGAGAGTAGTATCCGGTTTCATACTGCCGGAAAACAGACGAATATAACTTAAGCGGCCAACGAAGGGGTCGGCGGTTGTTTTAAAGACCATAGCGGAAAAAGGATCGGTACTATTTCTTTCAACAGGATCATTACTCACAGGGTGATAACCCAAAACCGAAGTAGCATCCGAGGCTGGCAGGTAAGTAACAATGGAGTCAAGCACCTGTTTTACACCAATATTTTTAAGAGCTGATCCACAGAAGACCGGAAATACTTTGGCTTGGGCAATACCGGCTAATAAACCGTTTTTTATTTCGTCATCGCTTAATTCTTCTCCTTCAAGATATTTAGTTAAAAGCTCATCATTGCCTTCCGCGGCTGCTTCAATAAGTGCCATTCTTGCTTCTTCGGCTTTATCTGACATATCTGCCGGAATATCGGCTTGCGTATATTCCTTACCTGTTTTGTCAGGTAGGTAGGCTTTCATGTTGAGTATATTAACAATACCTTTGAAGTTATCCTCAGCGCCGATCGGCAATTGAACCGGGACAACGCCATTGCCGAATTTTTCCTTCATACTTTCGACAACACTATAAAAGTCAGCGTTTTCCCGGTCCATTTTGTTGATAAATCCGATACGCGGCATACCTAATTCAGAAGCATATTTCCATACTTTTTCGGTTTCTACCTCCACGCCAGCAGCGGCGCACAGCACAATGAGCGCACTATCAACAGCCCGTAGAGCGCCCTTAACTTCAGCAACGAAATCAGCATAGCCCGGGGTATCGACAAAATTTATTTTGTAATCGCGCCACTCGCAAGGCGCTAAAGCCGTACTAATTGTTACCTTACGTTTGACTTCTTCCGGTTCAAAGTCAGTTGTCGCCGAACCATCATCAACACGTCCTAAACGGTTAACCGCGCCAGAATTAAATAACATGGCTTCTGTCAAGGATGTTTTACCGGCTCCGCCGTGGGCTACAATTCCAACATTTCTTAACTTGTCGCTCTTGTACTCTTTCATGGCTAGTCCCCTCCTGTTGTGGTCTGCTTAAATTCCCTACTGACATATGATTAGAATAATTCTCTGTTTACTACAAATATTCCTGCTTTTCAGTCAACTTTGTTTAAGTTAAAATGATCAATTTTTCTAGTTTTTATTCCATATTTATAAATTTTTTCCATTTAATTATATTGGAAAAATAAAACAAAATAAAGAAAGAAAAATCCCCCTGTACATACAAAAAGAGCTACTGCCTGACAATAGCTCTTTTTGTATGTACAGATTGTCTATCCTTTTATGAACATACGCATCAATTTACGCAGCGGTCCCGGCAGTGACATCACATAAAAATGAAAATTCATAGTGCTCGCCCCCCATTGAACTATATCGATAGTTTATGCAACCTTACGTTATCAATATAGTTTATGCGGATTGAGCAAAGTTGTGCAATATCTATCTTTCTTTTAGCGCAAAAGGTTTTTTTATAGGAAATGGCGCCCAATGCTATTTACAGCCACTGCAACCACTGCAACTTTTGCCTGAGCATTCGCTGCTATCGCCTCCGGAACGACCATGACTGCTAATAAGAGAAATTACTTTTTTAACATCAGTCTGCTTGCACGCGGGACAGGTAACAGTTCCCTGCCAGCTAATACGGCATAATTGTTCAAACTTCTCACCACATTCATTGCAGATAAAATTATAAATCGGCATAATTCATCACCTTTAACTATTTACTCTCTGCTTCATAACGAGATAACACAAAACATAAGTCTGACAGACGATTTAGGCTGATTAACAAGTCGTCCGTCACGTTGTTATCGGCTTTCTGTTCTTTCAGACGTAAGGTCTGACGTTCTGCCCGCCTTGTAACTGTTCGGGCCAAATCAAGTGCTGCTGCGCCCGGTGTTTCACCCGGAATAATGAAATTTTTTAGTGGGGGCAGTTTACTATCAAATTCATCAATTATTTGCTCAAGAGTTGTTACATGTCCGGCTGTTACATAATGCTCCTTATCACCGCCGGTACTGGCTAAATCGGCCATAATTGACATTAACAAATTCTGAAGTTTGAGTATGGTATCTTTGACTTCCGTCTTAGTACAATGGGCACGGGCTAACCCTAACGCGGAGTTTATTTCGTCAACAGTACCGTAGGCTTCTACGCGGGCACTTGTCTTACTGACCCGTTCGCCGGTGAGGAGACTAGTTGTTCCTTTATCACCGGTTTTAGTATAAACTTTACTCATAACAATCCTCCCAATCATATTGAATAATTTCCTGCTTAGTAAAATAAATAGCGATTTCCCGGGTTGCATTGGCTGCACTGTCGGAACCATGCACAATATTATATGACATAATTGTTGCATAGTCGCCGCGGATAGTTCCGGGTAACGCCTCTACCGGATTGGTTGACCCCATCATGGTTCTGACAACTTTGACGGCATTTGGTCCGGAAAGTACCATGGCGACCAATGGACCTGAAGTAATAAACTTGACTAGCGACGGATAAAATGGTTTGCCTCTATGTTCAGCATAATGATTAGCCGCCATATCCGGCGTCAATTGCAGTAATTTGAGTGCGGAAATCAATAGCCCTCTGCGCTCAAATCGATGGATAATTTCTCCGCAAAGTTTTCGTTGTACGGCATCAGGTTTTAGCAGTACTAACGTACTTTCGATGTTACTATTCATAGTGTTGGACTCCTTCACAAATAGCCATAGATTAAAAGCTAGTATATTTTTTCCATATCTACTACGCTATATCCTGCAAAAGGATTATTTTAGGTAAAAATTCTAAAAAAAATAAAAAGCCACTGGGCAGTTAAAGCTGCCAGTGACTTTTAGGAAGAAAAGAAGCTATCGCAGTTTTTTTGCCTGTTCTTCTAATTTAGCTACCCTATCAGCAGTTGAAGGATGGGTACTGAACAAGTTGGTAATCATGCCGCCAGCGCCACTAAATGGATTCACAATGAAAAGATGCGAAGTGGCCGGAGTAGCTTCAGGCATAACCTTATGTTGCGCAAAATATTCAATTTTTTTAAGGGCGCTGGCCAAAGCCAACGGATTGCCGGATACAGAGCCACCTGTTTCATCAGCGAGATACTCACGTGAACGGGAAACGCCAAGCTGGATAAGGGTTGCGGCCAGCGGCGCCAGTACTACCAGAAAAACAAACTCCACAATACCGCTAATACCGCCTTCTTCATCATCGTTGCGGCCGAACCCAAAAATTGCTGTCCACTGGGCAATGTTGGCAATCATCGTGATTACGCCGGCTATACTGGCGACAACTGTACTAATCAGTGTGTCACGATTTTTAACATGAGCCAGTTCATGCGCGAGAACACCTTCCAATTCTTCATAATTAAGCGTGCGCATAATAGCCGTAGTAACCGCTACGGCGGCATGCTCAGGATCACGGCCGGTGGCAAAGGCATTCGGGACATCCGTGTTTATAATATAAACTTTGGGCATCGGTAATTTGGCTTTTTGAGCGAGGTTACTTACCATGCGGACTAGATCTGGTGCATCTTGTGGTGTAACCTCTTGCGCGCCATACATATTCAGCACAATTTTATCACTAAACCAGTAGCTGGCAAAGTTCATTAAAATCGAAATAACAAACATGAACGTCATGCCTTTAGTGCCGCCAAAAAAAGCACCAACTGCAATGAGCAAACCCGTTAATGCAGCAAGTAAAACTGTAGTTTTAAGCGTGTTCATAAGACACCTCCATATTGTATTTTTTATAGTAATCTGGTCTTAAGCACCCACGCTAGCTAAAGATGACATCGCCCCTCCATTTCTTTTTTGAGTCTACTATAATTATAAGTGATTAACTCAGAATTAACAACAAGCATTTACGCTGGATTTTCCATGCGTTCTTTGATGGCAGTCAACATATTCATACTGTTGTCCCGTACCTTCTTTTTTAGAATCGGATTGAGCAATCCCGCGATCATCGGAATTCCAAATTCAAAATCAACTGTTAATTTAATTTCTGTGCCACCGTCAAGCGGCGTTAATATCCAATCTCCTTCAAATTTTTTTAAATCGCCTTCGATTTGCTTATAATGAATATGCAGGTTGGCTTCATCAAAAGTGTCAAGTTCTGTCCATTTGATAATGCGGCCATCTACATTGGATACCCATTTTGTTATTGTTGTATTATCCTTTCGTTCCATCACTTCTACACTAACTAAATCAGCCATAAACTCAGGATATTTTTCCATATCTCTCAAAATGGGAAAAATTTGTCCACGGTCGGCCTTTACAGGCAGAGTAACTTCCACATATGGCATATTATTTCCTCCCGTCTTAGTAATAATTATAGATCTTCCAACATAGCCTGCGCCTTTTCTAAAGCACCGGACAGCGCAGTAATGACATAATCAATCTGCGATTGTTCAATGGTAAGTGGTGGTTCAATGCGAATGACTTTAGGATTATTAAGAGTGTAGGCAATAAGCACACCCTTGTCAATCATTTCAGCCAAAAGCAGTCCGCCAATACCTTCCTTCGTCAATTCTATCCCCAGCATAAGCCCTTTACCGCGAACTTGAGCTATTACCTCAGGATACGTCTCTGCTAGTTTTATTAATTTGCCCATAAAATACCGGCCGCTTTGTTCCGCTCGTTTGCTTAAGTTTTCCTCACGTATGACGCCAATAGCAGCAATAGCAGCAGCACACGCCAAAGGATTGCCGCCGAAAGTTGAAGTATGCAGAAAAGGACTGGTAATATACTTGTCCCATACCTTGGGCCGGGCAGTAAAAGCTCCAATCGGTATAACGCCGCCACCAAGCGCTTTTGCTGTTGTTATAATATCAGGCACCACTTCGTAATGGTCAACGGCAAACATCTTGCCAGTGCGGCCCAGGCCGGTCTGAACTTCATCACAAATTAGCAGGGCGCCCGTCTTATCACAGATTTCACGTACTGCCGGTAAATATGCATCAGGAGGAACAATGATTCCACCTTCCCCTTGAATAGGTTCAATAATGACGGCTGCTGTTTCCTCATCCACAGCATGATATACTGCATCGATGTCGCCGAATGCCACATGACTAAAGCCGGCGAGCAGCGGCTGGAAAGGTTCCCGGAACATGTCGCGCCCGGTCGCACTTAAGGCACCTAGTGTTTTACCATGAAACGAGTTCACCGTAGCAAGGATTTTGTTCCGGCCGGTATGCACCCGTGCCAGTTTAAGGCTGCCTTCCACTGCTTCGGCACCGCTGTTGACAAAGAAGCTATACTGTAGGTCACCTGGCGTTATTTCTGCCATAAGTTCTGCCAAATCAGCCATGGGTTTATCAAATAACACTTTGCTGGACAAAGGCATGAAATCCAATTGGCGCTTAACCGCTGCGACCACTTTGGGATGACGGTGTCCCAGACTGAATACGCCATAGCCGCCCAGACAATCAATATATTCCTTACCCATAATGTCCCGGATCACATTGCCTTCAGCTTCCCATTCGATAGTGGACAGCCCCATGAACCGGAACAGTTTAGCCATTGCCGGGTTAATATAGTGTTCGTATTTATCAATTGTCTGGGTTATCAATTGTTCCTTGTTAGACATATAGACCAAGCCTCCTACGCAAAATTGATGCCACTATTATCCAATCTAACAGGGCATTATTTTCTATTAATAACAAAAAAACTCCTTCTTTATTCAATTATAATTAGAATTAGGTGCAAATTCTGTCTGATAAAGGATTTGCCAATGTTCTCCTTGAATTAAGATAACAAACAAGTAATGGACGGTGGAATTGATGAATGACATAATTACAATAATCAATCTATTATTGCTTCTAGGTAACGGCGGGCTCCTCCTATTACTATTAGTCCAAGTGCGTAAAAACGGAAAATCTGATTTAATGCCATTCAAACAACTTATTTATAATCAGGAACGACTGGAAGCTTTATTACGCGATGAGCTTGGGAAAAACCGACAAGAAATAGCTTTTCATTCGAAAATACTTAGGGAAGAGTTAGGCAGCGAATTACATAAATTTACCAATAGCAATGATCAAAGATTTGCCCGTCTTACACAACTTAATGAACAAAAACTTGACAAACTGCGTGAAACCGTTGAAAGAAAACTCACGGAAATTCAGCAGGATAACAGCAAAAAACTTGAGGATATGCGAGCTACAGTCGACGAAAAACTGCATGCTACCCTGGAAAAGCGTTTAGGCGAATCTTTTCAGCTTGTGAGTGAGCGACTGGAGCAAGTGCATAAAGGGTTAGGTGAAATGCAGCAACTGGCATCAGGTGTTGGCGATTTAAAGAAAGTCTTATCTAATGTTAAAACCCGCGGCATTTGGGGAGAAATGCAACTGGCGTCTCTCCTGGAACAGGTACTGACACCCGAGCAATATGCAGCCAATGTGGCAACAAAACGCGGCAGCCAGGACCGGGTAGAATTTGCCGTTAGCCTGCCGGGCAAAGATAGTAATAATAGCACTGTTTGGCTGCCAATTGATGCGAAATTCCCGCAAGAAGACTATCAACGACTGTTAGAGGCCCAGGAGTTAGCAAATAGCGAATTGGCCGCTGCGGCTGCCTCCAGCTTAGAAAGCCGGATTCGCCAGGAAGCTAAGACTATTAGAGAAAAATACATTGATCCTCCCAATACGACCGATTTCGCAATTATGTTTTTGCCTGTTGAGGGATTGTATGCCGAAGTGTTGCGGCGTCCTGGCCTCTGTGAAAGCCTGCAGCGTGAATACCGTATTAACGTTACCGGGCCAACAACTTTAGCTGCCTTGTTAAACAGTCTGCAAATGGGCTTTCGTACGTTGGCAATTGAAAAGCATTCCAGCGAAGTCTGGAGACTTCTGGGGGCTGTTAAGACTGAGTTTGGTAAATTTGGTGACGTTCTAACCAAAACGAAGGAAAAATTGGAGCAAGCCAGCAAACAAATTGATTCTGCTGCCGTTCGGACCAGGGCTATTGAACGGAAACTCAAGGCGGTTGAACAGTTACCCCCGGCTGAATCTGTTCGGATTTTAGGACAATATAATGATGATTCCGAGTAAATCTAAAAGCAAAGACAGTTAAGTTGAGAAAAAACATGATATTCCACAAAAACAAGAGATAATTTAGTTGATTGCGGGGATTACACGGTTAATTTCCGTTTTTATATTACTGAATATTTGATTTTGCCGTTTATTTTCGGTATTATTTAAATAGATATTAGCACTCGCTTTATAAGAGTGCTAACAAATGAAATTATTGTTAATATTGGAGGTACCTATGGTTCAAGAAGCAAGCGGCAAACAAATAAGAGAATTCCAGGCTGAAACTAAACAGTTACTGGATCTGATGGTTCATTCAATTTATACAAACCGTGAGATTTTTCTGCGGGAACTTATTTCTAATGCTTCAGATGCTATTGATAAAATTCGCTTTGAAGCTCTGACTAATCATGAACTGCTTGAGAATAATTCAGATTTTGAAATTTTTATTCTTCCTGATGAAAAGACCAACACGCTCACTATCTCTGACAATGGTATGGGTATGACTTATGACGAAGTTGTAGAAAATATCGGCACAATCGCTAAGTCAGGCACCAAAGCTTTTCTTGATAAACTAAAGACTGCCGGTTCTGTGGCCGATACGGAATTAATCGGCCAGTTCGGCGTTGGCTTCTATTCGGCTTTCATGGTTGCTGAAAAGGTGACACTGCTTACCCGTGCTCCCGGACAATCAAAAGGTATTAAATGGGAATCAAACGGTGACGGTACTTATACAATTGAAGAATGTGACAAAGACGCACGGGGCACTACGATTATTTTGAACCTTAAAGAAGAATACCGTTCTTCCGAACATCCTGAGGAAAATTTTCTTAACCGGTATATTCTGCAAAATTTAGTAAAAAAATATTCCGACTATATCCGTTATCCAATCAAAATGAACTTTATAAAAGATGAAAAACCACTGGACGCTGAGGGGAAAGTAATTGAAGATGCTCCAGCTACTCAGACAGTCGAGGTTCGTACCCTTAATTCCATGGCTCCCCTTTGGACTAAAAATAAAAATGATATTACCCAGGAAGAATATCATCAGTTATACAAAAATCTCTTTCACGACTGGGAAGACCCTTTAGAAATTATTCATTCCAAAGTGGAGGGCGTAGTAGAATATACAAGCCTCCTCTACCTTCCCGCTCATGCGCCTTTTGATTTTTATCAAAAAGAGTCAATGACCGGTATCCGCCTCTATTCAAAGAATGTGTTTATTATGGATAATTGCCAGGAATTGTTGCCGGATTATTTACGCTTTGTTCGCGGTTTAGTCGATTCACCTGATTTTTCTCTTAATATATCCCGCGAATTACTGCAACAAAGCCAGCAATTAAAGCGGGTTGGTAAAAATCTTGAAAAAAGCATTCTAAAAACCCTGGAAAATATGCTAAGCAAAGATCGTCCTAAATATGAGAAATTCTGGCAAGAATATGGAAGAGCCATTAAAACCGGAATCTATTCTGATTTTCAAAATCGAGATAAACTAAAAGATTTATTGTTATTCGCTTCTTCCAACTCCCCTGAAGGATTAACCACTTTGGAAGCTTATACGGAGCGTATGCCGGAAAATCAAAAAGTGATTTACTATGCAACAGGTAAAGATCGTTCGGCAGTTGAACGCTTGCCACAAATGGAATTACTTCGTGAAAAAGGCATTGAAGTTCTGTATTTGTTTGATCGCGTTGACGAGTTTGCGATTGACGCCTTGCATGAATATAAAGAGAAAAAGTTTCAATCAGTCAGTCGCGGCAGCTTAGAACTTGATAACATTGAATCACCTGAGGATAAAAAAAATAAAGAAGAAAAAACGAAAGAGAATGAACCTCTGATTAAGGCCATCAAGGATCAACTCAATGGCAAAGTAGCTGATGTTACAATCAGTAACCGTTTGAAGTCCAGCGCTGTATGCTTGGTTAGCGACGATTCAGGTATTAGTCTTTCAATGGAACAGATTTTGTCTGAAATGAACAAAACTATGTATAAAGCTAAACGGATTCTAGAAATTAATCCCGATCATGAAATATTTACGGTGTTAAAAAATTTATACCAAACTGATCCAACCTCCGAATCCTTTAAAGACTACTGTGATTTATTATACGGCCAGGCATTATTAATGGAAGGAATAACTCCGGACGATCCCATTAGCTTCGCTAGTAAAGTGGCCCGCCTAATGGCTCGCAGCGCTCAATAACAACAAGCGCCTATCATTGTTGGTAGGCGCTTGTATTTACTATTGAAGAAATATGGGGAGGAAGCATGAATAAGCAGGAACAACAATTTGAAATTGCCAGACTGGCGGAAACACGGCAAGAGATAGAAGCACAAATTAAAATGAGCGAGCAAACGTCCTCCAACCACCAGCATTCTCTCCACTCTACCCTGAAAGAATATTGGAAGTCAGGCGCTGGCAGCTCGATAGACGAGGCACAATTTATCGAGACGATGAACCGGCAGCGTTTACTATCTTCTCATCTTAACCAGACTTCAGACCGATTGCGGAAAATGCTAAATTCCCCATATTTTGGCCGTATTGATTTTACTGAGGCTGGCTATAGCAAAACGGAAAAAATCTATATTGGAATTGGCAATCTAGGTAACAGTATTAGTGGCGATTTTATGGTTTATGACTGGCGTGCGCCGGTATCAAGTATGTTTTATGATTATGGACGGGGTCAAGCCGCTTATCGTTGTCCTGCGGGAACAATATCAGGTACAATTTCGCTTAAACGTCAATATAAAATTGTTAACGCTCATATCGAATATATGTTTGATTCCGATTTGAAAATTGATGATGAAATTCTGCAACAACTATTAGGGAAAAGTGCTGACGATAAGATGCATACCATTGTTAACAGTATACAGCATGAACAAAACCAAGTAATTCGTGATCAGACCCATAAAATTTTATTTGTTGAGGGCCCGGCAGGATGCGGTAAAACATCGGTAGCTCTGCATCGAATCGCCTTTTTGTTGTATCATGAGCGTCAAAAGTTAACAGCAAGGAATGTACTGATTCTTTCACCTAATCATATATTTAGCGATTACATCTCCAATGTTTTACCTGAAATTGGCGAAGAAAATGTAGTGCAAATGACGTTTCAGGATTATGTGACTCAATCCATTACCAATCATTCGCTGCAGACTGAAACGCGTAAGAATTATTTTGAAAAAATGCTGTCGGCTCACCCCAACAAGGTGCGGGCATCTGCCATAAAATTTAAATCGTCAAAAGAGTTCAGGGAGGCTTTGATAAAATATCTTAACTGGCTTGCATCAGACTGGATAAATACACATCCGGCTATCATAATCCGCGGAAAAACTTTTTTTCGTCAAGATGAATGGCGGCATTATTATACGGATAGTTTTAGCAAGATGCCGCCTGCTCTCCGCTTAGAAAAAATAAGAATCATTATTCAAAACCGCATGCGCGACTTTGTTCATACTATTCGCGAGGAAAAAGCAAGAGAGATTTCTGACCGTGGTGAGGAAATCAATGAAAAGGTAATAAAAGCATTGGCTAGGATTCAAGCAAGGGATGAATTAAAACCAATTACCGATAAAATTGAGAAACTAACTACATTAGACGCCGAAGTTGAGTATAAAAACTTATTTACGGATAATAGACTATTTCAAAAAACCGGAATTTCTCTTCCAGTTGAATGGGGGTTAATCAAAAAGCGAACATGTAAGTCTCTAAATAATAGATGGCTACCCTATGAGGATATCGGACCATTTTTGTATTTCCAGGGTGTATTGCATGGTTTTGCAATTAATACTGCTATTAAGCATGTCGTAATTGACGAAGCACAGGATTATACCGCTTTTCAATATCAAATTCTTGCTCACATGTTCCCTAACAGTTCTTGGACGATTGTTGGTGATCCTATGCAAGCCGTGCAGCCATTTTTAACATCCTCCTCTTTTGTCGAAGCCGGCCAAATACTTAATAACCTAGAAACGCCACTGTTTTTCCGCTTGCACAAAAGTTATCGTTCAACAAAGGAAATACAGGCTTTTTGTCAAGCACTGCTGCCAGATATATCGACAGGACAATCGATTAACCGCCCTGGTTCGCTGCCTGTTGTTAGTCATGTAAATCCATTGAAATTAGATGCAGTGCTTGCTCGTGCTATAAATTCTTTTTTTTACCAAGGATGGCATTCTGTTGCCATAATTACAAAGAACGCTTCAGAAGCTGAAACCGTATATCGTAAGCTTATAAAATCCGTTAGCCCTAACCTTGTCATTGAAGAGAATGATAAGTTTCATCATGGTGTCGTTGTCATTCCTTCTTATTTGGCTAAAGGATTAGAATTTGATGCTGTATTAGTGTTTAATGCCAACGCTCAGAATTACTATCAAAAATCTGATCGCCACATACTTTATACTATCTGCACCCGGGCACTACATCGTCTGCATCTCTTTTATACAGATAATCCTTCCCCTTTTTTAGAACAGGTTTGTAAAAATCTATATGAAACAGTTAATACCTTATAATATAATAAATAGCTGCCTTCTGGCAGCTATTTATTATATTATTGTGTTTTAAAAAAACTGAATATCAGCCCTGAGATCATAGGGATTAGCCAAATTAGCCATACGAAGATACTTAGTTTATGAAAATTTACTTTGAGATGATTATTGTCTGAGTGTAGTACATATGTTGCCCATATTGTGTGAACGAACATAAGAAGTATAGCCAATAAACCAGTTAATCCATGAAAGTCTGCTTGAAATCTCCCTGCAATCTTGCTCATTGCGGTAGTACCGATACTATCAGAAGCTAAGCCCATCCAAAAAAACATTACGTGCCACCATTTTAAAATGTTCTGAGTTTTTTCAGCCAATACAGCCAGAGTATAAAAAAGACCTGCTAAACTGATAAAACTAATTGCGATAATTAACATTTACGAATCCCCCAGCATCTTTTACTAGCATATTATACTAAAATATTTTTTGTCTGAAATTCTGAATATTATTATAGCTAAAATTAAAATTTTTTTACTTCTATTTTACCAGCAATTAGCTTATTTTGCAGAAAAAACATTATTTTTTTGACAATAACTCTTCTAATTCTTTTATAAATTGAGGTAATTCCTCCAACAATTCTTTTAATTCCTCGTCAGTCAAATCAGGATAATTAAAATTACTATTATCAGCTGTATCCCCCATCCTAACACCCCCAAATTAATCAATAAAAAATTGCCAGATTACACAATTAGTGCAACCTGGCAATCATAGATTTTTTCATCGTTAGACCCACGGCTTTGCGTCCCTTCCTTTCAGAAGGTTTGCTTAAATTTATTTAGTTTTGATAGTATTATTGGGCAATAAGGGAAAAAATCCTGCAGAAATAAATAAATTTTTTAATTTAAATATTTTTCAGCGCAATTTTCAAATTTATGTCAAATATTTATTCCAAAGTATTTTCTGTTATTCTAAAATTGAGAATTTCAAATGCTTCTGCAACATTACGTGCAAACGATAAAGGATTATCTATCACTTCAAAATGAATATACATAAGACGCAATCTTTCAAAAAGCCAATGATTGTGTAATGCCGTAATAATTATGCCATTATCTCTTAAAACGTCTATAAAGGGGTTAACTTCTCTTGGCAATATTACAGTTTCGCCCAGATTTAATGTCCTCCCCTGGTCGTCGGGAGACTCATAAGAGAACATTGCCGCTAATGTTAGCGGTGATGTTGATGTTCTGCCTAAAATAGTTACAGCAATATCTCGCATTCTTGAAACAACACAGGAACTTTCACTGGACATAATAATGGTACTACCCAAAATTCTGGCAAATTCCTGACAGGTATTATTGGGCATTCAAAATACCTCCTATCACAATTATGGAATGATCTCTATACCATCTTATGTATACCTAAGGCATATTGTTCGTATTATTTAAGCTGTTTTCAGGCATGCCCTATTTTTCTTGGCGCACATTTTGATAAATAAAAAACCGTATCGGCTTGATACGGTTTTTTATTTATTTAATTCCATCCTTGGTTCTCTGATATTTTATTTTTCCTTGAACGATTTCTTCTAGTGCAATACTGACCGGTTTGGCCGATTTGGTTTCTACTAATATTTCACTACCCTCAATGATTTCCCGGGCTCGTTTTGCAGCTAAAACAGCTAAAGTATACTTACAGTCCACTTTTTGCAGCAAGTCTTCCAATATTGGATGATTCATTTTCATTCCCCTTTTCATTACGTTTTTATTTTTATTGCCAATTTCACCACCTATTAAAATAAAAATAACCGGCCTCTTAGCAACGGCTTGTCAATTAACTAAATATTTACTTTAGCTAAATATTTTTATACATGCACAACTCTTGCATTTAATTCTGCTACTTTTGCATCATTGAACCTATCAACAGTTGATAAATATCCTGTTATTCTCCGAGTCCGCGTAATTGGTGAGCGTTCTGTAGTTTTGACAACAACTTCTTGACCGTCAATAGTCAATTCTATTTTAGCAATTTTTTTACCTTTTTTCCCCCAGAGTTTTTGTTCTTCGGCTACGATATCTTGTAATTGAGATTCTACTATGCCCTCTTCAGCAATCACCTTTATTCCGTTAATTAACATATTATCCCTCCCTATAAAAATCATAGCACTTATAGCAATTGTTATAAAGGAAGATGACATGTCCAAAAAGAACTAAATGTCACTACATTTCTATCTAAATTCATAAGCGGGGGTTGTTTAATTTGACAATAGTCTTTATACACTAAATTTAAGGTTGACAAAATAAATGTGAAAAATAGCTAAACATTCATCTCATCAAAAAAACCTTCTTTCGCATTCTAGAGAAGAAGGTTTCTTGGTATACAAACTGATAGAGCTAAAAATGCAGAAAGCAAATCGAGTTCATCTGCCCAATGTTTTAAATGCTGACATTTATTAGCACCTCACTCTAAATAGCACTCTTTTTAGCTTTTTAGACACTCTTTAAAAAGTACTAAAGGGAATATTTTGACATATATCTTTCTAAAGCTTGATATATTGAGATTTCTTCACCGTTTATTTGCCTGGGATATGGCTTAGCGTGATTAGAAGTCCTCCCTTTAGTCGGAGTATATTGACATTTCTTTTTTAGTATAGTGCATTGACTTATCTGTGTTTTCATAAATTTTCCTCCCGACTTATTATATATTTCTTTTTTTTTCGACAAAATCCTTTAAATTTAATAAAAACTACAACAAGAGATTTTACTTGCGCTTCATTAAATATAGCAATTAATTAGTTGACAATATAACAAAAAACCCCCTGGCGCATGCCAGGAGATAAAGTAATCCATTCTACAAGTTACAACTAATCGATTGCAGTTTGCCAGAAGTTATTCAGATTTTAAAGTGCTAGCTGGTTCTTTATGAGCAGCAGCTTTTTTTTCAGCAATTCTCCTAAGTTGCTTCTTCTTATTCTTAGGGCTTTTATCTCCCATTGCAAACATCTCCTTTTGTATTTATTATAGCACTTTTTGCTGAATAGTTTATTTTAGTAACAGTGCCCGTCTGCTTATATCTAAGCAAAAAGAAAGTTAAGAACCTATGTAATTTGCAGTTTACCCTAATATCTTCCGAATCGACCCAGTTTCTTTTTTTTTCAAAATAATTGATATAAATACCGTCAAACTATAAATTGTTTTAGGAAAATAAATTAATTCGTTTGATGATACTGATGTGATAAATTCCAGTTAAGATGACTGCAACTAACCCGTAATTAACGAGCATAAACTTCTTCCCGCTTCCTCTTTCATGACGTTTTCCCTATGCAGCCGTCCTCCATCGTGCCGTCACTGACGTAATGAGCCTGATAATCATGCCAATCATGGTTATGTACCTATATGAAAATGCGCAACTGTTACAGCAAATTAACCGAAATACATGATACCGGCCGTAGTATAAATAATCAGCTTTTTGACCAAACTGTTCATAACTGGAAAGCTGCACCGCTAAAAAATACTGAAGCACTGCCAAAAATATGTTTCTCACTACAATATAAATTAATTGTTATTCTGTATCAGGCTCCTATTTCAGCCGATTCACCTCGATAGCATATGATAAACCTTACCAGGGAGCCAACCGATGTTATGTAATACATAGGATAATACCAAATGCTCTTGCCTCCGAGCCCTACATCCATGAGCAGCTATGACTAAGCCGCACTGTTTGCATCTTGTAAAATATCTTTTTTCTTTAACTCCGGCCGGTGTCACATCCACATTTTCAAAAAATTTACTTCCGCAGGAACATCTATTCAGAGCCATTTCATTCACCTTCTTTTCTAAAATAAAATAGCCAGATTGCTTTTTATGCAACCTGGCTATCATAGATGATTACATCTTTAGACCCATGGCTTTGCGTCCCTTCCTTTCGGAAGGTTTGCCAATTTAATTTTTTAATAATGATACTATTATACATCAGTCTCCAAAATCCTGCTAATATGTAAAAATTCTGCCAATTCCATTTCGATTTTTTTGTTACAGCAGAACTCCTGGTATATAACGTAAATAAAGAGATTAACGGAAAAGTATATACATACAATAATGGATTTGTTAAAATAATAGTACAAACATATTAAAGGGGGAATTTCAAATGAGACCTTCTTTTCTTAATACCATTGGAAAATCCCTAGATACGTTATGTATTCTATATCGTGTCGCTCCAGTAATTCTAGGAATTTGCTTTTTTATAGCAGCATTGATTTGTTATATAGTAATTTTTTCTGTATAGTGAGATGTAATTCCAACCTGGTAACTACAAGACAACCTGCCTGTACGGCAGGTTTATTTTTGTTATGTTCGTAATTTACTAAGCAACGGTTCGTTACTTGATTTTATAAGCTTCTTAGCAGCAACACTATTTACTATTATTTTTGCGGACGGATTAACCGGCTATTTTATTTTGATACGTTTGCTTAAAGTTGCTTCCATTCGTTTAACCGCTGATTTGGCGATATTCCGTTTAGAGTACGTCATCGTACCTCTGCATTTTGCCATATAGGCACTACCTTCAGGCGTTATTGGCACAATTTCAAATCCTGCCCTACCAACATCAATGATAGCAAAATGAGACAAACCAGATGCCTCCTTATCTAACAATAATTTGTAATATCATATTCATCTCAATGCTAGAAGTGAAGACCATCTTAGTTACTATCGTAGGAAATAACTTACACTTGCGGCTTGCCCTTTTGTCCGCAATAACTGCTCTGTAATTTCGTTTTTGCTCATTAAGCAAATAAGAAAAAACTTACTGAAAAATAAAAAGAGCCCTAGGGCTCTTTTTGGTTATCATAACATGGCTAAGCTGTTTGCTATTACTCCCAATTAAATTCCAAAGTAACAAGTAACTCGCCTTCTTCAGCCTTTATGCTAAAATAAGAACAATAAGAAAGTGCCTTTCGTAAGGTCCGAAGCTGCTTAGGAGAATCCCCTATAATTTCAGGCACTCGAACGGTTACCAGTGCTTTTTTATTAAAGTTCTCTATAACACTTACATTATTCGAAATCAGTTTTATAGCAGTTAAAATACGGATAAAATTCGTTCTTCTCATAGAGAATCCTCCTTAGCTTACTTTATGTTAATTATATCATAAACATTTTATAAATGTATTAATTTAACGGTTTCTTTATTTTCAATATAAGTAAAACTAAAAATGCTAATAATTTACTAGATTATTATATTCCTTCATTTTATTTCTAAACATTAAAATTGCACGCTTTGCTTCAGGTGAATTAACACCTTTGCTTCTTATAGTTTTTCGCATTTTTTCCTGTAAATACTCGATGTCTTTCCATAACTCTTTTTGATTACACATAGTCAACACCAGCTTTCTTTAAGTGCTATGTATATTATAATACAGAACAATTGTTTGGTAAATAGAACAGATCCACCTAGCAATTGCCTGTTTCTGGACAAAAAAAGAGAGCCCAATAAAGGGGCTAAAAATAAATATATTTGAATTTTTTTAATTTCGTTAATAATTTTTTCTCATCTATATATTCCGTATTAAAGAAGTTTACAAGCACAGGCGGGTATGTATTGACAACGCTCCCCCACTGGCGTCTGACTTCCGCTTTTGCCAACACACCACCCGCCTGTAAAATTCTTTAGCACGTTGTATATATTTGGGCAATTTTCAAGATATGCAATAAACCTTATAATCATAAATTCTTCGTAACATTATAGTATCTTTCGATAAAAGTCGTTTTCCTCCATTTCAGTACAAAATTCAATAGTTGCGCCATTAAATTCGGGATTCCTACTACCAGATGTTACAGAAAATTCATTACGTATTTCGGCAAAGGTTTTATGCGACATTTTTATTAACGTAAGTGGTTTATTGTTCCGGGTTTTATATTCGTGCATTAATTTTAGAACTTCTTCAATTTGTTTCATAATAAATACACCTTCTGAAATTTTATCGTTTACTTTTCCCAAGTAGCTCTTAATATAGTATTTTAGCACGTAAAAAAATTTATAGCTATGAGATATTATTCCTATTTATAACAGCAGAATTTCTAAAAAAATTTTATAACTGCCCAACGAACACTGAATCACTTGATAAATCAATGACTCGTTTAACCTAGTATACAATTTTAGCTTCATTCGGGACCTATACATATCTTTAACAGTAATGCGGCAATCTTATTAATTGGATTCTAAATTTTTTCATAATAATGAGCGATTGTAACTCACGCAATATTATAGTTTCACCTTATTTTTCAAGCCTTATACGTTCTATTGACAGGTTCCTTTAGCCATGTTTAATATCATGTCTTCTAGAATATGCATAGGCAACGATTACTGCTATTGCAATTTCAGGCTGCGCGCTTTTTCACCGTCAGTCCTCTTCCCAGTAATTTATTTGCAGATGATCTCCGGCATAAATCGTGCCGTATGGATACCTGTCCTTAAAAACTTTGTCATAATTCAATTCAATGATTCCTTCACGAAATTCACGAATGTCACGACGAACACTAGATTTTGCAATAAACTTGCTGGCTATCTCATCTAAGGTATCACCGGATTTTACAATATAAAACTCACTGACTAAGTGTCCCTTAGGCGGTTCCGAATTACCATAACTTGCTATGGCTAATAAAATCATTAAACCCATTACAGCCACTTTCTTAATCATCGAATCTCCTCCTAATCACTGCTTGTACTTCATTGTATGATTAGAAGTCATGATTAATGCAGATCCAATCGCTTTGATTTTTCATACAGTTGTTGCCCTCCCCTATCTGTATTTGGCTCAGGCAGCGTAACATTTACCTTTTTTACAAATCATTACAAGGAAATTTTTGGATTCCATCGAAGTATCACCTAAAAGGAGGTGATACTATTGGACATGCTATTTACTAAATCATCTAACGACTGTGATATGATTAAAATATGCGAAAAAATCCATACTGGGACAGTTTATAAGCTGTGTTACAAAGGTGGTGACTCGCTCAACAGATGCAAAATTGCTGATAGAACAATGATTTTGGCATTATCAAAAATCATTGACAAACTTGAGAATAAGTAGTTCTTGGGGCTTTTCGATACTAGGTAACTTAAAAATCAACAATTTTCCAGTTCAATTGTTTTCGCAATTGAACTGTTTTTTTCTTACGGTTGACACATTAGCTGTTATTTAACCCTGCTTTATAATATTCTATATAAGTATACGTTTTATTTCCTGGAAATATTTTACATTAAACAATTTATTATCCGCAGCTTGTGCGGCACTCCTTCGTTATAACTTTTCACCTCCTTATTACATAAACCGTATAATAAACTAACAGACACATAAGGTGGTGAAACTATGGATTTTAATTTGACAACGACGACACCCCCAACATTATCACGAACGCCTTTAGCAAAAGAGGCAATGAAAAAATTATATGAGCCTTATACTGCAAAGAATATATTCAGTCAACTTGTTCAAAGAATTAAATTATTTGACATGTCACTTGATCATGAGCACGAAGTTGGTATGCAATTAGTTAGCTTTGGACAATCAATTCAATTCAGCGTTTTGCGCTTAGGGTATATGGACCCCAGTATTATTTGGTTTGAAGGTATATTGCCTGATGGTTCTACTGTTCAGTTGTTACAACATGTAAATCAGATCAGTTTTTTGATGGTTGCTGTTAAAAGACAAAATCCTGAAAAGCCGAAAGCTCCAATTGGATTTTGTCGCCCTGATCAACAAAACGAGCAAGAATTTGATTGATTAGAACCTATGCAGAGGGAGGCTCAAAGATGGATAATCAACAAATTGCCACATTAACCACACAGATCATTGCGGCAGCTGTAACTAACACGCAGCTATCACTTAACGCAACAGCAATTGTAAATCTTTATCAGCAGGTATTTAATATTATTAAACAAATGGATCAAACGACTTAACGAAATTTTTAGCCGCCTATATTGTGAGATCGTTTAGTTTATATCTATGAATTACAAAGCGACGAAGAATATTCAGAGAACCGTAATGCAGATTACTACAAACAGTAAAGCCGTAAATAAATCCAAAGCCAGGTTAATGAATAGTCTGGGGCCCAGAGTAATAGACAAAACCCGCTTCAGTGCCGAGAGGCTTAGGAGCGGGTTTTGTCTATATACTCTGAACTCCGGTTTAGGCAGTTATTTTAATTGGAGCTAAACACTAAAAATCACAATACAAAGGGAAATAAAAGTAGGCTTCTGGGATTTACCCCAGAAGCTTGAAATATCTTTGTCCCTGTATTAAATGAAAATAAGGAGAGTTTAACGTCTATTTCCTCCCTGGTTATTTACAACTAATTAATAATTTTGATTAACATATAAGAACAGTTATTTGATTTGCCATCATAATCGCACCTGCCAGCCGGATATTTTTCTAAAAATTAAGTTATCGCCTTTTACCGTTTTTATCATACCATCTGGTAAAAGGAAAATAATTTCTAAAACACAAAATAATATTGGAAGTCCATGTGGAAAATTCCGTTAATTTGCAGGAATTAATAATTATTCTAAGAACTCTATAAAACAAGACTAAAGAAAGAAGGAATTCCTATGACTAAATCACTTTGGTCCATCAAATTCGAATCAGACATGAAGGATTTTGGTTCAAGGGTCGTTATGCTTGACGGCGATCAGGTTGTTGGTGGCGATATGGGATATTATTATCTCGGTAAATGTACAATATCAGGAAGTTCAGCCAGCGCTGTTATTACCATTACCAAACATAATCGTGCCATAACTTCAGTATTCGGCGACATAAATTCATTCAAACTCACTTTAACCGGCAATGTTAATGGTGATCAAATATCATTATCGGGTAACGTCGAAGGTTTCCCGCAAATGAAACTGACCGCCACAATGAAAAAAATTGTAAACCTAGCTTACACGCTCAGCGGTTCACCGTCTACTCAAACCAATTCTCAAAATAATAGAGCAAAAGCTTACATTGACTCGCTAATTTGCGAATTCGATAAGACTTCAGGAGAATATTAAAAATTTTTCCATGAGCTATCCTCATCACTTGGGAAGTAGTCCATATAATAGACATTAGTACTGCCGCATTTAGGACAACATTCTAAATATCCACCGTCGCCTATTGGTTTCAATATTGCTCCCTCGGTATTAAATACTTTTCCACATTTCATACATTTTGCAACTTTCCCCATTTTTGTCTCCTCCTACCCGGCTACTGCTAGATTCTTTCTTTTTCCAAACTATTTCATAGCCCAGCACGTTAGCAATTCTGAGCACCCGCCAAGATGGAAAGGACCACGGTATATAAAGCAAAAATCTGCAGGTTTCTAAAACCTGCAGATTTACTAGCTTTTTACTGGTCGGAGCGACACGACTTGAACGTGCGGCCTCTACCACCCCAAGGTAGCGCTCTACCAAACTGAGCTACGCCCCGATCTTATCTTTAACCAGCAGACTCTAATACCCTTGCCTAACTGACAACGTTTATTGTACCCAATTTAGCTAGAGATGTCAACACTTATTACTAATATTTTTATGGAAACTTCACTTTTTTTGCTTAACCGTATCCTTGCCGATTCGTCCCGGATATGCCCCTTCTTCTCTACTGCCTAAAATACCTTTATGAATAGCAGCAACAAAATCACCTTCGGCAATGACTTTGTCAAGTACATCATCGATACCGTTAACAATTTGCTCAGCATAAAGGTGTGCTTTTTCTGTAGGCGTAATATTAGCGTGGCCGAAGAAACGGAATCCATCCTGAACTGCCCGAAGGGTATCAATTTTAGCAGGTACAGAAATGGGTCCGCCGGAGTAGGCTTCATCAGTAGAAGCTATTGAAATAGCATCTACGCCTAGTGACATGGCAAGACATGCATGTAGGGTGGTTGTCATAGCTGATTGGACGCGGTCTTCGGTATGTGTCAGAAACCCGATAGGTGCACCCGGCCAGACCGGCGCATTAATGATTTTTCTAAGTGCATAAATTTTGGCGGCATTAAAGTTAACATAGTTATCATCCATGAGATCATTGATCATAACTTCAGGTGAATAAGCGAACAAGGGTTGTAAAATGGGCTTTGCACCAAGTTTTATAGCCAAATCAGTCACAATTAACATGCCTGCAAAAGCTTTATGAGCAGGCACACCTGCCAACTCTTCATTGGTAACGATGTCAAAGGGTAGATTATATTTTTGGGCATACTGAATGGAATGATAACCATCTACCGTCATACGTTCGGGGTCAGTACCGGCGCCAAGCGAGCCATAACAGATATTAATCTTAGTTAAGTCGGCGCCAATTTTACCTGCCATTACTACAGTTTCTGGAGTATTTAAGCCACGATGGGCACGAATTTGCCACAGCGTTGAATTTTCCAAGGCCAGCCAAATTCGATTAAGATTGGCAGGAGTTATTACTGTACCATCTTCCTGATGCGTCAAAAAGCCATCAAGAAACCCTTCGGTTCTAGCTCCCCATGATGGATCGAAGTGAACGACTCCATCGGCACCCCAGGCCTCGCTAGCCAGAATATGGGCAATATCCATAAAGGGACAGCCTGTACCATATTGATTAAATACCAAAGGTTTTTGCCTGGTATGCTGTAACTTAAGAACAGACATACGAGCTTTAGTTTCTTCAAGGTATTTTTCGAGGCCAATGACTTCATCTTTGGTAAAGCGTCTGGTTTTGGGATGTAACTCACCTGTTTTATAAAATTTTTGCGGTAATTCACTACAAAAGCCGGAATAATATTTATCAAGATCGCCATTGCCAAGACGGTCACGCCAACGTTCAACATCCCAGTATTCATCACGGATGCGACCGCGTTCAACGCCAGGGGAAGTTTTATTTTTAACCCATTCTATTATTATGTCTGATATTTTGCTAAGTTTGCTGCCAATTACAGCTGACCCATAATGATAATCATAACTTGCTGTCATATCTTTTTTGATTTTCTTGGTACGTATTAGGTCCGGTTTATATTCACGATCCTCTACAAAACAGATAACCTCTTCTACAGTAGTTCCTGGTCCAAACCCCGCATCAAAACCAAGCTCTGCTGCCAATTCAGGGCGAATGGCCATCCCGCCAATACCAATTTTGACACGTTCTCTTATGCCGACGGCATCAGTAAGATCAATAAAACGTGCCAGCAGTTCCCCTACCCCGTAGCCAAGCGTACGGCTAAGAAGCAATATTTCAACCTCATGATCATGAAGAATTTTTTGAATTATTTCTTCAACAGGTAGATCTGGCTGCAATAATATAGCTTGATGTCCTGCTTGCTCTAATCCTCGAGCTATCATTTTTAAGCCGATGTCATGTACTGGATCGATAGGCGCCAAAAGTACTTTTTTCATGGTTCTATGCCTCTATTTCCGTTCAGAATCAGGAAGAATCCAACTATATCTGTCTGCCGGACGATATATATAGGCCCTTCCTCTCACGCGAATTCCCGGTCCCATATGTTGAGCAAACACTACGTCAATATCAGATAATCCCCATTGTCTAAGCAGTTCCAGCATTAAACTGCGCCCTTGCTGCTCATTATCACAAACGAAAAAAGTTTCGACATCAAGTGCATCCATAACTTGCTCTAATGGCCGCATAAACTTTTTACCTCCTATCCCCAGATAGCATAAAAGATGATATCTCCGTATCACCTTCTTTGCTGCCGCCTGGTTATCCCGTGTTATTATTATTCTTTACATGAGGAGTATTGCCACGATCGTAGTAGCGGCAAATCCTAACACAACAGGAATAAAATTTCGACGGGCAAGATCAATTGGGTTGACACCGGTAATCGCGGCAACTGGAATCAATCCCCAAGGGATAATAGTGCCACCGCCTGTCCATACACCAGCTATTTGCCCAAGTGCCGCCAGGGTAGCTGTGTCAAAACCGGCTTTACCAAAGGTGGCGGCAACACTGCCAACCAGTGGTAAAGGCGAAAAACCCGAACCGTCCAGGCCGACAACAATTCCTGTTGCCAAACTGACTAAAGCAACGAATACTTTGTTGAGCGGTACAGTCTGGGATAATGCCACACCAAAATCTTCGAGAAAGCCTGTCGCTGCTTTATCACTTAAAATACTCTGGGCCAATTCTCCTTTGCCAAGAAAGAAGAATCCGCCAATAATAACAACAGGAGCAAAAATTTTTATGCCAAACATAAAGCCGTCCCGAATAAAATCAGTAATTTTTTCTAGACCTTCCCACCCATACTTGAGTATGGTACCTACCGCCAGTATGAGTACCGCTGTACCGCCTAACAAGGCTGTAGCATCGCCGCCCCGGAGTTGCAGAACCCACATAGCGGCTACATCAAGAGCAAAAGCCAACGGGGTAACTACGGCCAGGAAATACGATACACCGGTCAATTCTCTTTTGATTTCTTTGCCTATTATGGTCTCACGTTCGGCAGCAATACGTTCAGGATTGCTGCGAATATCCTTCTTTATAATAATATAGGCTGCAATTGTGGCAACAAGCCCCATTGTCAGTGCTAGTGGTATGCTTGCCTGGATAACTGGAGAAGGGTCGGCAAATCCGGCAGCTTTAGCAGTAATTGTGGGGGCACCTTGGATAATATAATCTGTTGAAAGCGCAATACCGTGGCCAAATAAATTCATGCTCATAGCAGCACCAATCGCGGGAAGTCCTGCTCGTACTGCTACCGGAAACATAATTGCACCGATTAGCGCGGTAGCCGGTGACGGCCAAAAGAACCAGGAAGCCACCATCATCGCAATGCCAATTACCCAGAAAGCAATATCGGCATTAATCATCAGGCGTGCCGCAGGACTCATAACCAGGTAGTCGGCTCCTGTCTCACTCAATAGTTTCGATAAGGATACAATAAGAGAGATAATAACAATTATCCCCCAAAACTCATTTCCCGCAACAATGAGCGCATTATATACGCTGGTAATACCGCCAAGAAAGCTATTTTTGAAAAGCCAGCTTACTGTTAGCAGGCCTAAGAGACAAGGGATCAGCGGATCTTTACGGAATCCCATGACGATGATAACCACAGCGACCCAAAAGAGAAACAGCCAATGTGCTGTTGTCAAAGTTACCGACATCTTGCTACCTCCTTAGACTGGGCGAGAAAATACGCCAGTTAAGCCAGCTTTTTCCACACGGTCTTTAATAGCCTGTACATCTGTGGTATACAGACCTTTTTCTTGCATACGTTTGAAATACTGAGCTCCGGAAAAGGTATATTTAAGTTTTAACCCTTCTTCTGTTTGCATCTGTTCCCTAACATGGGCAATTGCATCACCAATGGCTAATGCTTCGGGCAATACCAGCATTTCTTTACCAAGCGTAGAACGAACGGCGTTATGACCTGCCAAAGTACCTGTAACAATAGCCTCGGTATGTCCTACAAGAAGACCGGCTTTTTCACCGCCGCAAAATAGGTTATCAACCCCCTGGACTTTAAGGGCGTTATCACGCGGTGATAGCGCGGTAAAACGCATGGAGTTACCCACACCGCCAGCATAGGGATCTTCATAGCGGGCATTCTCAAATCCCGGTATTTTACGCAACTTATCTAAAGGATAGAATGGCGACATAAGTTTAGCATGCCCCGTATCAAGTAGTATTATATTGTCGGCAAATTCTTTCAGGGCGTATTGCTGACAGGCTTTTATCGATAAAGATTCAGCCTTCTTAAGCTCTTCGGGAATAGGAATAACGGCTACGCCTTTGCTGTTGAGTTCTGTGACAATAGCTTTACTTAATGATTCTTTGTGGAGTTTACAAGAACCGCTCATTGCTCCTAAGCTGCCGTCTGCCTTTTTGCCAATCATCTCCTGAACACCCGCACGCGCAGCAATACTTATTCTCGGACCAAACGAGGGACAGCGGATAATGCACATGACGCAACCATTGCCGTATTTACTGCATTGGCCTTGAGGACCGGCAGTACCGGTGGCCTCAATAAATACGTCGCCATATACCTCATCGTCTTGATCAGTAATAACTGATTTAATCTTCTGCCCCTCCATGGTAATATCGCGTACTCTGGCCATTAGGTTATATTGAACACTAAAGCGTTCCAGAACTTTTCTAATAGCGGGCTCAACATGAGCAACATCATAAAGGGTTACATGTTTATGACCGGGAAACTCTATATTCTTATGACGGGCGACCTGATCAACCGCTGCAAAAATATCGCCGCCGCCCATGGCAACCGCTTCTTCGGTGGCCGTAAAGCGGCCATTATTACGCATAATACCGCCGACCAATCCTGTGCCGAGAAGCATATCTGCCCGTTCAAGCAAAATAACTTCAGCCGCACCGGCTTTTTTGGCGGACACGGCTGCACTGCAGCCGGCCCATCCGCCACCGATGACAACTACTCTGGCCATGATGTTTACCTCCTGTTAATTGTTTAGGCAATACCTGCGTACTTGCACGTTATTTCAATAAGGCGTACTAGGGCTTTTATGGCATAACGGGTTACGTCCTCAAGCAGACGACCTTTATTATCGGTAGTGGCTAAACCTGTAGACACATAAATGTTTCCATCATAGGCTACAGTCGGGATTACTCCCATTTGTGCCATACCAGTCTGGAAAATATTGCTGCCGGCATACATATCCTCAATTGAGAAGATAGGAATACCAAGCTCACCATTAGACCAAGTTTTTTCATAGTTAATTTCAACAGCAGTTGAATTATAGGATTTGGAAATCAGTATGCCATCTTTGAGGTGAGCGGGGAGATTAATGTTGGCAAATTCTTCTTTAATAATATTTTCCAAAACATCGACTGGCTTAGTTAATACTTTCGGATTATCTCGCAATACCTTAAGAGCCTGAATTTGAGTCAGGAGAGCCTCTTTCCCCGGATCAAAAGCTACATATGCAGCCTTGCCATAGGATGCAGTAGTACCATAGCGGTCACCATGTACGCCCATAGCGCGGCGAATAGGCACCAAAAATTCTTCTTTACCGATAATAAGGCCACTGGTAGCGGAACCTGTAGCCTTGTCCATGCTGTAAATAATGACGTCGGCACCATTCTTTAGCGGATTGCACCCTACGAATGGAAGGCCCCAGGCATTGTCAATGACATAGGGAATATCATAGGAATGAGCCAGGTCAGCCAGATATTTTTGCAGAATTGGCGTCCCCTCTTCATCTTTTACGGCATAGCCATAACCGGGAGTTTCATAACCAAGACTGGTAATGCCTGTCAAAAACGGGGCATGAATACTGGCATGCTCAGTTAAGATATCTAACGATTCGTCAGGATCAACATCAGTCAGAAGAGGTACAGGATGGTATTTAATTCCATGAACATCATAACGGGCACCCGCCAACGGTACGATAATGGTATCAAGGTTATTTTGGCGTTTGCCGTAAAAGCCCAATTCGCCGGCAGTACTGCCACGATCGGCTAATACATCCTTATACCGGGCTGGAAAAGGACGGCCATATGACCCTTGATGATGAAGATGCTTTTCATAAGGCGCGATATAACGTGCCCGATAGTTATCACCGCGCCCCATCATCGGTGGGCTAAACAAACTGTCAAAAGTCACCCATAATCCTGCTTCGCAAGTAGTAACAGGACAGGCATCATATTCGTCACCATACACGGATTTAACTAGTTCACGAATCTCATCCACGAGCTTAGCAAGTGGAATTACTTCTTTGGCACCATGTTCACTAAATTCCATAATATCATCGCGAAGAGGAGCCGGACAGCCGGAGATAGCACCAGTCAAGCCAAACTTGCCTCTAAGCTCTTTGGGTATATTAATTTCGTCAGCGGCTTTGCGGGCGTCTGCATAGATATTGGGAATATTTTGTTGGAGAGAGCGATACATTTGAAACTTAAATTTGTGAGCTGACATGTGATTGCCTCCCTGTTAATAATTATGTATGTTTGGATAATAAACGAAAAGATGATATTTGAAAGCAATTACTTCACCTTGACAACCATTTCCACTTCGACAGCGGCGTTGAGTGGCAGTTCGGCCACACCGACTGCAGAACGTGCATGTTCACCTGTTTTGCCGAAAATCGAACCAACTAATTCCGATGCCCCATTAATTACCTTAGGCTGGTCATAAAATTCTGGGGAACTGCTGACAAAGCCAACGATTTTTACAACTTTTTCAATATTATCAAGTGATTCAATTTGCCCTTTAATAGCCGCCAAGCAATTTATGGCACAAGTTTTTGCGGCTTCGTAACCTTGTTCAACAGACAAATCTTTGCCAAGTTTCCCTTTAAATTTTAATTCACCAGCGACAAAGGGGATTTGCCCGGACGTATACACATAGTTTCCGTCTCTGACAGCTGCAACGTAGGCTGCAACCGGCTTAGGGGCATCTGGTATCGTAATACCTAGTTCTTTTACTTTTGCTTCATAACTCAAAGTTAATCCCTCCTGTAGTTATAGAGTGTTAACCAATTACAACCTCATCGGCAACCGATAAATGAAAATCTTTCCCGGATATTTTGTTCCCATTCATAACGATATTTAGGTGATTGAGCATGTGAGTTTCGTCATAACCGGCAATTTTGCCAATCCTTTTACCATCAATTTTAACTTGATCGCCCACAATTATGACACCACCTTGTACTACTTCAAAAAAGCCAATATAGGCGATACTGTTTACCTTGCTTCCTGGCTGAGTATCCTCATTGGTTATTATTAATTCATGAATTTCCGTTTGCCGTAAGGCGCGTGAAGGCGGTTTAATGAGTTCCATTCCACGGTTCTCATAGGTTCCGTCCAAAACCACTACCAGCCTGCCGATAACAGGTTGTTTGGCATAATAAGGATTAAAAGTGCCAAACATATTGCGGGCATAAGGATCGGACACACAGTTCCCCCCTTTCAAAAACGGAATTAAAATTTATAAGACTTTTATATTGTGCCAAATACTGCAATAACTATGTAAAAAGAAACCCGTTTGCATATTGTGCAAACGGGTTTCTTTTTACATTATTGGATAATATAATATTAACTTATGATAAAATGATAGCACCTTGCCGGTCAATCTGTAAAATTTGATATTTTGCTTTCACTTTGTTGACATTAAAAGCTTGAACCATAGCTTTCCCAATTTCATCAGCGTTCTCATTAGCAAAGGCCAATAGACAGGGACCGGCACCACTCAACGCTGAACCCAGTGCCCCAGCTTGACGGGCTGCCGCTAAAACCTGTGTCATGCCGGGAATAAGCGGTTCCCGATATGGTTGATGCAACTTATCTTCAAGTGCGGGCAACAATAGCTTTAACTCACCGGTACATAAGGCGCCAATTAACAGTGCCGTCCGGCTTACATTAAATACGGCATCCGGAAAAGGTACTGTTTGCGGTAAGACTTTGCGGGCTGCTCTAGTCGAAAGATTAAATTCCGGAATTACCGCCACCATTAAAAAATCTACAGGTGGCAAAAAACGCAAATATTTGACTTTGCCACATTCCATAATGCTAACAGTAATACCGCCCAAAATAGCTGGTGCAACATTATCAGGGTGACCCTCAATAGCCGTTGCCATCTCTAATAATTCCTCTTTACTGAAATGCCTGCCCGTAAGCTCATTCGCAGCCACTAATCCACCGACAATAGCGGCCGCACTACTGCCAAGCCCCCTCGCAAGCGGAATATGATTAACCATGTTAAGCTGTAAACCTTTGGCTTGATGACCGGTTTTATTTAATACCATTTTAACGGCCCTAACAACAACGTTGGATTCATCAGCAGGAATGTACCCGGCCCCTTCACCCTTAACTTTTAGGGATATACCATTTTGGTCACACAAGGTAAGCTCAAGGTCATTGTATATTGTACATGCTATACCTACTGCGTCAAATCCCGGGCCACAATTGGCAGTTGTTCCCGGTACGCGAACTTTTATAGAATTTGCCATGTTATCGCCACCTTTTGACCTTATGAAATTTGTTCGGCTTCCACCCTTATAACATTTCCAACCTTACTTACTATGGACATACCTAATAAGGTACTCATAGCCAGACGAATACTTTCGTCGGATACTCGATAGGTAATAAGAACCAGTTCAGTAGAATGCTCAACTTTTCGTTTTTGAATAACGGAATGCAAACTAACCTGCTGAGCGCCAAAGGCCCCTGCAATAGCGGCCAACACACCGGGTTTGTCTTCGACCAGCAGCCGGATGTAATAAGGTGATTCCGTCTTACTTACAGGGTAAATCGGTTTTTGATCAAAACAGGTACAGAGAATTTGGCTACTGACATTGTGGCGAATATCCCGGGCCACATCAATAATATCGGCAGCTACTGCGCTGGCCGTGGGCAATTCGCCTGCGCCACGCCCGTAAAACATAGTTTCGCCTACAGCATCGCCTTTAACAAAGATTGCATTAAATACGTCATTAACTGCGGCTAGAGGGTGATTAACGGATACAAATGCCGGATGTACGCGGACATTAATACCGTGATCATCCTGTTTGGCAACTGCCAATAATTTGATAATAAAGCCGAGTTCTTTAGCATACTCAATATCTTCAATAGAAATGTTTGTAATGCCCTCAATATAAACATCATTCACTGTTACCCGGGCGCCAAAACCGATTGATGCTAAAATAGCAATTTTGCGGGCAGCGTCAAAACCACCGACGTCTGCTGTCGGATCGGATTCTGCGTAGCCTTTCGCTTGTGCTTCCGCTAATACCTCTGCATAATCCATCCTGTCATTAGTCATTTTAGTGAGCATGTAATTGGTAGTGCCATTGACGATGCCCATGATTTCCGTTATTTTATTAGCGGCTAAACATTGCTTAAGAGGGCGGATAATGGGAATGCCACCGCCCACACTAGCCTCAAACAGAAAATCGGCATGACTTTTCTCGGCTGCTTCAAATAGTTCGCGGCCATATTTGGCAACAACATCTTTGTTGGCAGTAACAACATGCTTGCCGGCATTTAAGGCGGCAAGCATATAATCTTTGGCAGGAACTTCGCCTCCCATGACCTCTGCCACAAGCTTAATATCAGGATCACTTAGGATTTCTTCAAAGTCAGTGACCAGCTTAGCATCTGTCGTAACATTTCTAGCTTTTCCAGGATTTTTTACTAATATTTTTTTTATGGTAACCGGCGCTCCCACTTTTTGCGCAATACTATGAGCATTATTGGTTAATACTTTGACAATTCCGGTACCTACCGTACCCATTCCCAGTAAAGCAATGTTAATCGCACTCATTTTTCGCCTCCTAAGCTTGCCCTAAGACTTCCAGTCGCTTTACACCATCTATCATTCTTAATTTATCAAGCATAGCTTCCAAATCTATAGATAAATCGGCAGTTTCAATGGAAATTGTCGCATTAGCCACTCCCTGCAGCGGAATGCCTTGGTTGATGGTTAATACACTGCCATGCTCATTGGCGACGGTGTTCAGAACCCTTGATAATACGCCTGACTTATGTTCAAGCAGCAAAGCAATTGTTACAATCTTTTCTTTACTTGCTTCATAAAAAGGAAATACATAGTCCTTATATTTATAATAAGCACTACGGCTTAATTCCATTTTTTCTACTGCTTCATTGATTGTTCGTGCCTCACCACGTTTTAATAGTTCCTTAACTTTAATAGTTTTTTTGATCGCTTCGGGTAATATTTCCTCGCGAACTAGATAAAATATAGCTTTTTGTCCTGTAACCATAATTCCCCTCCTCGGTACTGCTGTTACGGATGGATATCTCTATATGGTAGACATTATATCATCAAAACACCAAACTATACAAGTTAAAATACAAAAAAATTAGTCAGTCCTGTACAGACTGACCGCTATTATTAAATAATATATTGATTTATCTAAAAAATAATGCATATTAATCCGCCACTGCCATCATTAACAATTTTTTGCAAAGTATCTTTCAATTTCATTTGTGCATTTTCCGGCATTCCTGTTAATTTATTTTGAATGCCTTCGCGAACAAGTTCATTTAACGATTTTCCAAATAAGTTTGTGCGCCAGATTTTTTCCGGTTCACCTTCAAATTCACGCATTAGGTATTGAATAAGTTCCTCACTTTGTTTTTCAGTACCAATGATAGGCGAGATTTCAGCTTGTACGTCTGTGCGGATAATATGCAGTGAAGGCGCTGAGGCTTTTAATTTTACACCAAATCGATTACCGGTACGAATAATCTCCGGTTCTTCCAATACCATTTCATCAAGCTGTGGCGGTACAATGCCATAGCCGGATTGTTCCACATCTTCGAGTGCAGCTGATATTTTGTCATATTGCCGCTTGGCCACTGCCAAGTCTTTCATAAGCCGCAACAAATGATGCTCGCCGGTGATGGTAAAGCCAGTAAGTTCTTCAAGAACACTATAAAAAAGATCTGAGCGTGCCGTCATTTCGATAACCGCTATACCGCTGCCAAGATCCATGTCATGAAGAATTACGTCGGCTACAAAGTCATAACCCGACAAATCGTCAATCGCTCGGTCAATATCCCGTAAACGGCGAATATATTGAACTACATCACTAACCGCACTCTCAAATTTTTGGCGTAACCAATAATCTTTTTCAAGTTCTTCAACCCACTTGGGTAAAGTAATATTGACTTCTTTAACCGGGAACTCATAAAGTACCTCTTGCAAAATTCCATAAATGTCGTCATGAGATAATTGAGCACAATCTACCGGAATTACCGGTACATCATATGTACCTTCTAATTTTGCAACCAACTCCCGTGTGTCTTTCGAGTTCGGCTTGCCTGTATTCAAAATAACGAGAAATGGTTTTTGTAACTCTTTAAGTTCACTAATGACCCGGTCTTCTGCCGGAATATATTTATCTCTTGGCAAATCGGTTACTGTACCGTCTGTTGTAATGACCAGGCCAATTGTTGAATGTTCTGTAATTACCTTGCGAGTGCCTACTTCAGCCGCTTCCTGGAACGGAATTTCATTCTCGAACCAGGGTGTGAGCACCATGCGAGGACCTTCTGCTTCTTCATAGCCCAACGCACCATCTACCGTGTAGCCAACACAATCGACAACCCGCACCCTGACGTTCACGTTATCTTTAACATTGATTTCAACTGCTTCATTTGGGATAAATTTAGGTTCGGTTGTCATGATGGTTTTGCCACCGGCGCTTTGCGGCAACTCATCTTTGGCACGTTCTTTATCATGGGGATTGATGATATTAGGCAGTACCATTGTCTCCATAAAACGTTTAATAAATGTTGATTTACCCGTGCGGACCGGACCGACTACACCAATATAAATATCTCCACCAGTGCGTTCGGCAATATCTCTAAACAGGTCGAATTTTTCCATCTGGCGTCTCCCTCCCTGATTACGGTAATTGTCATTATAAATATATGACAGGCCAAGCCAAATATTACAAAAATAAAAGTATGGTAACTAAAAAGTAATCTACAATACTTTATTAGCTACCATACTTTTTTATGCCAAGTTTATTTAATCCCAACTAGAATTATGAAGGGCGACTTCCTCAACTTCATGGGTGCGGCTTCTGGTCATTAATTCAAAAACAGCGTCTTTGGGAGATTTATTCTGGTAGAGAACTTGGTAAATCTGATTGGTGATCGGCATATCTATGCCTTGCTTAACCGCTAGTTGATAGGCGGCTTTTGTAGCCCGGATGCCCTCAACCACCATGGATGTTTCGGTTTGAATTTCATTGACTGATTTGCCCGAGGCTAACATAAGCCCGGCCCGCCGGTTACGGCTATGGCTGCTAGTACAGGTAGCAATTAAGTCGCCAATACCTGCTAACCCCGCAAAAGTCAAAGGGTTGGCTCCCATAGAAATACCTAAGCGGGCAATTTCAGCCAGGCCGCGTGTCATCAGTGCGGATTTAGCATTGTCGCCGAAGCCTAACCCGTCCGCAATACCGGCTCCTAAGGCGATAATATTTTTAAGTGCTCCGGCCAGTTCCACGCCAATTATGTCCGGGTTAGTATAAACGCGGAAATAGGGTTGCATAAATGCATCTTGAATATATTCTGCTACTTTGCGTGATTTGGCAGCCACAACCGTAGCGGTTGGGTAAGCTAACGCTACTTCTTCCGCATGATTGGGGCCGGATAATATAGCGATTTGGTTGGCTATTGCCGGCAACTCTTCCACAATGGTTTCAGATAATCGTTTTAAGCTTGACAGTTCCAGCCCTTTAGCCACGTTAACCAGAATCGTTTCAGGACTAACATAAGAAGATAGCTTTGCGACGGTTTGCCTTACAGCGTGTGACGGGGTTGCCAGCACAATGAGTGAAGCTCCTGCAGCAGCTTCTTTTAGATCGGGAGTAATAAGAACAGATTGAGGCAATTTACAGCCAGGCAGATAATTTGCATTTTCACGACTAACCTGGATTTGTCGGGATAATTCTGGTGAGCGTACCCATAGCCTAACTGAATGGTGCTTTTGACCTAATACAGCGGTTATGGCCGTCCCCCAGCTTCCCGCGCCAATAACGGCTATATGCATTTGTAATTAGTCACTTCTCTTTCGGAGAGCCGGTTTCAGGTTTACCGCCGGCTTTAATTTTTGCTTCTGTTCCTGCAAGCAGTCGTTCAATATTGGGTCGGTGTCTTGCAATGACAAACAAAGCAGCTAACATACCAAAATAATAAAATTCCTGTCTGGCGTTAAGTATCCACATAGTGATGGGAACGAAAGCGGCTGCGACAATAGAAGCAAGTGAAACATAACGGGTAAAATATACAATAAATGCCCAGATAATAAATACAATCAAGGTAACTTTCGGCGAAAGCATGGCAACTACGCCTAAACCGGTAGCTACGCCCCGGCCGCCTTTAAATTTCAAAAAGACTGACCAGTTATGGCCGGCAATGGCTCCAATTCCGCCTGCTACTTCAGCCAGTGCGCTACCGCCAATATATTGACCAATCAAGACTCCGACTACTCCTTTTAATGCGTCTGATAAAAATACCCAGAATGCTGGTCCGGGACCTAGTGTCCGATAGGCGTTGGTTGCGCCAATATTTTTACTGCCAAACTGCCTTAAATCAGTTTTATAGAAAGTCTGACCAATAATCAATCCATTCGGAATTGATCCAATCAAGTAGCTGGCGACAATTACCAATAAAAACTCCATTCTCCTCTCCCCCCAATTTTTTATTCATCTTTCTCTTTACGACCGCGAACGACCAGCTTGAGTGGAGTTCCCTCAAATCCGAATGCTTCTCTCAATTTATTTTCTAAAAAGCGCAAATAGGAAAAATGCATAATTTCCGGATCATTAACAAAGAAAATAAAAGTAGGCGGTTTAACATCAGGCTGAGTAGTAAAATAAATTTTAAGACGCCGTCCCCGGTCGGAAGGAGGCGGATTTATGGCTGTTGCATCTTCAATAACTTGATTCAATACACTTGTAGCCACCCTCATTACATGTTGATCAGCTACATATTTGACAAGTTCAGTAACCCGCTGTACGCGCTGCTTAGTAAGTGCCGAAGTAAATAGTACGGGAGAATACTGCATAAAACCTAACTCTTCCCGGATGGTTTCGGTAAATCGTAACGAAGTCTTACCATCTTTTTCAATAAGATCCCATTTGTTAACTACAATAATACTGGCTTTACCAGCTTCGTGAGCATAACCGGCAATTTTCTTATCTTGTTCCGTCACACCCTCTTCCGCATTAATAACCATGAGCACTACATCAGAGCGATCAACAGCCCGGAGTGAACGAATAACACTATACCGTTCGACAGGCATATCGACTTTCGCCTTACGCCGCATGCCGGCAGTATCAATTAAGACATAGGACTGTCCGTCTTTTGTAAAGTGAGTGTCAATAGCATCCCGGGTTGTGCCGGGAATATCGCTTACAATTACCCTATCCTCACCAATAATAGCATTAACCAGTGAAGATTTACCCACATTAGGTCGACCGATAACAGCTACTTTGATTTGGTCATTTTCTTCCGTTTCAATATGTTCCTCGGGTAAGTTCTCGATCAGTCTGTCCAGCATATCGCCCAGATTAAGTGCATTAGTCGCTGAAATAGCGATTGGGTCGCCTAAGCCTAAATTGTAAAACTCATAAATATCGGCTTCATTTTTCATATTGTCAACCTTGTTTACCACCAGCAGGACCGGTTTACGGGTATTGCGTAAAATGGCGGCCACTTCATCATCGGCGGTTGTCATACCAACTTTACCATCAACAATAAACATGATAACATCGGCTTCATCGATAGCCAGTCTGGCTTGATTACGTATAGCTGTAAGCATCTTATCATTAGTTTCAAATTCTATGCCGCCGGTATCAATCATGGTAAAATTGCGACCTAGCCATTCAGCGTCCATATAGATGCGGTCACGGGTAACACCAGGCATATCTTCCACGATCGACAACCGGTTTTTTCCTATGTAATTAAATATAGTTGATTTACCGACATTTGGTCGGCCAACAATTGCAACAATTGGTTTACTCATTACATACCACCTTGTATCTTATTCAATCTAACTCATATTATTTCTTCATTCTCTAGTTTTTATCGCCATTTGGCAAGTAACTGTTTTAAGTCCTGGGCAAAGTAAGCCGTGCGAACCGGGACATGTAATGCGGCGGCAATCTGATCCGGAGTAGTGTTATCAAGAAAAACATGCTCACCCTTTCTGAGGGCAATACCAGGAATGATAATCCCTGTACGGGGGCCTGAGTAAGTTTTTAAAGTCTCGATAATATCACCACCGGTCAACAGGCCAGTGACGGTCACATCATTACCAAAAAATTCATTTTCAACCGCAATGACTCTTACTGTTAAATTAGGAATTATAAATTCAGAAAATAGTGGTGAAAGAATCTTCTCTGCCGAAACGCCACAAATGACATCGATATGACATGCTTCACCATAACCTTCAGTACCTACCTGTTCCTGCTCCCAGTCGGCAAGAAAATTGCGGACAAGTCCAATCCCATTTTCAAGTTGAGGAAAGCCGTCATAAGATTCATAACTGGGAATTTCCTTGCCAGCAGACAGATAAAATTCATCTGCCAAGTAGACAAAGGACTCATTGATTTCTTTACGGCAATTTTTTTGCCATTTTTCAACTTGGCTTATAACCTCTGCCGCAGCTGACGACGAAAATTTGGTCAATGGGTGACAGTGTTCCCGATAACGGGTAAGACCAACCGGTACAATCGCCAGTGACAAAATCGAAGGGTACATGGTATAAAGATCATGAATTGTTTTTTCTAGTTCTTTGCCATCATTAAAGCCGGGGCATAAAACGACCTGTGTATGCAGTTCAATACCCCTCTTTACTAAATCGTTAAGTTGCTCCATAATTTTGCCTGCTTGTTTACCACCGAGCATTTGTTCTCGCAGCTTCCCATTGGTAGTATGTACGGAAACATAAAGCGGTGATAAATGCAGTCTGGATATCCGTTCCCGGTCACGGGGACCCAAATTAGTTAGCGTAACAAAGTTTCCATATAAAAAAGACAAACGATAATCGTCATCTTTAATGTAAAGACTATCCCTCATGCCAGCAGGCATTTGATCCACAAAACAAAAGATGCATTTATTGGCGCATTGCCTTACTTTGTCGAACACCGCACTTTCAAATTCTACGCCTAGCTCTTCATCATACTCTTTTTCAAAAACAATTAATTCCTGTTCGCCTGAAGTTCGTTCAATCAGCAGTTCAATTTCTTCCTCCGCTAGCGCAAAGCTAAGATCAATAATATCTTCAACAGCCTCACCATTTACTTCTAGAAGACAATCACCGGGCACAAGGCCAATTTCCTCGCCAATACTATTCGGTTTAATGTTGGATATAATGCCTTTATATGTCAAAGTATTCCCCCCTCCTTTATTATTCCGTCAGGAGTCATATTTTCCTGCCAATAGTTTTACTAAACAGCAAAATAAATAGGAAAAGGCAGGGTTATGCCTGCCTAAAATATTATTCGTTATCATTTGGTTGTTTGGGGTTCTCTGACTTGGTGTGGCTATTACTTTTCTTCTTTTTTTTGGCCCCTATAAAATTAGTAAACTCCGTTGAAGCAAAATTCTTCAGTTTGGCACCGGCTTCTTTTACACTGCCGGTACTTAGCAGTAAAAATGCTGCACTGCCAACAAGCAAGATCCCTAGAATCCATCCTATCGACTTAGTTGCACCTGATGCCCCGCCAGCCGCAGATCCTAAACCGGCATTGCCAGCCGCTCCGGTTTCCCCGGCAGCGTTAGGTCCTGTAGGGGTGCTAGACTTGCCAAGAATAGTAGGCACAACGTCGGAAAACAAGGCGATTCCCCTTTCGGCCGATTCGCGATCATTCGTGTGAGCCCCTACTTCCAATAATATGGAACGTGGATGTAAATCCTGGTTATAGTCACCACCCTTGGCAAAGAATATTCCTTTTATTAATCCCGGATGTTGTTTATCGGCGGCTGCTTTTATCTGGAGCGCGTAATCCTCTATTTGCTTACCAGTAGCCCCGTATTTACCAACAACCAGTTGGACCTTGCTTACATCCTGGCCGTCAATATTGGTTTTATATACTTCTGGCGGCACTGCATCGCGATGTATATCAAAAATAGCGTCAGGTTGTTCTTTTTTTATTAAATCCATAGCTGTTCGCCGCGAACGTTCATAAGCCATATCATCATGCGGATCATGTTTCGCCTGTGAATGAATTACTGTAATTCCGTGTTTTTCCAGGGATGACGTAAAAGCATCGCCAACTTTGTAAATACCGCCAGCTCCCAAGATGCTTTCTTGACCATCTGTAGGTACATAGGATTCATCAGAATGTGTATGGTAAATGGCAACTTTGCCATTACCCTCGGCTTCCGCAATGCCTAACTTAAGGTATGCTCTTAAACGATTGAGTATATTGATATCTTCATGATAATAAGCAGATAAGTCTACCTCGCCTACAAATTTGGCATAGACGTTGTTTCCCTCAATACGGAAAACTTCATATCTGCGATTATTCCCGGTAAGTATTTGATCGCCTGGTCGCATTGTCCAACCGGTTGTATACACTGAATTACCGGCTTCATCGATCACTGTTGAGTAATTTCCGCTTACACCGTCATTCGCATAACATATAGCATTTGAGGCAATAAGTAACAGCGTAAGGAATGTCGCAAATACTTTATTTATCACTACGTTTTTCCTCCTTTTCAGAGGTGTTATTGCGCTCTTTGTTTTTCGTTTCTTGCTGACTCCCATTCTCTTTATCTGGGTGTAATTCATCGCTAAACTCGTACAATCCCTCAGGCCGGTTAGGACCAAGCACCGGACCACCTTGCATCTTCTCACGGGTTTCGCCGACAAGTTCTGCGATCATTACGGCTACAATGCCAGCAATAATGGTAACATCAAATGCCCCAGCCCCGCCAATCGCAGTAGTCCCAGGGACGCCCACCCCTGAAAGTGTAATAATATGTACAATATCACTTAATACCACACCCAAAACTCCGCCGATGAAAGCACTTCGCCGTGAGCGACCTGCCAAATAAGCAATAAGGCCGGCTGCTATGCCATATATCAGTTTAGGATCAAGAAACATGTTTTCCGGCTCATAAGGCAAATAACGTGAGCCTAACGATATGGCAACAGCAACTAGTAGGGAAGCGATAATTGCCCGCACTCTTTCGGCTGTTTCATCCGCCTTCGCAATTAAGTAAATACTCAGTAAAATAGGCAGAATTGCTCCACCGACATTGACTGTAATCTCCATTGGAGAACGCATTAAGGGAATGTCAATAAAACTGCCGACGACAATAGCGGCAATAAATAATAACGCTTGTTTATCGGTCATTCGCATGCGGTCTAAAATTCGTTGAGCCAAGCCAAAGAAAACCAGCACGCTTACAACTAAAAGCAGAATCATTCCGAGCGGCAAATTCATCATATTGTTTCACCTCATAGCCTTAATGTTATCGCATCACTCCTAGTTTGCACTGTTGCCGCTTGATTAATGCAAAAAGCATGGCCTTGAGGCCATGCTTTTACTATTTTTTTCGTTTAGCAAATTGTTCTACGGAAAATCCACGCGCTTTCAGCCACTCTCGACTGAAACCGGTAATCACTAACGGGACTGACTGCAAATCGTGAATAGTAGCTGCCCCAGTTAAGAGCATAAATCGTTTGATGTCTAAAACCAAATTTTCATACCACCGAACGGCATTTTCCAGTCCTTTTTGTTTTATTATTTTTAATACAGGACCGGCAATTCCCACTGCCTTGCCGCCAATGGCAAGTGCTTTGACAACATCAAGCGGCGTTCGAACCCCCCCTGATACGACCACATCCACCTTGGGTGCCACTGCTGCTACCACTTCTACAGCCGAAATCGCAGTTGGAATTCCCCACGATAACATTTCTGTATCCAACGTAAGCTGACCGCGTGCAGCTTCAATGGCCAAAAAATTGGTACCACCAGTGCCACCTACATCGATAGCGTTAACGCCAACGCCCACAAGTGCGTGAGCTTGCTCTTGGGCAATACCACAGCCAACTTCCTTAACAATAACAGGTATATCAATCTTTTTGATGATCGCTTCGATGCGAGACAAGTAACCGTTAAAATTGCGATCCCCTTCGCTCATAATAATCTCTTGACCGGCATTAAGATGAATCTGAAGAGCCTGTGCACCAATCATCTCAACAGCATTGAGCGCAGCTTCAGGGGAAACATGGGCCCCTAGATTGGCAAATACCACTCCATCGGGGTTAATTTTTCGAACAATTTTATAGGAATCGGCAGCAGTTGGATTTTCAATAGCCGAATATTGCGATCCTACCGCCATGGCCGTACCTGTTAACCGCGCGAATTCCGCCAATTCCTGATTGACTTGCATGACATCAGCAGCCCCGCCAGTAATTGCATTAATAATAATCGGTTGTGACAAGTCAATACCTGCTATCGCCGTATTAACATGAATAGTTTGCCACGCTAAATTAGGCAAACAGTTATTCACTAAATGAAAATCATTAAAACCGGCAGCCGCCGGCCCGTCGTCCAAGAGCATCGAATACTTCAAGTGTTCCAATTTACGTGACTGCCGTATCATGCCCCTTATTAGTCCTCCCGCTTGAATAAATGACCAAATTTATCACCAAGTGTAACTCCAGATGAGGGGGCCTGGCTGGAAAGATAGTTACTGAATTCAGCTCGTTCTTTATCCTGCTCGGCCTGGGCTATACTAAGACCGATTCGCTTCTGATCTTTGTCGATACTTAAGATTTTTACAGCAACTTTTTGCCCGACACTGACTGCCTCTTCAGGGCTGGCAACCCGGCGGTCAGCCATCTCAGAAATATGTACTAATCCTTCCATACCTTTTTTTATTTCAACAAATGCACCAAACTTAGCAAGCTTACTAACTGTACCTGTGAGGACGGTTCCCACTGTCAGCGTGTCGATCATATCATACCAGGGATCACGCTGCACATCTTTTAGACTAAGTGATAATTTTTTTGCTTCAGCGTCAACTTTAAGAACAACGACAGTCACCTCATCGCCAACATTGACAACTTCTTGTGGGGTTTTTACCCGCTGCCAGGATAAATCAGAGATATGAATAAGTCCGTCAACTCCGCCGACATCGACAAATGCCCCAAAGTTTGTTAAACGACTTACTTTACCTGTTATGGTCTGTCCTATGGTCAATTTAGCAAATAATTCTTTTTCCTTTTTTTCTTTTTCTTGCATAAGCAATTGTTTACGGGATAGAACCGCTCTTTGCTTCTCCCTATCAATTTCAATAGGTATGACCCCAATAACCTGCCCTACAAATGGTTTTAAATCTTCAACAAATCTAAGATCTACCTGTGAAGCCGGAATAAAACCGCGAATGCCTAAAATGCTGCAAACCAATCCACCTTTGACTACTTCAGTAACTTTTACATCTAGCGGTTGTTTTTTGGAAAATGCCTGCTCCAGTTTATCCCAGGCGATAATTCTATCTGCTTGAACCTTGGATAATTTAACCTGCCCCTCAGAACTATCAGCATCAAGGACCAAAACATCAATGATTTGTCCCTCACTGACAATATCGCTGGCAGTCTGCGGGGTCGGATAAGTAAGTTCAGTTAAGGGAATAACACCCTCGGCCTTATAACCAATATCAACAAATACTTCATCATGACGGACGCCAACAACAGTACCTTTTATCAGGCTGCCATTTTCTAAATGAATTACATCATGCATTGTCAATTCTTCCATTCTTTCGTATACCTCCTTAATTACCCAGTCAGGTGTTGATGCTCCCGCTGTAATCCCTGCAGCCTGAACATTAATAAACCAATCCGGTTTAAGTTCACTAGCTGATTCAATATGATAAGCCGGTTTGCCAATATCCTGACAAACGCTGGCTAAGCGAGCTGTGTTGGCACTGTTTTTACCACCCACGACGATCATGACGTCGACTTTTTTTGCCAGGTTAACGGCTGCTTGCTGCCTAAAATCTGTTGCCGTACAGATTGTGCGTTCAATTCTTATTTCCTCGCTTTTTGATTTCAAGATTGCGACAATAGCATCAAATTTATTAGCAGCGAATGTAGTTTGCGCTACAATTCCCAATCGGGAGTAATTAGGTAATTTTTCGGCTTCTGCCGGTGTTTCAATGACGGCCGCTTCTTGATTTGTCCAGGCAAGAATACTTTGAACTTCAGGATGGTGAGGTTCACCGACAATAACTACTTTATAACCTGCAGTTACAAGTTCGTGTGCGGCTTGCTGAGCCTTTTTTACATGGGGACAGGTGGCGTCTATAATCGTTAAGTGTTTATTTTCAGCCTGCCTATAAATGGCGGGAGCGACACCGTGTGAACGGATGATGACTTTGCCTTCAGGAATTTCTGCTAACTGGTCAACAGTCTTAATTCCTAATTCTTTAAGTCGGTTTATCATTTGCGGATTATGGATAATTGGTCCTAAGGTATGCACTAGGCAGCCTTCATCTGCTGAGCTAATTGCCATATCGACAGCTCGTTTTACACCATAACAAAATCCCCGGTGTTCGGCCAGGTAAATTTTCATAATTGCCTCCTGCTGATAGTCTCTGGCATATTCATCCTATTTATTATACCCCCTTTATCCTGTTGTTTCAAATTAAAAACCGCCACTATCTAGCTAAAGCAAAATAGTGACGGTTCTGATTTTTTATTAACTTAATAATCAGCTTGGAATATTGGGACGAGAATTAGAGTCAATGGGGCACGACTGGAATGAAATTTCGGTGTTCATGCCGATGGGTTTATCAGTCTTCAAGAGTTTCAACCAAACCCTTATCGAGTCGACCAAGGTAATAATTACCAAAATAATGAGGATAATACTCACTGTCCCGTTAGTATTGCCAAGCGTATCACCGCGATTGAAGAACATTTGGACATTCATTATACCGGCAAGCAGAACAGTTACAGCCAGAAAAGCAAGTGGCGCAAATGTTACCAGGGCATAAGATTTTTTAGGAGCAATTTTGAGAATAATAGTGGTTCCAAGAGCCAAGGCAATTACGGCTAAAAGCTGATTGGCAACACCAAATAACGGCCAGATAGTGGCAACGTCGCCGCTATAAAGCAAGTAACCCCAGCAGTACGTTACAATCGCGCTGGTAAATAAAATTCCGGGCCACCAATTCGTCTGCTTAAGCGGAGCATATACATACGTACCAAGAATATCTTGCAGAATATAACGCGCAACACGCGTTCCCGCATCAATTGTAGTTAAAATAAAGAGCGCTTCAAACATAATGGCAAATTGATACCAATAGCTCATAAGATGTTTCATGCCACCAATATTGGAAAAAATATGAGCCATACCGACTGCCAAGGATACTGCGCCGCCGGGACGGTGAGCAACATCCATTTCTACTAAACGTGATAATTCCTTAATTTCAACGGTTGGAATACCTAATTTTGCAAATACTGCTGCCGGACTGTTGATAGCAAAATAATCTCCGGGCATCAGTACAACAGCTGAAATAATAGCCATTACGGCAACAAAACCTTCGGTGATCATACCGCCATAGGCAATCATGCGTGACTGTGATTCGCGTTCAATCATTTTACAGGTAGTGCCTGAACTAATTAATGCGTGGAAGCCGGAAATAGCACCGCAAGCGATAGTAATAAACAGGTATGGCCACCAGGGACCCGGGATGATCGGTCCACCGCCATCCATAAATTTAGTAGTAAAAGGCATGTTGATCATGGGCTGTACAATAAGAATGCCCAGAGCCAAGGCTACAATCGTACCTATTTTCATGTATGAACTTAAGTAATCGCGCGGAGCTAACAACAGCCATACCGGTAAGACTGCGGCAAAGAATCCGTAAAGCGGTAAGGCAATTGATAGCTGTGGTTTGGTAAGGTTAAAAATATTGGCAATACCTTCCCAAGGCTGACCGGGACTTAACCAGTGACCGGTAAATACCGCACCTAATACTAACAGGAAACCCACGATAGACCCTGACCGAATAGAGCCGGGAGCAATTTTAAACATATAAAGGCCAACGACAATCGCAATGGGGATAGTCATAGAAAGTGTATACAGTCCCCAAGGATTTTTAAAGAGGGCATTTACGACCACGATAGCCAAGCCGGCAAGTGCAACAATGATAATGAATAGAATCGCAAAGGACGTTGTTACACCGCTTACCGGCCCCACCTCACGTCTGGCAATAACAGACAGTGATTGACCATTATGCCGTATTGAGGCAAACAAAATAATAAAATCATGGACTGCACCCGCAAATACTGAGCCAAGCAAAATCCACATAAATCCAGGACCCCAGCCATACTGAGCAGCCAATACCGGGCCGACAAGCGGACCAGCACCCGCTATAGCTGCGAAATGATGACCAAACAATACCCACTTATTGGTTGGGACAAACTCCCGGCCGTCATTGCAACGGTAGGCAGGGGTTATGTTAGCGTCATTTAAAGCAAGAACCTTGGCAGAAATAAAAGCAGAATAATACCGATAGGCTAAAACATAAAAACATATGGCAACTACCAACAAATTGACTGAATTCATAAAAATTAGTCCTCCTTTCAAGAATACAATTACAAAAAAATGATAGAAAAAAGGCCTTAAATACTAACCCTGTCCTCCTTTCTGTTACAATTTTCTTTATATTTCAAATAATACAGTATATAGGTTAAACAGGCAAGATGTATCTGATGAAATGACAAAAAACCAGGACGAAATACACTAATGTCCTGGTCAAATACAAAATAGTTACGCTCTTATAATCCAAACAATTTCTTTAGTTTAGAAACTTGCTGACGGCTAACGGGAATTTCTTCATCTAGACCTTCTAATATTAAGTTATATGTGCCGTTAAACCAAGGAATTATCTCGCGTATTTTCTCAATATTAACAAGATAGGCGCGGTGGGTTCGAAAGAATAGGCGGTCATCCAGACGGGACTGCAAATCCTGAAGTGGCATGTTGGAATAATAACACTTGTCGGCAGTGCGAATTAATAACTGCCCTTCCGTACAATACGCCGCAATAATATCCTTGCTAGCAATTACAACTGCTTTGCCATTATATTCAATAGCAAGTTTCTGCAGGCTATAACGCCCGGCTAAATCAGTATCTTGCTTTTTTATCAGGGCCTGCTCGGCTTCCGCTAAGCGAGTCCGAACCTTGTCAATGCATTTAGCGACCCTTTTGCTGGAAAAGGGTTTAAGTAAATAGTCAGCCGCATTGAGTTCAAAAGCCTTCACAGCGAATTCTTCGTGGGCAGTTGCAAAAACAACTAACGGAAATGTTTCTGCTATTTTCATTTTTTCAGCAGTTTGCAGGCCGCTTATTCCCGGCATCTCAATATCTACAAAGATTAAATGCGGACGCAAAGACGTTATTGCCTTAAGAGCGGCTTCGCCGCTTGAAAACTCACCTACAATTTCAACTTCTTCAAATTGTTCCAATAAGAATCTTAGCTCACTTCGTGCCGGTTCTTCATCATCCACAATAATTACTCTGATGATACATAATTGATCAGTCATCATCTACAACCTCCATATTTACAGGAATATGCAGCCGTATTGATGTACCTTCCCCCATTATGCTGGTAATGGTAAGGGCGTGTTTGGTTCCATAAATCGTTTTTAAGCGCTCATTCACATTAGTCAGCCCTACACCTGCCCCTTTACCAAAACCATACTCCAATACTTGTTTTTGGATGTCAGGTGAAATTCCTATGCCATCGTCATTGATAAGAATTTCAACTTGATTTTCTATTTTTTTCGCTACAATGGTAATGGTTCCGCCATCAGTCTTAGCTAACAAGCCATGTTTAACTGCATTCTCCACCAAAGGCTGAAGAGTGAACGTAGGAATTAGTATATTTAACGTATCGGGCTCAATTTCTTGTTTAATTGTTAACCTGTCACCAAATCGTGCTTGTTCAAGTGCCAGGTAAGAATCTACATGTTCAAGTTCTTCACTGAGTGTTACAAAATCACGTGCTGTTTTCAGACTTCGCCGGAAAAACTCACTTAGCTCAATTAGAAGGCTGCGTGCTTTTTCCGGATTGGTACGGCAGAAAGAAACAATGGTATTAAGAGCATTGAACAGAAAATGGGGATTAATCTGAGCCCTGAGTGCTTTAAGCTCGGCCTTTGCGGCCAATTCTGCTTTATGCTGAAGCGCTGATAATTCCAGTTGCGTACTAAATACCTGTCCAAGTCCTTGTGCAAATTCGATATCAAGCGCCGTCAGTGCCTCTTCGCGTGCATAATAAATTTTTAACGTACCGACAAGTTCTTCCCGGCAGTACAGCGGTACTACAATGGCCGATTTCAGAGGACAAGCTGGTACTTTACAGCCAATTTCTTCTTGACTTTGCGCTACAGTGACCTGTTTTTGAGTTAAACAAGCTCTGGTTAATTTCGTCACTATTTGCATTCCCGTTACGTGATGGTCACTACCTAAGCCAACATGCGCTAAAACACGTTCCAAATCAGTAATAGCTACTGCCGCAGCCGAAGTCATACTTAATATGTTGGCAGCCACCTTCTCAGCAGATGTCGAATTGAGTCCCTGCCGGAAATGAGGTAATGTAATATTTGCGATTCTAAGTGCTTTATGGGTTTGTAAGGCGGCAATTTTGGTCTGATGTTCCCTGGCATTATGAATAATAATCATAAAGATGGCAATACCCAGCGCATTAGCCAGAACCATTGGTATTGTTATTTGTGTAACAAGCGATACTGCTGTTTCATAGGGCTTGGCAAACAGGATAATTAACCCCATGCTGAGCAAAATAACACAACTGCCGGTAATAATTCCCGTAATCCACTCCGGCGATTTAGGTTTTGTCCGTACATGGATGTAGCCGGCCAGAACGCCGCCAATCATAGTAGCAAGGCCGCATTGTAAAGCGGTATAGCCTCCTAAATAAATGCGATGACTCCCACTAATCATGCCAACCGCTGTCCCGACGGCCGGTCCTGCCAGAAGGCCTGCAACAATAGCGCCGGTATCCCGGACGTTAGCAAGCGCACCTTCAATGGGGATGCCAAAATAAGTGCCTACGATAGAAATTAGCGAAAAAATAAAGACCAATACCATCTTTTCGCGAGCTGTGGTTTTTTCCTTGAAAAGTAAACGAAACACTTGCATATGGGATAATACATAAGCAAACACAGCGATGATGGCAATCCGCTGCACTAGGATTATTGATAGGTTTCCGTCCAGTAGCCCAATTGTAGTGTTTTCCATAGCTATACCGGCTTATCCGCATCTGCCCGCTCAAGCAGGTTACCAATCTCCGTCATAACTTTGCTACTCATGGCTTCCATACTTTCTTTGACAGTTTCACTGCGACTAAGGATTATTGGGTTGCCAAATATCACTTTAAACCTAGGCAACAAACAGCCATTGCTAAAAACTTTGTTGGTACCAATTACAGCTGTAGGTATAATGGGGACGCCGGCTTTAAGCGCAAGTAGAGCCAAACCAGGTTCGGGATTGCCTAATTTTCCATTTTTACTTCGAGTACCTTCTGGAAATATGCCAAGGACAGCACCTTTTTCCAGAATTGTTAAAGCGGTTCGAATGGCGGTCCGGTCAGCAGTACCACGTTTTACAGGAAAAGCTCCTAATTTAGTAATGATCCAACTAAATATTCGGTTAGTAAATAATTCTTCTTTAGCCATAAAGTGAATCCTCCGCGATAAGGCGCTACCAATTACCGGCGGATCCCAGAGGCTTATATGGTTTGCCGCAATAATAACGCCACCCGGGGGAATATTTTCTGCACCTATAATTTGCCAGCGAAAAACAATAGAGAAAAGTGTAGTAAAAAGAATACGCAATAATTCATACACTTGCTTGTTTCTCCCTGTGCAACTCTAAAATTGACGCCACCGTAGCATCAATGGACAAATTGGTCGTATCAATATTAATTGCATCAGGCGCAGCGACTAAAGGTGCAATTTCCCGCTCACAATCCTCTTTATCCCGGCAGGCAATTTCAGCTTCCAGTTCAGCGAGGGATATAGAATATCCTTTGGCCGTTAATTCCTGCCAGCGTCTTCTTGCTCGTTCAGCAATAGAAGCTGTTAAAAAAACTTTTATATCCGCATGAGGTAAGACACGTGTACCAATATCACGGCCGTCCATAACAACACCGCCTGGTTTGGCCATGTCTTGCTGCAGTTTTAGCATGACCTCTCTAAGTTCACCGACTTGAGCCACCTTGGGTACTAACCGACTGACCTCCGGTGTACGGATTGCCTCCGTTATGTCATGGCCGGCCACAGTTACATTAGTTTTGTTATCAATATTTGTTAGTTTCAAATCAAGATTACAGGCTAATTCGGCAATTGCACGATTATCATGCTCAACGCCTTTTTTAAGTGCCTGCCAGGCTACCGCCCGATACATAGCGCCGGTATCAATGTAAGTATATCCAAGTTTTTGAGCAGTAAGTTTGGCCACTGTGCTCTTTCCTGCCCCTGCCGGCCCGTCAATGGCAATATTTAAACGTTTCATTGCTTACCTCCCGTTAATCCTGAGCTTAAATCAGCTAACACGGCAAAGAAATCAGGATAAGAAATTTTTACACAATCAGCTTCTTCGATTTCAACACCGCGGGCTGCTAAGCCGGCAATTGCTAATGCCATAGCCATACGATGATCGTCATGGGAATGGCATAGTGCTGCATGTAATGACTGTGATCCATCAATAATAAGCCCATCTGCCGTTTCAGTAATCCGGGCACCCATTTTTCCAAGTTCTAAGGAAATCGCTTTGAGACGGTCTGTTTCCTTTACCCGTAATTCTTCAGCGCCTTTGATAATCGTTTGACCCTGAGCAAATGAAGCAGCTACCGCCAGAATGGGAATTTCATCAATAAGTCGTGGAATAATTTCAGCTTCGACGGTGACACCTTTCAGCTTAGCTGAACGCACAACAAGATCGGCAACCGGTTCTCTTCCGCTCCAGCGTTCGTTAGTAACAGTGATATCTGCACCCATTTGCTGTAAAATATCAAGAATACCTGTGCGCGTAGGATTAATGCCAACATTATGTAATACTAACTGACTGTTAGGAATGATCGAAGCGGCAATTAGCCAAAAAGCAGCAGAGCTAATATCACCAGGCACGTTAATATGTTCCGGCGCCTGAAGTTGTTTTACCGGTTCCAAAATAATAGAGTTTCCTACCCTTTTTACAGGTATCCCGAATGTTTCAAACATCCGCTCCGTATGATCACGTGAAGGCATCGTTTCATGCAGCACAGTAGGAGAACTAGCGTAAAGGGCAGCAAGCAGGATAGCTGACTTTACTTGCGCACTGGCAACAGGCATATCATATTCGATACCCCGTATTTGTTCGGCCGCATGAATAGCCAAAGGCGCATAGCGCGACTGCTCGCGTCCTACAATATGTAATCCCATTTGGATCAGTGGTGTTATAACACGGGCCATTGGACGTTTTCGCAGCGAGGCATCGCCCGTTATAATACTAAAAAAAGGCTGCGCACCCAGTAAGCCGGTCAATAACCTGATGGTGGTTCCGGAGTTACCGGCATCAAGTATATTTTTTGGTTCCCTTAGTCCATAAAAGCCATTGCCGGTTACTGTAAGCGCACCCTCTTTATCCTGATCAACACTAACCCCTAATGCCCGCATACAATTAATTGTTGACCAGCAGTCCGCAGCGTGCAAAAAATTGGTCACTTTTACCGGTGTATTGGCCAGCCCGGCCAACATGATACTGCGGTGCGATATCGATTTATCGCCAGGAATATTGACTGACCCTGTCAGATTACCGGTTGGCTGTATTTGTATATTTTGACCCATTAGCTACTCCCCTTTATTTTTGTATAGTAACCGCCCGAGCGCTCCAGTTAATCCGTCCAGATCTGTCATAAGCTGGGAAAAATTTTCAGGAGTCAGTGACTGCGGCCCATCAGATAAAGCTTCTTCCGGATTTGGATGCATTTCAATTAAAAGTCCGTCGGCACCGGCAGCGATCGCAGCCTTAGACATAGGATTAACCCAACGCCAACTGCCGGTGCCGTGACTAGGATCAGCAATGACAGGTAAGTGACTTACATGTTTGATTACCGGTATAGCGGTTAAGTCCAGAGTATTGCGTGTAAAGGTTTCATAAGTTCGAATACCTCTTTCGCATAATACGATTTGGTTATTGCCGCTAGCCATAATGTATTCGGCAGCCATTAACCATTCTTCAATCGTGGCCGCTAGGCCTCGTTTCAATAAAATCGGTTTCTTACTGAGAGCAACTTCCTTAAGTAAGACAAAATTCTGCATGTTACGTGTTCCTATTTGCAGCATATCCACATGTTCCGCAAAGAGATCGATGCTACGAGGATCTGTAACTTCGGAAACAACAGGCAATTCTAATTCACGTCCTACAGCCTTGATTATTTCAAGTCCTTTTTTTTCAAGTCCTTGAAAACTATACGGCGAAGTGCGCGGTTTGTAAGCACCGCCGCGTAGCATAGCGGCTCCTGCCGCTTTTGCCGTTACACCGGCCTGATAGAGCTGGTCATAACTTTCAATCGCACATGGCCCGGCAATTACAGGAATGGTTTTTCCCCCAAAACTAGCACAGCCAACTGTAACAATCGTATCCTCTCGCTGAAATTCTCTGCTTGCAAGTTTATAGGGGGTTTCAACAAGCAGCACTTTGTCAACTCCAGGCATTCTTTCGTATAACGCAGGATTACAGACAGACAAGTCGCCATTGGCCATAATTATTTTACTATGTAAGCCAGTAATTAAATGACTATCTAAACCTAATTGACGAAGCTTATCCAATACCCGGTTAACTTGTTCGGTAGTGGCTGCATTCATCAGAATAATCATAGTAAGCCTCCAAATACCTCAAAAATCTATTCATTATAATTCCCTATTAAACAAAAATTTCCTCTAATCTTTGCAGTTTGCCGGTAAGTTTCTCTATTCCATCAACCTCAGCCAATAATTAAGTATATTTACTGTTTAAAAATGACTTTGCCAATAACAAGAATATTATCTTTGCCTTCCAGTAAGATGCCGTCAGCCGGATAAATCATGTCATTTTTATGAGTGTCGATAATAAATTGAGCAGGTTTTTCAACAGCGGTAATATCAAGTTCCATATAATCGCCATCAAAAACCGTTAATTCTACTTTCCCTTTGGCAAAGTTACCTGCTATCTCGCCATTTATTGTGACAAACGCATCGCCACTGGTTGACGGAGTAATCATACGCACCGTAATATTTTTTCCGGATCTTAACGTACGTATTGATTTGGCAATCGCCTTATTTACTGTACCCCATACCCTATTTGAATCAGATCGTGAAACATCAATCGCATACATTGCAGAAGGAGATGTTATTTGTTCTCCTTCTAGTCGATCTACAAGAGATAAGTATTTTCTGGCTTCACCATTTAGCAGGAGTGCTTGAGTTATTAATAACAGAACAATCGCACTTGTCGCCAGTCTTATAAGTAAGCGATCAATATATGCAAAATGCTTGTGGCGGAACTTGTGATTTCTGTTCTCCATACAACTCCTCCTATATAGAGTAAAACGTTTATTTAGATCGCAGCATACTTACCGGCCACATATCCCGTTGAAAAAGCCGCCTGTAAATTATACCCGCCGGTATAACCATCAATATCAATGACTTCGCCGGCCCAAAAAAGTGATTGGATTAATTTTGATTCCATGGTACGTGCCTCAATTTCCTTCGTGCTTACACCGCCGGCTGTTACTATCGCTTCAGCCACTGGTCTGGTTTGTGTAATGGTAAAAGTTAGATGTTGCAATACAGCCACCAGACGAGACCGTTCTTCTTTGGTAATCTGGTGTACAAATTTATCCGGATCGATAAAAGATAAATCAATAACAACAGGAATTAATTTGGCTGGCAACAGTTCATGCAATGAGTTTTTTAGTTGTTTCCTGGCAAACTGGGTAAAGTCGCGCTGCAAGCGCTTGTCCAATGTTTCGGCGCTTAGTGCCGGTTTGAGATTAATTGCTATGGTAACTTCTTGAGTGGGATAGGCGGCAAGAAGTTCGGCAACTTTTTTGCTCAGGGAAAGGATAATAGGCCCCGACAATCCATAATGCGTAAATAACATTTCGCCAAATTCTTCGGCAGCTTTTTTTTCGTTATATAAAACGGTTGCCTTGACATTTTTGAGCGACAACCCTTGTAGTTCGGCTACCCATTCTTCTTCCACTTCAAGTGGCACAAGGGAAGGCTTGAGTGGTTCGATGGTATGTCCGCATGCCTGAGCCAACCGATAACCATCGCCCGAAGAACCTGTCCCTGGATAAGAAGCACCGCCTGTTGCCACAATGACGGCGTCAGCCCGATACTCGTTATCAACGGTAACGGCTCCGACAGCCTGCCCATTTTCTATGATTAGCCGTTTTACAGGTTGCCCTACTCTAACCGTTACATTTAGTTTGGCCAATTCTTTGGCCAATGTTTTAACAACATCTTTGGCTTGGTCGCTTACAGGAAAAACCCGGCCACCACGTTCTATTTTTGTCGGTAAACCAGCCTGGTTAAAAAGTTCAATCACATCCTGATTGTTAAAAGCATAAAAGGCACTATATAAAAAATTTCCATTACCCGGCATATTTTTTATTAAATCAGGAATATCGCAATTGTTGGTTAAATTGCAGCGGCCTTTTCCGGTAATCAATATTTTACGGCCCAGATCTTTCATTTTTTCCAATATGATTACTTTTGCCCCATGTCGGGCTGCGCTGATTGCGGCCATAAGACCAGCAGCACCACCACCGATGATTAAGACTTGTTTCATAGTTCACACTCACTTTTTATTGGATTGCCAATAGTAAAAAACCCTTATTGAAAATAAGGGTAAACGTCTTAGACGTTTGGCTTTTTACTAAGCCGCTTTAATTCTTCTACTTCGCCAGCGAGCAGTTGGCGGTACTGCCCTCGGCGAAGCCCTTCCAATGTTAAAAAAGCAAACCTAATTCGCTTAAGATTTTTTACTGGATAGCCGATCGCTTCACACATGCGGCGAATTTCCCTGTTTTTTCCTTCATGAATGGCAATCTCCAATGTAGTTAATTCTCTTTCTTGATCAATAGCAATAATATTTATTTTAGCCGGAGCAGTTACACCATCTTCGAGTTTAATACCCACACGCAGTTTGTCGAGCTTTTCTTCGGGAGGACAACCATGTACTTTCGCTAAATAAGTTTTCGTAATTTCATGACTAGGATGTGTTAAAGCATAAGTCAAATCGCCATCATTAGTCATGATAAGCAAGCCTTCGGTGTTATAATCAAGTCTTCCTACCGGATAGATTCTTTCCGGAATATCGGCTACAAGGTCGGCAACTGTCTTGCGACCACGGGGATCTTCCAGTGCCGTTATTACTCCTTTAGGTTTGTTCAGTAAAATATATCTATACTTTTCGGCTTTCACGAGCTTGCTGTCAACGGTGATCCGGTCCCGTCTTGGTTCAACTTTCGTGCCAAGTTCGGTAACAATCTTGCCGTTAACCGCTACCCGGCCGGCTTTAATGAGTTCCTCAGCCTCCCGGCGTGAAGCAATACCCGCTTGAGCAATTATCTTCTGCAAACGTTCTAACATTGAAATTCGACTCCTACTTTCAAACTTATTTTATTCCTGAATAAATTGGCTAAAATCTGTCTGGACTTTACAAGTACGTAAGCGTTTATTATCTTTAGTTACCCGCTCACAACTACCACAGATACCCTCGCCGCAGCACATCGCCGTATTATTTGTGGCTGCCATCGGCAAATTGATACCGGCTGCATGCATGGCAGCAATCAATGCATAATGTTGATCATCAGAGCCGGAACTAACAACTAATTCCGGACATTCCTGGCGATTTGTCAATAATTGAGAAAACAATTGGATACCCACCTGACGCATAGAAGGTATTTCCTGAACCCGGATACCTAATTTGCCCAATTCTTCGGCAATAAATATTTTACCAATCTTTCCGGGTGCTACAATAGCGTTTACACAATTATTTTTTTCTGTTAGCTGGCGGGCTATCGGCATAGCCGGCGGTTGACCCATACCTCCAACTATTAATAATATTTTACCATTATCTATATTGTCAATCCATGGTTGACCAAAAATACCATTATAATACGGACCGCGGACAAGAACTTGATTATTCCTGTCAGCCAACAGCCGGGCTGACTTGGGTCCAATTGTTTCAATGACAACCTGAATCGTATTCCCTTCGACTTTCATAATACCTACCGGAAAATGATAAAATTGTGGATCTGACGACCGGCGCAAAAAAACAAATGCGCCACATTTGTCAAGTGACCGGGCAAGTTCATGAGACACAGCAAACTCTAACAAGTATGTATCTTTAGAGATTATTTGCTTCACTACAAATTGAGTATCGCTTTCCAGCCGTATAGGCGTATCGGCATCAGGGATCCACATTCTTTTTTTGGGCTGCCACTGTTTCTCATATAGTATGCACACTCCACTCCAGTTGCAGTCACATACGTCTTCACCTTTCAAATGACTACAAAACGTACAATGATTTGTATCTGCGAGGAAGCAGGGACAATAAGCCGAATTAATATCAATACATCTGGTCACAAGTTTTTTTAGCACGACTTATTCCTCCCATTCTATACTAAACAAACATTATATACGTCCGTAAGCCCCGCTTTAGCAACACGTTCATTTATTTCCTCCCGCCTTGCCGAATAAAGGCCTGTTTTTTTCATATGCGCAAAATATGCCGCACCTGAGAAGGTATATCTTTGCTTAATGCCATCTTCCGTTTCCATCTGTTGATGAATGAATCTAATAAAATCACCGGATGCCAGTTCATTCGGCAATTCAAGATATTGCATATCCAAGCAGTACCGTACAGCATTATGGCCAGCAAGTAGTCCTGTCACAACAGCTTCCGTATGACCGACTAATATACCGGATTTTTCTCCTGCACAAAACAAGTTATCAATACCCTCCACTTTGAGCGAATTATCACATGGTGCTATACCCAAATACCGTATAGAATTGCCAATACCACCGGAATACGGGTCCTCATATCTGGCACGTTCAAGCCCTGGTATCGTTCTAAGTGCATCAAGCGGAAAGAACGGCGTCATAAGTTTGGCATGGCCGGTATCAATCAAAACGATGTTTTCAGCATAATCAGCAATTGCATATTGTGTGCAGGCTTTCTTGCCTAACATGCCAGTCTTTTTTAGGTTTTCAGGCAGCGGTATAACTACCATGCCTTCTTTTTCCAGCTTGTCTTTAAGTTCAGGACTTAGGGAATCTTTATTGATTTTGCATGATCCACTCATGGCGCCATATGTTCCATCCGCTTTTTTACCCATAACTTCCTTAACTTCCGCCTTGGCAGTAACGCTTACCCGCGGGCCAAAAGTAGGGCACCGTAAAATACACATAGCACATCCATTACCATATTTCAAGCAATTTCCCATCGGTCCTGAAGTGCCAGTAGTGTCGACAAAAGCGTCCCCTTCAATAACTTCCTCGTTATCATCCGATAAATACTGAATTTTTTTGCCATATTTAACAACAGTGGAAACCCTTACTCTGGTTTTAATATCTATGCCATAGTTTTGAAGAATTTTTTTGACCAGTGGTTCCATCGTCGTTACGTCGTAGAAGGAAGCGTGACTGTGTCCGGGAAAATTTATTCCCCGGTGCCTGGCATTAGCATCCATGGCTACAAATAAATCCCCGCCGCCCATGGCAATTGCTTCCTCAGCCGCAGTAAACCTGCCATTATTACGAAATATACCGCCTACCAAGCCGGTTCCCAGCAATAAGTCGGTGCGCTCAAGCAAAACCACTTGTGCACCGGCCTTGGATGCTGCTAGTGCTGCGGCACAGCCGGCCCAACCACCGCCGACAACTACCACTTTAATCATGGAATTCCCTCCATTCCCTGCTTTAAAATCACACTACAGTGTATTCATTGCTTATTCAAGTGCTACAAATGGAGGCATAGAAAAAACTGGTAACAATAGTTACCAGTTATGTACTAAACAAATATTTGCAAATATAAACAGAGGCCAGAAAGCTTGCTATATCACCTGAAAAACCTACTAACGGAGCATACCGGGGATTACTGATCGACACCGCGCCAAAATATACGGTTAACACATAAAAGGTTGTATCCGTACTGGCTAAAACCGTTGAAGCAATCTGTCCGATTAATGAATCAGGACCATAGGTGTTAAGAAGTTCTGTTGCCAGCCCCAATGAACCACTTCCTGATAATGGCCGCATAACTGCCAGCGGTACCAATTCAGGTGGCACACCTAATATATTTAGTAACGGAGCCATCCAAACTACACATACATCCATAGCGCCTGACGTCCGAAAGATACTGATAGCCACTAACATGGCAACAAGGCAGGGAAGAATACGAATTGCAGTATGAAACCCCTCGCTAGCTCCTTCAATAAAAGCTTCATAGACCTTAACTTTTCGACAATACCCTATTAGGGGAATTACCAGCAAGACAATAGGTATTGCCCATACTGATAGCTGCTCACACAATTCTACCAGCACTAGGATATCCCCTCCCGTTTATCGTCTAGATAGCAATTGGCAAATCCGGTCAACACATAATACAAAAATAGTGGCAAACAAACTGACGATTATGGTTGCGCCAACAATTGCTGTGGGATTGGTGGAACCTGCTGCCGACCGTATGGCAATAATTGTTGCCGGAACTAAGGTAAAACCAGTTGTACATAAGGCTAATAAAGTACACATTGCCGGCGTAGCCGTATCCTTTTTCGGGTTAAGTGTTTGTAGTTGTTGCATGGCTTTAATTCCCAGAGGCGTTACTGCATTACCTAATCCTAGCAGGTTTGCGCTGATTGTCATAATAATTGCACCCATAGCCGGATGATTTTTAGGCACACGGGGAAACAGTAACCCAACAATCGGATTCAACAGATAAGAAATTGCCTTGATAAGCCCGGATAATTCGGCAATTTTCATAATACCCAGCCATAAGCACATAACGCCGATTAAGTTGAGCGATAGCTCTACCGCATCTTTGGCCGCATTGATAGCGCTGGCTGTAACAAGTTCAATTTTTCCGTTCATACCGGCATAAATAATCCCGCTTGCCATAAGAATCATCCAAATTACATTGATCATGATCTTCTCACCCATTATGATGCTATGACAGATTATCGTATGCTAGAACGAAAAGGACGCCAATTGGCGTCCTTTAAGCAAAATTATGAATTACAAAGGATACAATTCCTAAGACGGAGCCCCAAAGCATTCCAAAAAATGATTTTCGCTCTACCTGCTGATCGGCAAGTAAATCAGCATTGGCGACCTCAACATTGTTATAAAGTACTTTGACTGTGCCGATTTTCTGCCCCGCAGCGACCGGCGCATTCATCTTATTGGGAGCATCAATAACAGTGGAAAATTGATCATGTTCATTGTCAGCCATTGGTAAAACAATATCCTGGTCCGCCACTAATTTCACATTGCCGGTTTTTCCCTCGCTAATTTTAACAGTTTTTAAAATATCGCCTTTGTGAACAACGGGAACTGGTTTAAGTTGCGCAAAGCCATAATTCAAAAGTTTAATTGAATCGTCCCACATCCGTTCGCTGTCTAATACTACGGCAACAAGCTGAACCCCGTTGCGGTTGGCCGCTGAAACCAAACAACGCCCGGCAGCATCCGTATAACCGGTTTTAACACCGTTTGCCCCATCATATAACCACAACATTCTGTTTTCGTTGTATAGATCTCGATCGTGTTCTTTGCCTGGCCAGGGAATAATTTTGTGCTGAGTAGAAACAATTTGAGTAAACAGCGGATTTTTATAGCCATATGCTGCAATTTTAGCTAAATCATGAGCCGTTGTATAATGCCTTTCATCAGGCAATCCGCTGGTATTAACAAAATTGCTGTTTACTGCGCCAATTGAATGGGCTTTCTCAGTCATTAGTTTGGCAAAAACGTCGACTGAGCCCGAAATATGTTCGGCTACCGCCACTGTCGCATCATTACCGGAAACAAGCATTATCCCATATAACATATCAAGTAATGTAAGCTGCTCTCCCGGTAAAAGCCATAGTGAGGACCCTTCGGTAGTCGCGGCGTTCTGGCTGGCGGTAACCACATCATCAAGTTTGCCGTATTCCAGTGCAGTAATCAACGTAATAATCTTGGTGGTACTGGCCGGATAACGCCGTTCTTCGGCATTTCTGCTGTAAAGTACCTTTCCTGTTGATGCTTCCATAACAATAGCCGCTTTAGCTGTAAGATCCGGTATAGAGTCTTGTGCAGCTACGGTTTTTGGCAAAAAAAACAGACATATAAATAACAGTAATCCAAGATTAATTAGTTGTCGCATGGATCCAGTCCTTTCATTTAGGTTAAACCAAGAATTATTATATAATTAATTTCGCTAAAGGTCAAAGTGTACTCATTCCAGGCTTGTCTAATTTTGGTATGTAATAATATCCTGGCATTAAGTAAAGAGGTAACGGAAATAATAGTAACAAATTTAAGGAGGTGAATCAATATGGAAATGCTTGACGTTAAAACAGCTTTACGCACCACGCTTACCCAAAAGCAAGAACTTGTGCGTGATTATCAATCTTTCGCTGATCGTATAAACAACGAAGAAGTCGCTAAAATGTTTAAACATTTCGCCGAAGCAGAGGCATTACATTCCACTCAAATTAAGGACAAACTTGATCAGTTAGCTTAGTTTATTAATTTGTTGATTTATATGTAAAAACCCACACAATTATGTGTGGGTTTTAAAAGTTCAGTATCATAGAGTAGAGTGTTGATGAATCGGTTGAGTTTCAGCTGTTTGCGCAAGTTCTTCAAGATCAGTATCCTCATCATTGCTCTTTCCCAGCATATTCTCAATTTTATTCATTACCTGCGGGACCATATCGATAAGACGGTCATAAAATAAATTGCTTTCCACAGACATAAATCTTACACCACTGGAGGGCGAACAAACTAAAAAGCCTACAGGCTTAACACTAATGCCGGCACCGCTGGCACCGCCGAAAGGATGTTCTTTCTCTGTATTTTCTGCTTCATAGTCACCGCCACCTGCCGCAAATCCAAATGCTACCCGCGATATAGGAACAATTACTGTGCCATCGGGGGTTTCCACCGCGTCACCAACAATGGTATTAACATCTACCATGCCTTTGATGCTTTCCATAGCTGTTTTCATCAAACCCTGTATTGGATGCTCAGCCACTGCGAGTCACCTCCCCATGCAATGAATTTAGTAGTACCGACATAGTTGCAGTTATAACATTGCCAAATCTTATTCGCAATATACACCTGAATTCAATTTCTGCTTGGCTGCATCCAAAAACCGGCTGTAATAAAATTACAGGCTTAGCATCAAATATCAACCGCTTCTGTGCGGATGACAACAGCGTATTAACAAATGATCCCAATACACCCATCATAATCCCGGTAAAGGCGGCATCCTCAAATCCATATATTGTAGAAAGCTCAAACTTTTCACAACGGATGCCTTGAGCTAGTTTGCTTATGTAATGGTTATATCCGCGTATAAACTGTTTAACCGATCTAACCAATTGCACAAATTCTTCTGGATTATGAAATAATATTTGGATGGATTTTTTCAAAAAGCGTTGCTCCCGCCCGACTTGTGTTTTGGTATCTCCTTGGGGTGTCTTAATATTGGATGCAATCCAGGGTATCTCGTTATGCTGGATAACCGCTATTGTCGGAATCCTTATAGTATAAAGAAAATTTTTTTGCAGGGCGAACACAGAAACGGCTATATAGTCATCATCTTTACGACGGCAAAAGTGAAATTCAATAAACAAACTGATTTTAAAAAGCAGTAACAGCAAAATGACTGCTGCGATCAGCATGAATAGCCAATTATTCATCAGCGTTTCCTCTTGATTTGCTATCAATATTCTACATATTAAATCTTTTGCATTACTGCAACATACTATGCATTTGAATTTTTGTAGAGCTGATAGATATTACTTGCCAGTTGGAAGTTGTTCTTGAATATCCAAAATTAGCTGTTCGTCCGTCGGCGCATCGTCCTCGCCTTCAATGGCATCAGACGTCAGTATGTTGGTAATATCAGGCAATTGTTCCAGGTTTTTCAATCCAAAACACTGTAAAAATTCATTAGTGGTACCATACAATATAGGACGTCCTATCGCATCTTTACGTCCTACTTCTTTGATAAGCAAACGATCAAGTAAGGTGGTAACTACTCTGTCGGACTTAACACCGCGAATACCTTCAATTTCTTGTCGTGTTACCGGCTGCTTAAATGCCACAATCGCCAGAGTTTCCAAAGCGGCTGCAGATAATTTACTGTCTTGTACCTCGGCTAATTTTCCAATAATAGGAAATAGTTCAGGTTTTGTACATAGCTGATACCCACCGGCCACTTCAACTATTGTTAATCCACGCTCTTCGTCAGACATCGTATTTGTCATTTCCTGCAGTAACGTATAAACCTGTTCAACTTGAATATTAAGTAGTCCGGCAATTTTATCTGCGGCAAGCGGTTGCCCGCTTGCAAATAATAAAGCCTCAATTGCCCCGCGCAAATGCCTGCTAAACATACATTCGTCACTCCTTTAACTTGAGGCAAATAGGTTCAAATTGCCGTTTCTGATAAACTTCTATCTGTTTTAATCTAACTAACTCCAATACGGCCAGAAAAGCAGCGATAAATTCTGAGCGAGAACCTGTCCTAATTATAGTTTTGCTCAACTCCATACTCCCGTCATTATTTCGCAACAGGGTAATAATATCCTGCATTTTGTCTTTAACACTAATTTGCTCAGGTGCAATAATGGCAAAACTCGGGATAGTACTTTCCCAAAGCGTAACATAAGCTTTCAAAAGATCATCCAGGCAAAGTCCCTCAGGCAATGGAAATTGTTTGGCAAATTCTTGAGGAAAACGGGTAATAAATTGTCCGCGTTCACTGCCTAATTTTTCAAATAAACCTGCAACTTGCTTAAATTTGCGATATTCAATCAATCGTTCAACTAGTTCCTGACGCGGATCAATGTCTTCTTCGACTGCGTCCACACGAACCGGCCGCGGCAGCAGCATGCGTGATTTTATTTGCAGCAAAGTTGCCGCCATAACTAAAAATTCGCTGGCTACCTCAATATTGAAGTGTTCCATGGCCTTAAGATAAGCCAAGTATTGTTCCGTGATTTCTGCAATGGGAATATTGTAAATATCAATCTGATTTTTTTCAATCAGATGCATTAATAGAGCCAACGGCCCTTCAAAGGCTTCTAACTTAATATTATAGCTAACTGTAGCCATAGATTAGCCCAGGTTCATAACTGACCGCACTTCTTCCATGGTTGTTGCTGCTATTTTTCTCGCCCTTTCAGCACCATAAGCAAGCAATTCTTTTATTTTTTCTGGATTTTTCGCCATCTCCCTGCGACGCCCATGAACATCAGCTAAAGTCATAATCATTTTTTCTGCTAAACGCTTTTTGCACTCTACACAGCCAATACTGGCATTGCGGCAATGTCCGGTAATTTCATTGTGTTCGGGAGAAAAAATCTTATGAAAAGTATACACTGTACAAATGTCCGGATTACCGGGATCCGTCTTTTTTACACGCTGGGGATCGGTAACCATGAGCCTTACCCGTGCACTTATTTCATCAGGTTCTGCTGCATAAGGGATTTCGTTCCCATAAGACTTACTCATTTTCCGCCCGTCAATTCCCGGGAGTAAAGGGCTTAAGATGGGTTGAGGTTCCGGAAAGACCGGCTTGTACAAATTGGCGAAGCGGCGAATTATTTCTCGGGATAGCTCAAGATGCGGGAGTTGGTCTTCGGCTACCGGAACAACATTGGCCTTGTATAATATAATATCGGCAGTCATTAGCTCCGGATAACCAAGAAAACCGTATGTGTTGATCTCTTTGCCCATTTCACCCAACTGCTGAAGTTTGTCTTTATAAGTCGGTACGCGTTCTAACCATGACAAGGGAGTCATCATTGATAACAATAAATGTAATTCCGCATGCTCTTTGACATGGGATTGAACAAAAATAATATTTTTTTCCGGATCCAAGCCTGCGCTCAACCAGTCTAGTGCCATTGTTTCAATTCGCTCGGGAAGCTTACTGGTATCTTCATAAGAAGAGGTAAGTGAGTGCCAATCAACAATCGAAAAGATACAGTCATATTCCTCTTGCAGCTTAATCCAGTTAGTTAATACCTGATAGTTTCCCATATGGAATCTTCCTGACGGCTGCATGCCGCTAAATATACGTTTTTTTGCCAAGTATATCTCCTCCTGTTACAAAATTGTCATAACTATTGTATTAATCACATAGGCTAGGCCTCTTTCCAATGGATACGTAATCATACCAATAACCCCAATATAAACAAGTGCCATTAATATAAACGGGCCAAACTGTTCCATTTGCTCAAATATGCGTCCCTGTTGCCCGGGAAGTATGCTGGAAAGTATTTTGGAACCATCTAGCGGCGGTATTGGCACCAAATTAAAAATAGCCAAAAGAATATTATAGCTATAGGTCAACTGCAAAACCTTAATCCATTCTCCTCCTAAAAGCTGCATCTTAGCCAAAATCACAATAAGAAAAGCTGTTAAAAGGGCTAGCAACATATTTGACAGCGGTCCTGCCAGGGCTACAAATAACATTCCCTGGCGATAATTTTTAAAATAGCTGGGATTGATAGGTACTGGTTTTGCCCAGCCAAATTTGAATAGCCACAACATGAGAAGGCCTAACGGATCTAAGTGAGCAATTGGATTAAGCGTTAAGCGCCCCATAAATCTTGGTGTAGGATCACCTAAAGCGACAGCAGCTTTAGCGTGAGCATATTCGTGTACAGTAAGTGCAATTAAAAGAGCCGGAATCCGAAAAATCATATCGGCGTCAAAACCAAACAAATGATAGCCTCCTTAGTACTTTCATTGATATACTACTAAATTATACTAAAAAAGTAGTAAAAAGCAAAACGAAATAGCTGATTATTTGTATACTAAAATCAATAAAATTGTCCAGAATAAACATAAGCAGCATAATAAACAGTGTTTTGTCAAACTTAAGGGAGGTATTTTCTACATGCGAAGAGCGATTCCGGTAAAATTAATCACGGCTTTTTTGATTCTAACCTGTTTTTTATCCGGCTGTTCATTCTTGTCTGGGTTAGCGAAACCAGCCCCCAAACCAGAAACAGGCCCTGCAGGCAAACCGGTGGAATCCAAACCGAATCCACCCTTTATGGAAAGATTTTTTTCAGCTCCTGCCGAACTGTATGATCTAGAAGCAACCGCCGGTGTTGTTTTTGAGGGGATTAATAAAGAAGATTGGTCGCAAGCGCAGGCTGGACTTATTAATCTTCAATCTTTATGGCAACAAGTTAAAACGGCAGTCGGCGATAAAAAAGGTGTTAAAGAAGGCGATGAAGGAATACAAAAACTTACTGCTGCTGTCAACAACAAAAAAATAACAGATTCGTATGAAAATCTAAATAAGTTTATGGGTAGTGTAAGCGATATCGGTAAATCCTATAAACTTTCTCCCATTGCTGATATTATTGCGGTTGATAACGGGATTCGCAATGTAAGTTTTTTTGTTGAGGACAAAGACTGGGTAAAAGCTGCCGCCAAGGTAAAAGAACTGCAGGGTACCTGGGAGAAAGTTAAGCCAAGTATGGAGCAGGTTGGCATTTTAGGAGAAGTTACGAAGACTCATTCCACAGTCAATCAAATGAAAGATGCCGTTAATGCGGAAAACAAAGGAGCGTTCCAAGAGCAGCTAGCTAGCATTAATGAAAGCATGGGACGCATCCGTGATTTTTTCAGGGGCAAATAAAGTTACCTATTAAAACGCCGCCCGTGTATCGGGCGGCATTTCCTTATTTCTCTTTATTTTTTTTGTTTTTAGTATCGTTTTCTTGCACACCGCCACTTTCAAGCCGGTCCTGATCTTGAGGCTTGAGTACGGCAGGCCGCAAAATTTTATTAGGAATAGGCAGACGAAATAAGACATCTTTCATTGCACTGAAATTAAAGGGCAACGCTGGCCATAAATAAGGAATATTAAACGATTTTGTTGTAAGCATCAATAAAAATACTCCTGCTAAACCACCTGCCAAACCCGGCAGTTTAAAAAACATGACAAGGACAATAATAATGGCCCGGAAGAGCCGGATTGCCATCGCAAATTCCATGCTGGGTGTGGCAAAAGCACCCACAGCAGCTACCGCAGTGTAAAATATAGTTTCATTACCAAACAACCCTACTTTAGTAGCTATATCGCCCAGCATAAAGGCCCCAATAAAACCAAGAGCAGTGGATTGTGCTGTGGGAACGTGTACGGTAGCCATTCTAACTAATTCAACTCCAAATTCGGCCAAAAGGAATTGGATACCGATAGGTATAATTCCCGGATCCCTCGGGCCAAGAAAAGCCAACGATTCAGGCAATAAATGACGGTTTAATACCATTGCCAGCCAGAGCGGCGGTAAAATTAATGACAATAATACACCTGCCAGCCTAATTAATCGCAAATAGGAACCGATAATTACATTCTGGTGAAATTCTTCAACATGTTGGACATGATGCCACAAGGTAGTTGGCAGAATCATAATGTTAGGTGAAGTATCGACAATTATGCAGACATGCCCCTCTAGCAGGTGTACTGCCGCTACATCCGGGCGTTCTGTATAGCGTACTCGCGGTAAAGGATTCCATTTGCTTCCCTTGACAATATACTCTTCGATTGCCTTTTCTGCCATAGGTACACCGTCAATATTAATGTTATTAAGCCTATCTTTAACAGTGGCAATCAATTGCGTATTCGTAATATCTTTAATATAACAAATTGCAATATCGCATTGCGAACGTGTACCAACCTTTATTATTTCAAACCTAAGGTTAGGATCGCGTAATCGTCTGCGGATTAATGCCGTATTAAATACAATTGTTTCAACAAAAGAATCGCGTGATCCTCTTGTAACCTTTTCAATATTAGATTCGGCAGGAGTACGGATAGGATAAGAACGAGCATCGATAACCATTACTTGATCTGAACCTTCCACAAAGAAAAGCATTTCACCTGACAAAAGGCTGGTTATCGCATCATTCATATTTTCTACTAATTTGACTTGCGAGTGGGTTGCGCGTGAATAAAAAAGCTTTTCCATAGTATTTATGGATAACTCTTCCTGGTTATAGGCAGTCAATTCTTCCAACACATTGGCTAAAACAACGTCATTGGTCATACCGTTGATGGAAAATGAAGCCGCGCGTTTCCGGCCTACTTTATATTCACGAAATATGATATCAAAACTTTCGCCAACTCCAAGCTTATCTTTAATATAATTTATATTAGTATCAAGTTCTTTGGCAATTGTTTTTTCATTTGCCATAAGTCACACCACTCCGTTTCAATATCTCTTCTATTGCCCTTTTGGTAATGGGTGCCCCACGACTTAAGTCATCATGTTTATCCATTTTCCCGATATCACCTACACCGATAATAACAGGTATGTTAACATCATTGAGAACATCAACCGTATCACCGGTTATTACCGGCTTACAGTCGCAATTGTTGTTGTTCTTAATTTCCCCTTTTTTATCAACAGACATGTCTATGACATGCCCTTGACAATCAATACATGCATCTGCGTGAACTCCTGTGATACCTGTAGTATTAGACGCCACGGCTATAGCCCCAAGTACTTCAATGTCAGGGTGATTGGCGACATATTCAAGTGCCCGCTCGCCTGCCGCTTTTTCGCAACGTCCTTTATCGTCAAACATAACCAGTACTGGATCATAAGGCACAGTTTTTAATAATTCAACAATTTTTTTCCCGCTAATAGGGGTTGGATTGCCTGCGGAAGCCGAAATACACCTTAACCTTAATGAAGAAGCAATAGTTTCAACTGCTTGCTGAGCTACCTTATCACCATCGGTAACAAGAATAACGCGAATTTTTTTGTCAGATGCGGTATCATTGCCCAACTTATCCACCTCACTGCTGCTGGTTATTTTCTTCTCCTAACAAATTACTTATTTTGTTGGCAATTTTTTCACTCTCGCTGATTACCTGTTTCAGCTTTTGCAGGCTCGCTTCTAACTCATTAGAAAGCTCATATTGTGCTTGCGCCAATACTTGTGCAGCCGTTTGCACAGTAATAGAGTTATTTTGATTATTCCCCTGCTCTGCCGCTTGATTTTGTTGCTGGCTCTGGTTTTGCGCCAAATTCTGTTGCTCCATATTCCCATTGTTTGGCAGCGTGTTTTGCTGTTTTTCTTGTGTGAGTAAAGAGCTAAACAAGTTTCTTAATTCTTGCGATACATCGGCGTCTGATTGTGGAGCGTTTAGTCCTTCCTTTTGTTGCGATTGGTAAATTGGGGGCTGAATTTCTTGTCGTGACTGATTATCTGAATTACCTGTAACGAGAGAATTTTGCAGATTTTCCAGTTTTTGATTTATTTTTTGTAATAAGTCTACAACTCCCTGCGAATTAGTCGATTGTGGTTGTAATTGATTAGGCTTAATATAACTGGCAATTTTACTTGAAACTCGTTTTGGCATATTAAATCACCCCATAATTTATAAGCAAATCGACTTCTTAGTGATTTCTTCTTTCTATTCGTATTAAAGAAGTTGGCATAAACCTAGTAGGAATGAGACTACCGCAAATCTTAAATTTATTACAGCTAAAGGATGTTTTAAAACCGCAAATGGGTTGACTATATTAGCTGTGCTCACAAATTCTACCCCACCCGCCATTTTACTAAGTAAAAAATTAGTTATAGGTCCACTAAAAGTAAAAAGGATCGTCTTTAATCCGCCTAAGTTTGTAACTTCGGCTGAACTAAAAACTCCTGCCGTAATAAATTTTTCAACATTGCCTGTAAATAAAACAGCGGTAATAATTTGCCCCAGAACATTGACCATGGCAGCCATAAAAGCATAATGGGGGTATCGTATACTAACTAAACATATCGATATCAGTAAGCCGACAATATCTATTGCTAACATTTTTACCTACCCTTTTGGATTAAATACTATCGCGATTACAAGGCCAAAAAATACCGCAGCTGTAACTCCTGTTGCAGTAGCTTTAAAGCCTCCACTAAAAATCCCCCAGAATCCTACTTTATTTATTTCCTCGATAGTGCCGGAGACTAAAGAATGTCCAAAACCGGGGAGGGGAACAGTTGCCCCGGCACCACCAATATCAATAAGTGGCTGGTACCACCCTAAGCCACTTAAAACACCACCTAAAACAACAAAAAGCACCAACACGTGAGCAGGTGTAAGCGGGGTTAAATCCATGAGTAGTTGTCCAAGTACGCAAATTAACCCACCGATAACAAAAGCCATTAGATATGCCTGCAACCCAAAACTCCTCCTTTACCCTTCCACTGCTACAGCATGCGCAATGCAGGGAATGGATTCTTTTTGTTGATAAGATGTCGTACTATGCAAACTACCCGTACCTACCAGCAAAATCTTACGAAGTTTTTGCTGCATAAGCAGTTGGTAAATATAGCCTGTGAAGACTATACCTGAGCTGGCGCAACCGCTGGCACCGGCGTGAGCGTCCTGGTCTTCCCGGAATATCATACAACCACAATCTTCATAATTTGTAGACAAATCAATATTCTTTTCTTTGAATAATTCAATAACCAAAGCTTTACCGACGCTTCCTAAATCGCCGGTATAAATCATGTCATAATAATTAGGCTGCCGACCCGTATCTTCAAAATGATGCCATAACGTATCGGCAGCAGCCGGTGCCATCGCTGCCCCCATAGCGTTAGGATCCTGCATTCCTATATCTACTATTTTTCCCACTGTTGCCGCAGTAATTCGTGGACCGTTTCCGGCAGAAGAGATGACTACGGCACCCGAGCCAGTCACCGTCCATTGCGATACCATCGGCCGCTGGACGCCCTGCTCGGTAGGAAAACGATACTGCCGTTCCGCAGTATCATGGTGACTGGAAACAGCGGTAACGATTTTACTGGCAAATCCCCCATCAATAAGTGTAGAGCCGATTAACATGCCTTCTGCCAGTGTTGAGCATGCGCCATACAGGCCTAAAAAAGGACGACCAATTCCCCTGACCGCAAAATGCGTACTCATTAGCTGGTTAAGTAAGTCGCCTGCCAAAACATAATCAATATCATTTGTCGCACTATTTTCTCTAGTTATTGCTGTTTTTATCGCCCATTCCATCATGCTGGACTCACATTTTTCCCAACTGGAATTATTATCAAGGTTATCTTCAAGAATCCGGTCATAGAACTCAGTTAGAAGCCCATCTCCTTCCATTGGCCCCACAATATTGGCCGTACTGGTTATGACTGGCGGCGACGCAAAAAGAATACTTTGCTGTCCGCATTTTTTTTTATTCATAGTATCCCCCTCTCTTTATAAACGTAACCAATAAATAAAACCAATAAGTACAGCTGTTGAAATACCATATACCAGGACCGGACCGGCTATAGTAAACATTTTAGCCCCTATCCCGAAAACATATCCTTCGCGCTTAAACTCCATAGCCGGAGCGACAACGGAGTTGGCAAAGCCAGTAATTGGTACTATTGATCCAGCTCCTGCCTTGCGTCCCAGCTCGTCGTAGACACCCAAGCCGGTAAAAAATTCACTTAAAAAGATCAGTGCTAGGGAAGTAGGGCCACCAGCCTCGTTCTTACTTAATCCCAGACTTACAAAATAATTAAGAAAAAATTGTCCTAAAACACAAATTAATCCCCCCACAATAAAAGCCCATATAATATTTTTCAGTATGGGAGTTTTGGGTTTCAATTGATCAAATTTTTCCTGATATTTCTGTTGTTCAGCATCACTGGCTTGACTGTTAAACAATGCGCCACCTCCAATTGCTTATAAAATATTTAAGAAAAGTTTGTACTGGAGTTTGCTGCTTTTATTGTAGCCATTGAGAAACAGATTCATTCATTGATATGATTTAGTTTCAAGGTAAGCCGCATAGTACAAGTGATATAACAAGAAAAGACACCACATAAGGTGTCTTTCTTTTATGTTCAAGGAATTTTAGTGGTGAACCTGGAAAGCAATCTTTACATCAGCTTTGTATTCGGCAATATGCCCATTGCCTACATTGGCCGTAAAATTAGTAACCTCAACGCCCAGAATGTCGTCAACAGTTTTAGAAGCTTCTAAAATAGCATTATCCACCGCATCTGTCCAATTATGTCGGGAAGTTCCTACCAGTTCAATTACTTTTACAACCATGTTATTACCCCCCTGAAATGATGTGATCGTTGACAATGATAGTGTGTGCATTATTCTGATTGTTATGCCAAAGAAAAACTTGTTTTGCTCTAAGCGGTGCTTTTTTGGGGATATCAGAACCAAAATACAGCCAGGCAGCCGTACTGCCGGCTACCATCATGAATAGTATGATCAGGTAAATAATGCCTTTTACTTTAACATTACCAATACTTCGATCCATTACTATCACCTCTGGTTTTATTATGTCCAAAATAACTGCTGATAATAAAATAAAACCAGACCTCATCACATTTATGAGGTCTGGAGCAATTCTCTAATTATTTTCAACGCTTGCTTTTCTATTCTTGATACCTGCACTTGCGATAGGCCGATTAATGCGGCAATCTCAGCCTGGGTCTTATCGGCAAAAAAACGTAAATAAATAACAGTTCGTTCCTTCACAGGCAAGCGGGCTATTACTTCCCGCAAAGCTAACTTGTCAAAATAATTATTATCCTGTCCGTCTGCCAGCATAAGCTGGTCTAATAGATGAATCGTATCACCACTGTCGCTCTGAAATGTTTGTTCGTACAAAGAGAGCTGCGGTTGAACGGCTTCCAGGGCAGATACAATTTCCTGGGGAGCAAGTGAAAGTTCTCTGGCGATTTCAGTTATTGTTGGCTCCCTGCCTAATGCTCCTTGTAATCTTTCCTGTGTTTTGTGAACCCGATAAGCGAGTTCTTTTAAAGGACGGCTGACTTTAACCGGATTATCATCACGAATAAATCTGCGAATCTCGCCAATAATCATAGGTACGGCATAAGTAGAGAATTTGACACTAAATTCAAGATTAAAACGTTCAATGGCTTTTAAGAGACCAATACAACCGATCTGAAATAAATCATCCCATTCATAGCCACGGTTGGAAAAACGATGAACAATGCTTCTCACCAAATTCAGGTTAGCTTCCAGAATACGTTCTTTGGCTTCCTCACTGCTGGATAAGTCAGGAGACTGTGCCTTGCTTAACAAACTTTTAAATTCTTCTTCTGTGAGCATATTGGCACCTAGTGCTCTGTGCTTGGTACAAGCAATTTAACCATCTTCACTGTTGTACCCTGCCCCAGTTTTGAAATAATCTCCAGTTCATCCATGAAAGAATCCATAAAAACAAACCCTAGCCCCATACGTTCCGGGTCGCTAGAAAATGAAGGCTGGCGGGCCTCTTCAATATTGGCAATTCCTTTCCCAAAATCAATAATGAAAAATTCCAGTTTGTCACGATATAAGTTCATAACTAATTCAATAAAATTTTGTTTATGATTATTGCCGCCATAGCCATGAATAACGGCGTTCGATACCGCTTCTGAAACAGCTACCTTAATCTCATCAATGTCTGTAATTGTCAAATCTACCTGAGCCGAAAAAGCGGCTGCTGCCGCCCTGGCGAAACTCACATTTTCGTTGATACTTAGAAGTGATAACTTTACTTGATTTTTTATGTGCGTCCCCATTGTCTACCCTCCCTATAATAGTTCTAGTGCCTGCTCTTCAGACTGATATACTGTCAACACTTTCAATAATCCAGCTAATTCGAATATCCGCTTGCTATGTGGTTCAAGGTTCACAACAAACAGCTTACCTCCGTTTTGCGCAATACGCTTATACCGACCAAGGATAGCGCCCACTCCTGAACTATCAATGAAACCAACAGCTTGCATATCCAGTAAAATATGTTTAGCCCCTGTCATATCCAGTGCCTCGTCAACGTAAGTACGAAATTCGTTAGCTCCACAAACATCCAATTCACCATCAATTTTTACAATTAGGACTCCTTGCTTCATATATGTATCGACTTTCAACAACACAACCCCCTAGTTACTTATTTTATATTGCTAATTCGGTAAAAGGAAATATTTTCCTGCCAAATATTTTAAAAAAAACTGCGGAATTTTTCCGCAGTTAAAAAATTTTACCCTTCTATGAGTTGGAAATGCTAAACATATTAGTGATCATATTTTGAAAAATTCGCAGTAAACTTGCCTTCGGAACAGTCTTTTCGGCAAGCAAATCAACTTTACCTATTTCTTTGCCGTCTTTGAGAACAATAAGTTCTCCACATTTTTGTCCTTCATCAATTGGTGCATTAACACTCGAATCTGCTATTATTTTTTTTTGCAAGTTTTTATTTTGACCTTTGCCGATAATAAGATTTAAATCTTGAGAAGCAAGTAATTGGACTTCTGCTTCAACACCTTTGTTCACTTTAATTCGTTCCACCACGGTTCCTTGATTTACAATGGGTACTGCGACAAAATTGGCAAATCCCCAATCAAGTAATTTCATGCTTTCTCTCAGGTGAGAACGTGGTTCAGGAGTGGCAAATACGGACGATATCAGGCGAAGTCCATCTCGCTTGGCTGTGCCGACAAAACAATACTTTGCTTCTTCAGTCCAACCTGTTTTCAGCCCATCGCCACCTTTATACCACCATAGTAACTTATTTGTGTTAACAAGCCAGTTCTTCCCATTGCGCAACCAAGTTTCTTTGATGCCGCACATATCCATGTACAATGGATGGGTAACAGCTTCTTTGGCAATTAGCGCAGTATCGTATGCACTCATATAATGATTGGGTGCCGGTAAGCCATTGACATTGCTAAAATGTGTATCCGCAAGTCCAAGAGTCTCAGCCCGTTTATTCATAGCTTCCACAGCCGCGATTTCACTGCCGTAAATATGTTCCATAAGCGCTACGGCTGCGTCGTTGGCACTAACGACCGCTATGGCCGTCAACATCTCCTTGACTGTCATTTTTTCTCCCGGTTCAAGCCATATTTGCGATCCACCCTGGCGCCAGGCATTCTCACTGGCGTATACATCGTCGGCAATGTTGATGCGCCCTTGTTCAATAGCTTCCACCGCTAATAGCAAAGTCATAATTTTAGTTACACTGGCGGGCGGCAATCGTTTATGAGCATCTTTTTCATAAAGTAGGGTGCCATTTTCATCCATAAGCACAGCTGATACAGCGCTTGTTTCCAGTTGCGTACCGGATTGTATTTTGGGCGGTGTCGCCTGGGCACCAAAAACTGTAGTAACTGAAAAAATAAACAACAATAATGTAACCAGCGCACATTTCCGCATCAATCAAAACACTCCTTTCTTTTAAATCTATGTTTCCCAGATTAAAACAGCTTAAACAGGAAATTCGAACAAAAAAATTGACTGGCAAAGCCAGTCAACGATGAAATCCATATTTGTCAACTATTCCCAATATTAGCGGTGGAGAAGGAACAGGTTTGTCAGCAAACAAGATAGCCTGCCGGATTAGAAAATCCACTTCTGTAATTTTTGATTTATCATTAGTATAAATAACCGCCAAAGCTTGACCCTTTTGAACAGCTTGGCCAACTCTGCATTGCATAACAATACCTGCTGATAAATCAATGGTTTGTCCTTTATATTCCCGGCCTGCACCCAACCGCATGGCCGCATAGCCAATCTGTGCGGCTTTAATTGCCGCAACGTAACCTGACCGTCCACTATAAACTTCTTGAATAAACTGAGCTTGCGGCAATTTAGTGGTATCTTGTAAAATTGAGGAATCTCCACCTTGCGCTTCAATAAATTCACCGAATTTAGCCAAAGCTTGCCTGGTATCAAGTAAAGCAGTAAATTGTCGACGTCCATCTTCATAGTTTTGTGCTTTACCACCTAATGTAAGCATGTATGATCCTATTGTCAGACAAACCTCTTTAAGCAAAGGTTCTCCTCTTCCTTGCAAGATTTCAATAGCTTCCTTAATTTCCAGGCTATTGCCAATAGCCATTCCCAAAGGTTGTTCCATACTCGTTAGTATCGCTACAGTCTCTCTGTCAACAAGCTGACCAATTCGCACCATGGTTTCAGCCAACTTAATCGCATCTTCCCGACTTTTCATAAAAGCCCCATTACCGACTTTAACATCTAATATAATCTTATCTGCACCGGAAGCAATCTTCTTACTCATTATCGAAGATGCAATAAGCGGTATGCTTTCCACCGTAGCCGTAACATCCCTGAGCGAATAAAGCTTGCCATCCGCCGGGGCGACAGATGCAGTTTGGCCGGTTATTGCCATATTGTGTCTTTGTAAATTAGCAATAAATTCATTACATTCCAAGGCAACTTTAAAACCCGGAATAGCTTCTAATTTATCAATTGTACCACCAGTAAACCCCAAGCCACGTCCGGACATTTTGGCTACAGGAACACCGGCCGCAGCTACAGTGGGCGCTAATACCAGCGTCGTAGTGTCTCCCACCCCGCCGGTACTATGCTTATCTACTTTTACCCCAGGCACTTGGCTTAAGTCAACCATATCGCCAGATGCAGCCATAGCCATAGTCAATGCTGCTGTTTCTGTATCCGACATGCCCCGAAAAAAAACTGCCATCAGCCAAGCTGCCATCTGGTAGTCGGGAATCGCGTCACTCGTATAGGATTTGATTAACCAATCTATTTCAGATTGTGAAAGCTCTATACCGTCACGTTTTTTTGCAATAATATCAACAATATGCAATATCGCTTCACCTCATCAGGTCTATTAGAAAACTCTGTCCAAAGGCAAGAGGCTGTAAACCAAAATTAGCAGCTATGGTAGCTCCCATGTCGGCAAAAGTTGATCTTACTCCCAGATTTACGGTTTTTTCGATTTCTATTAATCGGTGATGATAAGCTATAATCGGTACATATTCTCGCGTATGGTCCGTTCCTGCTGTAGTAGGGTCACACCCATGATCGGCGGTTATTAGCAACAAGTCGTCATCGGTAAGCTCAGTTTTTAAAACAGCCAAAGACAGATCAAACTCTTCCAATGCCTGAGCGTAACCTGCCGCATCATTTCGATGTCCGTAGGCACTATCGAATTCAACAAGATTGACCATAACTAAACCACGATTCCATTCTTTTTGTGCCAATTCTGTTACGATTTCCATACCATGCTTGTTCGATTGAGTCGGATATGACTGGGTTAGCCCCCGATGAGCATAAATATCGGCGATTTTGCCAACGCCACATACCATGAATCCAGCCTGTTTTAAATTATCAAGCACGGTCGGTGCTGGTGGTTGTAAGCTATAGTCGTGACGATTGGCAGTGCGAACAAAACTTCCCGGTTTACCGACAAAAGGCCTGGCAATTATCCGTCCAACCGCATGCTCGCCAATACAAACTTTGTTTCTAACAATCTGACATATTTCATATAAACGCTCCAGCGGGATTACTTCTTCATGAGCGGCAATTTGAAAAACACTGTCGGCGGAAGTATATACGATTGGCTTGCCTGTCCGTAAATGTTCTTCACCTATTTCAGCAATAATTTCAGTACCGGATGCTGGTTTATTGCCTAAGGCACCCATTCCTGTATAGGTGGTGAACGCTGCAATGACTTCAGCTGGAAAACCGTTAGGATATACGGGAAAAGTAGAAAATAATGGACAACCGGCTAACTCCCAGTGACCACTCGTGGTATCTTTTCCTTTCGAGATTTCAGCCATTTTCCCGAATGCAGCAATAGGGCGGGGAACTTGCGGAACACCAGCAATAGGCTCAATTAATCCTAAACCCATACTAGCCAGTACCGGCAGTTTAAGCCCGCCCTTATATTCAGCAATATGTACCAACGTATTTGCCATGGCATCACCATACTGTACGGCGTCAGGCATAGCTCCAATGCCAACACTATCAAGTACAATCACAAATATACGTTTAAACAAATTTCAAAACCCCTCTAAAAATGTAGGTTGCTATTCTCTCATTTCTATTCTATTATGCGCGAGGATGTGTTTTGTCATAAACCTCTTTTAAATGGTTTTTGGTTACATGGGTATAAATTTGTGTTGTTGAGATATCAGCATGCCCAAGCATTTCCTGAACCGACCGCAGGTCTGCACCATTTTCCAATAAATGTGTAGCAAAAGAGTGTCTTAATGTATGCGGAGTAATTTCCTTAGTGATATTAGCCTCCATTGCATACTTTTTAATAATTTTCCAAAATCCCTGACGGGTAAGCCGATTGCCATGATGGTTCACGAACAATGAAGGTTCCTCATAAGTACGTACAAGCTTAGAGCGTCCTTTATTGATGTATTCCTGCACACATTTAGCAGCAATTGAACCTAATGGTACAATCCGTTCTTTAGCGCCTTTACCGTAGCATTTAATATACCCCATATCAAGATTTACATCGGAAATATTGAGGTTGATTAGCTCTGAGACTCTGATCCCGGTAGCATATAATAGCTCCAGCATAGCTTTATCTCTAAGACCGGTAGGCTGAAGCGAATTAGGTTGTTTTAGCAACTCTTCCACCTCGGCAATAGTAAGAATCTTAGGCAGTTTCTTTTCAAGTTTGGGTGACTCCAAATTAACAGCGGGATCTTTGTCGATATGACGTTCCCTGACAAGATACTGATAAAAGGACTTTATCGCCGCCAGATTACGTGATATCGTAGAGACAGCTCGCCCCTTCATTTGAAGATTATTTAGATAGCTTAGGATGGTTTCACGGTTCGAGTTTCGAATAAAATCTAATTGACTATTTTGCAAAAACGTGTGAAATTGTCTTAAATCCCGCCCATAAGACTCGAGAGTATTTTGAGCTAATCCCCGCTCGACTGCAAGATAGTTAATAAATTCATTAACATACGATTCCATTTTTATTTACCACCCTTTTTTCTTCCCAGATTTCCGGCCAACACATTTACAATTTCTGGTCTAGGTTCTTTATTCAACATTAAGTTTACTTTTCCTTTATTTAACTACTATGTTTTGTAACGTTTTCGTGCTTTTTTGCAAAAACTGCTAATCTATGTCATACTGCAACGGTCAGCCATGTGACAAACAGCCATAACCCGTAAAGGCTTTTCTAATAGATGCTGGTCCCGCATTTTCGGACCTGGATTAGTACAATCCCAAAGCATGGTCATTAGTTTTGGTAGAATGTAGAAGATAATAAGCGTTAACAAGGCTATTTTTATGTAAATTTTTGATTTCTTAATTATGCTTCGCCATGAAACTCTTATCACCATGCGTCTGTACTTCCCTCCCACCCTATAATGTTAATGGATTCTGGCTTAACTTAATATCATACTTATTCACCCAGCAGTAGGTTTATTCATCATTTGAAAATCCTATTTACAAGAATCTAATAAAGAAAGTGAGAAAAAAAAGGCGGCACATACTGTGCCGCCTTTTACTGAGCAAAAAATTGAGCAACTGTTTTCATAAACACGGGTGAAACATATACTTCAATTAAAGCCGCACCCAACATAATTATTACCATGGTAAAACAAAATATCGAATAAGCTATTGAATTGTAAAAAAGGTTCTCTTTATTTCTCTTTCGTCTTACCAACATTAAAGAAAAGGTGGTCGCAGCTACCCCTGTCGCTAAAATAGCAGGTATGGCCAAAAAATTATGCGGCAGTACGGCAACAATAGCAAATAATAATCCCTTCATAACATACTCATTGACTAAAAAGCCAACCGTAAACCCAATGACAAATCCGCGTAAGCATACCATAAACAAGACAAAAGGTATGCCAACAATCGTAAAACCCAGCAGCCACATAATGCCAATTATTTTAATATTATTAAGTACTACACTAGTTAATAAAACGTGAGTATCACCGATTCCTTCCGAACGTGCCGCGAGTCCCTGAAAGAATACCCGTAAATAGCCGATGAGTTCAACTTTTTGTTCATCCGGCAATGTCTTAACAGCCATAGCGCCAATTACTACGCCGATAACAAAGATCAATATCATAAAAAAGTAAGCCACAATGTTGGCACGAATATAATCGGCAGTATTCTTGCGAAGAAGTTTTAGCATGCATGTACCTCCCTGCCAGTACCTGCTACAATATATGTTTTGCTAAAACTTGTTAGACCTATTTGTCCATTAAGTTCCTATCATTCGGCCATATATGCCGCCACCACCAGCACTAATAATCGCATTTCCGCTGCGCGCCTCCATGATCAAACCGGCAATTTTACTGCCAGCCACACCGGCTAAAGCCTCATAAGTCGCGTAATGCAAAATATTCATTTCCGTATCAAATTCACGCAGCAGTTTAACCATGACTTTTTTTCCCACTCCGGGGATAAACTCAAGTGGGATCTGGTAGAAATATTGCGACCGATGCACAGGGTGATGCGGCTCAATATAATCTGCAATTTCATTAATTCGTTCTAAAACGCCTTTAGTTAATACGCTGCTGCCACACTGTGGGCAGGTATAAATTAGGCCATCACCAGCGGTAAAACCGCACTTTTGGCAAAAGGTCCGATGATATTTTCCCAGTCGGGGATCCAGTCCATAATTGGCGATAACCTGATTTTGCTCTGTCCGGGACAAAGCCTTGGCAATTGCTCCAAAGGATAATTCGCTCATAGAAAAAATATTATATTCGCGAGCAATTTTGTCAAGTGAGTGGGCATCCGAGTTGGCTATAAACGTGTATTCGGCTAACTCGCCGACTCTGTCGGCCATATTGCTATCTGCACTAAGACCTAATTCAATGGCCGCAATTTTGTACATTTCTTTATCAGAAAGAATATGTGAAAATCGCTCACAGCAAACGCCATATAGGCTCTTATGAGGAGTAAAAACATGAGCCGGAATAATAAGCGAGTCAAAGCTGCCGGCTATTTGAATGAGTTGTTTCAGAGGCATATGGGCATTTTGTGAACTGAGATTAATGTTGCGGATATACCGGCTCATATATGTAGAAAATGAAGACATTGTTTGTATATCCGGAATAAAGACCAGAGTATGCGCCAAACCGCCATTGGCTTCCCGGGTTTCAATCTCTGCGCCTAAAATAAGCAGAGTACTTTCCCGATACATGTACCCGCCGGAACTAACAGGCGCGAGCAACTCTTTTTCGATAAGGGCTTCAATATCAGCCAGTACCAACGGTGACAACGCATCAACAATGCCGACAATATTCATACCTTTTTGTTCTACGGCTTCTTCCAGAATTCCGCATACTGTCAAATGACGTGAGGTGGGAATCTTAATCCACTTTCCACTTTCGCTCATGCCAACATGAATGTGGAGATCGGTAAAATACTGATTAAGCATGTCTCAGATTCCAGCCAGACAAAGTGCAACTAAACTTTTGGCATCACATAATTCACCAGAGGCGATCATTTGGCGGATTTGTTCGGGCGAATAAGTCTCGGTATGGATAAACTCGTCTTCGTCAGGTAGTTTATCTGAGTCGATAAGGTCTTCCGCCATATATAAATGAATAATTTCATTCGAAAAACCGGGAGTAGTATATATAGCCGTTAACTTCTGTAATTTTTGGGGCATAAATCCTGTTTCTTCAGCTAATTCCCGCCTAGCACAAGCTTCCGGATTCTCACCTGGATCAAGTTTGCCGGCAGGCACTTCGAGGATAACCCGCCCAATCGGATGGCGAAACTGCCGTACTAAAATAATATTGCCCTCCTTTGTTATCGGGACAATGGCTACTGCCCCGGGGTGTTCCACTACTTCCCGCGTTGCTGTTCGGCCATTTGGCAGTGTCACCTCGTCACGTCTTACATTAATAATTTTGCCTTCAAACAATCGTTGTGAATTTATAGGTTTTTCATAAAGATCTGTTTGGGAATCCGACATAGCATTACCTCCTAATAATTTGGAATAAATTTCCATAACCATTCATATACTACCTCCATAAGGAGGGACGTCCAATGAAAGTCATTGCGAATAACGGCGTATATTTTTGTGGTAAAATTAAAGAATTGCTTATAGAATTGCATAATATGAGTAGAACATATAAAACTCTACAGGAGTTACTTGCAAGAGCCAGACAATAATTTCTACTAGTGGAGCGTTACTAGCATCCTGACAGAAGGAAAATCTTAAACCGTGGCAAGCCACGGTTTTCCCTTTTGTTACACCATCCAAGGATAATGTGTATACGGCTTTAAAATAAACAAAGGCGGATTGACCTTCATCGGCAATTTTATCCACTCCGGTACTACCACCCAGGTAACAGGCAGTGATAAACGGCTGGCGGCTTCCTCAACAATAGTCAATCCCTGATAAATATGCTCGACCGTTGTCTCTGAACCAACATTGGTATTACTGATCAAGCCGCTAATTCTAAGACGTGAAACCTGTTCAATACGTTCCAGAGTCGTGATAATACCTTGAACATCTCCGGTAAAAGGGCGGCGCGTGTTAACGACCAGTAAAGCCTGATAACCATATTGATCAAAAGATCGTTTTAGTTGGCCCAATACAATAGCCGACTCGCCACCACCAACATCCATGATAACCTTAGTGGTTGTCTGAGCAAAGACTGCAACCAAATTATGCGGTAACACAGGTAAATCTGCATGTGCCAGGCGGGGATCAGGTGCAATAAGCCTGACGCCGTGTTTTTCCAATAATTCTTGATTTTCCCTGGTACGAAAGTAGGGTTTCACCAAGTCAATATCGACAATGGCAGTATCTGCACCAGCTGCTTTTAGTTGTAAAGCATAATTAGTGGCCAATTCGGTTTTGCCGCTGCCAAATTCGCCGACAAAAACCATAATGTGGTTATCATTCATATCATTTTCCTGCCTGCTCTATTTATATACTTTTGGCTGTTCTTCACCGCGCAATACCCGTAGTGCTCCTTCAGCCAGTGCTTTAAGCTCATCCTCTCCCGGATAAACGATAACCGGAGCGATAAATTTTATCCTAGCGGTTATCATTTTTACCAGCATGGCAGAATAGGCTAAACCGCCAGTAAGCACAATTCCATCCACCTGTCCGTTTACTACGGTAGCCATGGCACCAATTTCTTTTGCTACCTGGTAGGCCATTGCTTCATAGACAAGAGCGGCTTTACTATCCCCTGCGGCAATACGGTCTTCTACGTCACGTCCGTTACTAGTGCCTAGGTGAGCCAGCAAACCGGCATTGCCAATGAGCTTTTTCTTAATATCCTCAATAGTATATTTACCAGAAAAGCACAAATTAATCAACCCGTACGAAGGTACCGCACCAGCACGTTCAGGTGAAAACGGTCCTAGGTCATTCGGATTGGTTACATCAATCATTTTACCGTTTTTCTGTACGCCGACAGATATGCCGCTGCCAAGATGAATTAGAATTAAAGTTAACTCATCATAATTTTTATTTAAATCTTTTGCTACCCTATGCGCAACGGCCTTTAGATTTAATGCATGAAACAGGCTGCGGCGAGGTACGTCTGGTAAACCGCTGATTCTGGCTAACGGTTGCAGTTCATCCACACTTACCGGATCAACGATAAAAGCGGGGATATTCACCTGATCAGCAATACCTTTTGCTAAAATTCCTCCCAAATTTGAGGCATGTTCCGTTTGTACTCCTCTTTTTAAGTCCTCGATCATAGTTTCATTAACTTCATAGGTACCGCTTGCTAGTGGCTTAAGCGGGCCACCGCGGCCAACAACAGCCGCCAAACTTTCCATATCGACATGATAGTCTGCAAGGGCTTTTTCTACCAGTTGAAGCCGGTAGTCATACTGGTCATAAATTTTTGCAAATGGCTTAAGTTCATCAAGACTATGGCGGATAACTTGTTCAAAATTAATCTTTTCATTTGTATACACAGCTATTTTAGTAGATGTCGAGCCTGGGTTTATTGCAAGAATCTTATATTGCTGCATCGATAGCCTCCAAATTAAATTCAATGCTATTGTTATCTTATTCATTATCAGGATAAAAAATCCTGCAAAAAAAACAAACCCTCAAGCAGTGAGGGTTTGAAAAACGTTAGCTTGCCCGCATTTCCATACGCAATTTATCGGCAATCATAGCCATAAATTCAGAATTTGTAGGTTTCCCTTTATCCAATTTAATTGTATAACCAAAGAGTTTATTAATCATTTCGATATTTCCCCGGTTCCAAGCAACTTCAATCGCATGGCGTATCGCGCGTTCTACACGGCTTGGGGTAGTGGAATATTTTTCGGCAATCATAGGATAAAGTACTTTTGTTACAGCTCCTAATAATTCTACTTCCGCTACGATCATCATAATTGCATCACGCAGATATTGATAGCCTTTAATGTGAGCAGGAATACCAATTTCTCTAATAATATTCGTTACTTCCACATCCATTGGACGGGATTTGATAACAGGAGTTGTAGCCGCTGCAGTAACCGGACGTGTAGTAGCAGCAGTGCCAGCTAATTGCCTAATTCGATTGATAAGCACCTCCATGTTGAAAGGCTTTAAAACATAATAGTCTGCACCTAATTCTACTACCCGTTGCGTTATCGTCTCCTGGCCAAACGCAGTTAACATGATGATTTTCGGACGTTTACAATTTGATACATTAATTCGCTCTAAAACACCAAGTCCGTCTAAATGTGGCATAATAATATCTAACACAATAACATCCGGAGTTTTTTCTTCAATGATAGACAGCATTTGTTCTCCGTTGTAAGCTACACCAACTAATTCAATATCGGGTTCCCGGTTAAGACATTCTTGCAAGATATCCGAAAACTCTTTGTTGTCGTCAGCAATAGCTACCTTAATTGATTCTCTCACCATTATTTTGACATCCTCCCAGCAAATCTTATATGTATAATAAAACATATTCTATAAATATACGTCAATTCCTTCCTACCATGGAAAAAAAATCCATTTATTTTAATTTACAAAAATATGTAACAGACTTGCCTTAAAATCATTATATATGATTATGACAAGTTAGGACAAGAAATTTTAATAATATTACAAAAAAAAACGCCAGAAAAACTAAATAGTTTTCTGGCTGATTGATGATCCTTTTTAGGAATTATTCCACTTTCCATGAGCATCCAATCAACAAAGCAACCATATCCGCTTGTTGGATCATGAACAAAGACATGGGTAACGGCTCCTACCAATTTACCGTTTTGGATAATTGGACTGCCGCTCATACCTTGAACAATCCCACCGGTCTTTTCGATAAGCCGCTGGTCTACCACTTTGATAACCAATCCTTTGCTTTCCGGGACTTCCTGGAGATTAATTTTTTGGATTTCTATATTAAATTGATCAATTGTTTGACCATCCACTACTGTCAACATTTCGGCTGGTCCCACTTGCACTTGGCTCATAGAAGCTACGGGAATTAACTCAGGATATTTTTCATTCGGTAATTTTTCATTTAACTCCCCGTAAATTCCAAATTGGGTATTTTTACTGATAGTACCTAATAATTGGTCTTCTTCAATAAAAACACCAATTTTTTCGCCTGGATGCCCTCTTTTTCCTTGCTGAATGCCTGATACTGTTGCCATTACAATTTTTCCCTGATCACAGTCAATGGGTTGATTGGTATCACTGTCAGTAATAACATGGCCTAAAGCTCCATATATTTTTGATTCAGGATCATAAAAAGACAATGTTCCAACCCCTGCTGCACTGTCACGAACAAATAAGCCTATACGATAACGCTTGGTATCCGTACATAAAACTGGAGCCACTGTAACATGGTGCTGGCCTTCGGCACGTTTTAACAAAATATCAACATTCCGGTTGTTCTTGCCGCTTTCATCAATTATCTCAGCAACCTGAGCGTCACTCTGAACAGGTGTACCGTTTATGCTGATAATGACGTCGCCAACTACAATACCAGCATCTTTAGCTGGAGTAACATATTGACTCAGCATATTTAAGACCGGTGAATGACCGACAACAATTACACCTTGTGATTGCAGCACCACACCAATAGAGTGGCCTCCTGGAATTAAGCGAATGGGCGGTAATACATCCACTTGTACACTGCGGAATGGTATGATCCCAAATAATTTAAACTCCACAGTAGATTGTCCCAATTTGACCGGTTGAAGAGATACCGGCCGGGATAACGCCAGTGTAGGTAAAAAACCGGGTGATTGCACGCGAATACTGTCACTATCATGTCTAACAGTAACTGTAAGTGGAAAATTCACATCAAATAATGCCGTCTCTCCTTCAATAATTCTGATGTGCATGGGAAGACCGTAAATATTACGGAATTGGGGAGAAAGACAAAATGCAAAGATTGTACTGATAATCAACATTGCCCATAAGGGCCTACTGCTAAATAGCCGGATAAATTTTGTCATATTTTCTTCCATCACTCCCTATTACATTCTTCCCAAAATTGTCATGTCGCCTCTCACCTCTTACATTGTTTTCAGCTGTAACTTGCTGCAAAATTAGAATTTCCCGAATTTAATGGGGATTATTCCGGAATTATTAGCATAAATTGTCTTGGAAGCTGAATTTTATGCGTTTTTTTAATAAAAATAGTGAAAGCTAATGATTGGGCATTTTTTCTTATAAAATCGTTGATTTACAATTCATCTACGGGTTAGCCGTCACCCTTAAAAGCTATTTTAATGCTATTGGGTAATAGAAAAATAAAAATGCTATGTAGGTAACTCCTACATAGCATTAGCTATTAGCCTGTCGTGGTAACACCGTTGATATAATATTTTAGTTAATTTGTTATATTGATTTAGTGCAATATCTAATTGCTGACTTGCGGCTAAAGCCTGTGGGCTATTCATCCCACACATTTCCACTGTCTTTTGGAGTTCTTCACGCAATTCTTCAATAAGATGCAATAGTTTATCCCTTTTGGCAGGCATTTCTAATGTCTCCTACTATTACAAAAAATTTCATTTGTTACTATTATATGCCAACTAATAATGAGTATCCATATTATTTTTTTGACATTGTCATGTAATTTTTTGATATAATACAAAAAGCCGTGTACCAATCAAAAATAAAACAGCCATGACACCAAGTTATTATTGGCGTCATGGTCACTTCATTTTACTGTATATATGAAAAATGTATACTTACTTTAGCGATTAACTTATGCTTATACCTTATTTCCCCAGTTTTTCTTTTTTCTCTTAGCTAATTCTAGCATTTGAGCAGCGTTATCCATAGATAGTTTAGTTACCTCACCAGAAGTCATTCTGGCTAACTCGGACACTTGTTCCTTAGTGGTAAGGGCCGTTACTTGTGTTATGGTTCGGTTTTTTTCCAGTACCTTTTCGATATAAATATGACAATCAGCCATAGCTGCAATTTGCGGTAAATGTGTTATGCATAATACCTGTTTATTAAACGCGGCGATTCTTGCAATTTTTTCCGCCACTTTTTGGGCTGTTTGTCCCCCAATCCCTGCATCTACTTCGTCAAATACCATGGTAGCTGTTCCGTCCCGTTCCGAGCATACTGTTTTGATGGCCAGTGCAATCCGCGATAACTCACCGCCTGATGCAACTTTGTGCAAAAATCTGGCCTCCTCACCAGAATTGGCTGAAAACAAAAAAGCGACATCATTAGCACCATCGATATTATACTGATGATTTCGGTTGACTTCTACTAGAAATTTCGCCTTTGGCATACCTAAATCAGCCAAATGTTCCGATACTTGCCGGGATAACAGCCTGGCGGCAATCTGGCGCTGGTTATTTAGTTCTTCGGCCAATTGTTCAACTTTACCTGCAAGGTTGCGCTCTTCTTGTTCAAGTTCAGTTAGCCGCTCATCATAATGCGTAATTGCCGCCAGTTCGTTACTCGCATTTTCGTAGTAATTCAGAATATCTTCAATTGTTGCTCCATACTTTTTCTTAAGTCGATGAATCACATCAAGCCGCTCTTCCATTTTAGCCAACTTGCCTGGATTAAAATCAAGATTATCATGATAGTCTCTAAGATCGCCCATGATTTCTTCTAATTGGTACAAAGAATCAGTCACAATAGCTAGCTGTTCATTAAGTGTATCGTCATAACGTACTGCTGTTTCCAAATCACGTTTAATCTCTGCCAGGCACGATACTACCCCACTAAATCCTTTACTCCCCTGGTTTAAAAGTGCATAAGAATGCGAAATGGCATTGGAAATTTTTTCAGAATTGGCAAGAATTTTGACTTGGCTTTCAAGCTTTTCTTCCTCACCTAGTGTTAAAGCTGCTGCGCCAATTTCCTGGGTTTGCCAGGATAGCATTTCCTCCCGCTGCAGACGTTCCCGGGAATCCTGGATAAGTGATGCGAGCTCAGTTTTGATAGTATGCCATTGTTTATAAATTTGCCGGTATTCTTCAAGTTTAGGCCTGACTCCGGAGGCAAAAGCATCGGTAAGTGACAGATGAACCTCGGGTTTTAACAAAGCTTGGTTTTCATGCTGCCCATGCATGTCCACAAGCTTTTCGCCAACCTTCCGCAAAGTAGTCAATGTAGCTTGACAGCCGTTAACATGAATTGAATTCTTGCCATTTTTTGCTAAACGCCGAGTCAAAATTAACGTTCCGTCTTCTTCTTGCGGAATACCCTGTTCGTCCAAAATGGCTTTCACTGAACTGATATTCTCTATATCAAAGACAGCTTCGATTCGAAAATAATCAGTTCCTGAACGAATGGAGTCGGTTGAAGATCTGCCGCCGATTATAGCGGATAGGGCATCAATAAGAATAGATTTGCCTGCCCCAGTTTCACCGGTTAATATATTAAGGCCTGAAACAAATTCAATATATGCTCGATCAATCAGTGCAAAATTAATGACCGTCAGTGATTTTAACATCTTTTATCACTCCTTAAGCACGCTCCATACCACTGCCCATAAGTGATCGAAATTTTGCTATGACCTGCATAACCGCTTCAGCCGGTTTTACCAAGACAAAAATAGTGTCATCGCCAGCTACCGTACCGATGATTTCCGGCCATTTTACGTAATCAATCGTATAGGCAACTGCTTGAGCAGTTCCCGGTAACGTACGCAGTACAATAATATTTTGGCTATAATCAATCGCAACGATAGAATCTTGAAATGTCCGCTCCAAGCGAGCCTGAGACAATACAATATTTTGTTCTGGCGGAAATGCGTAGCGATACCGCCCGTCGCCTGTAGGAACTTTAATCAGCATAAGCTCCTTAATATCTCTTGAAACAGTAGCCTGAGTAACACCAATTCCCTGTTTACTAAGCGCATCAGCCAACTCTTCCTGAGTTTCAATTATATAACGTTCAATAATTTCTTTAATCTTTGAGTGACGCAGAGTCTTCAAGCCATTCACTCCTTTCTTTTTTCAATGACGTATAAAATCGGTGGATTATTTAACTGATTAACCATAGACCAACAGGCAACCGTATACTTTTTTTGGTCCAAACCGGAAATATATTGGTAAACGGCCTTGCCTTCCTGCCTGCCATGCTCATAGCCGGGATAAGCAGCAACTGTTATCAATCCGTTTACAGCAAGTAATGGTAAAGTTTGCTTTATCGCTTGGATAGTAGAATCCGGACAGGTGCTTATTGTATGATCCCCGCCTGGTAAATAGCCAAGATTAAACATAGCGATATGTATTGGCTGAGAAATATAAGCAGCGATGTTTGCATGACTATCCAACACAAGCCGGACTTTGTGAGACAAGCTATGTTGAGTTAGCAGCAATTGGGTGTGGAAAAGAGCTTGCTGCTGAATATCAAAGGCCCATATAGTGGTCGATTCCGGAGTATGTTCAGCTAAAAACAATGTATCTTTGCCATTGCCGGCAGTGGCGTCAATAACCAACTTAGCCTTATGTAATTGAGGAATTATAAATTGATGAGCCATGCGAACGGCGTTAGCTACTTCCATTCTGGTCGCCTCGCCGTAATTTAGTCCGCAATGTTTCATAATAGCTTTTTCCTGTAAATTTCATAAATCTGGCACGGAAGGGTGACCGTCTTACTACTACGGTGTCATCCGGAAATAAGCTGTAGACAGTCTGACCATCTACCGTAAGCACAATATCGTTGTGAGTTGCCTGCATCCTGACTTTTATTTCCTCCCGCTCGGAAATAACCAAAGGACGTGAATGTAAGGTGTGGGGGCAAATGGGAGTAATAACGATTACCTTTAATTTGGGGTTGATAATCGGTCCACCTGAAGATAAAGAATAGCCGGTTGAGCCAGTTGATGTAGCGATGATAAGTCCATCGGCAGGATACTCAGCGGTAAGCTCTTCGTCGATCAGCAATTTGAGATTGATCATCCGGGAAAAACCACCTTTGGCAACAACGACATCATTAAGTGCAGGGGATATGTAAATTGGGCTGCCGTCACGAATCACAACAGCATCCAGCATAAGCCGTTCTTCTATGTAATATTCCCCTCTAACCAGCCGTTCAAGAGCCGCACTCAAATCAGATAACTCAATTTCAGTAAGAAACCCTAAATTTCCCATATTTATTCCACAAACGGGAATACCAAAGGGGGCAATCTCCCGGGCCGTATTAAGCAGCGTCCCATCTCCACCTAGTGTAAGAGCAAATGTAATATCATTTTTCACGCATTCCAGCTTTTCGGTAAATTGAGCATATTTCAGTCCCGGCGCCGCATTTTCTGGCAAAACGACTTTCACGCCATGTTCATGAAAATACTGTATAATTGAGGCTAATACAGTATGAATGCCTTGCTTTTTCGTGTTAGGAAATAACCCTACAGTCAGCACATCTGTGTTCCTCCGTCATCCCGTTAAATTGGCATGAGCCTCTGCCACTACAATTGCAACATTTGACTCAGCCACGATTTCTCCCACTGGATAATTAGTAAGATATAATAAATATTCAATATTTCCTTCCGGTCCTTTTACAGGCGAATAAGTCAGTCCTGCCGGGGTAAGCAATTGTCTGGCAGCCACTTCGACAACATTGTTAATAACTTCACAATGAACGGCCGGATCACGGACTACCCCTTTTTTCCCGACCTTGTCCCGCCCCGCCTCAAATTGTGGTTTTATCAGTGCAACTACTATGCCTTGAGGTTTAAGCAATGTTTTTACTACCGGCAAGACTTTATCAAGGGAAATAAAAGCCACATCAATGGAAACAAAGTCCAGTAATTCATTCAAGTCCTCTGGTCGAACATTGCGAATATTTGTACGTTCCATATTAATTACGCGCTCATCTGTTCGTAACGACCACGCAAGTTGTCCATAACCAACGTCAATTGCATAGACTTTAGCCACACCGTTTTTTAAAGCACAATCAGTAAATCCGCCTGTTGACGCTCCGATATCGGCCATCACTTTACCGGTTAAATCCAGGCCGAAATAAGCCAATGCCTTGGCTAATTTGAGCCCGCCTCTGCTCACATAGCCAATATTATCGCCGTGGACAAGAAGACTAGCATTGCCGGGAACCATGGTGCCGGCCTTATCTACTTTTTTACCATCTACGGTGACAAGGCCGGCCATAATATAAGCCTTGGCGCGTTCACGACTGGCTGCCAGTCCCTTTTCTACCAACAACACATCAAGACGATCTTTAACCCGTTCTCCTGTCATTTCCGCACTCCAAACTGCCGGATAAAAGTTTCAACATTATTGGCAATGCCTTGAGCATCCAAGGCATACTTATGTAATAGATAGCTACGGGGGCCATGTTCAATGAATTTGTCCGGCAACCCCAGCCGTAATATTTTTACCCAATTAAGATTTTGTGAATTAATGTATTCAAGTACGGCTGAACCAAAACCTCCTGCAACAACATTATCTTCAACCGTAACAATAATACCTGTATCGCGGGCTGCTTGGCGAATCATCGTTCCATCCAATGGTTTTATAAATCTACTATTTACCACACCTGCTGCAATCTCCTTGTCTGCCAATAGCTCAGCAGCTTGTCGGCAAGGTTCAACCATGGCTCCCACGGCGAATAAGACAACATCCTTGCCTGCATGCAAAATTTCTGATTTACCTATTTCAAGTTTAGTAAATTCTGATTGCAAATTCACGCCAACACCGCTTCCCCGCGGATAGCGAATGGCTACGGGTGCATTCATCTCAGTAGCCGAATATAACATATGCTGAAGTTCATTCTCATCTTTGGGGGCCATAACAATAATATTGGGAATATGACGTAAAAAAGAGTAGTCAAAAACGCCATGGTGGGTTGGCCCGTCTTCCCCCACAATTCCCGCCCTGTCCAATACAAATGTGACAGGCAGATTTTGCAGGCATACATCATGGAGAATCTGATCATAAGCGCGCTGCATAAAGGTTGAGTATATAGCAACGATTGGGTGCTTACCCTGGGTAGCCAACCCAGCCGCCATAGTTACCGCATGTTGTTCGGCAATCCCAACGTCAAAAAAACGTTTAGGATACCTTGTCGCAAAATTTTGCAGCCCTGTTCCGTCAGGCATTGCTGCCGTTATCGCCACAATATCAGGATTGTGTTCCGCTAATTTCACGATTGCATTACCAAATATTTGGGTATAGGCGGGTGGTTTGCCGTTAGGTTTTATAACTGCCCCGGTTTCCACGCAAAAAGGCCCTACCCCATGAAATTTGTCAGGATTAGTTTCGGCAGGTTGATAACCTTTCCCTTTGTGAGTTACGATATGGACAATTACCGGACCCTTAATGCTCTTTGTTTTATCAAGCACCTCCATAATTGACGGAATATTATGACCGTCAATAGGGCCAAAATAAGTAAAGCCCAGTTCTTCAAATAGTATACCAGGTACTAACAGGTATTTGAGACTCCCCTTCAATCTTTCAACCGTTTTGGCAACACTATCGCCAATAGCCGGAATACTACGCAGCAAAAAATCAATGTCGCGTTTGACCTTCGAGTATGTGGGCGCTGTACGCATCTTGGCAAGATATTCGGATATGGCACCTACATTTTTGGCAATAGACATTTCGTTATCATTCAAAATTACGGTAAGATTTATGCCGAGATGCCCGGCATGGTTAAGCGCCTCGTAAGCTTCTCCCCCTGTTAACGATCCATCTCCAATTACGGCAATTACATTATATTTTTCTCCTGACAAGTCCCGGGCTAATGCGATTCCCACAGCGGAAGATATTGATGTACTGGAGTGCCCGGCGCCAAAAACATCATGTGGACTTTCGCAGCGTTTAGGAAAACCGCTAATTCCGTCAACAGAACGGAGTGTGGAAAAAGTTGCTCGACGTCCTGTTAAAATCTTATGTACATAGGCTTGGTGCCCGACATCCCAAACAATTTTATCTTTGGGACTATCGAACATTTTATGTAAGGCCAGCGTTAATTCTACAACACCTAAATTAGGTGCCAGATGCCCACCATTAGAAGCTACCGTATGTATAAGAAGCTCGCGGATTTCCCCAGCGAGCTTTTCTAATTGCGCCATGGAAAAATGTTTAATATCCTGTGGCCCATTAATACTGTCAAGCAATCTGCTCAAACTCGTTCCCCGCTTTCTCTGACTGGGGTCAGGTAAGTTGCTAGTTATGGTAAATATATATATCAACCATATTATAGCATATCTTTACTATTCATTTGTATAAAACATAAAAGACATAGGCCACAAGTATACCATGAACCGCTCCACCCAGAACTTCAAGCGGCGTATGGCCCAATAATTCTTTAAGGCGAGTTTCCCTCACTTTATGCTCAACTCGCATTTCACGTACCAATTTATTAATTACCTTGGCTTGGCGTCCTGCCGCCCGACGTACGCCCGCGGCATCATACATAACAATTCCGGCCAATATTACAGCTAATGCAAATAAATCCGATTCAAGTCCTTCCCTAAGCGCAATGCTGACAGCAAGGCTGACTACTAGAGCAGTGTGCGAACTAGGCATCCCCCCAGCGCCGACAAGCCGTTCGGCATTAAAACTGCCATGGCGCCAGTATGCTGTCATAGTTTTAAACAATTGTGCCGTAACCCATGCAGTCAATGATGTCATTAAAATGATATTATGTACAATTGAGGTCAGGAATTCAGCCATAGGCTACACCTCATGCTTCTCGATTTATTAGGTGTTTTACCAACTCACGCAGTATATCTGCTTCCGATCCAAATATTCTAAGGCTGTTAATTGCTTCGTCAACGGCTTGCCGGGCAAGCTGTTTTGCTCCTTCTAGCGTATGCAGCGTCACATAAGTTACCTTGTGATTTTTCTCATCACTACCGACAGGTTTGCCAAGTTTCTCCTGGGTACCAACCACATCGAGGATATCATCCGTAATTTGGAACGCCAGGCCGAAATGCGAGGCATAATTCGTTAAAGCATCAATGTACATCTGACTGCCTCCGGCTAACAACGCTCCTGAACGCAAAGCCGCTTTAAATAGCGCTCCTGTTTTAGCTTGATGAAGATATTGCAATGTTTGGGCATCAATATGTTGGCCTTCAGAAATCAGGTCAATTGCTTGACCGCCAACCATACCGGCAGCGCCGGCAGCGCTGGCTATTTCACGTCCCACTTGGCTAAGTACCTGCGGCTCCACCTGGGTTTGGGATAATATAACTTCAAAAGCGGCCGTTAGCAGACCGTCGCCGGCTAAGACAGCGATCCCATCACCGAACACTTTATGGTTAGTCAGTTTGCCACGCCGGTAGTCATCATTATCCATAGCCGGCAAATCATCATGAATCAATGAATAAGTGTGAATCATCTCCAGTCCGCATGCGACCGGTAAATAGTCACTTCCCTTGCCGCCAACGGCATCAGCAGCCGCCATAAGCATAATTGGCCGCAGCCGTTTCCCGCCGGCAAATAGACTATAACGCATAGCTTCGTAGATAACAGGTGGATAGGCATCAGTGGGAATATACCGCGAAAGTTCCGTATCAATCAATTCAATTTTCTGCTGACAGTACTGTTTTAATTCATCTACAGACATTATTGGTTACCCTCCGCTAGATTTAATGGTTTTTCAACTAACTGGCCTTGTTCTTGCTGAAGAATTTTATCTACTTGGGCTTCGGCAGTGTTTAATTGCTCAAAACAGTACTTTGCGTGGGAAATACCTTCCCCGAATTTGTCTAAAGCTTCTTCCAAAGGTAATTCGCCTGTTTCCAATTGCTTTACAATTACTTCTAATTTTCCAAGAGCTTCCTCAAAACATACATTTTTGTGTTTACTTCCCGCTCTATTTGCCATGTATATCCTCCCCCGCCTGACTAACCAGAACGTTTAGTCTTCCCTGATGCAAAATAACCTCTAGTTGCTGACCTGTCTCTACCTGGCTTGTAGCGGTTACAACTTGTCCCTCCATTGTTCGCACCAGACTGTAACCTCTGGAAAGTACAGCCAAGGGATTGAGTACCGCCAGTTTTTCCGTATTAATTTTTAAGTCATGTTGCTTGGCGACAATAATTTTTCGTACCGACTGTTCCAAGCGCTCCATACAAGAATCAATAAACTGCCGTTTGTCGGCGAAATATTTTTCCGGCTGAGTAAATACCTTATTATCACGTAATTGACGAACAGCCTGGCGTTGTTGCTTGATATATAACCGCATGTTGTTTGCCAACATGGTTTGCAGTGATTTTATATACCTATTTAGTTCAAAGACATCCGGCACAACAATTTCTGCCGCCTGTGAGGGCGTCGCTGCCCGGCGGTCGGCAACAAAATCCGCTAACGTATAGTCTGTCTGATGGCCTACAGCCGACACTATAGGAATATGCGAGGCAGCAATTGCCCGCACTACCTGCTCATCATTAAAGGCCCAGAGTTCCTCAATAGATCCCCCGCCTCTGCCGACGATAATCACATCAACACTTTTTAGCCGATTAAAGCCACGGATTGCCTGGACAATCTGCCCGGGAGCTTCTACACCCTGCACCTGAACAGGATACAAGACAAGTGGTATGCCCGGATGCCGGCGTTTGGCTACCGTGACAATATCCCGCAGTGCCGCACCGGTCGGCGAAGTCACAATGCCGATGGCTCGGGGCAAGAGACATAATTTCTTTTTCCGGCTATCATCAAACAAACCTTCGGCACTCAATTTCTCTTTAAGTTGATTAAAAGCAATACTTAATTCCCCTACACCGTCAGGTATTAATTGATCAGTGTAAAGCTGATATTGACCATCTCTTTCAAATACGGTAATTTGACCATAAGCAACCACTTTCATTCCGTCGCGAGGCTCAAATTTCAAGAATTGCGCACGGCTTTTAAACATGACTCCTTTTATCTGCGACCCAACATCCTTTAGGGTAAAATAGCAATGGCCGGAATAGTGGCATTTGAAATTAGAAATTTCCCCTTTAACAAAAATCGAAACCAGTTTGGGATCTTTGTCAAAGATCTGCTTGATATATTTAGTTAAATCGCTGACTGTAAAAATATTATTCATCGAATTACTCCACATATTCAATACACTGTTAATAATCATAACCTAAAAATGCAAAAAAAACCAGACATAAGTCTGGCTAAAGAGTTTTTTCAAAGCTGTCTGCCCGGCTTTTTTCCTGCTTTTATTTTCCTAAAATCGGGTACCAAAATAGCGTTGAGCCAAATATCCGCTTACACTTCCCACCACGAACCAGAATAAATATCCGGGTGGAATAAGATGCCCGACAATGGAACCAATTACTGCACCGGCCAGAATATATGGCACCATAGTGTCACCTCCCGGCATATACCATTTTTGTATAGTATGCTGGGCAGGCGGCAATGGTGAGATATACAAGTCTAAATCAGGCGCATACAAAATACGCAGCACCGGTTGCATTATCAGGACTATAAGGCGGTTCTGGAAAATATAATTTCAAGCAACCAATTTCTTCAAGCTGATAAGTAAGATATTTTCTGATAAATTGATTTGCCGTCACCCCACCGACCAATAACACATCAGTAAGCCCGGTATGAGAATGTGCTTGTTTAATCATAGCCGCTACCGCCCGCGCTATACATTGCTGAACGCCCGCGGCAATGGTTGCCGGCTCTGCGCCTTGCGCCACCAGTTTGCGGACATAAGTCTCCGGACCTGCAAAACTAACACTGGAATCTCGTACTGTCACCGGGATATTAATTATTTGTCCGTGAGCAAGTGCTGCTAAAGATTCCAGTTGGGGGCCTGCAGGAAACTTTAGTCCCAAAAGAACGCCGATGCGGTCAACTAATTGCCCGGCATGAATATCCAGAGTACCTCCCAAAATATCGATCGCCATACGCCTTGGGTCATCTACAGCGTTATTCCGTGATACCTGAACAATTTCGGTTGTACCGCCGGATAAATGAACAGCTAAAAAACGAGACGCTAAAGGCCCGCCAGCAGACCGTATCCCGGCTAAAATATGATTTTCCTGATGGCTTATACGGTAAAGCGGACTATCATGACTAAGGGCTAATACCTTCGCATAGCCTTCACCTACCAAAAAGGCCGGCATGTAGGAATTAGGCAATGGACGGGGAAAAGCCGAAACACCAATAGCCTTAAAGCGTACAGTTTTACCAATTTCATGATAGGCCTGAGCGAATAAGTCAGGCAGGTTGCGGGTATGCTGAAACACCATTTCCGATTGCTGGAGACCACGCTTACCCGGTTTTACCGCTAAAATCTTCCTGCAATCAGCAACGATCCGGGCATTCTCATCCAATATGGCAACTGAAGTCGTATAGCAGCTGGTATCTATACCTAACACGTAATTCATAATAATTCTTTATTTTTTACAATTGACCCTAAAATTCCGTTAATAAACCGGCTTGAATCCTCAGTGCCAAAAGTTTTCGCCAATTCAACGGCTTCATTAATAGCAACTCCAGGCTGTAATTTTTCCTGGCTATATTTCATTTCATATATAGCCATCCTGGCAATATTGCGGTCAACACCGGCCATACGGTCAATTTTCCATTCTCGTGACAGTTCGGATATATATTCGTCAATTGCTTCCAGATTTTTCTGAGTTCCTTCTACTAACGACTTTGCATAAAGCCTAGTGGTTTCATTAGTATCTTCCCGTTCATTTAATACGGAATTAAGTGCTTCCTCACTCGTTACCCCTGAATTAAAGTCTAGTTGAAATAACGCCTGAACAGCCATTTCACGGGCCTTTCTACGACTCATAATTTCCCTCTTTCTAAAGCAGCTACCGGTTGTAACCTGGTGGCAGCAGCTTGTCCAATATTTCCATAATGTCTTCCTTTTGGTCAATGCGTTTACCAACAACATAGCCGGCTATAATGCATAAAACTACGAATAAGGTCCGGAAAAAGCCAAAAGTTATAACCAGGATACCGAAAAGAAAGCCGAAAAATACCCCTAGAAGTTTACCGCTGTGATACTGCCAGATTTCCTCCAAGAGTTTAGAATTCATGCTGCCACCCCTATTCAACGCGTTGCTTAGTTTTAAAGTCATTGCTAATGTTTTCTACCATGACTCGAACATCTGCCAACTCTATTCCAACCGTATTTTTTACGTATTCATGAACGCGGTTTTGAATCTCGCCCGCCACGGTTGGCACATGGCTTTCCGGGCTGACAACCGCTTTCAGTTTTACGGAAATCCCCTGTCCGGCTAATGCTACTTTAACCTTAATGCCACGCACGCCACGAATATGCCTTGCCACTTTCTCTATCAAATTTTCCACAGCATCAAGAGAAATATGTACGTCTCCCAGGTCATTATGGTGAACAATCGTGTCTTTTGCTTTATGGGAACGTAAGCCTGCCAATAGCAGTCTAATACTCAACAGAAAAAAAACGGCTCCAACCAGCGAAGCTTCCCATTGACCATACATGTATGCCAGGCTTGTCCACGCCAATTCCAAAGGAATAAGGCGTAAAGACAGGAGAATAGCGGCGACTGACAAAAATGCCAACAAAAAAGTATATATAGATAAAATGATGCGGTCAATGATTCCCATAGTGTCTCCTTTCTTGGCCTTTTCCAATCTATCTTACCCTAATATCTTCTTCCTTACCTTCAGGAACAAACCCTACACCTTGAACATGAATATTAACTTCAACAACGTCAAGGCCAGTCATGGACTCAATCGCACGTTTGACATTTTCCTGCACTCTTAGCGCCACATCCGGTATACGTACACCATATTCAACAATGATATATAGATCTACGGCTGCTTCCCGTTCGCCGACTTCAACCTTAACACCTTTTGAAAGGTTTTTTTTACCAAGCATTTCAGCTATACCGCCAACCAAACCCGCACTCATGCCCGCAACCCCGGAGACTTCAGTCGCCGCAAGTCCGGCAATTATTCCCACGACCTCATCGGCTATGCGAATAGATCCAACATCATTATGCTCGGTTTTTTCCATACGTTCTCGCTTTTCCACTCCAACCCCCCCAAGAAATCAACTGGATAGTAAAACTATTACATGAGCAGAAATCTTATAACTCTATTATTATACCAAGCTTTTTCCATTTTTACAATTTGACTAAAAAAATAAGAAAAAGTCGAATAGCTTGCTCATGGTTTTGCACTTACAGTAATGTCCCCAGGTTTAACGCCGGAAATACGGCTGATCACATCAGCTACTTGTACGACCTCTTCGCGCGTTAAAGCCGTTGTTTTTACTACTGCACTGACGGAATTGTCACGGATAAAGACCAAAGCATCACTGAATCCTTTGGCCTTAATGAGATTTTCCATCTCCGCTTCGCGCTGTTTTTCTAGCGTCATTTTAAGAATAGCCTCTTGTGCTTGTTGTTTACTATCTTCTGTTTTGGCATTTTGAATAATTTCCCGTAAAAGATCTGTCCGTTCACTTCTTATTTTATCTCTTTCCAAACGATACTCAGTAAAAAAGTCCGGAGCCATTACCGGTACAACCTGTTCAGAGGCCACCTGTTTTGTAACCTGCATAGCATTAGACCGATTTGCCCTGGCATCCAAAATATCCTGGATACAGTTCCAGACGCCGCTGATTACCAATAATAATACACCCAATGCTACAAATAGGGCAGCCAACCTTCCCAGCTTATTTACCGAAAAAACCGAAATTATTTTCATAATTTTTAGCGCCTCACTTTCTTTGGGGTAAAACTGTAATTTTATATGACGGAATTCCCAAACAGGATTCTATCGCTTTGGTAAGATTGGCTTTTACCGTTGAATCATTAGCTCCTTCCGCAACAACCAATACACCTTTAATAACCGGCTTATATTCCTGAACCATTACTGGTTTATCAGCTCCATTTTCTTTACTTAACAGTACTTGTTCGGATTCTTTGGTCTCTGTGGTCGTGCGAATGCCGCCTGTATTATCTTTTTCCTGTATAGTTTTTGTCTCCTTAATAATATTTTTAGCATGCTCCTGTTTACCGCTTCTCTCTAACGTTATACTTACAGACACAGCACCTGCACCTTTAACTTGCGCTAACAGATTGCCAACCTTGCTCTCAAGAATTTCTTCATAACTACGGCTGACAAGAGGTGCTACTTGGCCGCTTTCTGTTGAAATACTCGGCTTCGGAACAGTAAATGGCTCATAAATTCCCCCTACAATCAACAGAAAGATTCCCAGCACTCCAAGCCAAATCAATCGGGTATTAATCACGCCGTCTTTCAAAAATGCCCCAGGTATAATTTTTTTTGCTCCCAAAAGCCATTCTTTCAAAGAAATTCCAGAAGCACTCATTTCTTACCCTCCTTCATTCGTTTCACGTCAATTTGACTTGTCTTAAGCTGGTACAACTCAGCTACGGTCTTTTTCGTTTTTTCAACTACCGTAACCGGCAAATTACCGGAATCCTGGACTGTTTCCGTCGAGGCATTGCCAATGGCTATTTTTGCGATTTTTCCTTTTTCCGCGGTAGTCCCCGGTTCAATGTAAATCACTATATTCTTTATTTTACTTAATGACGCTGTGGCAGGCTCAAGACTAATCGTCACCTTGGCGTCTTTAACACCGTCAATGGCCATGACGGTTGCCCGGATTTGTTTGGATAAATCCCGTATATATAAATCGCGCGCCATAAGATCGCGTTTTTCTGCAACATGATTAACTGCATTAAGGATGTCCGTATTAACTGCTTCGTTGTCAAAACCTGTTGCCAGTACAGGTAGCTGATTGGCTGCTGTTTTACTTTCAATAACGTCAATCACAGGGTTTAAAATAGCCAGCATAATAAATAAACCGATTATAACTCTAACAAACCTTTGCATACTGTTACTCGGCAGTAAGAGTTCCAGAAAGGAGGCAAATAAGACAACAAAAATAATATTTTTGATCCAAACGGTGATGTAGGCTATCATCCTTATGTACCACTCCTAGCGAAGCATCATAGTAACGCTGCCAACCCCAATAATCATGGTAACAATCAAAAAAAACATCAATACCACCGTAAGCACGGCGCCAAACACCAATAATAAATTATTTCCCATAGAATCGAGGCATTTTGCCATTTTTTCATCACCCATAGGCTGAATCAAAGCGCCGACAATTTTCATAATCGCAGCTAAGGAAAGCAGCTTGATAAGCGGCAAGGCACAAAGTAAGGCAATAGCCGATACACCAAAAATACCTACAGCGTTTTTTAATAAGAGAGATGCCCCCATGACTAGTTCCACAGTATCGGAAAACATTTTGCCTACAACTGGAATGAATGTAGCGGTCGCATACTTAGCCGTTCTTAAAGTCAAGCCATCGGCAACACTCCCAGCAACCCCCTGGACACTGACAATTCCAATAAATATGACTAAAACTAACCCCAATATGACCATGCCGGCTTGTTTCAGTACTCCGGTTAAATTACTGAGGGAATATTTGCCTGACAGATAGTTAACACATTCTAACAGCGCGGTTAAAAACAATAAGGGTAAGATAACGTCCTTTACAATAACACTGGTTGCGCTGACAACCAATAACATGAGGGGAGTAAGCAGTGCTGCCGATGTTAACGCCCCAACTCCCGCCAATAGTGATAACAAAAGAGGCAAGAGCGCTTCCATAAAACCGACCATATTGTTTACCGTTTCTCTGGCAAGTGTTAAACCATTATAAAAGGCGCTTAAGGCAATGACACATAAAAAGATGAAACAAACACTATAAGCTAATAAAGAAATTGCTGATTGTTCAAAAGAATTTTGCAAGTTCTGTAATAGTGCACATAATACGGCCAAAAATAGCAATTTACCCATAAGATGAAGATTGGTTGATAACTCTGTTAGAAAGTATGATAGAAATTTAGTACTAAGATTTTGCCAATTAAAGTTAAGCCCCTTGGATGCGATCTCTTTCATTGTGGAAGCAGTTAAAAGCGGAACCTCCTCATTCAGCTCTGTATTAACGAGTTGAATAAAATGGTTAACATTGTTAAGCGATGAACTATCAAGCAAGTCCATAGGTAACTCCGGACCGGAATCAGTTGCTGCCCAAGCAATATTACTACACAACATGAACAATAATGCTATTATTATTTTTTTCACGTGCATTCCACCTTAAGGAATGAGTCTTACAATAGTATCTAATACCAACGCAATAATGGGTATTGCCAATACCATGACCAATATTTTGCCGGCAAATTCAATTTTGCCGGCAACTGCCCCTTCACCGGCATCCCGACAAACTTGAGCACCAAATTCAGTAACATAGGCTATGCCAATAATCTTCAGAATCGTATTCAGATACATCTGACTGATATTGGCTTTTTCAGCCAAGTCCCGGAATAAATCGAGAACAACATCAAGCTTGCTGAGAACCATTAAAAAAATGATAGCCGAAAGTGTTAGCCCGAGCTGTATAGCTAATTCCGGCCGTTGTTGTTTAATAATTAAAATTAAGAGCGTAACAACAAACCCCAAACCAATAATTTGGATGATTTCCATGGCGTCTACAACCCCTTAGAACAACTTAAAAACATCCTGGACGGTGTTAAAAAGCCGCCCTAATAATTCTACAACCCATAATAAGACAAGGCTAAAACCGGCGAGTGTACATAAATGCGCCATATCCTCTTTTCCGGCTTGTTTGAGCGCCGTATGAATAACTGAAATTAAAATACCGACTCCGGCAATTTTAAACAAAACGTCCAAGCCCATATTCTACTCTCCTCTCCTTATGCGTATAACATTGCTGACTATATTAAAATTATGACTACTGCTAAACCACCACAAATGCCCAAATATCGGCACATTTTGACGTTTTGTTCACAGAGTCTCTCCGCCTCACACTGAAGCCTGGCTAATTGCTCGTGAACCAATTCCAGTGATTTAACCTGTTCTTCCTGATCCATGCTGCCTAGATTTGCGCTAAATACGGCAAGAATCTCTCGCTCCGGCTGATTTAGAATAAGCTGTTTGGATTCTTTAAGAGCTTGCTCCATTGCGGCCTGTGGCGTCAACCAGCCGTTATTCGCAAGCAATAATGACATAGTATGAAAGAATTCCGCTACTGGGCCGGCAACACCACAGGTACATTGTGATAAAGCCTCCGGCAGCGGTACTGCCGCGTAATTTATGTGTGACTTTAAAGCCGACAAACAGCTAATTAGCTGGCGTATCTGACGGGGGCGCTCAACATAGCGTGAGGCTAAACTGAATCCAATAGATGTTCCGGCAGTAATAACCAACATACTTCCCAATATTTTTAACCACATACCTTCACCTCATTTAAACCGGTATACACTACCGTATCCCTAAGAGCATCATAGATTTCTTCAATGGTTCCTGGGCCTAAGCGATTACTTAAAATAACATAACGTTCAAACAGCTTTTGCTGTACCAATTCACCAATATACGGACGCTCACGCAGTTCATTTAATGTCCGGCTATGAACAGTGGCAATTACGCTTACGCCGGCATGAATGGCCTCCCGGACCGCGTAGGCGTCTTCCTCCCGTCCCAATTCGTCTGTTGCCACTACTGCCGGAGCCATGGAACGGATAAGCATTAATAACCCTTTTGCCTTAGGACAAGCATCCAGTACATCAACGCGCGGACCTAGATCCACACTCGGAATGCCATTCTCGCAGGCAGCAATTTCTGAGCGTTCATCCACTAAGCCAATTTGTACACCTTTAATCCCCAATGCGGCATTACCTGTACTTAATTGCCGAATTAGGTCCCGTAACATCGTCGTTTTACCACAGCAGGGAGGCGAAACCAGCAAGGTGTTATATACGCTTTGCGTATTGCTGTTAATAACAAAAGGTAAAACAACCTCCGCACAGCCGGCTATAGCCCTCGCTAAACGAATATTTAACGAACTAATATGGTTAAGTGTCTTAACTGTTCCGTCAAAAGCTGCTGCGTGCCCTGCTAAACCGACCCGGTGTCCGCCGCTAATCGTCAGGAACCCTTGCCTTACTTCCCGTTCGAAAGCATAAACAGAATTTTTACAGATCAATTGAAAAGTTGTTAGCAAGTCCTGCCTAGTACAATGATAGGCTTGAAACTGATTCGTTACTTCCCCGGAAGCGGATACCATTATGTCATTATTACTACCCAAAACTAACAATAGCGGCTGGTTTGCCCTAATACGGATTTCAGTAAGCTTAAACAAAACATTGTCCGAGACTGAGTTAATGATCTGCGACAGGTGAGACGGCAGAATCGGATATATATGCTGTAGTAAGACCTGATGAATATTGATCATGTTTATCATCCTTACAGTAATTAAACACTTTACCTATATTCTTTTTTCTTTACATAGATATGTATTCTCAAAATAAATTATGACAAAAAAGAAAGACCTGGCGTTATATCGCCAAGTCGAGAAATTTCTTATACACCTGGATGCATGATATGGTTAGTTTGACTGATATCATGAGGGCCGTTATCTGTAATATCCAGAGTATTATCGTAAACAACGCTGCCGCAGTACGGACAGGTTACTTCAATATCATCATCATCATCCAGTATTCCGGATTCAAAGGTAACTAGTTCATGGCAATCCGGGCAGGCCATTTCAACCATATCATCATCAATGTCCTCTGAGAAATCCCCCTCGCTGTAATCATCATCAATATCTTCATAAAATTCTTCTTCAAGGTCAGTTAAATCCTCGTCAATTGATTCAACATAATCTTCAAGTTCAACCTGGGCAAGGTTGACATTCTGAACTTCGTCGGCAAATGAATCAAGTACATCAATAATATGGATTAAAATTTTACCTTCGGATGAATGCTCGTTAACATTAAGCCCTTGTGTTAATCCATGTAAATAGGCCACTTTCTCTTTGAGATTTCTCATAAAAATTTAACCCCCTTTAGCTATGTTCTAAACATCGGATACTATTTGTAGTATGTCCAATGCTTATTAAAACATAACTAAGGAGGTTTTCCGCTTTCTGATATTCTACTTAAGCGCGTTCGATATATTCCCCGGTACGGGTATCAATTCTGAGCACCTCACCAACATTTATAAAGAGAGGTACGCGTACAACATGACCTGTTTCCAATTTTGCCGGTTTTGTTCCACCAGTAGCAGTATCACCCCGGATACCAGGGTCAGTTTCAACAACCGTAAGTTCCACTGACATCGGCAAATCAATGCCGATCACATTGCCTTGGAAAAACAGGACGGCAATATTCATATTTTCTTTTAAAAATTTTGTAGCATCGCCCATTTGCTCGGCTGACATAGCAATCTGTTCAAATGTCTCATTATCCATTAGATTATACATGCCGTCACTCTCATAGAGATACTGCATTTCACGGCGGTCAACATGCGCTTTCGGCAATTTTTCACCGGCATTAAAAGTACGTTCAACGACCGCACCAGTACGACCGTTTTTTAGCTTTGCTCTGACAAAGGCGGCACCCTTGCCTGGCTTTACATGTTGGAAATCGACTACTTGCCAGACATCGCCATCAATCTCAACTGTTACTCCTGTACGAAAATCATTAACTGAAATCATGAATTAGCCTCCCCATAGTTCGGTCAAATTAGATTAATTCTATTAATTTCTTCTTACTGGCTGTAAGAATTTCACAACCAGTATCGGAAACTACAACCAAATCTTCGATACGTACGCCGCCCCAACCGGGCAGATAAATTCCAGGCTCAACTGATACAACCATGCCAGTTGACAATATGCTGTCGCTGGCAGGGGACAACCTGGGCTCTTCGTGAATATAAAGCCCAACCCCATGGCCTAAGCCGTGTCCAAAATAATCGCCATAGCCGGCATCAGTGATTATCCGCCGGGCAACCGCATCGACTTCCTTACCCGTTTTACCTGCAACTACCGCCTTAATCCCTGCTAATTGGGAATTTAAGACAATATTATATATTTCACGCTGTTTATCATTGGCTTTGCCGGCGACAACTGTTCGCGTTATATCAGAATGATAGCCCCGGTAAACCGCACCAAAATCCATTGTTATAAAATCGCCGGCTTCAATAACTCTATCCGACGCCTGACCATGTGGCATAGCCCCTCGGTCTCCGGAAGCTACAATTGTATCAAAAGCAGGTTTTTCTGAACCAAATTTGCGCATTTGATATTCAAGTTCCAAGGCGATTTCCAACTCGGTTATTCCGGGTTTTATGATTGTTATTACCTGATTAAAAGCCGCATCAGCAATCTCAACAGCTTTTCGCAAAAGCTTAAGTTCATCCTTATCTTTTTTCCTGCGCAACGCATCCAGCTTAATGGGCCGCAGCTCTACCGACTTAAAAGACTCCTTTACCATCTGATAAATGTCCCAGGTTACAAAGTCACTTTCAAAACCAATACGGGTAATATCCAGCTTTTTCGCTGTATCCGCCACTATATCAAATACTGCTGTCCCATGGCGAACTATTTTATACTCCGGTGCTTGAGCTTTGGCCTGCTCGATATATCTAAAGTCGGTAAACAACATTTGCGTTTTTTTGCCAATCAACAGCAAACCAGCAGAGCCGGTAAACCCGCTAAAATACCTGCGGTTTTCCGGTTTAGTTACGATGATAGCATCAAGGTCATATTCCGCTATTAATTTATGAATATTCGCCAAGCGTCGTTGCATCATAAACTCGCACCCCTAATTAGACAAACTGCAGCCTCTAAAGCTAATAAATAACCATCTGCGCCAAAACCGGCTATCTGGCCAACAGCTACAGGCGAAATAACGGAATGATGGCGAAATTCTTCTCTACGGTAAATATTAGATAAATGTACCTCAATGGCTGGCACATTTATAGCCGCCAGCGCATCTCTTACTGCCACACTGTAATGGGTAAAGGCAGCAGGATTAATAATAATACAGGCATAGTTGTCCTGAGCTTGCTGGATGGCATCGATCATTTTACCTTCGTAGTTAGTCTGAATAATGGTTAATTCTAACCCAAGCTCTGCTGCCCGCGCATTTAATCTATCATTAATAGTCTGAAGCGTAGTTGCACCGTATATGTCCGGCTCACGTTTGCCGAGTAAATTAAGGTTAGGCCCATGGAGAACCAAAACTCGTTTTTTTGATGCTTCCACCCCATCACCTCCGCACCAATTAGTCTGTATGGACAATATAACTCTAGCAGAATATACATTTATGTACTAACTTTAACATTTTAGCATATATTTTGTATTTTGACTACTGAAAAACAGTTACCTGACAGGGGATGTTCATGAAAAATAAGTTATAAAAAAAGAGGAAAAAAGAGAGAAATAGAAAATATAAGGCAATGAGGTGAAGAAGATGGAAAATCTCATTGCGATATTAGAAAAAGTGTCAGATCCACGACAGGCATGGAAGATTAAACATAAGCTATCGGACATATTACTCATCTGTTTATTTGCAGTAACCTGTAATGCTAATAGTGCGCTAGAAATCTATGATTTCGCGGTTAGCCGAAAGCAATGGCTTAATACGATCCTTTCTTTGGAAAACGGTATACCAAGCCGTTTAACCTTTGCCAGAGTGCTGCAACTGATTTCACCCAAAGCATTCGCTGTGGCCTTTACGCAAATTATGGCT
>NZ_FNAM01000108.1 GCF_900101845.1 Sporomusa acidovorans | reverse complement strand
TATAAAGAGCACAAAAAAATGCGGAAATCCGCATTTTATAAGCATATTATTCCACTCTGTCTGCTTCGTATATTCTGCTAACTGTAAAAGTCGGGACAAACCATTTCTCTCTTTATGGCAGGGGCAGAAGTTCATTCTACTATCAGGTAATTTAACTATACTTTTAGCTGTGTTATAATTGCAGCAAATAACGATTGACCACAATCTATAAAATCTACAAATGCAGTTCTTATGAAAGAAGGTATTAGATGTTAATTTCTGAATGGAAAAAAAATCTGGCAATTCTGTGGTCAGCTCAACTTATTGGCATGAGTGTTATTACAGGCGTAATTTCTTTTTTACCACTATATGTGCCGCATCTAGGTGTTACCGACCCCGCTCAAGTTGCTATGTGGTCTGGTATTCTAATTGCTGCGACTTCGTTCTTTGCAGCACTTTCAAACCCGTTCTGGGGAGCTATGGCGGACCGAAAAGGGCGAAAGCCAATGCTAGAAAAAGTATTGCTTATGTTTGGCATGATAATCATAACCATAGCCTTTGCTTCCACCGTCTATCAATTATTGGCCTTACGGATCCTGCAGGGCGTTTGCGGTGGGTTTACGGCCGCGGCTACTGCTCTTGCTGTAAGCATGTCGCCAACAGAACATATCTCATCTACTGTGGGAATATTCCAAATAAAAAAGACTCACACAATTTGTCGGGAAGCAAAAAATGCGAGTCTTTGACTTTATATATGTTATATAGAGACTATTATGTTTTAAACCTAAGAAAATTCTTTTAAACCATATTATTTTTTAACTTTGTTAACGTTTCCTGGCTATGTTGAATTTCTTCCTGCAATTGTGACAATACTTTTTCAAATCCCTCTCTCTGCCGCTTTCTTAGTTGAATTTCGTATTCTTTAATCTTAGTAACTTTTTTATTTTTCGAACCCGCTTGTGATGTTGTCAACTTTCTCAAACCCTTTTGTACCTTTTCTATTTGCTTATCCAATTTTTCAATCTCATTTTCAGCCGTATAAGCCACTTTCTTGATCTTTTTGCCATATACCTGCAGGTCCTGCAGTAAAGTAAGGATAGCTGTTATATCTTGCGCCTGATCATCTTGCTTGGTGTCCATTTTTTCGGAAGCCATCATTTACCCTCCTATTTTTTTCGTCATTTCGTCGTGCTATAAAATCTACAATTCTAGAACCAGTTTTATCCGTAGCCGCTAATTCCTTGTTGTTTAAATAAGCCATTAACTCGTCTTTTGACCATGAACTACATAATACTTTGGCAATAATCTCATTAATGGTTGTTTCATCTGAAGTAATATCAATAAGATGAGGACCTTTGTCTTTTAGGATTACTCGCCGTTTATTATTTATTGGCCAATTGGCAAGTAACGTCCATTGTTGAGAATTCACATCCGGTCACACTCCTCTAATGCTTGAGTTTCACCCCAAAAGCTATAAAAACTACTTCTTCTGTCACGATTCAACTAAAGAAAGTATAATCCTGTCTGCTTTTTTACCTAATTGAGTAATTTAACCAAAACTTAACACTTGGAAAAGTATGTTTAATATTAACTTAATAAATGGCAAAAAAAATAAAGACTTATATATGCATAAAAAAATACCAAGTGGCAATTGGAGGTAACCCACTTGGTTGCAACATTAGTCATAAGAATAGAGTAAATAGTTTTCTTCAATTAGTCTTTTTTCAAGACGGCTTACAAATATTAATTGCTCATGCTCTATTTTTTTCTTCGCCTCAACTATCGAAAAAAAGCCGACCTTGTCAATCTCAGGAAACAAACATACCTGACCTGAACTAGGCGGCCACTCCAACTGGAACAGGTTACTTTTGGCAGGCTTAGACATATCCCAGTCTCCCTCAAAGGCCCAAACATGCACAATTCTCTTATACTTTCCCGGTGCGCTGCCTAGATAAAATGAATAAGTTATATTCGGATCAATCCCAGTTTCCTCGACAAACTCACGCACTGCACCTTCCAGGATAGTTTCACCACTCTCAAGATGTCCCTTGGGAATTCCCCAATACCGGTCATCTTTATCTACAAAATAGGGCCCACCCGGATGCGCTAACAATAGTTCTAAACACCCATTATGTAATCGATACATGAGTAAACCGGCACTTAGATTATCTTCCAGAAAAATCACGCCTCCAATCAATTTCCAAAATGATTAAGGTCTACTACATCATACCATAGGGTTATGCTCACCGGAGTTAACCTGGTATTAAATTTTTATTAATCTTCTTAAATCCGAAACATCGTTATGCATTACTAAATAAACAAATTATACCCTATATTCAATTAGTGATTACCTTACTGACTTGAACATTCTTACTCTCAACTGTCGGATCTGCATTTGTATTTTCAAAATACTTAAGCCATGCGCTAATCATTCCCCAGGCTATAAATACGCCCAGCATAACACCGGCCGCGACCTGAATACCAGAATGCCAGTCCGTCTCCACTCTCGACCACGAAATAGCAGCAGCAGCCGTAAACCAAAGCCAGGAAAACCTAGGAAAAAACATGGCTAACAAAAAGGCCATTGCAAAAGCATGTGTGGCATGACCACTTGGAAAACCACCTTCTCCCCCATTCGGTCGAAGATACCATGGATAAATTTTCATACTCTTAATTCCCTGGACAAGTATCCCGACGAGCAAATCAATGCCTAAAGTTAGTTTAATAATACTTCCGGTCCTTTGCCTCCAAGCCCAAATTAAAATTATTATATTCGTGCCTATTAAAAAAACATCGTTACCGATACCGCTCAGAAAATTACCAATTGACCAAATATATGGATTTCCGGATTTTTTCGCCCACAATGCAATAAAAATAGTTATCAGGCCAAAAATAATGGTCCACCAAAATGCATTAGAAAAACATTGTCTCATACGATCCAGCTTATTTCTTATTACCACATTTTAACCTCCTAATTCTTATGATGAAACGTAGAAACAGTTACTTATTATTTTTCGACTTCATTGTAGACAATTCTTAGCGTGCAAACAAGACAAGAAAGATTAACATTTCTTTAAAATATAGGGCAGAGCAATTCTTACGGTTTTCCCCTATAGTGGCAGTAATGCTAAAAATATAAAAATCAATACACTAAAGAAAGTTCAAATCATCGGAACTATGCAAATAACAATGCGCATATCACTAATTAGTGTGTATCCATATAAGGGTACTTCAATTAGTCTTTTGGAACTTGTCACTCAAGACTGCTATACTTGACCTAAGATTGGATCGAGACGTCTTCGTATTTCGGGGCTACACTCAGC
>NZ_FNAM01000115.1 GCF_900101845.1 Sporomusa acidovorans | reverse complement strand
ATCCTGTCTTTGACAGTTGAAGACTAAAAAAAGCTTGAGAAACCTTGATTTACAAGGTTTCTCAAGCTTTTTGTGTTTTTGAAAAAGTGAGTAATTTTTTTTATTTTTTTGTCATGTTTAAAATTTTTTTCATCTGTGTTTTTTTTATGATCTGATAGTCTGTTCGAAACCCATAAGTTTCATGTAGCACATCTGTAAAATCAGTTCTTGTGTAGGTTGGTATATAACCTTCGCCCTCAATCTCATAGAAATTCATTTCCTTCAGGCCGTTGATTATTTCTTGACACGTAAACCGATTGTCTAGTTTCTTTTCCAATAACCGATAAAGAACAAGTGATATAAAGCAGGAGGTAAAGTGCGCTTTAATTCTATCTTCGCGGCTTAGATACACCGGTCTTGCTTTAAACTCGCTTTTCATAATCCGAAAACATTCTTCAATTTCCCAGCGACGCTGGTTGATTTTGATGATGTCAAGGGCACTATCTTCGAGGTTCGTACATACCGCATAGAAGCCGTCATAAATTTCTTCGTTAAGGATAGTCTCGGTGTCTAGCGTATATACTGAAGTGTCGGCTATTTCGCCATCAGGTGTGCAACTGGTTTTCTTGATAAAGCGCTTATAATCATTCTGATTACTTTTTGAGATTTTAGTCGGATTCGTATCAATCGTCTTCTGAGCACGTTCAATTTGTGAATTGCGAATTTGGCGCTGATAATTTTTATATTTGATGGAATAGGTGACAATGAGCTTTTGTTCTAGGCCATTTTCTTTAATCCAGCGTTCTTTGTAGAAGCAGTAGTCTTTGTGTGCGTCCTCATCAATAGAGGAAATATCATAAGTTTTGTCATGACCTGAAAGATGCCAGCCTTTGGAATCAAGCGACCATTCCTTTAAATGCTTTTTTAGCTTCTTAATAGATTGAGTAGTAATAAAGGCACGCTCGCCCTTGTTGTTGAATTTTCTGTTGCTTTCAGAAGCCAGACCAGCATCAGTACAAACAACAAATTTGGAAAGCTTGAAATCAGACAGTATTTTTTCTTCCAAAGGTTTAAGAGTAATCTGCTCATTGGTATTACCGCTGTTGAGATTAAAGGCTAGGGGAATACCGTCGCCATCCATGAATAACCCCATTTGGATGATGGGATTGGGTCTGTGTTCTTTGGAAGCGCCATATTGTTTAAGGCCATCTTCCTGTTCGATTTCAAAAAAATAGTTTGTACAGTCATAATAGAGAATACCGGTATTTCTCTTTGAAAGTTTAAGACTGTTACTGTAAAGAGAAGATTGGATAAAATCGATTTCTTTTGAAATGACCTCAAGGGCCCGGTAAACATGCTGTAAATCAAAGTTGTGCTGTTCAATAAATTTTGAGGAATGTTGATAAGTTGCGAGCTTGGAAGAAGGAAAAAGGACTCGTCCGTAAAGGAGCCGCGACAGTACGGCATCCAGATCAAAAGTAAATTTATACTTCTTTGAAATTTCAGCACATACCTTATGCAGATTGAGTTCATGATAAATCTGTTGGAGAAAGAGATACCCGCCGTTAAAGGAGTGTTGTTGATCTTTAGAGATAATCTTAGATGGAGAGTATTTTACGATGACTTCGCGATTTTCAGCTTTTTCTATCGTATTGAGTTCAGCGATGTAAGCCTTTGCCCAAGCGATGGGATCATTGCCATTCAACTTTTTTAGTAGTTCGTCATATGTTCCGAGTTTTTCTACGATTTTAGATGAGTGTCTGCCATTTTCGTAAGTGGAACGGATGACATAAAGTGATTGTGCGTTTTTGGATTTAACGATATTCAACCGCATATAATATCCCTCCAATCCCTTTAATTATAACACAATACTCAACAATACTCAATATAAAAGTGGGAAAATTGACAAAAAAATAAACCTATTTCAAGGCTTCAAGGGGATTTTTTGATTGAACAAGTGTCAAAGACCCG
>NZ_FNAM01000067.1 GCF_900101845.1 Sporomusa acidovorans | reverse complement strand
GTAGGCGGTCTATTTTCATGGCGAATCCTGCTTTCTCATGTTTAAGCTGCTTAGTTTGAGCGTATAAAGCTCACCGTTACCGGGGATACGGTTCTGCGTATCGGGTATAACGGCGGATTTTTTTGTTCAAACGAGCCTTTTGCGCCGTTTTTCGGTGTTACGAATTCAATGGTCGCAATTTTTATCGGTAAAAACAGGAAGTGACATTACTTCATGACGAATTTCCTAGTGACACACCATTCTAAAAATCTATAATATCTGGTTTATAGTCATCAGGCAATTCTTCTTCATTTAAAAACTTGAAATTGTCATCATTCAGTATTGGTATGAATATTTCGTATGGAATCATCGAAAATTCACAGGCATAAGTACTGGCTCCGAACCACATACCCGCTTTGCTGCTCAAATTTAAACTTCTTGCAAACTTTGTGTAGTTTGAACAATCATGAACTACTAAATCCCAGTTTTCTTCATCAGCTATTTTCATGAATTTCAAAGTTAATTCCCTGCTCCAAACTGGCGATATATAGCCATGTCGGGAAATATACATATTTTCTCCATAATAATTGTCTATGTTATTCTCATTTAAATGCAATTCCGCACAATTGATAAAATCGAGTTTTGTCTCGAAGACTGCTTGCTTTTTCCTAAAAAATGCTTCGAAAAACTCAGGAGTCATTGGAGTTTCAATACCTACACTTTTAATATATTTTTTCGCTAAGCCAATATTTTCAATTACTTTGTCCGAACAATTAGAAGCACCTAGGTTGAAACGTATCTCATTAAGACCGGCTTGACCTAATGCTTTCAATGTTTCTTCTGTAGCTAAAGTACCGTTTGTGTATAAATGTTGATAAATTTGAGCATCCCTAAATTTTTTTATAACCGAATAGTATTCTTCAATTTCCATGAAAGGCTCTAAATAAACGTAGGAAATGCCAGTAGGTTTCTGGTGAATAGAAAGCAGCAAATCAATATCCTTTTCGTAAAATTTTGTGCCGCCAATTTCCCACATACCTTCGCCAACAGGGTGAATATCTTCCAGTTCGCCATAATTATAACAAAATTTACACTCTAAATTACATTTGTTCGTTTTCCTGATTGCACTCAAACCAGTCCCCATCAGACAGGAACGACACCCTTTGGGGAATTTGCTTTCATTTCCTACAAAAAAAGTTCTATTTTCTAAGGTTTTCAGGCCGCTAATTTCCGACATCAGCGTAGCATTTCTATGATCAATTGCTGCCTCAATTTGCGCAAAAGTAGCGTAAATGATTTCTTCATGTTTTATACTAATTTTCTCTTCCTCCGGTAATTGTGAAAAAAAATCAAACCATAGCAACGCATCTTTCTTGGAAATTTTCATAACATATCCGCCTATCTGCTTAATCTAATACTTCACATTATTCGCCAAGTGTGAGTTCCGTTTAAAAATCGTGAGTTGAGCTTGGTTACTTATTTAAATTATACTGGGTTACGTATCCGTTTTCAACAATGTCGACGTGAATGATAAAAAGCTACAATTAAATAATGATAGAGATAACAAAGGAAGACAAAGAACGGTGGTACTGTCTTTTCGTTCTTTCGCAAGACAAATCCACCGCCCCTATTGACAACACTAATACTATTTTAACAAAACAATCCCATTGCCGGCGCCAATGCGATCAGCTCCGGCTTCGGCCAGCTGACAGGCAAATTCATGTGTGCGGATACCGCCACTAGCTTTGACCTTGGCCCGGTTACCAACAGTTTGGCGCATGAGTTTCACATCATTAAGCGTTGCACCGCCTGTGCTAAAACCAGTTGAAGTCTTAACGTAACCTGCTCCCGCGCGCACAGCTGCTTCACAGGCGGCAATCTTCTCTTCATCACTGAGTAAACACGTTTCGATGATAACCTTGACGGCAGCAGGTTTAGCTGCTTCCACAACCGCACGAATATCAGTTGTTACGAAATCTATATCTCCGTCTTTAATTCCGCCAATATTGATGACCATATCAATTTCTTCTGCTCCGGCTTTTACAGCTGCTTCAGCCTCAAAAGCCTTAACCTCAGTAATCATCGCCCCTAATGGAAAACCAACAACGCAACACGTTTTAATTCCACTACCCTTCAGCTCTGAGGCAACCAACGCCGCATGACAACTATTGACGCAGACCGAAGCAAATCCATAAGTACGAGCCTCGGCACAATAACGGCGGATTATTTCTTTCGTTGCTTCCGGTTTTAGCATTGTATGATCAATTATCTTTGCGATATCCATACCATCACCCTTTCATAGCTTGTTTTTTTTCACGCTCATTGACAATATAGTTGTAAATAAGGACAAAAATCAGTAGTCCGCCCCAAATGATCTGTCGATAAAAATTTGATATATCCTCATACATGTTGAGCCAGCTGCTAACCATTTGCACAATTACGGTTGCCATAACGACACCGCTAATATTACCTTTCCCACCATATGGATCTACACCGCCCAAAACAGCAATAAGTATAGCCTCCATCAAATACGATGCACCATAATCCGCCTTAGCCGAATTGAATCGTCCCAGCATAATAATCCCTGCCGCGGCACTTAGCACACCACTTAGTATATAGTTGATCATAAAAAGGCGTACATTATCAAACCCTGAAAAAGTAGAGGCTTTTACACTTGTACCAAGCATACGAAGCTTATACCCCAAAGTAGTCTTGCTCATAATAAACGCAGATATTGCCGCAAAAACACAGAAGATAATAATCGGCACCGGTATGCCCGCTACACTGCCGTTGATTGTAGCTGCCAACTGCTTTGGCAATCCCCCGAGTGTACTGCCATTGGTCATGACAATAGCAAAACCTGTATAAAGAGCCTGCGTCCCCAAGGTTGCCAAAATGGGTGTAATACCAACAACCCCAATCAAAAAGCCATTGAAAGCACCGCACAGCGCACTGACAGCAAATGCCATAAAACAGGCCGCTGCTATCATCAAAAACACAGCACTGCTGCTCATATCCGGTACGATAACAACTGATAAAAACTTTGCCATAAGCACGGCACAAAGATTAGCAATTGCTACAACACTAAGATCGATCCCCGCCGTAAATAAAGTAAATGCCATAGCGATAGACAAAAGGCCAAACTCAGGAAACTGCTTACCCATAGACTGGAAATTTGAAACACTAACGAACATAGACCCCTTAAGGGCTGTGCAAAGTACAAACACCATCAGAAAAACGACCAGGAGTCGGGCCAGGTTTTTATCCTTATTTATTACATGTCGGATTGCATCCATACCATTTTCCTCCTTCGTTCATCTTGATGGCAAGCTTTCTTTCGTTACGCTTTGCTTGGATTGCCGAAGCTGCTGTACCAATAATAATAATCGCACCAGTAAACACTTTCTGCCAAACCGTCGAAATGCCTAATAAAATGAGACTGTTATCTACAATAGTCAGGAGTGCCATACCCAGCATTGCACCGAGCACGCTGCCTTTGCCGCCTGTCATCCGCACACCGCCAAGGACACAAGCCGCAATAACTGTCATTTCCATACCTTCTAAATTATTGGGATGTACGGCAAGCAGCATTGTCGAACGCAATACCCCAATGAGTCCTGCCATGCAGCCAGAAAAAGCATAAATAAACAGCAGAATGCCAAAAACGTTGAAACCTGCTCTCTGTGCCGCTTTCACATCGCCACCGATCGCATAAATACCACGTCCCAGCATTGTTCTATTCAAAATAAACCATCCCAAAAAAATAAGCAATATCATCAGAAGGACAGCAACGGGCATATTGGAAGTCAGTCCTGAAACAGGATTTGTCGCTGAAAATAATTTCATCTCGCCAAGTTCCTTAAGAGGTGCACAAAGTGGGTATTCCCGCGATTTAAATACGCCCTGCATAATACCAAAACATATACTGCTCGTACCGAGGGTAACGATAAGGGCTGGAAACTTAAAATGCGCGATAATCACACCATTGAGTATACCAACCAGCAATCCAATAACCATCGCAACCCCAAAAAAGATCAGCGGGTTCGAGGCAACATCTTCTAGCTGCGAACAAACAACAAACATCGACAGCGAAGCAATGGCCGGAAACGAAACATCTACGCCGCCAGTAATAATGATAAACATTTCGCCGATACAGAACATCGCCGGTACCGAAAATGCCCGCACAATATCAACGAGGTTATTCCCTGTAAGAAACTGTCCACTTTTTATTTGAATGACCATACATAGGAGCAGGATGATCAATGCTACATAAAATTCGGTTGACTTCGCCGTTTTCTGCAAATTCATATATGAATCCTCCTATCCTTCTAATGTGCCAGCTCGGCAAGGCGGCTCTCCTCGAGGCCCTGTGTCGATAGAATTTCAACTAGTCGGCCTGACTGCATAACCATAACACGATTACAGTTCGTGAGCACCTCCGGCAAATCATCGGAAATAATAAAAACGGTAAGTCCCTGCTTGGCTAAGCGTTTTACCAGCTGATAAATATCAAATTTAGCACCGATATCCACACCAACTGTCGGTCCGTTCAGTATTAATACCTTAAGATCCAGTGCCAGCCACTTGGCTAAAACACATTTTTGTTGATTCCCGCCTGAAAGCGTCCCCACAGGATCTTCAAGGTTATGAACAGCAATAGACAATTCTTTAGCCCAATACGCTGCCATCTCCTGAACCTTCATACGATTAATTTTACCTAAGCAATTCGCATAATCATTCCATTTTTCAATGGAAATATTGTCTGCTACCGATTGCGATAAGAAGAGGCCTTCCGTAACACGATCCGAAGGCAGATAGCCTATACCATTTTCAATGCCCTGCTTTATTGAACGGATTTCCACCGGTTTTCCCTCAATTAAAATTTCTCCTGAATCTGCCGCATGATAACCAAATAAAGTCTCTGCCAATTCCGTACGGCCTGATCCTAAAAGGCCTGTTATGCCGACAATTTCACCCTGCTTAAGGCAAAAGCTTACATCCATAAATCCGTTGTTCAGAGAAAGGTTCTTGACTTCTAGTACTGTTGGCGCGTCTTCACTCGTATATTCATACCGTGATGAAACTATTTCACGCCCCGTCATATAATACGTAAACTTATTCTGATCAAGCTCTTTCGTATTTCCCTCAGCAACATTTTTTCCACTGCGGAAAATTGTAAAACGTTCAGCAATCTCGAATACCTCATCAAGCTTATGCGAAACAAAAAGCACCGCTATACCTTGCGCCTGTAACTGTTTTATAATTTTGAATAAGGCCTTGACTTCCCGCTTCGTGATAGCGGTTGTCGGCTCATCCATAATGATGAGTTTCGCATCATTTAACAAAGCGCGGCTGATAGCAATCATTTGACGCATACCCACCGTAAGATTTTCAACAGTTTCATCTAAATCGATTTCAAAACCGATTTTGGCTACAGCTTCTTCGGCAATTTTACGCATACGGGCTTTACTCACAAACTTCCTACCCGCTGCCACTTCCATATTGATTGCAAGGTTTTCCATGACCGTCAAATTGGGAAATAGCGATAGATCCTGGTAAATAACCTGTATACCATTCGCTATCGCTTGTTTGGGATTCATTTTTTCATGTTGTATACCATCGATTTCAATTGTTCCTGAATCCGGAGTATAGAAGCCTGAAATGATATTGATAATTGTCGATTTGCCACAACCATTCTCGCCTGCCAGGCAATGAATTTCGCCCTTTTTTATCTCAAGATTTACGCCATCAAGTGCCTTGACACCGCCGAAATATTTTTTAATATTTGTTGCTCTTATAATATAATCTGACAAACTTCTCCCCCCTTGCACACAACACATATTGTCTTTGTTATGGCGTCTATGTATTGGCAAAAGGGATGCGGCATCCAATGCCGCATCTTTTTGCCTAAACACACCTTAGAAATTATAGTTGTCTACGTTCTCCTTATTAATAGCGATCCAGCCTGCACCCATGAAAAGCGTTGGGTTATCTTTGCTCTGAATAAGTTTGCTGTAAGATTTTAAGCCAAGGTCGGTACCATCAGTGATCTTTTTGCCCTCAAGGATTTGACGGGCCATAACGCACATTGCATAGCCAGCTTCTGCCGGATCCCAAAGTGTAATATACGAAAGCGAGCCATCTTTAATAAGAGAGCGGCATTCATTCGGCATACCTGTGCCAACAACGAAAGCTTTTCCTTTTAGACCAAGTTCATTAATTGCGCGGGCAATCCCCGGTGTATCCATAGAAGACGTACCTACAAATCCAGTAACCTCTGGATGTGATTTCAGGACTTCCTTTGCAACCTGATACGCTTTTTCTGAATTATTCTGCGATTCTACACGTTTTGGATTATCAAGCAGTTTCAGTCCTGCATACTTCGACTGCTGCTGCGTAACAGCGCCATTTGCCCATTCGTTCTGTGAAGCGTTAGTAAGGTGAGCAACCATTGTTGTATAAACACCTTTTCCGCCCATCGATTCCTGAAGCTTATCCATAATGAAAGCTCCATAGCCGGCATTATTGAATGCCTCTAAATCATAGTCGACATTTTTACAACTGGATCCCTCGTGCGTGATAACAATGATCCCCTTATCGCGGGCTTCTTTCAAAACAGGATCACAGGCTGCCGGATCAACCGGCACAACACACAACGCATTGATTCCCTGATTGATAACATCCTGAATAACCTGAACCTGTTGTGCGGCATCAGTCGAAGCAGGACCTTTCTGGTAAGCATTGATGCCGGTATCAGCAGCATACTGTTTAACACCTTGCTCCATACGGGCAAACCATCCATTTGAAGAATCCTTTACAACAACTGCAATTTTCCAGTCCTTCTTTTGGCCCTGTGTTGCTACATCTGTTGTTGTAACAACCTTTTGTACTGATGCCTTCGGGGTATCGGCTTTCTTAGAATTGTCTCCACAGCCAGTCAGGCCAATGGATAAAAGTAATCCTAACGCAACTGCTAAATACTTTTTCTTTCCCATAAATATCCCCTCCTAATTTACATGACGCCTTTTTGTAATATAATACAGCCATATGGCTGCCGCTCCCCTGTGGATACAGTAACAAACGCGGTTTTTCCCTTTTCATAAAAATCAAATCGATCGATAAACCCTACACACTTTTCTCCCTTAGGCTCATTCCGTTTAACCGCAGCAATGAAGTCATCCCATACCTTTGGTCTTTCCATCTTACCCTTCAGATGATCCATCATGTCCATAATCATCACCGGATGCTCGACGTAATCGACATCAAGCGGCATAAGCTGAAGTACTGCATCAACCATCTCAGCCGCCCCGATACCGTCGGCATTAATGGTAATACCACTTTTCGCCATAGATACGGCCGGATAAAAGTCATCGGCAATTACAATTTGATCACCGTGTCCCATATCGGCCAATGCTTTCAATAAATCTGGATTAATGCATCTAGGAATTCCCTTTAACATGCCCCTTCCCCCTATCTAGTTATGCTGTTTAAGAAATACCTCTACCTCCTCTCGTGTCGGCATCGCCGGAGTCGTTCCAATTTTCTGGACAGAAAGCGCTGCCAGCGCACTTGCAAAGCGAGAAGCTTCCCAAAGATCCTTCCCCTCCGATAAGGCTGTCAAGAGGCCCCCATTGAATGCGTCCCCCGCACCCGTAGTATCGACTGCATCCACCTTAAATGCACTGATGATTTCCTCTCGCCCATGATCGGAAATGAATACCCCCCGTTCACCTAATGTTATTAAAACGACTTGGACGCCTTTATCAAAAAATACTTGCGCAGCCTTTTTCGCTGCCTCCAAACCTTCTACATGGATACCTGTCATCATTTCTGCTTCGACCTCATTTGGTGTCACCATGTAGATCTTAGATAAAAATTCATCCCTGATCGCCTGATAAGGAGCTGTATTCAAAATCACCTTACATCCACATTCGTTTGCCAAATCAACCAATCGCTCATTTGCGTCCTGGTTGACCTCCAACTGCAACAGCACATAAGCGCACTCACTGAGCAGCGGTCGCAAATTATCGACCTCTTGTGCCGTAATCGTACTGCATGCACCAGGCACAATAATGATTTCGTTCTGGCTTGTTTGTTCATCTACCATAATAATTGCAGAACCGGTACCAACCTCCGGATTATAAAGCATGTACTCTTTGCTCCAATTCAGTTCATCCATGACATTGAGGGCAACATCTGCAAATGTATCCTGTCCAACCTTAGTAATCATGGCTACGTCCGCTCCTGATTTATAAGCGGCAACGCCTTGATTAAATCCCTTGCCGCCAGCTCCCATCTTAAATATAGACCCCTTAACCGTTTCTCCCGGCTTCGGCAGATGTGATGCTCGTGCCATAAGATCGACAACAAAACTTCCGAAAACTGCAACTTTTTTCCCCATGAAAAAATCTCCCTTCGTTATTCAATATTACGATGGCGCGATTCCATCTGCTCAGGTGTCAAATTCATTTTATCCGCTAGCAGCATAACTACAATATCAAAAAGAAGAAACAAATGCTGTTCGAAAAGATTTCCCATAGGCTGAACAGATTGCACTACCCTCCTATCCCTGCCTTTATAGACACAGGCAGGGACAAATAAAGTGTATTCAGCTTCCTGCGGCGTTCTTTCCAGCGGTGCGCCTGTAATAACAAGACGACTGGCACCTGTTTTTTCCGCCTGATCCAGAAGGTAATCGATATAACCGATCTTGCCGGAGCCATTAACTACAATAAATAAATCTCCCTGCTGCATACCTGGCGTCGTATCATCCCAAAGCCAATGGGTTTCCTTTCCCAGATGCATCAGCCGCATCGCAAAGCTGCGGGCTGCAATTCCTTCGCGTCCGCAACCGGTTACAAAAATGCGTGCAGCGTTACTAATCATCTTCATCATGCTTTCTAACTGCATTTCATCCTGTGCTGCAAAAACTTGTCGATGCTCACTTAGCAGTACTTCGTACAGTTCCCGGTAAGTCATTTTGCTATCCTCTCCATTTCTCCGAACCCCTAAGGATAAGCTTTGTTGGCACAAAAATTTCCTGTCGGCAGGATATCTCATTTTTGTCTTTATTACTAAGCTCCGCTAACCGTTTTGTTAAAAGCTCTATGGCATTCCATCCCATACTATATACGTCACGATCGACGACACTTAATTTAATATTCATACATTTTAAAATATCCATATCGTCAAATCCAATCATTGAGATATCTCCACCGAGTATCAGCCCTTTTTCCGTAATATAATGCAGACAGCCCAACGAGGTCATATTATTTGATGAAAAAATGGCGGTCGGCGGTTCTGATTGCTCCATAAGACTGTGCATAAGCTCATAGGCCAATTCCTCATGAAAATTTCCCTGCCGTATATACCGCTCTTCCGGCTTGATATTCCATTTTTCTAAGGCCGCCAGATACCCCAGCCAACGCTCATTTCCGGGGCGAGAGTTCTCAGGTCCCTTTATCGTGGCTATACGACGATGGCCTTCCTGTAAAAGACAATCGACAGCAGCATAAGAACCATTGAAATCTTCGGAAAATACACCGTTCAAACGACAATTTTTGAGGCCTCGGTCAATAAGGACAACCGGGACACCCGCCTTCTCAAATTCCAGTAACCGCTTACAACTTTCAGCATTATTTGCATCGATAGGAATAACAATAATACCACTTAATCGTTCCGCCTTAACCGAACGAAAAAAGCGATGCTCTTTCTCTATGCTATCATCTGTTCCATATAAAAAAATATTATAACCATATCTTTCAGAGGCATTTGTTAATCCACGTAAAAGCTGCGAAAAAAAGGGATTTTCAATATCCGGAATCAAAAATCCAATATTCAGGGTATTACCTGTACTCAGGTTTCGGGCTAAAGCATTAGGCGTGTAATTCATCGAGGAAATAATATTCAAGATATTTCTTTTCGTCTCTTCACGCACATGGGGTTTATTGTTGATAACCCTGGATACTGTTGCTGCTGAGACACCTGCCTTTTTAGCAATATCATAAATGTTAATACTCATTTTTCCATATTCCTTTACATTGTAACCGCTTTTAGGTTCATTTTAGCAAATCATTCCGAATTGTCAATATATTTCCTTTGTGCTATTTACTTTCTTGTAAAAAAATATCAAAAAAACCGCGTCTATCATCAATACTCTGAAGACAGGCGCGGTTCCATGTAAATTATTAAAAATTCGCAGGAGTTTTTCTCACTTACTGCTTATTTAAGATTATCGACTGCTGCTCTTTCAATTGCAAGTCCCTTGGTGTATCGTTTGATAAACACGTTAAACCCTTCCGTATCCTTCGGTTCAGGATATATCTTTGTGCCGCCTTTCCCTGCAAATACTTTCTGTGCAAGATAAACCTCTAAGGGCTGATCGTTCTCCTTATTAAGCATGTAGGCTGCCAAGAGTGCAATCCCCCATGCGCCTCCCTCTCCGGCAGTTTCCATAACAGAAACCGGAACATCGATAGCTGCAGCCATGATCTTTTGACCCACATCTTTTGTCTTAAATAATCCACCATGTCCTAAAATTTCATCCAGTTGAACTCCTTCTTCTTTGAGAAGAATATCCAAACCGGTTTTTAACGCACCTAATGATGTGAATAAATGAACGCGCATGAAATTTGCTAAGTTGAATTTACTCTCCGGTGTGCGCACAAACAACGGACGTCCCTCTTCAAAATGGGTTATATGTTCGCCTGAGAAATAATTGTAAGCCAATAACCCACCGCAGTCGGAATCTCCGGCAAGTGCCTTATTATATAAAGTACCAAACAACTTATTCATATCGACTTTTATATCCATTGCTTCTGCAAACTCTTTAAACAATCCAACCCAAGCGTTAAGATCTGAGGTGCAGTTATTACAGTGAACCATAGCTACCAGGTTACCGACAGGTGTTGTAACCAGGTCAATTTCTTCATACACTTTTGACAATTCTTTTTCAAGTACGATCATTGCAAAAACAGAGGTTCCGGCTGAGACATTACCGGTACGCTTTGCAATGCTATTCGTTGCAACCATGCCTGTTCCTGCATCGCCTTCCGGAGGACAAAAGGGAATACCTGCTTTAAGCTGCCCTGTAACGTCTAATAGCTTTGCCCCTTCTTCGGTAAGAGCGCCGGCATTTTCACCCGCCAACAAAACCCTAGGAAAAATGTCTCCCAGTTTCCATGAGAAATTTTTCGAAGCAATTAATTCATCGAATTGTTCCATCATATGTTCGTTATAGTTATTTGTATTTATGTCAATAGGGAACATTCCGGATGCTTCACCAATACCGATAACTTTTTGTCCTGTTAGCTTCCAATGGATATATCCTTCCAAGGTTGTTTGGAAACAAATATCAGCTACATGTTCCTCCCCATTTAAAATGGCCTGATAAAGATGAGCAATGCTCCATCTTTGAGGAATATGATAGTTAAACAGTTTTGTCAACTCTTCGGAAGCTTTTTCAGTAATTGTGTTACGCCATGTACGGAAGGGAACTAAAAGTTCTCCCTCTTTGTTAAAAACCATGTAACCATGCATCATGGCACTGACGCCAATTGCACCAATTGTTTGAATAGTAACTCCATATTTTTCTTTAACGTCTTCAGCCATCTTCCGATAACTTTCCTGCACACCAGCCCAAGCATCCTCCAGACTGTACGTCCAGATATTGTTGATATATTGGTTCTCCCAATCATGACTGCCGGAAGCGATAGGTGCATTATCTTCACCAATCAAAACCGCTTTGATTCGAGTTGAACCGAGTTCGATACCAAGTACCGTTTTACCATTCATAATGGCATTTTTTATTGCATTCATTTTCGTACTCATAAAAAAACTCCATAATATTATATTAGTTTCCTATTCTTCCCCATCCTGAGCATTTGCACTGTGTTTCCGTGCAAATAAGCTAGAATTCCTTGTAAATCAATATTTTTGCAATTATTTGTGACTTTTAACTTTTTTTTCAAACTTTCTAATAAGTCAAAATATACCATGCTATTACATTGTTCTAGCTAACTCCGATAAATCCTTGTATACACCACCATTTTTGCTATTTTAAACAAAATTATTTACTTGGTTTTGCTTTCTTTGACCCGTTTCATAGTTTCCAGAAAACGTCGATAATCTTTATCTTCAAAAAAACATATCCTGGCAGTTTATCCCTCACATCATAATATGATATATTCCGCTGTCACTCTTTTTTCTCGCACATCTTACCATACATCACCGATAACATGGCCGTACTTATCGTTCACATTTTTAGTTATGCCCTCCTGCAATTAATCTTGCAGGAGAAAATTAAAAAGGATCGCAACTGCAGGATTATTTCTGCCCTACACATGCGATCCTAAGATTTTTGCAGCAGTATTAAGTATCAGTCTGGGGGTTGGCTGATTTTTTTCGCAAACGGAAATAGGACTGGTAAATTTCGTGTAAATCCATCTCCTCAATAATTTGTCCGAGCAACCTGACAGAGTCGTCTTCCGGAATAAGAATTTCGATATTCATGGGAAGCTTTAGTTGAAAAACGTTTCCCAATTTTGTATAATTTTTATGTGTTATTAATTTAGTGGCATAAGTAAATTGTAACACGCAATCCCTAGGCTGTTTAGGCTGGGGATTATTTTTTGCATAAAAAACTGTTGCACTAAGCAGGTTATTTCCTACTTAGTGCAACAGCCCCTTTACATTTTCAATAGTATCGGCAGAAATGCCGAGCCTAAGCCTATACCCTTGTCAATTCATCCCTGAACGCCGGTCTGTTTGCATAGTTGGCAAACAGCTTCTGTTTGATTGCCAGCGCCTGGTCCTTTCCCCCTGCTTTTTTTAGGTTCCGGATAATAGCGCAAACTCCCTGATAAGCCCTTCTATTGCCCGCCCTTGCTGCCGCCTGTTCAATATATGTTAAAAACAAAGCAAAAACCTCTTCCCTGAATTCAGGAACAAGGTGTTTATAATAGCTTTCAACTAGTGAGGGACTTCCTTTAACATACTCAAGGAGTTTTTTCTTTTCTCCCTCCTCGATAAGAATACCGGTATAAATGCCGTTATAAATTTTTTTTTGTTCTTCCAGCCGGGAGATAATTTGAGGATAGACAGCGGCCCATTCGCCGTCATTATAGGTGCTTTTCAAATCCAGATAATAGTCAAAGCTGCCATCCAGAATAAAATCCATTGCCAAGCCGCGACGTTCTGCAAGCTTGCCGGAAAGCTTATAAGCTTTGTACCGGTACTCCCGCCAATTATTCACAAGCCCCCGCAGGTCTTGGTCCTTTGCTTCACCCTCAAGTGCAAGCCTGATTACCTCAGCATAAGCCTTGCTCTGCATCGCCCGTTCTATGGTCATTTTACGGAAGCTGGAAAACCGGAGGTTCTGCTCTATAAACTCCAGCGCCGGTTTCTCGCCTTCATTCTGCAATATCACATTGTATCTGATTTGAAAAACTTTTTCCTTGAAATAATTACTGCTCCAGGAATCCCCTGCGGCATCATCCAGCATTGCCTGCAGGCGATTTTCCAAGCTGTTTCTTAAAGAAGGAATATCCGCCAGTGCCGAACAAGTTTCTAACAGTTCCAGCCGCCAGTCAGGCCATCCATCATACCGTGTATTGGCCGCTTCTTCCATAAGTTTGTTAAAAAGGCCTTCTTTAATACCCAGATTGAATTCTTTCTCCTCAACTATTTCTTTGATAAAATCAAGGGTTTCCTCAATCAGCCCACCAACACAGCCGTCAGAATCATCACAGCTATCCAGCAGGTCCATCAGTTCATGAATGACGCAAAGGGTAAGGTCCAACGCATGGAGGGTTTTCTCGTATGCCATGGCGGTCCGAGCCTTTTTTAGAACCATGTCCGCACCTCTTACGGCTTCATAAGTATCTCCATAGGCAACAAAACCATGCCGGTCAGAATTCTTATTAACAAAAGTACGAATAAGCTTAATCGACTTTCCGATCTCCTCAGCATCATTTGTCTCACCAAGATTTAGCTCAATCCGCTGTTTTATCTCATCGTACTCGGCGGCAATATCCAGTAAAAAGCCAACCAGTTCTTCCTTGGTTTTCCGGGAAAGAAGGTCTTTCATACTGCGGGCCTTTCCTTTCTGGGGGACTGAAGATTTGTTTCCTTGTCTCAAACTAATTTTACTTTTTAACCCATCGCTGTCTTTTGTTGAATGCTCCCGTTTCATATCCCGCAATGCAAGGAATACCGCCACCTGGTGCTTGCAATACTCTCCCATGTCATAAGGGCAGTCACACTGGGTATCAATTATATTTGCTTCGTCATCCAGTTCAACATCGACCAAATAAAGCTCTGTGCCCGTCACTTCTGCCTCGTAGTTATTGTCAGCCGTTTCCTTTATGGAGTCCACACAGTTGTTTTCAAAATAATCATATCCCCTTGCCAGGATTTTTCTGTCAATATAGCTTTCAAAATCGTTAAGATTCATCAAACATCGTTCCTTCCTTTTATTAGGCACTCTATGGTCTTCTGGAAATTCTAGCCAACAACTCGCACAGCATTTTCCTTAATCTCAGTTACAAGCTCCATAATACGCTGCTGTTTTGTTTTATCAAATGCCTTCATAAAGCTGACCGGCTTATCAAAAGGCGGCTTCATCAGCTCGGCCATACTCTCAACATAGCCGTTTTGTACAATATAATCAACAATCTTTTTCACAAAAACAATTTGCGTTTGGCTGAGTGACTGGTCATTGATGAATTCCGAAAACACCTTCAATGCAGCATCATATTCGAGCTTACCAATCTTACGCACCAGCAAACCAAACGGCGTGCTGCCGAATTCCCGCTCGTAATCATTTTTGCTGCCAAGCTCGCCTGTCAGGATATGTTCAAGATTCTTATAGTCCTCTGACGTTAACGGAATATTATTGCGTAATTTATAAATAGCAAGGCTGTCTTTGTTCTTTTCAATATAGCGGTTTACTTTTAGCTTATAATCTGCGAAATCATAGGCATAATCTAGCGGGTTACCTTCCTTTACCGCCAGAATATTATCCGCTAAGTTCGTATAGATGACATTCCGTTTGCCATCATCTACGATAAACTTAATTAAGTCCCTTAGTTCAGCCCGCACCTCTTCAAATGCTAAAATATCGGTATCCTGCCAGAATTCATCTGTTTGTATGGTATTGATCATTTCTATCTTTTCTTTTACCTGGGGAATGCTGACTTTTTTAGCCAGACTCAGGCCAATATTCGTTAATTGCCGCTTACTGCGTTTAAAATACGGCAAAGCCTCTATCTGCGCCAGCATCAAACCGTACATTAAATTATCGAAGTTCTTGGCATACTCATCGGTATCATCCATATAGACAAGCGGCGCAAGATATTCGATCAGATTATGCTTGTCATTATCGCTTAGACAAACAAACCCGGCTTTTTTCTTATATAGTTCCACATATTGCCGCACAAGCTTAACGGCAACCAGTTGAAGGTTGAGCGTCCGAATCTGCCGGACAACCCCTTCGACTAATTCATTGTGCCAGGTCTGGTATGCCTCATCACTAAAGGATGCCTGCTGCAAATGACTGATCAGCCTGATTTTCTTACTGAAAATAGCTTCTGTGATACTTTCCGCCTCACGGGATTCTATCCCATGCGGCTTTTGGCGGAAAAATTCAAAGTTGCCCAGATAGTAAAATATATAAAAGCACTCCTTATCTTGTCCTGGACCAAATAAATTGCCGCAAAGTCTGGTACCGCGGCCGATCATTTGCCAAAACTTCGTTTTGGAGCGCACTTTTTTGAAAAATACCAGATTAACGATTTCCGGCACGTCTATGCCGGTATCCAGCATATCAACCGAAACGGCGATTTGCGGATACCTTTCAGGAATTTTAAAGTCCGCGATTCGATCCTGGGCATAGGTTATTTTAGTATCAATAATCTGGGCAAATTGCCCCTTGTACTGCGGATACAGCTTGTTAAACCGCTGCTCAATATATTCGGCATGCTTATGATTGGCAGCAAAGACAATGGTTTTTCCCAGCTTGTCGCCGCCCGCTATCTTTAGTCCCTTAGTCATGAGATGCTCTAACACATAGTCAACAGTATTTTGATTGAAGATGAATTCGTTGATCGCCGGCGAAGGAATAAAGTCAGGCATTTCTCCGTCCTCATCGGTAAAATCTTCCTCATACCGCACCTTGTCCTCCTGAGAAAGCTCATCATAGGTAATGCCCTCATCTAAAAATTTCGTACGCACTTCAATATTGTGATAGGGTACCAGCACCTTATCGGTTTCAACTGCCGTTTCATAGGCATAAGCATATGTCGGCACGCCGCGTTCCATTTCAAAGAAATCGTAGGTATTCCGATCTACTTCAGTTTTCGGCGTGGCCGTTAAGCCTACTATATAGGCATCAAAATACTCAAAAATAGCCCGATATTTCTTAAAAATGCTCCGATGCGCTTCATCAACAATAATCAGATCAAAATGAGCAGGTGTAAACAGCTTTTTCCCCTCATCACTTTTGGCTGTATCAATCGAATTCAGCATAGTCGGATAAGTAGAAAAAACAATACGGGCATTTTTATCGTCCTTGCCGTTCAAAAGATTACAAAGCGACATATCTGGCAAATAGGTCTTATAGTCATCCTTGGCCTGTTTGACTAGCGCCGTTCTGTCGGCCAGAAAAAGGGTATTGGTAATATACCCGCCCCGCGACAATACATCGGTAAGGCTGGAAGAGGTTCTGGTCTTGCCTGTGCCTGTTGCCATCACCAGCAGCGATTTTCTGTGTCCGGTAGTGATATTTTCGCAAATGGCACGAATAGCTTCTTTTTGATAATAGCGGTCTGTTATGCTATCCTGAATGTTAACTTCATTTAAGTCCTTACGCTGGGTTCTGCGGCCCATAAGCTTTTCCAGATCAGCTTTGGAAAATACGCCGCTGACCTTTCGTTGCGGCGAAGAACAATCATCCCATATGTACCACTCAAAACCGTTTGTCATAAACATTATTGGCCGCCTGCCGGTCATCCGTTCCAGACAATCGGCATACAGCTTGGCTTGGTGAATACCAATTTTCGGATTTTTGGCAGTTCGCTTGGCTTCAATGAGCGCGAGCGGCAAACCATCCTTGCCATATAGGACATAGTCGGCAAAGCCCTTCTTTTCATTGTTGGGCATACCGGTAAGTTCTACTTCTTCTTTAACGTCATCGCCAAATACCCAGCCTAATAGCTTTAGATCAACATCAATATAACGCTTGCGGGTTTGAAATTCGGATATATCCGCCGGGGTAAATTCCCGCTCTTCTTTGTGCTGTTCCTTGTGCGCGGTAAGCGCACCGCTCATTTCGGCTATTTGCGCCAGCAGCTTTTCAATTTCCGAATCCTTTTGCTTAATCAGGCTATCGTCAACGATGGTTTTGCCTTGCGGTATGGCTGCTTCAGCAAAAAAACGTTCCTCATAGTTCACGCCATAGCAATAGTCCAGCCACTGTATAAACTCAAACAGCGCCCGTAATGACAAAACAGCGTCATTTTGACTGACTGCCTTTTCCGTGTGAACAGCCAGATTGCCCAGTTTAATAATATAAGGCAGCTTCCCCCAGGTTTTGCTATCCAGGGCGAAACGGAAAGTGGGCTCATGAATAAGGGACTGCAAATTGTCTTTATAGGGCATAGATATCGTGTTATCGGCTGAATATACCCATTTCACCGCCAGCTCCAATGCCTTCCTGGCTCCCACCGCCGCCATGGCCGGCGAAGTAAAGAGTACCTTTTCCGCTTCTATAGCAGCAGACGCAAACAGCTTATATTCGGCTTGTCCCTGTAAAAAATCAAAATTTGCCGGCATATAGATCACCTTATTTCTTATCAGAATCTTGCCTTCAACCTCTGCCTCCCTTGCCAAAGGAGAGGTGGTTCATCACCAGCGGCAGGATTCCGCTCCAATTTTGTTCGTTTTTGCTGGCTTGAGCGGTTCTTGATCCCCCTGTCACTATCGTGACTTCGTCCTTTCGCAAGGGGGGACACGGGCTGGGACTACTCAAAAAAGCAAACAAACTAAATCAATCGTATCTGTTGCCTTTCAACCCTTGCCTCCCTTGTCAAAGGGAGGTGGCACCGCAGTGCCGGTGGGATTCCTCACCCTTACAGTTAAACCTTATTCATCGTCCTATCTTGTATCACCCTATCAATACTCTGACAAACGCCTGGAAAATTATCGTTGATATCTTTATTGGAAAACCGAATAACCGCTAAATCATATGTATGTAACGTTTCTGTCCGCTTTTGGTCATCATTGATCCCGGCATCGCTATAATGCTGACTTCCATCAAGTTCAATGACCAGCTTAGCCTTGGCGCAATAAAAATCTACAATAAAATTGCCAATCACCTTTTGACGCAAAATATGTACAGGATATAGTCTTAAAAACTCAAACCATAGTTTTCTTTCTTCCGGCGTCATATTTTTTCTGAGTTTTCGTGCGTTCGGAGTAAGCGCTTTATTATGTTTTCTTGGCATAATGCGTTCTCCTTTTTTGATATTTCTGCCTTCAATCCCCGCCCTATTAAAGCAAGGCATCGCTGCCAACAACAACCCCTGCCTCCCTTGCCAAAGGGAGGTGGCGCCTCAGCGCCGGAGGGATTCACATCCCCCTGTCACTTTCGTGACTTCTGATTTTGGTGACGATTTCGGCAAATTGGTTCTGAAGGTGTAATGGTGGAAGTAAGACAGGAAATTTTTTCAATTGTCGCGAATTTATAGTTGCTATGCCAGTCGTCTGCTTAGCTGCTCGTAGAAAGTATTTCTTGCCATATTGACTTCCTGTTAGAAAACATATAAATATGGGTAGTGCTACGTTTTTTTCTATCCGCACCCGAAATATATGATTTTGATGAATACAGTTCTCAACCTCACCATTCCATATAGCACATCTCCCTAATTTATCTGGATCACCACCTTCGGTCATTAATAAATCACCAGAAGATAAACGATATTTAATGACATCATCAGGCAATACTTCTATCTTTTTAACCTCATTTAAAACCAAATGTCCATCTTGCACATTTTCCACACGCATATAGGGAACCACTACTAAATTTTGTGCTGCTAGTTTTCTACCTTTTGTAACACCAGATATTATATCAGATATATCCTCTAATGGTTTATCTATCCATCCATGTGGATTTTGTTCAGGATCGCCAAACATATCATAAAAAGTAGCCTTAATCAAATGATCCAATTCAGTCAACTGCTTTTTACGAAGTGCTATCACTTCCGCTGCAGCATCAAGGGTTTGGGCAATTTTCTTTTGTACTTCAAGGGGCGGAAGGGGAATAATAACTTTCAACAAGTTAGCTTTTGTCAAGCTAGGTATTGTAACTGTTGTATTTAATTTTTCAAAATCATAATTAACGCAAAAATAATACAAAAACTTTGGTTCTAATAAGTTTTTTTTTGCTTTTAAACCAAATGCAGTATCAACATTCCAAAATTTCTTTTCAACAAAAATTGGCTTATTAATATTGCCTTTACGCCCAATAATAACTGTTCTTTCTTCACAAATATAGTCATTTGCATACCCCATAATTCCGCCACTACCATAAGGGTATGAACCATCTTCATCAAGAACATTTTTTTGAGATTTACCATTGATAATCTCTAATACTTCACACCATTGCCTATTCTCCCACTTACTCACCAATAAGCCCCCTCAATTCTTCCATCTTAGAGCTTATTTCCATTCCCAGTTCATCCAGCCGTGTCATGATCACATAAGGGGGATCATATTCCACCTTTTCGTATTTAAGGAAACACAGGGACAGGGATTCTGTTTCAAGCTTTCATCATACTAAAAGGCTCTTGGGTTTCTTGTAACAAGAGGTGTATATGATTATCCATTAAACAATAGGCAAAAATTCGGCATTAGCTGATTTCTTTGTATTTTGCGAGGTCTTCGATTAATTTCAGCCGATCTTCATCATCTTCAAAAATGCTTTGCCGATTGATCCCACGTAATATGATATGATATATTCCACTGCTGCTTTTTTCTCTTGGTTTTCTTGCCACATTCTTCGCCTCTGAGAAAATTATACCACCTCTCCCCCACATCGAAACGATGTCCCTGTCCCCCTGTTTTCCATAATTACCAAACAATGCAATTATTTATCAATGCTCTTAATAAGTTCATTTGCGATATTGGAACTGTCCAGTCGCATAATGCTCTCTTCCGCACTGCCAAAACTCAATAGATTTATACTGCCATACCAAACCGTTTTCTGATCCATAATTGCAAATTTCTGGTGTATTTTAGTTTTAAAGATCAGATGTATTCCTATATCTTCAATTAAATTCAAAACCTCAATTAAAGCGTTTCTATTTTTGGCTTCAAAATCTTCGACCGGTCGCGTCACTATGGTTACTGTCACCTTATTTTGCACCGCAACCTGCAAAAACTCCAGCATCTTCAAAGTACGCCGTTTAGTAATAAAAGGGCTTACTATCACAATTTCCTTAACCGCATTCACAATATCATTGGTATATACCGGCAAAAAATTACTCTTGTCAAAAATAATGTTAATAGAATCAGTTAGAGCCGTTTCGCCTTTTGTCTTATAACCAATCGCGGCATATCCGTTCAGCCGCTTATTATACATTTTTTCCAGCATCCGCACGTGAATATCTACATAATCATAAATTTGCACTTCGTTTTTATTGTCAAATAACCTGTGAAGTCGCCCTGCATATTGCTGAAGTGTACCTTTCCAGGAAATCGGCATAGCTAAAAATAAAGTGTCGAGCCGGGGCTCATCAAACCCCTCCCCTATATACTTGCCTGTAGATACTAACGTCAACGGTTTATCCGCAGGCACACTGGCTATTGCCTGCATGACTTCCCGGGTTTCTTTGGCTCCCATCCCCCCCTTAAGGGAAATTACATCAGGAATTCTTTTGCTTAATTCCTTTGCCAGCAATTCAACATGTGCAGTTCTCTCTGTCAAAACAATGCAGTTCCTGCCCTTTTCGTGATTCCTAGCAACATCATCTATAATCAATTCATTTCTGAGGTTATTTTCAGTGATTTCCGCATACAGTTCATGAATAGTTACATCTTTCTCTTCTCTGCCTAAGGGAACCCTAAAAGACGTAAATCTTGGGATAACATAATGCTCAAACGGTCTTTTCTCAGCCTGTTTTCTTGCATCATCCCGGTAACGTATCCCGCCGCACTGCATAAAGATGATCGGATGATGACCGTCCTTTCTGGTAGGTGTTGCCGTCAAACCGTAAACATATTTTGCATTTGTGCTTTTGAGCACCTTTTCAAAGCTGAATGCGGATATATGATGACATTCATCAACAATAACCATGCCATAATCTTTTACACACTCTTTGACTTCACCCATTCGGTTGAGTGACTGAATTACGGCTATGTCGATGATACCGCTTAAGTTATGCTTGCCTGCGCCTAGTTGCCCAATAACACTGTGAGTTTTTTTCCTGCCTCGCTTGTTCGGCATATTTGCATCAGTATCCGGCAAAACCTCCTGAATCGCCAGAAATTCCGTCAGCTTTTTCTTCCATTGTGCGACCAGACTGACTTTGTCGACCAAAATAAGCGTATTTACTTTTCTTTCAGCGATCAACTTAATGGCCACAACCGTTTTTCCAAAAGCGGTTGTGCCGGAGAGAACTCCGGTATCGTATTCAAGCAACCGTTTCAGTGCTACAGGTTGTTCATCCCTTAATTGGCCGGTAAATTCAACGTTAATTTTTTTAGCACAATTCGTCTTATCTACATAACGTACATCAATTGCATATTCCGCCAAAAGTGCCTGTAAATCTTGCCCCGAGCCTCTTGGCAAACATAAGTATTCCGTCGTTTCTTCCGAGCACGATATGATTCTGGGAATTTGGCCGGTTGGCATACGCATAGCCTGCATTTTGTAAAACTCCGGGTTTTTGAAAGCTGCCAATCTCTTTAAGTGATTTAAAGCCTTCTCGGAGAAACCTGCCTTAGGTACAAACAGCATATTGGCTTGCACTATTTCCACTTTAGACGGAAAATCTTTTGCTGATAACTGAATCCTGCTTGTCTCCCAGGGCTTCGCCGGTACCTCCTCATCTTTTTTCAAGACACCGTATTCGTTGCGTTGCATAGTTTTGTTGTAAACAGAATAATATCATCTTCAGATAATCTGGAGAGAGAGGCTAAGAATGCCCATTGATCCTCATAAGACTTATAATTCTCATCTATAAACTCACTATTATTTACACTTCTCGGTTCCCTTTGCAGCGGAAGCGCAATCAAATTGCCCAGACCGCCTTTGGGCATGGTATCTTGATTTGGAAACAGCCGGTCATAAGATTTAAATGTGATCTCATGCCTTTTGCTCATGGAATGAGTAAGCAATGCTGTGCCGAATCTTCGGGCCGTCGCTGCCGGTATCGGTTGTTTGAAGAAGAACCATGCATGACTGCCATTGCCGGAACGAGAACGTTCTATCGCAACAGGAATGCTAAATTCCCGACATATATCCCGCAATGCTCCCACATCTTTTTGCCAGTCTCCTTCATCGAAATCAATTGCCAGGAAACAGCAGGTTTCATCGGGAAGAAGCGGATATATCCCGGCCACAAAATTACCACGACCTCGCAAGTGGTCATCAATAGTCTCTTCATCTAGAGCGGCATATGCTTTATTCGGACAACGTCCGCAGCTTTCCGCTGGTTTTCTGCACAATCCGGCTTTCCATTCGTTTAAGCAAACCGGCGAATACCCTGAGGTACCTTTCTTTTTTATTCTCCCATCTTTTAGCAAAAACATCATCACGACCTTTAAATAGTGCCATAAATAGCTCAATTTTAGCTTGCGGATCAGAAAAATTATTAATACTTGATAGGGAAACCCGATCTTCGTTTTCACAAGACCGGTTCGGAGGCAAAGACTCCTCTACAAGATAACTGCTATCTGACGATAATACATCCGTATTTTGTTCTGGAACAGTCTGAATGTCCGAAATTCCAAACCGTTCCTTAAGATTCTTTAGCTCTTTTTTAAGATTTTTGTTTTCAGCTAAAAGTGTTTGGTATTTCTCCAGTAGCTCTTCAAAGTTCATATGGGCATATTTTGACATGTTATTCATTATTCTTACTCCATCATTGAAAATAAAAATAACCATAACTACCGCTCAATAAGTTATGGCTATTTTCTATTCAGAGCTGGCTAAGTCCTGCTATATATTTGCATATGATAATAATCGGGTCAAAGTAAAGAACTATTTCATAAGTAAATCAGGAAGCATAGAACGCCCCTTTACTCTTGGAGGATTAGTAATTGGAGGGATAATGAATTTGCTTCTGCATAAAATCGGCGACTTCTTGACGTATTCTGCAGCTGTCCCGAACACCTTCCCGGTAAACAATTTCGGTCGCTAGTCCGGATTCCATGGTTGTAGCGGCTTCATACTTCATAACCAGCTGTAGCAGTTCCGGACGCTGTTCCTCCAGTTCGCGGGCAATTTCCACAAGCTTTGCTAGTACAGACCCGGCCTCCTTCATTACTTGCCTGTACTTTACATCAGCTACCCCGGCTATACTGAGAATATCATCCACTCTGTCAAGGACATACTGCTCAAACGCCTGGTCTAAAATACTGTTAAACACAACAAAAGCCCCCCTATACTTAGGCTGCGGCATACACGTCAGCGCTGCCGCCAGCTTTTTTTATAGGGGGAAATTAAAAAGCGCATGCGAGGCTGTTACCCCTACACATGCGCTTTGCTTCGTCGTCTGCTAAATCCCAATACCAACAAGCCAGGTCACAACCCGGCCTTCAACAGAAAAGCGGTCAATAAAAATATGTACGCAACACTTGCCCTTCCGTTGACAGTGTATCAGAATCGGCTTAATCTTCTGTTGCATAAGTCGCACAGTCTGCTCCCGCTTTGCCGGCATCTCCGTTATACTCAATGCCTCGCTTGTCTTCAAGCGGGCGGCATTGTATAATAGAAATGTCGTCGTGGACAGCTTGTCTGTTACGTGTAGGTGCTGTTTTCACCTGCGCGTGCCACGGGAGTGCGTCAACACTTCCGGGTCACGGCGACTTTTTGGGGCAATACCAAAAGTAAGACCCCTTTCTCCCCCAGCTTTATACTGACGAATAAACCTAATTATTTCGCTACTATCTGTCATGGAGAACCAAGCCTGTCTCTTTTATTTTTAATCCGGTCAAATAACGGAAATCAGCAGGTGGCAAGTTCTTCCTCCCGCTGTTTACATTCGTGACATGATAGCAAAAGTTGACGGAAAAGGAACGTCCCCTATCGCCCTAATCAGTTATATCTTTCCGCCGTTTTTAAAATTATCTTGCCGACTGTTTCTCGTAAATCAGCAGGAGCCAATACCTCTGCCTTATCTCCGAAACT
>NZ_FNAM01000037.1:3291-61954 GCF_900101845.1 Sporomusa acidovorans | reverse complement strand
CGGGCTTATTCCACTGCCATGTGTTCACATATGGATGCCTGGATAAAACACCTTGCCATCAATATGCGTCCCCTCATTTTGGAGTGGTCGGCGGAAGTCTTTCCTGCAATTTCTTAGTTCTTAAGCGTTTAACTCTACACTTCTACACCTTGGGCCTAGTTTTTTTAGGATTTGGCTAGGTCTGCTTGCTATGCTCTCTTTTTACGTATCCTTTCCTCATCCCTTGTTTTTGCTAATTTACTTCTGATTTTGCTACTCAATACCCTCAAAATCCTACTATATGGTACTAAGTTTCCGAGAGCCTACGTAGTATATATAAAAAACGAGACCGATAGTATGACAGTTTTAGCCATACTAAAGGTCTCGCTAATTGACAATTGCCAACAACAGAGCCAGATGATTGCTCATCAGTATGTTGACTCTGTTCTAGAGCTACTCCCCTTTAGGAGTATTATGTTTCCCCATTATTCTATACTAAATATCTGACAATGTCAACATTGTATATATGACTATAAGCTGGGCCCGCCGTTTGTGCCTGAAGGCGAGCGGCTTTTGAATTTCCTATTGACTAAACGGGAAATTTTGCATAAAATACAAAATGAATCTATTGTGAAAGGAGGCCATGAGTGTGGAAACTGTTTTCGGTTATTTATCACGAGACGTAGAATCACCTGTTTGTGCAGTCAATTTACGCGTGAACGGGATACGTGTGTCCTTTTTTAGCCAAATTACAATCCGAGAGCAGTTACCGGCAACTCTTGGCATTGATATCGATATGTTGGCTAGTTAGGGCATGTATGTCTTTTTGCCTATGACATATTTTTTGTAAAAAAGACGCCGGTTAAGTCGGGCGTCTTTTTTGCGCTTTTACAGGAGGAAAATAATGAATCAAATCATTAGCTATAAAAAAATTGGTCAGTTAGCTTTTCCCATTATTGTCTCTCAATCAGTCGTATTGTTAAACGGTCTGATTGACCTTGCTTTTATTGGTCCCTTCGGGACCGAGGCGATTGCCGCTGTAGCGATCGCGAATGCGTTATGCGCCACATTGTTCAACTTTCTGGAAGGGTTTAGAATTGGGACAACCGTACTGATTGCCAAAGCGGCCGCTGCTCGTGATATAGCAAAAGGGCGGGCGATAATCAACAGCGGCTTATGCCTGGTTTTGGCGATTGGCATAACAATCATTGTCTTTGCCTCTGATATCAGCAATCTGGTTTACCATATTGCCGGGAATGCGCAAATCAAATATTATGGCGTCGATTACCTTACAATATGGTTATGGGCAGTGCCGGTCATTTTATTTTCTTACGTTTTGACTGGGTTATTCAGAGGGGTGCGGGATACAGCAACACCACTTTACAGCACGGTTGCCGTCTGCATACTCAATGCCGGGTTTTCCTATTTGTTTGTTTATGGTGGTTTAGGCATTGGCAGTATGGGCGTAAAAGGGGCTGCGTGGGGCACGTTGGCTGCCAATCTTATCGGGTTATTCATTACAGCGTTCCTTGTGCTAAAAAAACCGGTTACCAACAAGTATATCGGCTTACGGCAGCCAGTTTCACAACAAATGCCGGAGTATCTTATCCTTGCTGCCGATATAGGTCTGAACACAGGATTTACACTGCTTGCCTTACTGCTTTTTGTTTGCGTCATAAAACAGTTAGGCGCTGTAGCACTGGCTGTGCATCAGATTACCTTGCAGGTCTTTAATTTCGCCTATTTACCGGCAATGGGTTTTTTGATTACGGCTGCCATTATTGTGCCGCAGTTATTGGAAAACAGACAGGACAGCTTGCTTGTTCCTACTGTTAAGCGTCTTGGCAAGATGAGTCTCAGCGTAATTTTTATTACGAGCAGCCTGCTGTTTATTTTTTCAGCTCATGTCAGTTGTTTCTTCAGTCCTACCGATAAACTAGTGGCAGAGCAAACAGCTACAACACTTAAGCTCGTCTGCGTTGGCCAATTATTTTCATCTATTTACATGGTAATGCGGGGGGCGCTGACCGGTTGTAAAGATACCCGATTTATCGTGTATGAGGGATTGGTATCAGGGTATTGCATATTTCTGCCATTGGCCTACCTGTTGGCAATCCAGTTAGGCTACGGTATATTTGGCGGTTATATCGCTTTTCTCATATGGTGCGTCACAGATTGCACAGTACTTGTCTTTCGGTTTTACCGGAAATATGATCAGTGTGGATTTCATCGAGAAGTGAAATGACCATGGACAGAAATTGAGACCCGATAAAAAATGGTCTGCCTTAGGCAGACCATTTTTACTGGGTGGACAATTACCAACCTAAACTATTTTCTAATTGAGGTATAAGGTATTGAACAAATTAGGTGCGGAATTTACTAATGGCATCTTGCAGCTCTGTCGCCATTTTGGCAAGGTTTTGGCTTGAGGCGGCAATTTGTTCCATAGAAGCAGATTGTTCTTCGGTTGCTGCCGAAACGAGCTGTGATTCGCTTGTTACTGTCTCTGTTAAACTCGCTACATTTTCAACCGAGGAAAGAATCTCTTGACTGGCCTTGTCGGCTGTCTGGATGGCTGCAAAAATTTCATTAACTTCCTGCGAAAGCTGAGTAATCATATCGATAATCTGTTGGAATGCAGTGCCGGCATCGTTTACGACACTTGTGCCGACTTTGACCTTGTCGGTTCCTTTATCCATGGCTTGAACCGCTTTATCGGTCTCGCTTTGGATGGCGCTGATTAGGTCTTCAATCTGCTTGGCTGCCACTTGGGATTGTTCAGCCAGTTTACGGACTTCTTCCGCCACCACGGCAAAGCCGCGTCCCTGTTCGCCGGCCCGGGCCGCCTCAATTGCGGCGTTTAAAGCCAAAAGATTGGTTTGGCCTGCTAAACCGGATATGGTATTGACAATTTGGCCAATTTCTTTTGAGCGTTCTCCCAACTGGGTTACTACCTTGGCTGATTCCGTCACTGTCAATTCGAGTTCCGACATGTGGTTAACTGCATTTTGTACTGCTTTACCGCCGTCCTGAGCTGTTTGCGCAGTCCGTGTGGACTGTTCGGAAACAATATTGGCATTGGAAGTTACAAGTTTGATGCTTTCGGCCATTTGTGCCGCCATTTTCGAGGAAGATTCCATTAACAGGCGTTGCTTCTCCGCGCCTTGCGCTACTTCGGTTATGGAGGTCGCTACCTGCGTTGCCGCCTGTGCCGATTGTTCAGATCCGGCATTGAGTTGCTCCGACGAAGTGGCAACAAGTTTGGCATTCTCCTGTATTTTGCGGATTAACTGTGTTAAGTTGCCAACCATTGTGTTAAAGGCTTCTGCCAATAATCCCAGCTCATCCTTAGACTTTATTTTAATATGTTCGATGGTTAAATTTCCTGCAGCAATACTATTGGCCGCAGTTACCAGTGCAAGAATCGGCTTAATTGCGATGGAAGACAGGAAATAAGCAATGCCGATATTGATTAAGAGTAGCAGCAGGCCGATAAGCGAAGTCGTTTGTGCATCACGCAGACTTTGGGCAATAGCAACGCTGTACGGGATCTCCGTACAAATCAGCCAGCCGGATTTTTCATGCTTTATGTAGCTCACCAACATTTTTTTATCATTCATCATGACTTCTTCCGAACCGTTGTTTCCCGCTAAGCCGCGCTTGACAAATTCATAATTTGTCATATCAACACGTTCTTCGGGCTGTTGAAGGTTTTTGGTCGGGTGTGCTAACAGTTTTCCGTCCCGATCAAGGATATACACAGTAACTTGATCAGTGGAAAGATTTTTAACAAAATCATTTAATACTGAAAGTTCAATAGTCCCCTGGACAACCCCTGTTACATTACCCGTAACGCTGTCGGTAACAGGGGTTGCCAGTACGGAAATAAGATGCCCATTATCTTTGCTTACCAGAACTTCAGAAATAACATTTGGTTGTCCTTTTATTGCCTGCTTAAAAAAATTGCGGTCAGCTACACTGACTAATGGAAAATTATCACTTCTAGCAACTTGCTTTCCGTCATAAGCGTCAACAAGAATAGGATTAAGGTCGGTGTAAATTTTTGAAGCACCGACGAGAAGAGTTCTGGTTTCCTGCGCATTATAAGAGCGAATAACAGGATTTGCCGCCAGGAGTTTTATACCGGCTAGATTTTTATCAATAAAGTTGTTAACTTTTTCCTGAACAACGGCAGATCGTTGCGCATTTTCGGCCAGTGCATTTTTGGTAGCAGTTTGGATGGAATTATTCAAACTAATGCCGGTATAAATAATCAAGGGAATTGAGCTCGCTATAAATAATGCCAACATACATTTTTTTTTAAGATTCAAATTATCGCCACCTTTCGATTATTGAGAAATTAAACTGGATATCTCCTTTCCGTTTAGACTAATTAGATTAAGTCAGTTGGCTCCCTATCTATATTACTCCTTTGTAATTAGCAAAAACACCTTTGATTTTTTTAACTTTAATCTGTAAAAAATTGTCCAGTTTGGTTAATATTTAATGAACAGGCTAAAATATCCTGTAGCGAATAAAGTGTGATTCGCGGCAAGAATAGCCTATATTCCGCATGAAAGAAGCCTGAGGTAGGCGGTATATTGACGTTGTTCCACCGGATTTGTGTTTTTGCCAACACAGCATCCGTCTGGCAAGAATCTTTAGCGCGTTATATAAAGTTAAGATAGTTACATAATACAGGAGGCTAGGATATGCGTGTGCGTACGTTAGGAGTAGGCGGGGCTTTTACCGACCGTTTTTATCACACCAATTATGTGGTGGAATTTCCGGGCTGCCGTTTGCTGGTAGATGCCGGGACAACGCTACGGTATAGTTTACCGGCAAGCGGGTTTACGGTTAAGGATATAAACGCAGTGGCTCTTACGCATTTTCATTCCGACCATGTGGGCGGTCTGGAGGAATTTTCCCAGCGATGCCGCTATTTGTACCAATACAAGCCAACCGTTTATGCTATGCCGGACCAAATTCCGCTTTTGGCAGGTTTATTTGCGCTTCATGGCACGCAGCCGGAGGATTATTTGCACGTAACCGCAGTAACCCATTCAACTGTAATCGGCTCAACGCCTAAAGAAAACTATTTATTAGAATATTACTCGACACAAGGCCTGCACGCCGAGGTAACCAGTAATTACATAATTGGCATCCGGCGGGTTGACAGGCACAACAAAGCTGTACGCATGATTTTTACGGGAGATATTGGACCAATTGAAAAATCAGTATTGGGGCGGCTTATGGCTGATCCGGAAACGATAGCCGTATTCCATGATTGCCATACCGGTACAACAGCAACTCCGGCACACCCAAGCCTGCAGCAAATAACGAGCTTCTATCCTCCGGAGCTATACGGTAAAATTCATCTAACTCATTATGGGGATAATATTGCTGATTATCAACACAAAATCTATGAACTTGGATTTAACATAGCGGTCCAGGGAGAAATCTATAAGTGGTAAAAAAATAATTCCCGCAAAATTTGCGGGAATTTGATGTATGTCTTCGGTTTTATTGCCGGCAGTAACGGATTTGGACTATGAGTACGGACGCTATACCGGCGATGAAGAGCATATATTTTTTTTGTCGGTTATTTCTATAGAGTTGGCATAATTAAGTCCCCACTGACACAACGTTTCTAATATCGGTAACAGGCTTTTGCCGGCCGGGGTCAAAGAATATTCTACTTTCGGCGGAATTTGCGTATAAATAAAGCGGCTTACCAAGCCGCTGGCTTCCAATTCCCGCAATTGTTGAGTCAGCATTTTCTGGGTTATTTTGGGCAGCGTTTTTTTTAATTCGCTAAACCGCAGGGTTTTTTCTCCTAAGTGCCAAAGAATTAGAGATTTCCATTTGCCGCCGATCAGTTCCAACGTCAATTCCATGGAGCACTGGTATTGGTTATTTTTGAAGGTAATCACGGTTACCACCTCCTTATTTTATTTCATGTTACTGGATTGATAGTATACAAAAAGATACTATAGCACAATTAAGTGCGTACTTGCCTAAATGTATTCTATCATTTATTATTAAATTAGGGAAGGCATTCTTTGGAAGGGTTACGTATATATTTCGCATTAAAGAAGTTTGCAGGCACAGGCGGGTAGTGTAGGATACGCTCACCAACACACACCATCCGGCTGCAAAATCTTTAGTACGTTATATAGAGAGTGCTTTTTTGCATGTAAGGCAAATGAAAATTGATAGGTGGGAAAGGAAGGGTGACGAATTTGAAAGTAATTGCGTTTAACGGAAGTCCGCGGGCTAATGGCAATACGGCGCAAAGCCTGAAAATGGTGTTGACGGAATTGGAAAAGGAAGGCATTGAGACGGAATTGATCCAACTGGGGGGGAAGAAGGTCTACGGCTGTCTTGCCTGTGGCAAATGTTGGGAGACAAAAGATAACCGCTGTGCCCGGAAGGATGATGATATGAATACCTTTATCCAGAAAATGATTGACGCGGACGGCATTATCATCGGTTCACCAACTTATTTTAGCAATGTGTCTACAGAAGTAAAAGCGCTTATTGACCGTTCGGGTTTTGTGGCCAAGGCGAACGGCGGCAACATGCTGCGGGGTAAAGTTGGCGCGGCGGTTGTGGCTGTGCGTAGAGCCGGAGCTACTTTTACCTATTCCGCCATTAATTTCTTTTTTGGGATTGCCGAAATGATTATACCGTCTTCAAGTTATTGGAACATGACCTTGTCGCTTAATCCGGGAGATGTTCAGAAGGATGAAGAGGGCATCGAGACTTTTCAGACTTTGGGGAAAAATATGGCAAAGCTGTTAAAACAGGTGAGAGAATAGGAATATTGCTAGTAAATTAATATGGTGTTGAATATGAGGAGGAATTGCGATGATTATTGGTAGTCAGGAAATTGAGGAACGTTCGATAGAACGGATCGCCGACATGATGTGTGTGGCAGCAAGGACCGCTCCTAAAGCCAGAGGGGTTGACAATTTAGTTACCGCCATCATTAACGGGCAGGACAAAGATAAACTGTCTGCAGAAATGCGCCGTATTGCCCAGGAATCCGGTATGCAGTTTTTCGAACGTGATGCCAATTGTATCGATAAGGCACCAGTTGTTGTGTTAATGGGGCAAAAAGTGAACCCCATTGGCGTGAAACCATGTGGTTATTGTGGCTATGCGGATTGCGCCGAGTGTGCAAAAGGCAGTGGAATCTGTGCCATCAGTACCGGCGATTTGGGCATTGCCTTGGGATCGGCGGCCAGTACCGCAGCATCATATCATGTTGATAACCGGATTATGTTTAGTGTAGGTAAAGCAGCCATTAACCTCGGTCTGTTGGGCGAGGAAGTTAAAATTGTTTATGGAATGCCGCTTAGTGTAACAGGTAAAAGCCCGTTTTTTGACCGGTAATCCATCAGTTTAGGCGGCAGCTTCCATTCATAAGGTAGAGAGGGGGACAGGAGTATTCGCTGTCTCCTTTATTTTTGTACGCTCTTTTTAGGGTAAAATACGATAAGGTAATCTATCTATTATAGTTGACATTTCAACTAGTATAAAATAAAATTAATGTAGTTGAAATGTCAACTATAATAGGAGGCTATAAATGACTGCATTGAAAAACCAAGTGCTGCGGGAAGTAGGTGCACTTGCCCGTTGTATACAATCAATCAGTGATATTCAGTATCGGAATTATAATTTGCAGAGGGGTCAGTTTATTTTTTTGACTCGTATCTGTGAGCATCCGGGAATTAACTTAATTGAACTTTCTCATATTCTTAAAGTTGATAAGGCAACGACCACTAAGGCTGTACAAAAATTAATGCAAGAAAACTACATAGTGCGGGAACGGGATCGCGCTGACAAGCGGATGTGGCACTTATTCCCGTCAACCAAAGCGAAAGAAGTGTATCCCTGTATCATTGAGGAAGAAAACCGGTATATTGAAATCTGTTTTCAGGGGTTTACCCAGAAAGAAAAAGATCATGTCGGTCGATTGCTAAAAAAAATGCGTGAAAATATTGAACAGGAATGGAAAGCGTTAAAGTCATACAAAGAAGAGTCTAGATAACGGGTAAAGATGATAAAGGAGGCGTATAAGTTGGAGAAGGTTCGCATTGAGAAGTTTTCTAAGGAATATCAGGATGAAGTGATTGATTTGATTTTGGACATTCAGCAAAAAGAGTTTAGCATTCCCATTCGTAAAGAAGATCAACCTGATTTAAGCGATATACCCAATTTTTATCAAACTCAGGGTGGGAACTTTTGGATAGCTGTTGATGACCAACAGGTTGTTGGCACAATTGCCCTGATTGATATTGGCAATCATCAGGGGGCGCTGAGAAAAATGTTTGTAAAAACGGAATATCGCGGAAAAACCTTTAATACGGCAAAACTGCTGTTATCAGCATTGCTTTCCTGGGCCAGTGACCATCATATGCAAGAAATTTTCCTGGGAACGACCGAGAAGTTTTTGGCTGCTCATCGGTTTTATGAAAAAAATAAATTTGCGCAAATACCAAAAGAGCATTTGCCGCGTGCCTTTCCCCTGATGAAAGTGGATACAAGATTTTATAAGTTAATGCTGTAATTGCCGGTGCCGTCTTCTGGCAGAATGTGATCGCTTTTATTTAAATTGCCGGTTGTGGATATACTGCATAATATTTATATTTGTTTTTGGTAAATAATAATCGCAATAGGAAAAAATATTTAAAGAAGGCGATAAAATGAAGACGAAGCATCATTGCAAGACTAAATGGCATTTTAAGAAAATTGCAGCCGCGCTCGGTAGTGCTGTTGTGCTTGCTGCAGCAGCAATACCAGGTGTTACTGCCATTACGTCAAATCATGACGCGACCACGCCGGTTCCACCGGCACCCGCCCAGGAAGCGGCGGCACCCCAACCGCCTGAGCAGGTTGCGCAAGCCGCGCCGCCGGAAGAAGCAGGGGCTGTAAAGGTTTTGGATATAACCGCCACGGCCTATGCACCGGGACCTCATGACAACGACCAATGGGGCAATAAGACTCATTTGGGAACGCAAGTCCGGCCAGGTGTAATTGCCGTTGATCCCAGAGTGATACCCCTTGGATCGCGGGTTATGATAAAATATCCGGACGGATCAAAAGAGTATGCGGTAGCGGAAGATACCGGCGGAGCCATTAAAGGACATCGTATTGATATCGCCAAGTGGACGGTGAAAGAAGCTTATCGGTTCGGTATCAAACCGGTTAAGGTGTATGTACTTAATACGCCGGCGCAGCAAAATGAAGCGCCGGCATAATGAATAATCCCTTTATATTAGGCAGATAGAATTCCAATCTGTCTGATTTAAAGGGAATTTTTATTCCATATAGTTCGGCAGCGTTTTTGTTTTTGCCAGATGACCGGCGGGGCCCTGGGATATAATAAAATAAAGAACGGCAAGGGGGATTATATGAAACCTTTCGTGCCTGAACGGGCTTATTTTGAACCAGATGCGCTAAACTATCCGTTAGGACAGGAATTGTATGAGAAATTACAGTCTATGTCCGTACCCATTACCATGACTTCATCACATAACCGGATAACGGGAATAACCGGAAAAAACGCATGGGAGTGCTATCAGAAAGCGAAACGGACCTTGGCGGTTGGCGTCAGGCGAAGCCTGGATTTTCAAAGCTGCAAACCATCGGCGCACTTTCAACTGCCGCTTAATACCGGCTGTCCGAGTATGTGTGAATATTGCTATCTCATGACTACTTTAGGTAAGAAGCCCTATCTCAGGGTCTATGTCAATATAGAAGACGTGTTAAATAAGGCTGCCGCATATATCAGGGAGCGTGCACCGGAGATAACAATTTTTGAAGGAGCCGCTACATCGGATCCAATCCCTACGGAATATTTAACAGGGTTGTTAAAACAGACGATTGAGTTTTTTGGGCGGCAGCCGTTGGGCAGGTTTCGCTTTGTAACCAAGCATGTTCAGGTCGATACATTACTGGCTGTCAACCATAGCGGTCATACCCGCTTTCGTTTTACACTGAATGCGGCTTCTGTCATTAAAAAGTATGAGCATTTGACGCCTCCTCTGGCAGAACGGGTAGCCGCCGCGGCACAAGTTGCCCAAGCCGGCTATCCGCTGGGATTTATTATTGCTCCTGTTTTTTATTTTCCCGAATGGGAAAGTGAATATAACGACTTGCTGAAACTGTTAGCTAAAGAGTTGCCAACTGCTGCTCAGCCGATTACATTCGAGTTTATTACGCATCGTTTTACCAAGCGGGCCAAAAACAATATCCTGGAGTTGTTCTCCAATACGGCGTTGCCATTGGATGAAACGGTGAGGCAATTTAAATTTGGTCAATTTGGCTATGGCAAATATCTATATGCTAAAGAGCAGCGCGGGGAGATGGAGAGGTTTTTGCGTCGGCAAACCGCTGTCTATTTTCCTGATGCCCAAATTGATTATTTTATCTAACAGCCTCTTAGCAAAAGGTATGAGCAGCTGGAAGAATTTGCTGATATTTTTGCGAAAGTGGTCTCTTGACCAACTTGCAACCTTGATGATATTATTAGGTTGTAAGTTACGAGGGAGGTGCTTTATGAAGGTTGCTTTGATAGGGTTAGGGACAACCGGAAAGATTGTCGCGGAGTTCCTTTTCCAGAAACAGGTTCTTTCATTGGTGTTGTGCCGTAAAAACAGTTCGGCTGCAGCCGGAAAAGATCTGGGTGAAGTTTTACATAGGCCATACATGGCTGTGCCGGTTGAAACGACAGATAACCTTGAAGAGAAATTAACCAAATATAAACCGGACATATTGATCGATTTTTCTTCACCGGCCTTTTTGCGGGAACATTTAACGACACTAGCCCGCTGTAATGTCAATGTGGTAACTGCTGTTACCGGCTATACCCAAATGGATATCAGACGTGTCAAGGTACTGGCCAGAAAACGGAAAATTGGAGTGGTCCTTGCACCGAACATCACTCGCGGTGTTAATGTAACCTTACTAATGGCTCAGATTGCCGCTATTCTACAGCCGGATTATGATTTTCAGGTAATTGATGAAAATCACAGAAATAAAAAAGACAGCCCGTCAGGAACGGCTGAAAAAATAGCCGCCGCCATTATGAAGGGGTTGGGAACCCCACATGGAGATGAGCGGCAGGTGCCGATTTATTCTATTCGTGCCGGGGACATTACCGGCAGGCACAGGGTAATGGCCTGCGGGCCTTATGACCAAATTGAAATTACGCACACCGCCTTTTCGAGAAAGGCGTATGCGGAAGGGGCGTATCAGGCGGCCGGCTTTATTTTAGCGAAAACAGGTCTGTATGAGATGAAAGACGTTTATGGTTTTAGTAATTATTCAGGGGAACGGACATGCGAGGTAGCGGAATCTACTCCTGCCCATGTTTATGCTTAAGGGGAATATTATCATATAAGCAAGCCGCCAGCGGTTAGGAAGAATTAACCGGGCGGCTTACTTGTTTAACGGCCTGCCAACAAACGTTAGGGTTTTCGCTAAGACATCGCTGTCACCTACAACGACAACCCGGTCATGGGGTTGAATGACTGCCTGCGGTCCGGGAGAGATAATGATGGATGTGCCCCGTCTGATAGCAACAACCGTTGCGCCCGTATGTTGCCACAGTCTGATTTCCGCAATCGTATGTCCGACAATGTGCGAGGATTCGGGCACCTCGACTTCAACCGGATTGTAGGGTGTAAGGTTGCGTAATTTATCTGAATAATTAATAATGTCGGAAAGAAGAGCTTCCAGCTTTGCATCAATGTCACGTTTTTGGTGCAGCAGGATTTCGACATCTTGGTGCAAGGAGTAGACGGATTCAGCGCTCTTATATTGATCAATAAACATATAGGCGTTTTCGGTGGAGATGACCGTTACCTCTTTTCCCTGGGAAACGCTTACCACGTTTTTTGCTTTCAACAGGGCAATCGCCTTGCGGATTGTCTCCGGCGATACCGTGTAATGACTTGCCAGCACCGACCTGCCGGATATCTTTTCACTAATGGCAAATTCTCCATTGATGATTCTTTGCGCCAAATCCAGGGCAATGGAACGGTACATGGCTGTTGCGGATTTCATTCAATCACTCCGTTACAAGTAATGGTAAGCTTATTATAGCGCTTCTTTGAGCAGTCAACAAGCTGGGGGCTGCTTAACAGTATACTCGTCGTTGCTTGTTGTTAAATTTGAATTGAATCCGCAGGTTTTTACATTCTTTACAAGAATTATATACATATCAGATTTGAACATGAAGTTTTTAAAGGGGGGGACTTTCTATGAAGTTTGCTGTCATTGGGGCAGGGGCAATGGGGAGCTTAGTTGGTGCGATGCTGCAAAAAGCCGGTGCAGAGGTTTGGCTTGTCGATTCGAATGAGGCCCTTGTGAAGCATATCCAGGCAAACGGTTTAAAAATCAGTATCAATGACACAGAAGAATTCGTAAAAATCAACGTGGCACAATCACCGCAAGCAATCGGCCAAAAGATGGATGTTATCCTGTTTTTGGTCAAAGGCTGCTATACGGAAGCGGCGGCTCAGTCAGCTAAATGCCTCGCCGGCGAGAAAACGTACATAATGACCCTGCAAAACGGGATCGGTAATGTTGAAATATTAGCAGAGCATTATCCCAGGGAGCAGATACTATACGGCATCCTGGAATTTGCCGGAAAAATGGTTGCAATGGGCCAGGTCCAAGGCTTTATTGGGAAAAACTCCAAGATCTGCTTTGGATCTACGCAAAAGATAATTACGGAAGATATGAAAGCGATTGCGGATTTACTGGGAAGAAGCGGTATTCGTGTTATTGTGCAGGAAGATATTGATAGTGAAGTGTGGATTAAATTAAGGAATAACTCCACGAATGTAGTTTTTGGGTTATTGCGGTTAACAATGGGGCAGGCACTTGCCGTAACGGGTACCGAAGAACTTATGCAGGCAGTCAGGGCGGAGGTAATGGCGGTTGCCCGGGCGCGCGGAATATGGTTTGCAGAAGAACAATTGAGCATTAATGGCGGCAAGACACCGATTAATCCTGAACTTTATGCGCATCTTCCCTCTACCGCTCAGGATATCAAAAACAAGAATAAGACAGAAGTCGAATTTATCAATGGTGCCATTTACCGTGAAGGCTTGCGGCTAGGGGTGCCTACGCCGCATAATGAATTATTGTATAGAATGGTTAAAATTATCGAAGCGTCCTACGAAAGGCAATTTTAAATTATGGAAATGGCGAATATACATCTTCACAATGTAATGTATTTTACCGTAACGTCATTAGCCCTGGTATTGATGCCCGGACCGAATACGTTGTATGTATTATCGCGGGGGATAACGCAAGGCAGGAAAGCGGCTGTCATTTCGGCGTTTGGGGCAAGCACAGGCGACCTTTTATACGCATTGTTTGCTGCGCTAGGGTTGGTTGTTGTTCTTCAGCAATCAGCAATGCTTTACGATGTGATAAAAACGTGCGGTGCTGCGTATTTGCTGCTCATTGGTATTCAAACTATTAAAAGCAAGGGTTCGCTTACAGAAAATGTTGAACTGACCAAAGAAACAACGATTACCAAGATGTTTATGAAAGGTTTTCTAACTTCGGCCTTAAATCCGAAGACGGCGCTATTCTTTATGAGCTTTTTACCCCAGTTCATTGATGTAAACAGTGAAGCGGCAGGCGTTACCATGTTGGCTTACGGGTTTATCTTTTTTGTGTTAGGGCTGATTGTGCTTATTTCCTATGCTTTATTGTCAAGCGTCGTAAGACAATGGCTTGTCTCTAAACAGCGGCTTGAGCAATATTTCCGTTGGGTAACGGGTACTATATTCGTCGCATTAGGGATTAGGATGATGATGCCTGAACAACGGTAAGCGGATTCATGATTGAATTCCACATATTTCCATGTATGAAACGGCGCGGTTGGCAGATACTATGAGTGTAAAGGGTCTGTAATGGTCGAGCCAAGATTGGTGTCGGATATCAACAGGTGTTCGGCATCAGTCGGCCAAAGATTGGCGTCGGATCGCAAGGTTCGGCGTTAGTCGGCGGGAAGATTGGCATGGGTTCTGAAAGGCTGTACGGTAGCCCAACTGTTGCCGTGTGGTCCCAAGGGATTTATGTCGGTCGAGCTAAGACTGCTATGGGTTGTGAATGATACGGGTCGTTTGCAGTCGGGAGATTGCAGGCGGTTCGGTAGCTATCTGTGGCAGTCGAGCAAAGGTCTGTATCGGTTGTGTAATGCTTGTGGGTAGGCGAAAGTCTGCGTATAGGTATGTAATGATCGGTGTAGGCTGTAGCGTAGATCATTGCGGGCTCTTTACTTACTAAAAATTTTTTAGCCGCTAAACGCAGTGGCTTTTTTTGTTTGGCGAATTAACGGCAATTTTGTAAGTCCCATATTTGTTCTTGCAACTGCTGATTTTGCCGTTGCAGCTGTTTAATAAGTTCCAGGATATCGTCCATGGTTAGCTGCATATCAGGATTGTCGGCCGTTTTTTGATCATTTTTGTTTGCTTCCGCAGTTTCAAGGGCTGATTGCAGGGTTGCCACTGTGACGATGGCTTCGCCCAAATAGATGATAACTCTGCCAATTACGAGCATATCGGCGACGCGTAATCCTTGTGTTGCAAGCGTTCCGAGAATGGCAACGGCCAAACTGGTCAGAGGAGGATTTTCAAAGAGGTTGGCAATACTCATTCGGTATCAATCCTCACAGTATATTTTGTATAACATATGATTTTTTCGATAAAGTAGTGAACGAATAGAAGTACGGCCGGTAAGGAGAGTCTTATAAGCTGATGGAGAGAATTGACAAAATAATATTTGTATGATACAAATTAAGTAGAGGAGTGAGTTAAGATAACGGGCGAAGTAGATAAATATCAGCAATGTATTGAGGATATTGGTAAGCTGCTGCAAAAAGCCGTACGTACTTTTCAGGTTCTGGAAAAAGAACAAATTAGAATCCATGGTTTTACCTATTCACAATGCTATATACTATTGGAAATCTATAAATATCAGGCATTGGCGATCAATGAAATTAGCGAGAAGATGCGTCTGGACATTAGTACGATCACCAGAATTATGAGCAAATTAGTCCGGGACGGGCTAATTCTGAAAAACCGATCGGTTTATGATAAAAGGATTGTTGAGGCTACTCTAACGGAAAAAGGTAAAACGGTGGCCCGGCAACTACAAAACAGCATTGAAGATTATTATAAAGAAGTTATCTCCAATCTGCCGCGCGGCCATGTTCGTGAAGTGATGAGAGGAGTAGAACTGTTAGTAACGGCCTTAGAAAAGGCCAGGTAAAATGCGCAAGAAAGTAGGATGCTGGATGATTAATATTTGTATAATACAAATATTTTATCAGTGAAACAGCCGGTGAAGCAGGCAGTTTGTTTTTCCGGCTAATTCAAGGGAGGCGATACAATGAAGGCAAGTTTTATTCAGCAGTTGTTTGCAGACCGGATAGGGGGCAAGCACTTTGGCAATGATGTTATACTCTATAAATTTGAAAAAATCAAGAGAGCAAAAAGAGAAGCGCGTAAACGTCAGCCTGCTATCGACCTGATTGACCTGGGAGTAGGGGAACCAGACTGGATGGCAGAAAAAGAAGTTATTGAAATTTTATATGAGCAAGCCAAGCGAAGGGAAAACAGGGGATATACCGACAACGGGATTCAGGAATTTAAAGACGCCGCTGTTCAGTATATGAAGGAGGTGTATCAGGTTTATGGCCTTGATCCGGTCAATGAAGTAAATCATGGAATTGGTTCAAAATCCATTTTGGCACTTCTGCCGTTAGTTTTTATAAATCCGGGAGATATTACGCTTATAACAGTTCCCGGTTATCCGATTTTAGGGACTGCGACCAAGGCACTAGGCGGAGAAGTCGTTGCGTTGCCACTATTGGCTGAAAATAATTATTTGCCCAAGCTGGATGTATTGACTGCCGAGCAGCGCCGGCGAGCCAAGTTATTATATCTTAATTATCCTAATAATCCGACCGGAGCGACAGCAACTAAAGAGTTTTTTGAGGAAGTCGTCTGTTTCGCCAAGGAAAACGGGATTATTGTTGTCTCAGATGCCGCTTATGCCGCACTCACTTTTGACGGACAGCGTCCCCTCAGTTTTTTGTCGGTCGAGGGGGCTAAAGACGTTGGAATCGAGGTTCACTCCCTGTCCAAGGCGTTCAATATGACAGGTTGGCGGCTGGCGTTTGTCTGTGGTAATGAATTAGTTGTGAAGGGATTTGCCGCGGTAAAAGACGACCATGATTCCGGTCAGTTTGCCCCTATTCAAAAGGCCGGTATTTACTGTTTGCAGCACCCGGAAATAACACAAAAAACAGCTTTGAAATATTCCCGACGCCATACTTTACTCGTTAACGCCCTGAAACACATTGGTTTTACAGTTACGAAACCAAAAGCGTCTTTTTATTTGTATGTTCAGATACCCCGGGGGACTAAGTCTGGCAAATTATTTTCAACAGCCGAAGAATTTGCGGATTTTCTTCTTAAGGAAACGTTAATTTCGACTGTTCCTTGGGATGAAGCAGGAGCTTATATCAGGCTTTCGGTAACCTTTGAAGCAGAAAATGAAGTGGAGGAAGAAAAAATTATCGCCGAAATAATGCGGCGTTTAGCTGCAGTTGGCCTTATTTTTTAATACATCTCAGTCAAAAATAATTTTTAAAGGAAAGCCGGAATGGAATGGCGTATTATAATCGTATCGTTTTGCTCTTCCCAATACTAAGCAGCAGGAGTGAAGCTAATGAATTGTATTTTTCTTGATAAGATAACTCCGGAGATGAAGACTTTATTTCGTTCGGAGGTTCCGGAAGATATGGATTTACTTTTTTGGGACGAAATACCGGAAGACGAACGCGAGGTGAATCTTGCTCAGGCAGAGTCTTTGCTTACGGCAACGTATCGGGTAGATGATGCCTTTATGCAGCGTGCGCCCAAACTCAAAATCGTTCAGAAAATGGGAGTGGGCACAGATAATATCGACTTAACTGCTGCTGCCAAACGCGGCATTGTTGTCGGCAATGTTCCGGGGGGCAATGCCAACGGGGTGGCTGAGTTGACGATGGGCCTTATTCTCGAGGTTTACCGCAAAATCAGACAGTTGGATAAGGATACTAGAAACGGTGTCTGGTCGATGTGGAAATACCGCAATTGTTCCTATGAAATCAAGGGTAAAAAGTATGGCATCATTGGTTTTGGCGATATCGGCAAGCGGGTAGCCGAGCTATCGAAGGCTTTTGGCGCAACGCTTTACTATTATAGCCGGACGCGGGCTTCCGCCGAAGTAGAAGCCCGTTATGGGGTTACCTACCTGACATTGGAGGAATTGCTGACAGAAGCGGATATTGTCAGTATCCATGTACCGCTTAGTCCCACAACCCGTAATTGGATTAACGCCGAAAAGCTGAAGCTCATGAAAAAGAATGCAGTCTTTATTAATGTCAGCAGGGGAAATGTAGTAAATGAACAGGATCTTTATGAAATTTTGGCGAATGGCAAAATTCTTGGTGCGGCAATTGATGTTTGGGCTACCGAACCCGTTAATGCCGATAATCCGTTATTAACGCTTGACAATGTGGTGGCGACCCCGCATGTGGGCAGCGGCACGGTTGACACTGTGATCGCTATTTTACGGGCCTCATTTCAAAAAATTCGTAGTGTATTAACTGCGGGGTAAAATCACAGAGAAGGTTTTACGCGAGTTAATTCTTGAAAGGAAATCTATGAATACACAAAAAAAGACAATCCTGTCAAAATCCTTGGTTTTAGTTGCGCTTAGTCACGCCATTACTGATTTAAGCCAGGGCGCTTTGCCGATTCTTTTGCCGTTTTTAAAAAGCGCATTTGCTCTTTCCTATTCACAAGTTGGCTTAATTGTATTGGCTCAGAATGTGACTTCCTCCGTGATCCAGCCTGTATTCGGTTATATAACCGACCGTTTTCCGCTTCCCTGGCTGGTTCCTGCCGGGGTTCTGCTCTCCGGCGTGGGAATGGCTGTAACCGGCTTAGCTCCATCCTATATAGGTTTGCTGGCTATTGTGATTATTACCGGCCTAGGGATTGCCGCTTTTCACCCCCAGGGCGCAAAAATGATTCACAATACCACGCAAGCTAATAGCCGGGGCCAAAGTATGGCTGTATTTTCCGTCGGCGGCAACTTAGGCCAGGCTTGTGGTTCGGTTTTTATGATGACACTGTTGACTTTACCCGGATCAATAAACAATACCCTGTATTTTTGCCTTCCGGCTTTGTTGCTGGCGGCTTTGTTGTGGTTAAACCTGTCCGCACTGTCACCCCAGACTTTGCCGCAGGAAACTCCGAAAGTCAAAAAGAGCGGGGCGACTACCCCAATACCCTTGGCTATGGTCAGTTTGCTGCTTTTTTATATTTTCTTTCGCAGCAGTATCGCTGCCGGGTTAACGACCTATATTCCTCTTTACTTTGCGGATTATCTCGGAGGCAGTCACGCCTATGCCAGTTATCTCGTCTCAGGTTATCTGTTAAGCGGGGTAGCGGGAACCTATGTTGGCGGCGTGCTTGGTGATAAGTTCGGCCGGAAAACGATCATTCTCGGTTCCATGTTATTGACACTACCCATGTTGCTCGTTTTGCCTCATGTTACCGGCTACTGGACGTTGCCGCTCGTATTGACAATCGGCTTTGTTTACATCGCATCGTTCTCGTCCACAACGGTTTTGGCTCAGGAAATGATGCCCGGTTATGAAGCCCTGGCGGCAAGCCTGACTATTGGCTTTAGTATAGGTTTGGGCGGCCTGGCCGTCACGCTTCTGGGATATGTTGCCGATCATTTTGGGGTTCCGAGTGTATTTACTATTATTTCTGTGATTCCTGTTGCCGCTGCCGCGCTTGCCTTTTTCCTGCCTGGCCGACTCTTCAAACCCGATTATTTAGCAAACAAGCAAGGCGCTTTATAGAGAACCTATAGTATATATAAAATCCTTGGAACGTTGTATATAGATAAACTCCTGCCGGTATTTTTAAGAAATTAGCAGGAGTTTATTTCTTAAGGTGTAACAAATAGTGATCAATATATGGCGGCTCAAGCCATAGAACGGAGGAGAAAATGAAAATATTACTATTTATGCTTAAAGGGTTTGAAACCATGGAATGTAGTGCTTTTGTTGATGTCATGGGGTGGGCAAGAAATGATTATCACTATGATGTATCAATCGTTACTTGTGGCTTTCAAAAACGGGTAGTGAGTACTTTCCATATCCCGGTTTTGGTCGATACAACAATTGATCAGATTCGGGTTGATGAGTATGATGCGCTGGCAATTCCCGGCGGTTTTGAAGAATTCGGATTTTATGAGGAAGCTTATGATGAACAGTTTTTGGACCTTGTCCGTAAATTTGACACACAAGGCAAATGGATTGCCACGGTTTGCGTTGCCGCATTGCCTGTGGGTAAAAGCGGAGTGTTAGCAGGACGAAAGGCCACAACCTACCATTTGAATAATGCCTATCGTCAACAACAACTGAAGGCGTTTGGCGTTGACGTTGTAAATGAACCGATTGTCATTGATAAGAACATTATTACTTCCTATTGCCCGCAAACTGCACCGGGGGTTGCATTTACACTCCTGGAGAGGCTTACTTCCCCAGAACAAATGGAAATAGTAAAGCAGGCAATGGGTTTTTAACGGGCAAATAGCCGGAGAGTAAAAACTCTCCGGCTATTCCAATGATAGGCAACCCTATCAAGCAACTAACGGCTCATGTTATTTTCACGGCAGCTGTCTCCTTGAACGGCTTTAGATAGATTACCTATCCTTTTTATTCTATGCAGAGAGCGGAACTTTTACAGCCTGGGCAGTAAAAAGAATTGTACCAATGGGATATGCGGTTACTCTGATAAATTGTCGTAAACGTTTTGGTTTGATCGAACGGCAGGTTCATCACGCAGATGCTTTTTAGCTTGGCTTTCCGTAATTGCGGCATCCATGGATTTACCAATAGAACTCGGTTTCCTGTATGATTTTGTATAGGTACGGAATCTTAGATAGGAGCCATTTGCTCTATATGTCATAACGACCACCTCGAAAATTAGTTTATGAAATGCTGTGAAATCAATTCATACCACATTAAAGAATACTGCCGGCGCAGGCGGGAGGTGCATTGACAACGCTCCGCCACTGGCGTTTGACTTCCGCTTTTTGCCAACGCACCCCCCGCCTGCACAAATCTTTAGCACGTTGTATATTTTTATCAGGATGAATCAGGACAAGGTGAATTTTTAAAATTTAGCAGTGGAAGTTATTGTATATTGGTAAAAAACGAGGTAGTGTTAATGTATACACATGTGTATAATAAATAATGGAGCCATGAATTGACCAGAGTGGCTGTATATTGTGTACGGGGTTGTTTGGGTTATGCATATCAAGACTTGAGGAGTGGTATCAATGGAGTTATCAAAAATGGGGTTATCAATTAGTCCGTCATCTACACTGGCTATAGACGCGAAGGCCAAAAAAATGAAGGCTGAGGGAATTGATGTGATTGGCTTTGGTGCAGGTGAACCTGATTTTGATACGCCGGAGCATATTAAAAAGGCAGCAATCGCCGCTATTGAAGCTGGTTTTACAAAATATACGCCTGCATCAGGAATCATGGAATTAAAGCAGGCTATTTGCAAAAAGTTCAAAAAGGATAATGGCTTAGACTATACACCAGCCCAGATTGTTGTAAGCAATGGGGCCAAGCATTCTCTGATTAATACTTTTCAAGCAATCTGCAACCCCGGTGATGAGGTTATTATACCGGCGCCGTACTGGGTGAGCTATCCTGAAATGGTAAAGATAGCCGGTGGCGTTCCCGTAATTGTAAAAACTTCGGAACAAAGTGGCTTTAAGTTTACAGTAGATCAGTTACAACAAGCATTAACCAAGAAAACAAAAGCCATCATCCTCAACAGCCCGAGCAATCCCACAGGGATGGTTTATTCTAAGGAAGAACTTACAGAAATTGCGGATTTAGCCGTGGAACGGGGAGTGTTTGTTGTTTCCGATGAAATATATGAGAAGTTGATATATGATGGGTATCAGCATGTTAGTATTGCCTCACTGAATGACAAAATCAAAGAACAGACCATTGTGGTGAACGGTGTTTCCAAAACCTATGCGATGACCGGCTGGCGGATTGGTTATACGGCCTCAAATAATGAAATTGCGAAAATTATGGCAAACATACAAAGCCATGCGACTTCGAATCCCAACTCAATAGCGCAAAAGGCGGCAGAAGCGGCCATTTGCGGCAATCAGGACATGATAAATACAATGGTTGCCGAATTTATTAGTCGCAGAGATTATATGGTAAAGCGAATTAATGCCATACCTGGATTGTCTTGTGTTACTCCCAAGGGGGCGTTCTATGTACTTATGAATATTTCCAAGTTAATCGGCAAGGCAATCGAGGGCAAACAAATTTATGGATCTGACGATTTCGCCGATGTTTTACTTGAAAAAGCTCAAGTTGCGTTGGTACCCGGGTCAGGCTTTGGCATCGATACACATGTAAGATTGTCTTATGCCACATCGTTAAAAAATATTACCGAAGGCCTTAATCGAATTGCAAACTTGTTAAACAAACAACAGTCATAGAATGCTCATCTGCTATGAGATAGACTCATTTCTTTGATAAAAGGAAAGACCTTGGTCAGTAATTTGACTGAGGTCTTTCGATAGACAATGATTAGGTTTGCACCAAACAGGCGGTTGCTGCATTGAATGATAATGAATCAATTATTGCCCACCTTCCTTTTAAGGTGTGTTATCTGGAGAAAGTCCTGGTTTGAGTTGTTGGGACTGGGGAAGAGGCATAATATAAATTTTAGTAAGTCTAAAAAGGGATTTATCATGGATAATAGTTCAAATAAAATCTATATTTTTTTGTGTCTGGCGGCAATTTTATGGGGTGCGCAGCCGGTGGTAGTCAAAGTGGTTCTGCAAGAACTGTCTCCCCTGCTGATCACCCTCTATCGTTATGTTGGCATTAGCATGATCCTGTTGATTATCTTATATATCACGCATGGCAGAAATATTTTTCCTTCCGCAAGGCATTTGCCTATTCTAGCCGTAATGGGCGTTAGCGGTATTACGCTTAATAACGTTCTTCAATTTAGCGGGCTGCAATATTCTACCGTTATTAATTGTACGCTGGTTTCTGCTACCACGCCGGCAATGACGGCCGTAATGGCTGCGTTAGCTCATCAGGAGCAAATGAATGAAGTACAATGGATAGGCATCATTACCTCATTCTTTGGTGTTTTATTTTTAGTGACCCACGGCTCGCTGGCGATTATCACAAGTCTTTCTTTTAATTTTGGTGACATTCTGTTTTTTTGCAGCCAAGCCTGTTGGGCAATCTACACGCTTTTAGGCCGTAAGATTATGGCTGAACTTTCGCCGATGTTTACCACGGCCTGGGCCGGCCTGATTGGTGCTATACTAACGGGGATTCTCGTGCTATGGGATGGCATTGAACTCACAACGAATTTGACGGCAAACGGCATAGGGGCAATGTTCTACATGATTCTTGGCGGCGGTGTCTTAGCCATGATTTGGTGGAACAGGGGCGTTAAGATAGTAGGTGCGAGCCAGACGGCTATTTTCATTAATATCATGCCGGTAGTAGGAATGCTGTTAGCTGTTTTATTGCTGGGAGAGCATTTAGGGTGGCGCGAAATTGTGGGCGGCTTGTGGATCTTTTTGGGTGTATATCTGACTACTCCAGGGGGAGCCCATTCCTTTCCTATTCATCCGGACAAGACTTTGCTGAGTGGAAGAAGGTAGGTTTGTTTTTATGGCAGCTTGTTGACGTAAGTCCATGGCTTTTGTAAATGTGCGACCTGTTTTTAATGCGCTGATTGTTTCGAGAAAAATGTCTTTATAGCCTTTTTCATGATAAAGGTTAGTCCATCGGCGGTGGCAAATGAATAAATACATAACTTTAAAGAGGTTTTCTTAGCTAAATATCGAATTATTGGTATTTGTATGAACTTATTATATAAGGAGATGCCTTTTTTTTGTACTCATTGACGAAGAATTTCAACTGGTTGCTCGTAGTTTTCATCATCATTGCAGGAATAAGTTATATATTTTTTACTTACTTTCAGGGAGTACCGGTTCTAAACTACCACCAAATCAATAATCAAAGCCATAATTCATTAACACTCAGCGATAGCGAGTTTGAAGCACAAATCAAGTATTTATACAAACATGGCTATACCCCTATCGGGCCAGATGAATTGGCAGACTATTTACAAAATGGAACAGAGCTTCCGTCAAAACCTATTTTGATTACTTTTGATGATGGGTATGAGGATAATTATCAAGTGGCTTATCCAATTTTGAAAAAATATCATTTTAAAGCCACAATATTTTTGATTACTGATTTTATAGGCAATAATAACCGGTATTTAACCTGGGATCAAATAAAAGAAATGAGTGATAACGGCATTAGTTTCGAAAGTCACACGTTAAGCCATATAGCTTTGCCCAAAGCTTCTGATGAAGAGATTCGTGCCCAGTTGCTCCGTTCCAAGGAAGGTTTGGAGTGGCGACTTGGCAAAAAGGTTGAATACTTGGCTTATCCGGGTGGCGAATATGATCAACGGGTTATAGGCTTGGTGAAAGAAACCGGGTATCGGGCAGCTTTTACCGTGAATTTTGGACGAGACAGGGTGAACTGTACACTATTTACTTTAAATCGTATTCCGATTTTCGGGGGCGGAACACATACGTTCTTCCGTTTTTGGCTACGACTAAAATTCACGCAATTATTTGATGCCTTACAGGATTATAAGAGCTTATTAATCAAGAAAGGCAATACTTCTCTTGCCGGGCTAATTTATATTCCTTGAATAAGGGGAGAATGAAGAATTTCTATTACCTGAGATTTTAACAGACAAAAAAATTCCGCCGTTTCCATATTCATCGGAATAACGGCGGAGTTTTTGTTTTTCCTTATGGCGCCTATAGTCATTTTTTCGATCCACCCAAACAGGAGCGAGTTTGACTTCCGGGGTCATAGCCCGGTTAGGCTTTCCGGCAATTTTTAGTGTGTTGGGGTTGATGGTACCACATGGTATTGTTTTTTTATTTTTGGACATGGTTAGCACCTCCTGATCATTATTATAATCAGCAAGTTCTTTCTTGGCAATTCTTAAATTCGAATTATACGGATATTAGGGCTAATAGAATCGAAGGGAAAAGTTAATTATACAGAAGTGTACCGATGTTTACAGGATTGAGGGGAGATGCGTAAAATGGATTCCAAAGAGCTGTTTTTATATTGTCTGGCTAAACCCGGAGCCATGGAGGATTATCCTTTCGGACCGGATGTCATTGTAATAAAAGTAGCATCAAAAATATTTGCGTTGCTGTCACGGAGGAATGGACTGGATAATCTGTCGCTGAAATGTGATCCTGGCTATTCCGAAATAGTAAGACAACAGTACGCAAGTATAACGCCTGGCTACCACTTAAATAAACGCCACTGGATCACGCTAGTGCTTGATGGTAGTATTCCGGAAGGAGAAATTAAAAGTTTAATTGATCATTCTTATGATCTGGTTTATAAGTCCCTTCCCAAAAGAATGCGAAGTGGTTCAAGGGGAGATTGGTGAGGAAAAGGATACTTTGAGAATATAAGTACTGGAGGGGATTGCTTTGAAACAAAATATTTATGACAATGATATTTTTTATCAGGCTTATCTTGATCTCAGACTGAATTCGACTGGTCTTAATGATGTGCTTGAGATTCCTGCATTTAGATCGCTCTTGCCTGAAAACTTAACTGGAATGCGTATATTGGATTTAGGCTGCGGCTTCGGACAGGCTTGTAGTCGGTATGCATCGCAAGGTGCTGCGAAGGTCATTGGCGTAGATATTTCAAAAAAAATGATTTCCCGGGCAAAACAAATTTATCGACATGAGAACATAGAATATGTTTGCCTTCCTATTGAAGATATAGGCTTCCCCCGGGAAGAATTTGATTTGGTGCTTAGTTCGTTAGCTTTTCACTATATCGCCGATTTAAAAAATGTGTTGGAGAGAATATTGTATTGTCTAAAAAATAATGGATTTTTGATCTTTTCCCAAGAACATCCTGTCGCAACCGCCAAACAAATTCCTGATGGCTGGTGCAAAAATGAAAATGGCGAGAAAATGCATTGGATATTAGATGATTATAATGATGAAGGGATAAGAAAACAAAATTGGCTTATTAAGGATGTTATTAAATATCACAGGACAATGTCTACTATTATGAATACTCTAATTGGATGCGGGTTTAAGATTGTGAAAGTGTTAGAGCCAACACCGATTAAAGAAGCGGAGATAATTAATAAGGATCTGAAAAATGAACGAAGAAGACCACCTTTTCTTATGATAAAAGCACAGAAGGGTCAAAGCAGTACGCACTCTTGTAGAAGAGAAAGAGTATAAGATTATAGGCGATGAGCCACAACTTATAAATTAATGGCGGAGACTTAAATTATGCAAACGATGAATTTGAGCATAATTATTAACAAAAGGAATTTTTTTCCTCTCGGCGAATGGTATATTTTATAGAGGAAGGGAGATGAGGTTGTGCCTTTTAGTCCAAAATCCATATGTCCAAAATGTAAACAGCGTTCGTTGATAACGCTTAAACTCCAGGAATCTTATTTGACAGTATTAAGAAAGTGTAAAAATCCGGCATGCGATTTTGAGGAGGCAAAATCCTATTTTACCAGCCAGAGGAATCAGCCGTACACTTATAAAAGCAGACCGTAAGCAAACCACCTCAAAGACCCTATAGTCAATAGGATTTTTGAGGTGGTTTGAGTATATTGTCGCAGTCGGCCGGGAAACAATAATTGGGCCGCATAAATGGCTAAGGTCAAGGTAATGGTACTAAAAAGCGTGGACAGCATGACTGCCTGCGAGGCAAAATCCTGGCAGCTATCGCATTCTACCGCGATAAGCCGAAAAAATGAAAAATTTTGGTTGTGTCGTTGCCTGCTGTAATCAGGCTATGCACCAAAAGTGATGAGAAAGAGGGGGATACCTCTCTTATTTTTTTATTGGCTGTATACTATGGTATAATTGGGAGTGTTAGCCATATTACAGATGGACGGAGGTGGAAGGAAGATGCGCACCTGGGCTTTTTTGCATAGATATAAAACCAAATATGGGAGACAGTTTCTGGTTGCTGCCCTGTTTGTAACCATTGAAGCCACCTGCGATCTTTTGCTTCCCACCATCATGTCCAAAATCATTGACATAGGGGTGGCAGGCAGGCGGACCGATTATATTCTAAGCCAGGGTGCTCTTATGGTTTTTATAACGGCATGCGGTGCCCTGGCGGCCTCGCTGCGCAATGTTATTTCCAGTAAGGTATCGCAGCAATTCGGCGCGGACCTGCGGAGCGATCTATACGAAAAAATTCAGATGCTGGCATTTACGAATATTGATAACCTCAATCGGAGTTCATTGATAACCCGGATAACCAATGATGTCAATCAAGTGCAGCTTTTGGCCAATGGGCTAATGCGAATTTCGCTTAAAGCACCGCTTTTATGTATCGGCAGTTTGGTTATGGCTATTAACCTTAATCCGCGCTTAGCGGTGGTACTGGTGTTAGTCGTTCCGGTCGTTGCCTTATTGATAGCCATCAATATTAAGATCGGTTTTCCCCGTTTTGTTGGGGTCCAAGCTGCGCTGGACCGGGTTAATGCCGTTATGAGAGAATATTTGTCAGGGATTAGAGTGGTTAAGGCGTTTAAACGATTTGCCTATGAGCAGGAAAAATTTGCGGCAGCCAACCAGGAATTGCAGGAGAAATCGGCGGGGGCTATTCGCCTGATGTCCGTTTTTAGTCCCAGCATAGCCCTTACTGTTAACCTTGGCGTTGTTATGGTGTTGTGGATGGGGGGACTGGGGATTCACGCCGGGCAGGTGCAGGCCGGACATATAATTGCGTTTATCAACTATATGACGCAGATATTGGTGTCGTTAATGATTATGTTCCTTATATTTAATAACTTTGTCAGGGCAAAAGCCTCGATTGTGCGGATTGGCGAAGTCTTTGACCAGCAAAACGACGCCAAATGGGTTACAGGCTATGCCGGCACTCAGCTGGTAGACAATGGCCGTATTGATTTTGAAAATGTCAGCTTTAGCTATGACGGATTCGGTGGCCAGCCGGTTTTGAAAGATATCAGCCTGACCTGCCTGCCTGGCCAGACGATTGGTATTATTGGTTCGACCGGTGCAGGCAAAACCAGCCTGGTCAACCTTATTCCGCGTTTTTACGAAATAACGGCAGGTTCAATAAAAATCGACGGCCATGATATAACGGAGATTAATCCAGGCCAGTTACGGGAGAAAATTGCCCTTGTGCCGCAGCAAGCGGTCTTATTTACCGGAACCATTATGGAAAATATCCGCTGGGGTAAAGAAAATGCTGCCGCTCACGAGGTGGAAGCAGCAGCAAAACTGGCAGCGGCGCATGATTTCATTATGTCTTTTCCGGAAGGGTACAACACCTTATTAGGACAGGGAGGCGTTAATTTGTCGGGCGGGCAGAAGCAACGGCTCGCCATTGCCAGAGCACTTGTTAGGAAGCCTACCATCCTTATTCTCGATGATTGTACCAGCGCGGTGGATGTGGTCACAGAAGAAAAAATAAAAGCAGCGTTAAACCAATATGCCAATCAGCTGACTTGTCTGATTGTGGCGCAGCGGATTAGTTCGGTTCTGGCTGCGGATAAAATTGCTGTTATGGAACAAGGAACAATTGCGGCCTGCGGTACTCATTCTGAGCTATTGGCAAGCAGCGGGATTTACCGGGAGATTGTCCAGTCTCAGCGGGGAAGGAGATAACCATTAATGACGGAAGGCAACGCGCAAAACAGCAATCCTGATCACCGTGTACCGGCGTCAAACCAGTCCTGGCGCAGTCCGGGCATTGGCAGGGCCTTTGGGGGGCGCCGACCCCGCGGCACTGCCAAACCTAAAAACTTTACGCGAACCATGCGGCGCTTGTGGCAGTATTTACGCCAGGAACGAAGAATGCTTATCGTTATTTTTTTCTTAATTCTGGCTGATTCGGTATTGGCGTTGATAGGCCCGTATATAATCGGTGTGACGATTGACAGCATGACGGCTCCGGCACCGCAGGTCACGCTGGAAGTGTTACTGCTGATTCTGGCTGTTACGTACCTGGCAGACTGGCTGCTCGGCTGGGGGCAGGGGTGGCTGATGGCCGGTATTTCCCAGCAGGTCGTCAGGCAGTTACGGGCAACTTTATTTGCCAAGCTGCAAAAACTGCCGCTTGCCTACTTTGACGTCCATCCCCATGGTGAGTTGATGAGCCGATTAGCGAATGACACCGATAACGTCAGCAATACCATATCGCAGTCCATTTCCCACCTCATGTCGGCTTCGATTGCTATTACGGGTTCTTTTGTGATGATGCTGGTGTTAAGTCCCGTACTGACTCTGGCGGCTTTGATTACTTTGCCGTTGGTTATTATTTTGACTCGTGTTATTTCGCAAAAGACCAACGTATTGTTTAAAAAAACACAAGTTGAGCTGGGACATTTAAATGCCCATGTGGAAGAGACTGTTGCCGGTATTCAGGTGATTAAGGCATTTAATCATGAACATAAGGCCATTGCGGACTTTAAAACTATCAATCACAGACTTTGCGAAGTTGGGTCAATTGCGCAAATATGGTCTGCTTTGCTTATGCCGATCATGAATGTTATCACCAATATCGGCTTTGGAGCTATCGCCATTGTTGGTGGTGTGCTGGCAGTTCATGATGTAATCTCTGTCGGCACCATTGCCAGCTTTATCAGTTATTCTCGGCAATTTGTCCGGCCTGTCAATGAATTGGCCAATATTTTTAATACATTGCAATCCGGGGTGGCCGGTGCTGAACGGGTTTTTGAAGTTCTGGACCAGGCTGAGGAGCCGGCTGATCTGCCTGAGGCTGTTGAGCTTGCGGACCCCAAAGGAGAAGTGGTCTTTGACCATGTCAGTTTTGGCTACAGACCGGATATGCCGGTACTAAAAGAGGTAAATTTTGTAGCCGCTGCCGGCACCAGTACCGCACTTGTTGGTTCTACCGGGGCGGGCAAGACAACCATTGTTAATTTGCTTACGCGGTTTTATGATGTTACCGGCGGCCGCATCCTGCTTGACGGCCGTGATATCCGCCAGTATACGCGGGATAGTCTCCGTACATGCTTTGGCATTGTGTTGCAAGATACCTATTTGTTTTCCGGCACGATTAAGGACAATATTCGCTATGGCCGACCGGCAGCAACCGATGACGAAATGGAGCAAGCGGCATTATTAGCCAACGCCGCTGCCTTTATTAAACGTTTACCTTATCAGTATGATACCTGGCTTTCAGAAAACGGCGGCAATCTAAGTCAGGGTCAACGGCAGCTTATCGCTATTGCCCGGGCAATTTTAGCCGATCCGGCGATCCTTATCCTGGATGAGGCTACCAGCAGTATTGATACTCGCACAGAATATTTTATTCAGGATGCCTTGCGCAACATTATGAAAGGGCGTACTACGTTTATCATCGCTCACCGGCTCAATACCATTCAGGAGGCCGACCAGATTTTGGTGCTAAAGAACGGTCAGATTGTTGAGCAGGGAAACCACAGCGACCTGTTGAATGCAAAGGGGTTATATGCTGCCGTATTTTCTAATCAACTGGAAAGCAAAGAGGACTTTGATGTTCTCAAGGAGTAAATACACTCTGGAAGCAGGTAGCAAATCGATAAATTATAGAAAACCAAACAGGCCGAAACATATTATTACGGAATCAGCTGTTGGTTACCGCTTGTTGGATCATTAACGACTGTTTGGGCTTCTCGAAAAAATTGACCGGGTAATTTAAAATTAATGGTAAAGGTGGTTCCGTTAGTGCCTGTATCAATACCAATGACGGCATGATGCCGGTGGGCGATTCTAAAGCATATCGGTATTCCCAGGCCTGTCCCGGTATCCTTGGTGCTTAAAAAAGGTGTTCCTAATTTTTCCCGTATATCTCCGGGAATGCCGTGGCCCTGGTCACGAATTGACAGGGTTACTACATCCCGGTTATGCAGAGTGCCTATTGTTAGATTGCCGCCTTCAGGCATAGCTTCGAGCCCGTTGTGCACCAGGTTTAAGATTAGTTGGCGGATTTCATTTTCATCAAGGAAAAGCTCCGGGACGTCGGTCAGTTCCAGTTCAATGTGTGAATTAGATGCGGCGGCATGGGCTTGCATCAGCGGAAACAACGATGTAACAATCCTGTTTAGGCTGCAGTTTTTTAAGTCGGCCCGTTTATCTTTGGCAAGCGTCAGGTATTCGCTGATAATCGTATTGGCTCTGTCCAATTCCTCGATCATTATGGCAAAGCGTTCTTTACAGGCAGGGCACGGTTGCTTTTTTTCCAGCATTTGCAGATAGCCGCGCACGGTAGTCATTGGATTGCGTATTTCATGAGCAACATTGGCTGCCATCTCACCCACCATATTCATGCATTCGACACGGGAGACAACTTGCTCTAGTTCTTTACGGACAGTAACATCCCGGATAATGCCTTCTACCGCCTCTAAATTTCCTGATTTATCATAGACAGGTACACATTTTTGCTCAAACCAGATTACTTTTCCATCCTTGCGGATTAGTCTCAGGGTAAGAGGTAAATCATTTCGCTGAAAGGGATTGGCAATATAGCAGGAAAATAGGGACAAATCATTAGGATGTATAAGCTTAAATATCAGCTTGGCATTCGCATAGAATTCTGCAGGCGTATAGCCGGTAACAGAAAGTACTGCAGGGCTCACATATTCAAATCTTGCACGCGGCAGGACCTTATAGCGGTAAATAATATCAATTGCATTTTCCGCCAGCAGCCGGTATTGTGCTTCCTTATGAATTAGTTCCAGTCTGGCTTTTTCAAAATATATCGCCAGCATGCCGGCGGCAATAAGCGGCCGGAGAATGCCAGTAATAATATTACTCCAGAAAAGCAGCGTTGGCACTTGAACAATGCAAGGCCGAATAATTGTAATGATTCCCCAAAGGATAAAGGCACAGCCAACGATGCAGTGCCCTACCCGGTTTGCCTGCAAATGCCGGATAAACACGGAGCCCACCCATAAAAGCGCGCTCCCGAAAAATAAAGCGCCCGTAACCATAGTAAACAAATAATGCAGGCGAGCAAAACTAAAAAGGGCATCTAATAAGAATACCAAAAATGTTGCATTCCACCAATAACGTCTCAGCGGTTTACCGATAAGCAGACAAGTGCTCCACACAAACAGTAAACCACAGGCTAGATAGAGTAGATGACAAATAAGGTAGGCGGGCAGTGAATATTTCCAAGGTAAAATCTCAAAATTAAATAAAACCATACGAAGAGAATAACAAAGCCAGCTTATAACCCAAACTCCAATATGCCGTTCACGATATAGGATAAAAAGATATAAATAGACCAGTAAAGTCGATATAATCCCAATCAGGGAGCCGCATATGGACAGTTGAAGAGATGACATAGTACTTCTCCAATAATACTTTATTCTATAAATACCTGAAAAACGACTCGCAAAACCAATGTTATATTCGACTCCTTCCAATTATTTCCTCCTAAAATAAGTAAAAAAATATATTATTTTACAAAAAAAGATTGCCTTATTTGTACATGGAGCAATTTCGGGGCTTCTAGAGGTAAAGTTATCTCCCTGCGGCAACTGTTTAAATCCTGAAATATAGAATAATGAAATGGAAGTCGCAAGTTGAGAGTGGCAGAAAATCATGTTTTGTGTTCATGTTGATACACCTACAACGGACAAAAGAATTTTTGTCCGTTGTAGGTGTATTTTTATTATAAAAACTGCAGGAATTTATGTGTAATATATAGAAAATTACTAAAATATTCTTTTTTGAGAATATTATCCTTTTTTTAATACCTCAAAAGAGAGTATATTTCAGCATGAGGGGAATGGGGGGAACTGTTATGAGTTTTTCATAGAAAATTCGGCCAACTGATAGGAAAATTTTAAGTGAAAAGGAGTATGCGCATGAAACAGGAAGATTTTATGGGTAATGAACTGAGCGTGCCTGAACTTACGCTTCGGGGAATGCTGCTGGGAGTTCTAATTACAGCCATTTTTACGGCGTCCAATGTTTATCTGGGCCTGAAAGTGGGGCTTACGTTTTCGTCGTCTATTCCTGCAGCAGTTATTTCTATGGCAATTTTAAAAATGTTTAAGGATTCCAATGTGTTGGAAAATAACATGGTCCAGACTCAGGCATCGGCGGCAGGTACTCTTTCGGCAGTTATATTTATTATTCCCGGTTTATTGATGATCGGGTATTGGCAGGGCTTTTCTTTTTGGCAGACCTTGATGATTTGTGCTTGTGGCGGCAGTTTGGGCGTGTTGTTTACTATTCCATTGCGTCGGGCGATGATTGTTAATAGCGATTTGCCTTATCCTGAAGGTCTGGCGGCTGCAGAAATTTTAAAAGTAGGGAGTGGCAGTGCAGCCGGCGCCAAGGAAAATGGCGTCAAGGATATTATGGCCGGTGGTATTATTTCAGCAATAATCAGTCTATGTGCGAGTGGTTTTCAAGTTATTTCAGCGGAAATGCATTATTGGTTTACCTTTGGTAAAATTACCTCCCAGTTTCCTCTCGGTTTTTCTTCCGCTTTATTGGGGGCTGGTTATCTGATTGGCATTGCCAGCGGGTTGGCCATGTTAGTCGGGACAATTTTGGCCTGGGGCGTATTTGTTCCTTATCTTACATCGGCAATGTCACCGGCAGCCGGGCAGAGCGCCAGTGCCTTTGCCTCGGCTATCTGGGCACAAAAGGTACGGCTTATCGGTGCCGGCGCAATCGGTATTGCGGCAATTTGGACATTGATTACATTGGTAAAACCAATTGTAGATGGTATGCGTATTTCCATTCAAGCTATGAGTCAGTCGGAGACGGAAAAAAGCCTGCATCGTATGGATACGGATTTGTCGCCTAAAACGACAGCCCTGGTGTTAGGGGTCATTGTTATCGGTTTACTGGGAACATTCTATTCCTTTATTGCCGAAGCAAATTTGTCAGCCGGTGCGACCTGGATCTTTATTATTGCCGGCGTTGCCATAGCGATCTGCGTGGGATTCTTTGTGGCGGCAGCATGCGGTTATATGGCCGGATTGATCGGTACATCAGCCAGCCCGATTTCAGGAATCGGCATTTTGGGGATTATCATATCCTCACTGGTCGTTTTGGGAATTGGTACAGCGGTCAGCCTGTTTGACTCGGAAGCAGGGAGAAAATTTGCCATTGCTTTAGCTATTTTCATGACAAGTGTAATTGTCAGTATTGCCGCCATTTCCAATGATAACTTGCAGGATTTGAAGACCGGCTATCTTGTCGGTGCCACGCCCTGGCGGCAGCAGGTGGCCTTATTGTTGGGCTGCATTGTGGGAGCCTTTGCCATTGCGCCGGTATTGAATTTGCTTTATGAAGCCTATGGGTTTGCCGGGGCGATGCCGCGCGCCGGCATGGATGAAAGCCAGGTCTTGTCCGCACCGCAGGCAACTTTGATGGCTACAATAGCCAAAGGGATCTTTAGTCATAATTTGGATTGGAATTATATCCTGTTTGGCATCGGTGTCGGCATTGTGATCATTATTATTGATGTACTGTTAAAAAAGAATTCGGCAAAATATTGTCTGCCCCCGTTAGCGGTAGGTATGGGGATTTATTTGCCGCCTACCCTGGAGATGCCGCTGGTTCTTGGTGCTGTTATGAGTTATATTGTGTACCGGTATCTGCACGCCCGGGCATTGCAATACAGTCCGCAAAAAGTTGAAGAAGAAGTGGAAACATGCAACCGCCATGGGGTACTGTTTGCATCCGGTCTCATTGTCGGTGAGAGTATAATGGGAGTTATTATTGCCATTATTATTGTCATCTCTGTAACCGGCGGCGGCAGCGATTCACCTCTGAAACTTGTGGGTAAAGACTTTGGCCCTACGGCAGATTGGCTTGGCTTGCTTACATTTGTTGCGTTGATTGCTCTGTTCGTCTATCGCGTAATTAGTGTCAAATCAACCAATGAGTAATGTTTGTTTACCGTTCCTTCAAAAGTACGCCATAGCGCCAGTTTGATGATGAGACTGGCACAGTAAACGGGTAGAGAATGCTGTTCTCTACCCGTTTACCTGTATGCCGGAAGCTGAAGGCAAGGCGAAAGTCCACCGGACAAGGTTATAGGCTGGAAAGAATTGAGGGCCTGGGAGGGGTGCCGGCAATGGCCTGCTTGGTAACAAAAACAATAGATGATATAATTATTTTAGAAATCTTTATTGAGTACTAGATAGTAGGGAGGAAAAATAAATGCGGATAGATGTTGCATTTTTGCCTGCAGATATAAAAGAAACTGATCTTTCGGATACAACCTGTATTGTACTGGATATATTCCGCGCAACAACAAGTATAGTGACCGCTATGGCCCATGGCTGCAAAACGATTGTACCGGTTTTGGACATTAACGCTGCTCAAAGTATGGCCGACCAAATGAAATCGGCTCTACTAGCAGGTGAGCGCCAGTCAATCAAGATTGAGGGCTTTGATTTTGGAAACTCACCGTTTGAATTTGCAACCGACAAAGTGAATGATCGGACGATTATTATGACTACAACCAACGGAACCATTGCCATTAAGGCGACGGAACAATCGGATCATACCTTGCTAGGCGCATTTATCAATGCCGGGGCAGTTTGCCGGCAGGCCAGGAAATACGGGAAAGATATTATGATTGTTTGCGCCGGAACCGACCGGCTTTTTTCGTTGGAAGATGCTCTCTGCGCAGGGCTGCTGGTGAGTAGCCTGCAGGCAGAAGAAAAAGTTATTTTGACAGATTCGGCTCAGGGGGTCTGGACGATGTATAACGGAGCGAAACCGTCTATCCTGGAGATTGCCGGCAGCAGCAGAAATGGGAAACGGTTATACGATATGGGAAATAGGAGTGATGTCGAGTATTGTTTGCAATCCAATGTGTTAGATGTTGTTCCTCAGTATAAAGAGGGCAGGATTACGCTCGTATGAGGTTAACTGTGTCGGCATCAGCTTGTTTGGCTGAAGAATGTGATTTGGAGAGAATTCTGTATGGATGCAAAAAGTAGAAACCTTCTGGAAATTCATTTCGCAGTCTTTCTCTTTGGTTTAGCCGGTTTATTTGGCAAGGTAGTCGAATTATCTGCACTCATGATTGTTTTCGGGAGAGTATTTTTTGCCAGTATATTTTTAGGCGGTGTCCTGCTATATCGAAAACAAAAGATAAAACTGGACCAGTATAAAGACTATGTGTATATGCTGTTAATGGGGTGCCTTTTAGCTACTCATTGGGTTACTTTCTTTCAATCAATACAAATGTCTACTGTGGCAATCGGCCTGTTAACGTTTTCCACGTTTCCTGTTTTTGTTACCTTTCTCGAACCCTATTTCTTTAAAGAAAAAATTAAACCAGCCGATATGGCTGTTGCCGGTATCGCCTTTTTAGGGATCATGCTTGTAGTACCTCGTTTTGAGTTAGACAATCACATAACTAAGGGTGCCTTATGGGGAATCGTATCAGGCTTTACCTATGCGCTTCTTTCCATGCTTAACCGGCGATACGCCAAGGACTATTCCGGTATAGTTGTCGCTTTTTATGAGCAACTCATTTCTGTCATTGTCTTGCTGCCGTTTTTTCTTGTACAGCAACCGGTAGTAAAGATAAATGACCTATTGTTACTTTTTGTCTTAGGCATCATTTTTACCGGAATTGCTCATTCGCTTTTTATTAATGGATTACAAAATATAAAAACGCAAACAGCGGGAATTATTTCTTGTCTTGAGCCGGTATACGGCATTATTTTTGCCGCCTTTTTATTGCACGAATTACCGACGGCGAGAGAAATGATGGGCGGCAGTATCATTTTAGGCACCGTCTTATATTCGACGATCAAGTCTAAAAAGTAAAAATCCTAACAGCCATGAAGCAGTAGAGAGCGTTTCTTGACAAGCAGAATCGTTTGTTATACACTAGGGAAGAAACCCCATATATGGAACAAAAACGAGGAAGAGAAATAGTATTGGATTACCCTTTTTGCAGAGAGGAAACGTTTGGGTGTAAGTTTCCAAAGGGGTGCCTCGAACCCAGCTTGGAGTTCCGTACCACTGGTTAATATGGATTACGGCGGCTTTCTACCGTTAGCAGAATGAGCGGGCGCAGCCGCAGTGGCTGTGTCAACTAGGGTGGTACCACCGGTACTCTCGGTCCCTCACGGGATCGAGTTTTTTTGTCCTAACAGAAAGTAGAAACTTTCTTAAATGCAGGATAAGGGCAACATCGGCTTACGTTGTCGCCAAGGCTCGGCGCAAGCCGTGTTTTAGCGTAAACCTTTCCCTGGATAGAACGACGGAGGCTTTGTCGGCGATCAAGGAATTTGACTTAAGCCGGGTCTTATATAGCGACTAGGCCAAAGCATAAAATGAGGAGTGAAACGGGTGGAAAAAGAAAAAAAACTGGTAGAAGCGATTACATCCATGGACAAGAACTTTGCACAATGGTATACAGACGTTGTTCTAAAGGCGGAACTGTGTGATTATTCCAGTGTGCGCGGCTGTATGATCATTCGGCCTTACGGCTATGCAATATGGGAAAACATTCAAAAATATCTTGACGATGCTTTTAAGGCTACAGGCCACGAAAATGTTTATATGCCGCTGTTTATTCCCGAAAGTCTGCTGCAAAAGGAAAAAGACCATGTGGAAGGTTTTGCCCCGGAAGTAGCCTGGGTAACTCACGGCGGCGAGGAAAAGCTGACTGAAAGGCTGTGTGTACGGCCGACTTCCGAAACTCTGTTTTGTGAACACTGGGCCAAAATCGTTCAATCCTATAAAGATTTGCCCAAGCTATATAATCAATGGTGTTCGGTGGTACGCTGGGAAAAGACCACTCGTCCCTTCTTGCGTACGACTGAGTTTTTGTGGCAGGAAGGACACACCATTCATGCCACGGCCGAGGAAGCAGAGGAGGAAACCATCCGGATGCTTGACGTATATGCCGATGCCTGCGAAAATCTGTTGGCCATACCGGTTCTGCGCGGCCGGAAAACCGATAAGGAGAAATTCGCCGGGGCGGTTTCAACGTACACAGTTGAGAGCTTAATGCATGACGGCAAGGCCCTGCAATGTGCTACTTCCCATTATTTCGGCGACGGCTTTGCCCAGGCTTTTGGCATTCAGTACAGTGACAAGAATGGTAAATTGCAGTACGTACACGAGACTTCCTGGGGTTTTACGACCCGGTCGATCGGCGCTCTGATTATGGTTCACGGGGACGACAGCGGCTTGGTACTGCCACCGCGAGTTGCCCCGGTGCAGGTAGTTATCGTACCAATCGCAACCCATAAGCCGGGGGTTGCGGAGAAGGCGGAAGAACTTCGGCAGCGGCTGAACAAAGTGGTCCGGACCAAACTGGATGCAACCGATAAAATGCCTGGCTGGAAATTTAGCGAATACGAGATGAAAGGTATTCCTGTGCGCCTGGAGGTTGGACCAAAGGACATCGAAAAGGGTCAGGTTGTTCTTGTACGGCGGGATACCCGGGAGAAAATCGTAGTTGCTATGGACGCGGTAGAAACTAAGGTAACCGAGCTTTTGGAAACGATACAAGTTGCCCTACTGGAAAAAGCACGCCGGACGCAAAACGAAAAAACCTTTACCGTTCAGACAGTGGAAGAACTGCGCGACGCTCTTGACCGGCAGGCCGGTTTCGCCAAGGCCATGTGGTGCGGGGACCAGGCGTGTGAAGACAAAGTAAAGGAAGTTGCGACTGCTACCTCCCGTTGTATTCCCTTCGAACAGGAGAAAGCGGGAGAAACCTGTCTGTGTTGTGGAAAACCGGCTAAACACTTGGTGGTTTGGGGCCGTGCGTACTAGTTGACGGCATTGGTTGTCAGGTATCTTGCTTCATAAAGTAGACCTTTGGGGATAGGCCAAGAGCGTGAACTCTCGCAAATTCGAGGATTCACGCCCTTTTATTTTCTAAAACAACGCAAGCGAGTAGACTTGTTTTAATGCCGATGGGATTTTGAAGGAATTACGCATACATTCGCATAATATATTTTTTTCTACAGCATTTTGTAACAAAGTGTGTTGCCGTAGCCCATAAGATTGCTATAATTATTTTAGAAGTAAGTTGATACTTTACAGCGGGTATTACATTCAGGATGCGCTATATCCGTGATATGTGGCGAAGGGTAGTGGGTTTTTGAATAGGCGTGAGTTTATAAAAAAACTTGTGATATATGGTGGCACTTTAGGAGTGCTTGGCAAGCTGTTAGTTCCGGCCATATCGGCTGATTCTGTTTCCGTTACGCAGGAATACTACCGGATTGTTTTATTAGGTGATCCGCATTTACCTGTACGCAAGCATGTTGTTTTGGATTTGCATAAACAGCAAAAAATTCTGGATGCCAAAAATAGAGTTGTATATGATGTGAATTCCTGGGAAGATGTCAATCAAATTATTGTTTTGGGAGATATTGCAGCGCAATTTGGCAATGTGGAAGAATATGACTATGCCAGACAATATTTTTCACAATGTAAGAAAACGGTTTCCTTTATAGCCGGAAATCATGATTATATGTATTGCGATGATTTTTCACCGGAAGGCAAGTTTGTTCTTGCCGATGCGATTACCCGGGAACAAAAGCTCAATAGATTTAAAGAAACGTTAAAACAGCCGGAACTGTTTTTCAGTCAGAAAGTCGGACAATACCTTCTGGTCTTTTTATCACCGGATTCTCTTGATTCCCGGCATTTAACGCAAATATCAAATCCACAGATTAATTGGTTAAAAAATGAATTATCCCGAAATAAAACAACGCCTACCATTGTTTTTTTTCACGCGCCACTGGCCGGGACTTTGTATAAGTACAATAAGAATGTCAATACTCCTAATTTTATTAGTCAACCCAAGGAAACAATTAAGGAAATCCTTGACGATAATTTGCAGATCATCATGTGGGTTTCCGGTCATACTCATACTTCAGCCAAAAATTCAAGCTTTGTCTCAAATGTTAACATTTTCGGAGGGCATATAACGAATATCCACAATACGGATATGGATAGGGAACGGATCTGGACCAACTCGTTATACCTATACCCGGACAGAGTGCTTATTAAAACCTTTAATCATAAAGACCAAACATGGGAAGAAAACCTGGAACGTACAGTTTACTTATAATTTAGATGAAATCAAGAAACGCCTGCTAAATTTATAATTATTTAGTAGACGTTTCTTGATTTTATTGATTTATATATTGAAAGTATGATATGGGGGCGCAACGGCAGTCAGTTCAATTTTCCGAGTACCTGAGAACCTCAGCCAGCAGGTTGGCGTTTTTTCCAAGCGTTTTGTTGGCGATAGACTCGACAAACTCTTTGCGATAGGATATCGCTTGGACTACTCCTAAATTGTTTTCGATAAGCTTGGCCAACTCATTGAACTGGTCAAACAACGGAGATTCAAGCTTTGACATTGTTCCAAAGTTAAGCAGCAACCTTGGTCTGCCATCCAGGTATTCGGACAGCTCGGCCATCAGGGTTTGACAACTGGTTAATGTAAGGCTCTGATAAATAAACACATGAATAAAATTGTCCTGAGTGCTGATGGCGTAGGGAGCCTCATATTCAGTTTCGGCATCTACTATGGCGCGCATAGCTTCATTTGATTTTAGTTTATGAATGCTGGACAACTGTTTTTGTAGATCAAATTTTTGCTGAAGCACATTTTCTATGGCTGCAGCTACTTTTTCCTGGCAAATGGGTTTTACAATGAAGTGTCTGGCACCCCGCTCCAACGCATCAATAATACCTGCGCGGGTTTCTATGGCGCTGATCACAATAATGCGGGCATCTGGATAAGCTGCCATAATTTTTGAGATAGTCTCGGCGCCCCCTAAGCCCTGCATTGTTAGGTCCATTGTCACTAAATCAGGCTTCAACCGGGCATATTCTACAAATGCTTGTGCACCATTGGTAGCTTCGCCTACAACCACATGCCCCAAGGCTATTACGACGTCCCGCAGCATTTGTCTGGCGAATGTTGAATCATCGGCAATAAGGATTCGCGCCGAATGCCGCTTTGGTTTCTCCTGGAAATTACAGGCAGCCTTAAGATGACTGATCAACTCAAGATGCCTGTCTTTGTCAAAAGGTTGCTGCAAAACAGTGGATATGACTGCAGACACTTTCTGCAGCGATACGGGTTTAATAATAAAGTGCCTGGCGCCTCGTTCCAGAGCGTCCCCAATAATTTGTTTTTCCTGATGCGAGCTTACCACAACAATGCAGGCTTGGGGGTCTGCAGCTATAATTTTGGAAATTGCCTCAGCTCCGTCACTGATTTTCATAGTTAAGTCCATAGTTACAAGATCAGGTTTTAATTTCAGATATTCTTCTACAGCTTGTTCGCCATTTTTAGCCTGGCCGATGACATTATGACCAAGTGCCGTTATAATATCGCCCAGAATTTTTCTTTCCATCATAGAGTCGTCTACAATGAGAATGTTGGCCATGTTTCCTCCACCTTTTAAATTCGGTTTAGTATCCAATAAGGATCTCAGATACTTGTATGGTCAAAATAATTGGCGTATAGCAATTTTGCTTCCATTAATTAAATCGATGATTTTGTTCTTGTTCTTAACCGCGGTTATTTTATACTTCTGTATGTGCGCATTGTTAACGGAGTGTTTCTCTTTCACATGTTTCTTGTTTCCACTTCAGCCAGATTATCTGCTAAATCATATTTGGCTCGGATTATGAACCAAATATAACTAAGGAGAAAAATGCCCATGATGATAGCCGAGCACCAATAAATTGAAGCATAACCAAGTTTTCCCGCCAGCATTCCCAAAGCGATCGAACCTACACCATTGCCGACATCAATCATATTATAAAAAGTTGCGCTGGCGGCGCTGCGTTTTACTGGTGGTACAAGATTAAACATCCAAGTTTGTACTGCGGGAAAAATGGTTCCATAACCAAATCCGTAAAGAGCAGAGGCTGTTAGAAAAGCTGTCATGCTTCTGCTTTGAGCCAACACCACAAACCCTAATAAAAATATTATTGTACCAGGTAAGATGACCCAGGCAGGCCCCTTTTGATCAAATATGCGGCCTGTCACCAGACGAGATAAAAAGATACACAAGGTACACATCAGAAAGAACGCACCCGCATTAGCAATATGGGCTTCTTGGGCTAATAAAGCGATGAAATTTAAAACTCCACCGATACAAATTCCGAACAGTAAAGCAAGAAGGGCTTGAAATAACAGTTTTGGTTCAATCAGTTTATCGATAAATGAGGATTCTGCTTGTTTCTCTGTAAGTACAGCACGGTCATCAGGAATGGAACAAAGAGTCAAGCATAAGAGGGCAAGTATTTGGCTGGCTGTTGCCACCATAAATAAACTGCTAAAAGAAAAATTATCAACAATCCATACTCCCAGTCCGGGGGCAATCGCCATGGCCAGAGTGGTGCCTAGTCCAAAATAGCCGATTCCCTCGCCACGGCGGGATTTCGGAATTAAGTCGGTGACAATGGCCGCATATAACGTAGTGGCTATGCCAAATCCCAGTCCGTGTACTACCCGTAAAGACAGTAAGCGGGGCACAGTGGTTGCTAGAATATAACTTAAGGCAGCAATAAAACATAAAATACAGCCAATATATAAATAATATTTTTTGCCCCATTTTTTAATTCCGTAGTCTGTAAAAAAACGAATCAGAATCGCACAGAATACAAAAATTGCCGATAATAATCCGACATCGGTACTTGTTCCGCCTTGATTTAAAATATAAATAGGAAGTGTCGGCAAAAAAATATGAAAGCCGCTAAATAAAAAAGTATTGGAAATAGTAAATAAAATAAAATCTTTGGTCCATAATTTAGAAATAGTAGTTGTCATTTGAGTATCCTTTCTAAGTAATACAGAAATATCACTTTCTATATTTTTGTGAATTTGCATAAATGGATTCAAGCATTACGTACAATTCGTGTTGCTTTTCATCAGATAAATCGGCTAGAATTGATTGCCGATGACTGTTAATAGCTTTTTCCCAGACCGCATATTGACTTAGTGCTTTTTCAGTTAAAGAGACTTTTTTCTCACGTTTATCAATTCCGGATTTTCTTTTAACAAAGCCTTTTTCTTCAAGTTTTACAACAGTTTTTGAGATTGCTGCCGGTTCGATGTTGAGATAACTGGCCAAAGCGATCTGAGAAATAGGGCCAGTTTCTTTTATGGTCACAATAATTGACCATTCAGAACTATATAGCCCATACTCTGCCAGAATTTGGTTTACTCCCTGGGAAATAGCGCGCGTGGTTTGATAGAGTAAATGGATTAACTTAGCTGCATTCATGGGTCACCTCATTAGCCTATAAAATTAATATACTAGTAAATAATTTACCGGTATAATGTTAACTAGTATAGTATTATTGTAAATTAAAGTCAAGTATGGATAAATTTTCGGAAAATTAGTTTATTTATATCAATCGCTTGGCCGTTTAACTACTGAGTTTATTTGAATAGAGAATAAAAATAAGGATAACCCAATTGCGTTGGCTGGCTAAGGGTTATCCTTGTCTTATATTACAAAAATTTTCCTTGTCATATTTTTGGCACATTTACCATGTATATTATAAGAGGAAATTCATACCTGTTTTGTAACCTTATGAAAAAAGCTATAGGAAAGAGGAGTTCTATGTTAAAAAAACTTATTCCGCTATGCATTGCCTGTATTTTTGCTTTTTCAGGCGTAACTGCCAGCGCCTCATCGGCATTGGAAAAAGAAATCACGAATGATTTAAAACAATTTAACGGGCAAGTTGGCGTATTTGCTAAAAATTTAAAAACAGGGAAAACCATAAAATATAACCAGGATACGGTTTTTCCTACTGCCTCCACAAGCAAGCTGATTGTGGCCTTGGCTACATATAAATTCTTGTATCCCAAAGCATCGTCTGACAAGCAGGCAGAGTATAATCAAGACGTTGATCTGATGATAAAAGTGAGCGATAATAATACTTTCGATGAATTATTGAATGAATTGGATGCAACCAAGAAAGAAGAATTTGAAGAAGTTGAGCGGGATTTACGTCTGAAAAAAACGGCAATCCATAATGAGCAGGCGTATAAAAAATACAATTACCATAGCGTGACAACGCCTTATGAAATGTCAAAAGTGCTGGAGTCTATTTACAAGGAAAAATATATTGAAAAAAAACATGTGCTGCGCTTAAAAGATGATCTGGCCAATACCATCTACAATGATGAAATTCCCCGCTATATGCAAGTGCCGGTATTTCATAAAGTCGGTGAGTTGGATGATGTGCTTTGCGATGTGGGGGTCATTCAGGATGGGCATGACCCGATTTTAATCAGTTTTTACACCCGTACGCCGGATCATAGTTATTCCAGTGACTTTATCGCCAATGTATCGGCAAAGCTGTACAATGCACTCCGCAGATGACAATTAAGCATGTTCCAGTTTGTGGATAATGGTTGCAAGACGGGATAATCCCTGTTTCATGTCAGGCAGCGCCGCATAAGAGTAAGATAGGCGGAGATGGTGATTGGCAAGGGCGTCATAAATATTGCCGGGGTTAATTAAGAGCCCATTGTCCAATGCGGTTTTGAACAATTTTTGCATAGAGACCGGATGAATTAGTTTCAGCCAGATATAAAAGCCTCCTTGGGGAATCGTCCAGGTGGCTATATCTGAAAAGTACATGTTTAAGGCTTCGAGTGCAAAATCGCGGCGAATCCTTAATTCTGCCCGTACTTTTCGGAGCTGGTTTTGGTGTAATCCACTGGCAAGCCACTCCGCTGCGGCCCATTGCGACAAAGAACTGGAACCATAGTCGTTTTGCATTTTTATATCTGCTAATCGTTCTATCACTGGTTCGGGACCGATAATCCAGCCGATTCTAAGTCCGGGACTTAAAGATTTGGATAAGCTGCCAATATAGATTACACGCCCATCCTGATCACGTGCCTTTAGCGGAGCTGGCGGTGGCGCATCGATCCAAAGTTCGCGATAAACATCATCCTCGATTATGGGCAGCAGTTCTTGTTGACTTAGTGCCAGCACATCCTGGCGGCGTTGTTTGGTCATCAGTATGCCGGTAGGATTATGAAAACAGGGAATGGTATATAAAAGGGAAGTACTTTGCCGCTTGTTTTGATAGCGAATCGGAGCCGGCTCAATTCCTTCGTTATCCATGGGGATTCCATGAAATTGCATACTCATGGATTGAAATAACTTGAGCGACGAAAGGTAGGAGGGCTTTTCCAAAAAAATATTGGCGCCTTTAGGCAACAGCCCAAAACAGATAAGCTGGAGAGCTTGCAATGCCCCGGATACGATCAAAATAGATGCCGGTGAAGCGTTGATTCCCAAGTCTCGTACATATTGACTTATTTGTTGGCGTAGATAGAGTAGGCCTTTAGCCTCTTCATAGCCAAAGGATTGTATTTTGTCAGGTATTTTGCTTATTATCGATTTTAATTCGGCAGAAGGGATCAGGTCCGGGGAGAGTTCACCCGTACCTAAACGAATATTAGCCGGGTTGAATTCAGAACGGTTAATTTCCTGAATGGCGGGAAAATTGGGCAGGCAGATGCCGGAGTCAACATAGTGATTCCAATCCACTTGTTTGGGGGAAGCCAATACCGACCAGGTATTATTTGCTACCCATATACCGCTGCCTATTTTGCTTTTCAGCAGCCCATCGGCAATTAGTTCGGCAAGCGCTGTTGCGAGCGTACTTCTGTTAACATGAAAAATATGGGCAAGTTCCCGTTGCGGAGGCAGTTTGGTATTTACCGGCCAGTCGCCGGAATAAATTTTGCTTTTTATATATTCCATAATTTGTATATGTAAGGGCATGCGGTCTTTCTTGTTGGGCCGCCAGTCTATGGAAAACATCCGCCTATTCCTCCGAAAATATTTTTTCTATATACAACGTGCTAATGCACCGCCCGCCTGCGCCGGCAGTATTCTTTAATGCGGAATATATATATAATCTACGAAAGAGTTTCTTATAGTATAACAAATTGGCTGAATAATACCAATCCAATTGGCTGGAGACACTGCCGGAAAATCTTTCTATAATGGTAAAAAACATGATAGGGAGATAATTTATATGCAATCATTTCTGCACGGATTTTTTTTAGCCATCGGCTTAATACTACCTTTGGGAGTGCAAAATTTATTTGTTTTTAATCAGGGAGCAACTCAGCCAACCTTCCTTAAGGCCTTGCCGGCTGTTGTTGCCGCTTCTGTTTGTGACACACTTTTGATCCTTGTAGCCGTAAACGGGGTTTCTTTGTTTTTAATTAAGTTTGCGGCATTTAAAATGGCCCTGATAGGGGTGGGAGTAGTTTTCTTACTTTATATGGGGTGGCTTACCTGGAATCATGTAAGTGAGCACAATGGACCGGAGGCTAAAAAAAGTTTTTCCTTAAAGCAGCAGGTTGTCTTTGCGACTACGGTTTCCCTATTTAATCCGCATGCGATATTAGACACGGTTGGCGTAATCGGTACTAGCTCAGCTAATTATGCGGGGATGGAAAAAATTTTATTTACCATAGCCTGTATTCTTGTTTCATGGTTATGGTTTTTTTCCCTTGCGGCGACAGCGCGGCTGATAAGCAAAGAAAATAAATTTACAGAGGGACTTACATGGTTAAATAAGTTATCGGCGGTGTTCATTTGGGGGTCAGCCTGTTATCTGGTATATAATGCCATATAGTGCCAACAGTAAATAAACCTTTTGCAAAAAAAATAAACCCTTTGCGGCTAAGCAAAGGGTTTAGGTTATGTTTAATGCTATTTATTTGCCAACACAGCCAAATTGACCTGTTTCCTGACCTATTGAAATAATTTTAGAGCTTCCACATTTTTCGCAGACATCCGGTTTTTTACCGCCCTCTACCTCGTGAATATACCCACAGTCTTCACATTTGTACAAGGTATCTGCCATTTGTAAAACCCCCCGTTACATTATTTTAATAAATTCTATTCTTTGCCATTAAGAATTTTCCTTTTATTCGCAATAAGTATACTGTATACATTAAAAACATTTTTGCCTCATTGTAGTACTTAAAAGCGGCGAATTAACAACTTAATAGCGGCAGGGATTATTGTGATTATGTTTAATAATATAAGTTAAAGGTAAGATCCTATTAGCGTAGGAATCGTTTAATAAAAATCATTAGATAATGAGGTTTGGTATTAGAATGAATCAAACAAAAAAACGGGTAGTTGTATTGGCAATATTGGCGGCATGTATTTTGCTGATCTATGGAACGAATCCGGAACCTTTGCGCAAAATGATTCAGTTGCTTGTTAAGGGAGACATAACGGCTTGTATTGATTATATTCGCTCCTACGGGCCTTATGCAGCCTTAGTGAGTTTTGGCATTGTTGTATTTATTAATACGGTTGCCGTTTTGCCGAATATTTTCATTTTAGCGGCTAACGGCATTATCTTCGGTATCGTGGAAGGCACACTGATTTCCTGGGTAGCGGAGTCTGTAGGCGTGATTATTAGTTTTGCATTTATGCGCTATTTCTTTCAGGATTATGCCCACCATGTTATCGAACGTAGTAACGCGCTGCAAAAAATAAATGATTTTAGCGGTAAAAAGGGTTTTCAGATTATGTTGATTGCCCGTAGCATTCCCTTTATTCCCTCAGGGCTTATTACCGCATTAGGAGCAGTCAGCAACATTACCTGGAAAGACTATATTTTGGCGACTTTTATCGGTAAGTTGCCGTCTGCTTGGATTGAAGTTACACTGGGGCATGACCTGGCATCCTACCGGGAACATACAATGCGGTTGTCGATATTGATCATCATTTCCATAGCTGCTTATGGAGGCTATTTATGGTACAAAAAAAAGCAAGACTAATCGCTATTGACTGGAAGCTAAAAATAAGCTAAAATCAATTCGATAAATATCGAATTGATTTTAGCTGGCGTTAAGAAGGATTGAAAAATGAACACAAAAGAAATGGCAAAGATATTCAAGGCCCTTTCGCACCCCAACAGACTGGAATTATACTTGAAGATTGCCAAAGCGCATGAAGCAAGCTTTGAAGCTGGGTGCGACTGCTTTGTAACAGATATCATTGATTCTTTGAAGATCGGGGCTCCTACAATTTCGCATCATATTAAAGAATTGGCAAATGCCGGTTTAATCAGCACCGAGAAGAAAGGAAAATATCTAATTTGTAACGTGAATGAAGAATTGGTTGAGGAAGTTTGCCGGATGTTATCACTACAGCATAAATACGTAAAATAAATGAAAATAGCCCTAAAAATTCGATAGTTATAAAAATGTTAAAGTAAGCAGCGCTTGGGCAATCCTCTCTGGAGACAGCACATTTTCTATAATCCCCAATAATAGCAAGAGGAGAAAAACAGTGAAAATTTTTTATTTTACCGCTACAGGCAACAGTTTATATGTTGCCAAAAGAATCGCAGGAGAGCGATATTCGATACCTCAGATGCTGAAGGAAGGAAAGAATGACTTTGAAGATGAAGCGATTGGCTTTGTATTTCCCTGCTATGGTTTTGGATTGCCAAGAATTGTACTAGACTTTATCAGGAAGTCGAATTTTAGGGCCACATACTTCTTTGCCGTTATGACCTATGGCAATATGGCGGCAGCCGGCCTGAGACACTTGGAAAATGTCGGGAAGGAGGCTGGCATCCAATTTCACTATATCAATGAGATACTTATGATTGATAATTATTTGCCCCTGTTTAGGATGGAAGACCAGCTAGCAAAAGAAGACGCCAAAAAAATTGAAGAACAACTGGACCGAATAGTCGGTGAGATTAATAGCCGAGAAAAAAGGGTCATCAGAAAAAGGGGGGGCTCGGTATTCTTTTCTAAGCTAATTCATCATTTTTTCGCAAAAAAACAATTAGATCATGGCGATCAAGGTTTTGTGGTGCAAGACAATTGTAACCAATGTAGAGTCTGCGAACAGGTATGCCCAAAAGGAAATATTAAATGTAACGGGAAACCTGAATTTTTGCATATATGCGAAGGCTGCTATGCATGCATACACCATTGTCCGCAAAATGCACTGCATCTGAAATCGGAGCGAAGTAGCTTAAGATTTAGGAATAGAAACGTAACATTAACGGAAATTATGGATGCAAACCGTCAGGTCTTATTGTAAACAGAAATGCAAAGGGAGTGAAACATTTTGGAATATATATAGTTGGGAAAAACCGGACTTAAAGTATCAAGGTTTGGGCTTGGTTGTATGCGTTTTCCAACAAGTGAAACAGATGCGATTAGCATGGTCCGGTATGCGATTGATCATGGCGTAAATTATTTTGATACCGCCTATGTCTACAAAGATAGTGAAATAATTACTGGCAAAGCCCTGCAGGACGGTTACCGGCATAAAATTTTTTTAGCTACCAAAAGTCCGCTTTGGAATATTGGCAAATATGACGACTTTGAAAAATAGGTTTCGGGGGGTTAACCGGCAAAAGTACGGGAAGCATAGTTGGTTGCTATACATAAGTCACATTTCTCTTTTTTTGCTTTTGTGGAAGCCAAGCTGGCAAGATTGATCAGATTAGAAATCGTGCGGAGGGTGTTCTGTGAGTTTTCCTGCATAGCCTTTCTCTCGGCGATACCCGCCGATACGGAAACAGGTATGTTTTTATGAAATTTATAGCGGGAAATGATTTTCAATAGATTTTGCGTAAACGTATAGCATTTGTCAATATAATACGGGGTAAGCACTAAAAATTCATCGCCGCCGAATCTGGAGACGTATGTTTGTTCGGGCAGGTTGGTTTTAAAGAGCGTTCCTAGCTCTTTTAATATGATGTCGCCAGTGATATGACCGTATTCTTTATCGATGAGACCAAAGTTATTCACATCAAAAAATACAAAGGATAATTCCTGATTACTTTCGATAAAGCGCACCGCGTTATAGTAGATGAAATCACTTTTGGGGAGTTCTGTTAAGAGGTCAATATGTTTTCCCAATTCAGCCTCTAAAAGCGATTTTGTAATAATGCCTACAAGCTCCTTATTATCCAGGACTAATAACAGGTCAGTATGGTTGGCATCAAAAACTTCTTTGGCTTTCCAGATGGATGAATGAGCATCGATATAGACAATATGATCAGACATAGCGTCGGCGGCAATTCTGTTGGGATGTGACTGCAGTAAATCTTTATACGTTAATATCCCGATAATTTGGTTGTCTTCCATTACCGGAAAGCCTTCGCAGTTGTTTTCCAAAACAAGACTTTGAATATGGCGCAGACCGTCAACCGCATTGACGACAACATATTTTTTTATCATTATGTCATGTACATAGCGCATCATATTTCGATTGACTTGCTAACAATGATCGTAAGGTTAAGCTGTACCTTGATGATCATTGTCTCGTTAGCAATTTTTTCTCCTTCTTCTAACACTAGCGATACTAATTTATCTTGAGGCAACATATTGAGCAGGGACTTTCTGATGACAATCGCTTCAATAGCCGGGTGCTCTATTTTTTTTATTTCGTATTGATCAGGCGACACAATATTCACCATTCTTTTAGCTGCCTCCGGACCAATGGGTGCTTTTTTGCCGATGATTAATACGTCCTGCATGGGAGGAATTTCGAATTCGGATAAGCGCATGCTTATTTCTACTTTTTTACTGCTTTCCGTAGGATTGCTCATGACTTTTGCCTCCTTTTTCGCTAAAATATAATATAGTTAGTCTAAGTGTAGACAAATCAGTTGAAGCTAATCGCACTACTATCAGTAAGAGCATGTAGACCCTGTCCTCAAAAGGGGAGACAGCCTGTTAAACGCACTTATGTATAAAAAAAAGCAGGCCAAAGCCTGATTGCATAATTTGTAAAATAATAAACGGCAGCCTAGCAATCAATATATATCATGCGTGCTTTTTGAAATAGCTTTAGTAATGGAACCTTGTTATGATGAAAGGATACCTTATATATTAGAACATATCTTCCAAGAAAATGTCAAGAATGAATTGGGCATTTAGGCCTACTTTTTTGGGACTTTTTGACTATTGAGAAATAACCGATAAAACGCGAGTTACAGAAAGCGAGGGAAGAGCCATGTTTGAAAACTTAGTTAAGAAGAACCGGAGTTATCGACGGTTTTTCGAAAATGAAGAGCTTTGCCGGGAAACATTAGTCAAACTTATTAATTATGCCCGCTTATCTCCTTGCGGAGCTAACCGGCAAATGCTGCGTTACTATATTGCCTGTGATAAGCAGCTGAATCAGAAAGTATATCCGGGTTTACGATGGGCCGGCTATCTAAAAGACTGGGATGGGCCCCAAGAAGGAGAGCGTCCCTCAGGCTATATTGCTATTGTAAGGGAAGAACAGGTTAACAAAGTGCATACTGTAGACTACGGTATAGCAGCGCAAAGTATTTTGCTGGGAGCAGTTGAACTAGGGCTGGGAGGCTGTATGATAGGAAATTTTGATCAGGCCGTAATACGGGAAGCCCTGCAAATACCGGAAAACTATGAGGTTCTTCTTGTTATTGCTTTGGGTAAGCCCCAAGAAACTGTCGTAATGGAAGAGATTGACTTGGACGGAGATATTAAGTATTGGCGTGATGAACAGCAAATACATCATGTTCCCAAACGTAAACTGGCAGATATTATTATGAATTGAGAACTTAAATAACAAGGAACCATGCCGAAACTTTACCATTTCGGAATGGCTCCCTGTCCATCAGGATAGTTCGGTTGATCTGTTGGTTCCTTTCATTTTTAACGACTCAATCCCACTTAGAGTCGTTTTAGCATATCCTGCAGTTCATTCATTAACGTAGCGTCAATTTGCCCCTTGAATTCCCCGAAAACAGGCTGGATGGCATCCCGGAGTATTTTAAGGTCAGAGTCAGCTATTTTATTAATAAGCATGCCCTTACCCTCCAGGTCGGTGATTAATTTTGCCGTTTGTTTGCGTGTCACGGCTGTGGTATATTTGGCGCTTTCCTGAGCCGCTTGTTCGATCAGCACTCGATCCGCTGCCGGCAAAGTGTCCCACAAGGCCTTGGAATATAGCATGACAAACGGACTGTAAAGATGTTGTGACAGCGTTAAGTATTTCTGTACTTCATACAACTGGGAAGCGTAAATGATGGAAAGAGGGTTCTCTTGCCCGTCAATTGTCTGTTGACTTAACTCTGAGTATAATTTGCTGAATTCTAATGGCTTAGGCGTAGCGCCAAGTAGCTTAAATGCCTCGATATGGATAGGATTATTCATCGTGCGCAGCGTAAGTCCCTTAAAATCGTCCAGACAAGTGATCGGATGCCGGGAATTAGTCAAATTGCGGAATCCCTGATCGACAAATGCCAAACCATGCAGACCGTATGTATCCAAGGCTGCCAGAATTTTGGTGCCAAATGAGCTTGCGAGTATGCGATCAACAGTATTCTCATCCTTGAAAGTAAACGGAAAATCAAATACCTTCATTTCCTGCACAATTGATCCCATCTGAGATGAGGCCATAAGCGTCATCTCCACAATACCGTTTCTCAATTTATCCAATACTTCGGTATCGTCTCCCAATTGATTATTAGGGAATATTTTAACTTCCCAAGCTCCCTGGGTCTTGGCAGTGATTGTCTCGGAGAATTTTTTTATTCCGTTATAAATTGCGGAAGTTTCTGACTGGCCAATGGCAACCATAATAACTTTTTTCTTTGATAAGTTGAGCCTTATGATTGCCTGATGTAATTCTCCCGCCGTTCTGGCTAGCGAGCGTGATTTCCCCGCGATGTCTTCAATAGAGTGGTTAACCTGCTGCGTATTAGCGGCCGTTGTTTCGGTTGCTGCCAGCGATTGCTCGGTAACTGCCGCAACGTGATGTACGGCATCTCTTAGGGCAATGGTGGACTTGGACTGATCTTCCGCAAATTTGGCTACATCATGAATACCGCTGCGGGTTATTTCTATTTCGCTTGTAATTTTAGTAAAACTGTTATTAGCCTGCGTTATGGCTTCTACCCCTGTTGACATTCCCTCGGTAGTATCGCGAAAAGCAGCTACCACCTTATCCATATCCGCTTGCATTTGCTCAATTACCGTGCCAATTTGGCTGGCAAATTCCTGCGATTGCTCGGCTAACTTTCGAACTTCCTCAGCTACTACGGCAAACCCTCTGCCATGTTCCCCGGCTCGCGCCGCCTCAATAGCCGCATTCAAGGCCAATAGATTTGTTTGGCTGGTAATCGTTGCAATCATGGCGACTATATCTTTAATTTCATGCGACTTTTGCGCAAAATTTTCAACCAGACCAACATTACTGTGGGCTTCGGCAGCAATCTCGTTAATTGTTTTAGCGGCCGAGTCAATAGCCATCTGCCCTGCATTCGAAGCTTTGATGATCGATTCGGCACTGTCTGCAAGTAATTTCATCCTATCGGCCGTAGTTTGTGCCAATGTCGAGACTTTATCGGTTTGTTCTGCCGCCGCTATTGTCATTTTACCGACTTCATCCGAACCGCCGGCAATTTCAGATATATTTTGGGCAATAAGATTAACAAACTGCTTGGCTTCGTACATGAGTGAGGCAAGCCCCACACTGGCTGTTGATAATTTCTCTGCACCGGAATACAAGGCGGCTGTATGATCCTGCGGGTTGGCAGCCTTTGTACTGGCGGATAATGCTTTTATGTTTAGGGCTTCACTATCGTTATTCGCCTGTAGGCCAAGTGGCCGCGCAAATTTTAGAACCAAATACAAAACAATTCCCGCATTGAATAGATTGACTGCTAACACTGCTACGGTACTGTAATTTGTTTTAAACAATTGGGACATTAGCGCCGTCGCCGCCAGATTGGTTACTATTCCGGAAAAAGCAAATAAAATAAACAGCTTCCATTTGATGCTCATGAACTGCTTCCTCCCTTTTTAATACAGAAAAAAGTACTTGCAAGTTAAGAATGTTTAGAATTATACAGATATAATTACTATTTCGACAAAATTCTGGGTATTCCTCCAAAATAACGAAACAAATCTATATGGCTGATGTTTATGGACTGTAGGTCCGCATAGGGATATTGGAAAATTTTTTACTACTTGGGTATTTTAAGCAGGGAAATAACGCAGGATATCGAATATTAATTATGTTTTTCCTTTGTTAAGGAAACTATGGTTATTTTTGCAAAGACGTAGGGTCAGCAATATAGAAAAAGTCATACGGGGAGTGTCATTATTGTGCGTAGATTAATTTGTTTAGCAATCGCCATCAATTTTTTGCTAAGTTTCCTGCCGGGTAGTTCCTATTGCTATGCGGCCGCTTCCAAAACGGAACTGGAGTGGGACTTCTTAACTTCACACGGGATTGACCGCGATATTGATACGGTATCGTTACATATACTTAAGAAAATTTCTGGAACTAAAAATAGATCTGTATATAGAGGGATTACCATTACTCGGCCGTACGGGGAGATAACTCTTAACCAAAAGATTCGGGAGAGCTCCGCAGTCGGCGTCGGGCCTACCTACATGATCCGTAATGAAAAATATCTTTCTGACAAGTTATCCGTAGCCTTCGATATGAGCGGGGGAGTTATGCTTTATGACAAAGTATTTCCCGCTGGAGGAAGATATTATAATTTCATGTGGCGGATCGGTCCTCAAGTCATTTATCGATTTAACGAAAACTCTTCAATCAATGTCGGGTATAAGCTAATGCATGTTTCTAATGGCTTTAGAACGCATAATCCCGGGTATGATTCCCGCGGAATTTCAGTTGGGTTTGTGACTAATTTTTGATCAGTAAAATTTTAAAAGACAAAAAGCACTGTTTCCGTGAAGAAACAGTGCTTTTTTATGGTTTTTGCCATTGCAAATTAACTGTAACCGTTATTACACTGTGCAAGTATAACGACGATTGTTAGTCTATTAAGCTGAAAACATTTTGGATTAAATTTTTCTAATGTTAGCTAGTTTTTTCTTTGTATGGATAATGTTTTGGACGATCTTGTGGGCAATTTCCGGTTGGGAGCGATAGAATTTTTGAAAAGTAGTGCCGGATAATACTAAGATTTCTGCAAAAGTAACGGCAATAATATCTTCCGTTTGTGTATTGCTCTCCGTTAATCCGTTTGCTCCAAAGTGTTGACCGGGTACGGTGTATTCCTTGATTGGGCGCTGGAAGGTTAATGATTTTAATTTGCCGGAAATTAATAGATTATAAGTATAACTTACATCACCTTGAAACGTAATCCTATCGCCTGCATCACAGTGGACAACAATCCCGCAGCTATGAAGGAATTTTTTCGCTTCCATTTCTGATAAGCCATGCAGTAACGTTATGCATTCAGTTGGCGGACAAGTTAAGTGTTTGCCTAAAAGATTCCATAATTCTTCTTCTGTGATAATTTGACTATTAATAATGGATGAATTATTGGTGAAAACGCTATCAAACCATTCAACTACGTTGGTATTTAATGATTGTCTTTTCCGTGCTATGCGAAAAAGCGGTGAACGTACTTTGCGGAAATGCTGAACGTCATCTATAAGCATAACAATAGGGGTCGCTAAGCCGTGACCATGATAAAAAAAGTTTTTGTAGTATCTGCGGCAACCTAGTTGTTCATAGAGAGGAAGCAAATGAAAGTTGCAGATACCAAAGAGAAATTGGGCTTGTTCATAACAACAAATTTCATAGCATTTTGTCATAAGCCGATAGAACGCTGGCGAGCTTCGATAAGCGGGAGTGACCATTACTTTTGTAGCAAAGGCAAATTTATGATCGCCATGTTCAATAACGCCATTGTTAAATGTATCCAGAGCTAAAAATTCTATTACTCTTTGGGGAAAGTCTGCAATGGTACCGATATTGATTCGATAAGTGGCAATTATCTCTGAACCAACTTTGGCATATAACAGCACTGCCCATTCGTCTAATTTATCATATATTAGCTTATTATTGTAGTCTACCTCTTCAAAATGCCTAGACATTTCTTCTACATAGATCTGATAGCGGAAGCGGTATACTTCTTTCTTTTCTTCCAGGGCTTTAGCTACGCAAATTTTAATTGAATTTTCTGGAGTTACTGTTACGCAGGAATTTGTTTTTTCATTATTGATTATCATGTTCTTCTCTCCTTCATAATAGTTATTAACGAATAGACTTTTTTAAAAAGTTATGTCGTCATAACGCTCACCCCCCTAATAGGGGTTACGGAGAAAAGAATACAATTTCCTGTAATAGTGTAAAGAGATGGAAAATAATGTTGAAATGTGTACAATATTAAGATGTAAAAAAGCCCCTTTTCAGTGATTTGCTCACCGAAAAAGGGCTGAGATCATTTAGGGTTTTTATAGGACTGGCGGACTAAAATACACGAAAAATGTAGTTCCTGTAGTGCTGGTATCAATCTTAATACTGGCATTATGACGGTGGGCTATTTGGTAACAAATTGGAAGACCTAAGCCGGTGCCTGTATCTTTTGTGGTAAAAAATGGTGTACCCAAATGATCCAAGATATGGAGCGGTATGCCCGAACCCTGGTCGCTGATAGATAAAACAATTTTGTTGTCTCCACGGAAAGTACGAATAACCAGATTTCCGCCTGTTGGCATTGCCTCAATGCCATTACGGACTAAATTCAGCAACAGTTGACGAACCTCATTTTCGTCCAGCAACAATTCGGGAATATCGCTAAGGTTAAGCGAGGCATATACTTTGGAAGAATTAGCGTCCGCTTGGATCAAAGGGAATAAGGCCTCAATGATATAATTTAGAGAGCATTTCTTTAAACTAACTAATTTTTCGTGGGATAAAGAAAGATACTCGCGGATAATATTATTGGCTCTGTCTATTTCTTCAATCATTAGTGTAAATTTTTCTTTATCCGGTTGATATTTTTCTTTTCGTCCCAGTACCTGCAGGTAGCCGCGCACAGTAGTCATGGGATTTCTGATTTCGTGAGCGACAGTTGCCGCCATGCTGCCTACCATATTCATCCTGTCAAATGTTGAGGCCATTTGTTCCAGCTTTTTTCGTTGCGTAATATCACGAATAATGCCTTCGAGTGCCACGAGCTGCCCTTTTTCATTGTGAATAGGGACACATTTTTGTTCGACCCAGAGGGTGGCTTTGTCTTTGCGGAATAAGCGTAGGGTCAGCGGCGTTTCCAAAGAGCATGGCAGATTATTGATGAAGTCGTCAAGCAGGGATTTGTCGTCAGGATGAATCAATTTGAAGATTAAGTTATTATCAGCATAATACTCTTCGGGGGCATAACCGGTAACCAACAGAGCGGAGGGACTTACATATTCAATTGTGGCTTCAGGGGGGAGGCGATAATAGTAGATTACGTCAATGGCGTTTTCTGTTAATAATTTATATTGAAATTCTCTATTGGATAAATCGGTTCTGGTTTTTTCGAAATATAGTATTAAAGTGCCAATAGCAATAACTAACCGCAATATTCCACCAAAAGCGTATCCCCATGGAAGCATCCACGAGCCATACATTATAAAAGGCGCTGAAAAGTTGATAAGACTCACTAGAATATAAGCACAACCGGTAACCAAGCGGCCGAAGATAGGTGATTCAGAATGACGTATAAAAAGGAAGCCAACCCATATGAATGCAAAACAGCCGGAATAGATGGGTAGTAATAATTTATACAGTAAGGAGAAACATTGAATATTCAAGGTAATACTTAAAATGAAACTGATGACAGTGCCATATATCCACCATTTACTAAGCGGCTTTTTTATAAAGCTATAAGTGCTCCAAACAATCAGCAGGACAAAGATGAAAGTCAACAATTGATATAATGTCAAACCTAAGACGGATTCGGGTTCTTTCCAGGAAAATAATCCTGAATCAAAAATAGCCGACCTAAAGAGAAGGACAAGCCAACTTATGGCCCATATACCCATATAGCGAACACGGTACAATACATATAGATATATGGAAATCAGAACTATCGCAAGCGTTCCAATCAATGAACCCATGACGGATAAATATATATAATCCATAAGCTCCTCTGTTAAAAGTTAATAAATTACATTTTTTATTCTCTATAGAATGCGCCAGTTCCTCCTTTTATGGATAGTTAGATATTTTATCTAGCCTAAACTGAGTCCAAGCTCTCTCGCACCTTAAGGGGCGAGATTGGTAAAAAATAATATAAATTAAAAGTAAAATAAACTTGACATTTAGAATAATTAATTATACATTGTTTATAGAAGATTGTGGAAGGGAGTAATAAATGACTAAATCATCAGTACAGCTTACAATCAGCAATCGCCTGCATGTTTTTCGGGCCGAACATAGACTGACCCAAGAACAGTTGGCAAAAGCAATTGGCGTAACAAGAGCGACTATTGTGGCAATCGAAGGGGGGGGCTATAATCCATCTCTAGAGCTGGCTTTTCGTATAGCGCGATATTTTAAAACAGATATTAATACGATTTTTTCGGTTGAGGAGGAGCAGAATGAGAAAGTTTGACGAATTTTTGTTAAAGGTTTTTTTATTTGAGTTACCGGTACTAATGTTTTATTTTATTTTTCTGTTTATTTTTGACTTGCAAAAGGCTGCACAAACAAATGTATATGCGAAAGTCTGGTATGATTTTGGCGGGTGTGCGGTCTTTGGTTCTTGGATGCTTATTTCTCTCTATCTAAGTGTTAGACTTATGCTGTCGGCAGAATTTAGAGAAAAGATATTATCTAAAATTACATTTCTTAAAGAGCGGGATGAACGTGAATTTATTTTGACAGGGCAAGCGGCAAAAACAACCATGTTGACAACGCTTGCGGTTTTAATATTTCTATTCTGTTTATCATGCTTTCAAGTTTCTGTTTATCGTGTACCGCCGGAACAAGCTATTGACGGAAAAGACAAGGTGCTGTCACTGGGTTTTCAGTTGGATTTGTCAAATAGCCCACAATCCCACAGTTCCCAAAGTGATGCGAATACGGAGGATATCGTCTCTTACACGGCATTGCCTATTTCCAGTTCGTCAGTAATCTTAGGACTGATTGGCTGGCAAATTCTATCGTACAATTATTTGATGCACCGTGCTATGAAATGAAGGTGAAAGCAGGTTAATTTATTATTCTTTCGTGGAAAAGACGAGAAGACAAGGGGACGGAGGCAATGTCTTAGAGACAGAACCACCATCCCTTTGTCTTCTCTTTTATCAAGATTTTACGCATACCAGTCCAGTATTATGAAAATAATATAATAAACATTATTAATCAAAAGCATTAACGTTAGCGCGGCATGTGCTTTCGTCCAGCCAGGGATCTAATCCAATAAAAGCCGGCAAAGAGTGTTGAGGCCTATGCTTTTTTACTATAGTGCGTGGATTATAACGTTCTACGCGGTTTTTCTGTTTACTTGATAATTTCTAAGTATTAATTTAAACGCGGTTTGTTTAAAACAGTGCGTAAGATAATAGGTATTTAAATGAGTAACAAAGTAACACGATTTACTTGTGTTACATTATTTTTAGGCGTCAGAGTAA